>DATAWL010000078.1:0-104120 GCA_036267215.1 Solirubrobacteraceae bacterium | reverse complement strand
AGCTCGCCGAGCGAGTCGGGGAGCTGTGCGTGGCCGACCCCTCCGAGAAGCTGGCGGCCGACGAGGATCGGGCGATCGACCGAGGCGCGCTCACCGACGAGCAACTCGGCGCGCTGGAAGCTGCGTTCGAGCATCGACTGTCGGTCATCACCGGCGGCCCCGGCACCGGCAAGACGTCGTCGATCCGGACGATCGCCGCCGAGGCGGCCGCGCGCGGGGGCCGCGTCATGCTGGTGGCGCCGACCGGCCGCGCCGCGGTGCGGATGAGCGAGACCGGCGGAGGCCTCACCGCCCGGACCGTGCACTCGGCGCTCGGCTGGATCCCGGGAGAGGGCCCCACGCGCGACGCGGACGATCCGCTCGTCTGCGAGCTGCTGATCGTCGACGAGACCTCGATGGCGAACCTTGAGCTGCTCGTCGTGCTGCTGCGGGCGGTCGGCCCCGATACCCACGTCGTGCTGGTCGGCGATGCCGATCAGCTGGCGCCGGTCGGGGCGGGAAAGCCATTCGCCGAGCTCGTCGCCTCCGAGGCCGTCCCGACGACGCGCCTGACCCACATCTTCCGGCAGGCTGCCGACTCGATGATCGTCCAGGGGGCGCACGCGATCCGGCGCGGCATCGTGCCCGAGTTCCGGCCCGCCGACGGGATGCGCCGCGACCTGTTCCTGATCGAGCGGCCAGCGCCGCGGGACGGCCTCGCCGAGATCGTGTCGCTCGTCGCCGAGCGGCTGCCCGGCCACTACGGCGTCGACCCGGTGCGCGACATCCAGGTGTTCGCGCCCGTCTACAAAGGCGAGCTCGGGATCAACGCTCTCAATGACGCCCTTCGGGCGGCGCTGAATCCGGATGGGCCTGCGGTGCGCGGGGGAAGGTTGCGGATCGGCGACAAGCTGATGATGACCGGGCGCAACCTCCACGACCTGGGGCTGATGAACGGGACGGTGCTGCGCCTGCTGGACGAGGTGGGCGACGGCGCCGAGGAGGACGACGACGAGCAGGGCGCCGCGCTGATCCTGGGCGCCGACGACGCGGTCTTCCGGCTGGCCCCCGAGGACGCCGACCGGCTGGTCCCGGCCTACGCCTGCTCCGTGCACCGCGGCCAGGGCATCGAGCTGCCGGTGGCGGTGATCGTCGCCCACCCCGCGGCCGGCGCGTTCTTCCTCCGGCGCGAGATGCTCTACACCGCGATCACCCGCGCGCGGCTGGCCACCGTCATCGTCGGCGACCGCCAGGTGGTGGCCCGAGCCGCCCGCACCCCCGACACCGCCCGCCGCTACGGGCGCGTGGCCGAGCGCCTGGCCGGCGTGGTCACGCCGGCGTCAGGCTGAGCAGCTGGCGGCGCTCGTGGTACTCGAGCTGTCGCACAGCGTCTCGCGGAACACCGTCCACTCGGTGTTCTGCAGATCGAACAGATACGGCGGCAGGATCAGCTGTAGCCGGTCGTCGTAGTTGTAGTTCTTGAGGTAGCCGCTCGCACCGACGGTCCCGACGATGCCGCGGAAATACTGGGCGATGGCCCCGTGCACGGTCAGCTTCCCCTGCGGCGTGCCGCCGCAGGAGTAGTTGTCGACGAAGAACGAGTGCTGGAGGGTGAGGATGGCGCCGTCGATCGTCACGTCGGGGTTCCCGTAGCCGTTGGTGCACGGGTGCATGACCCGGACGTACTGGTTGGCGACGAGTCCCAACGTGGCCGAGCCGCTGAGCTGGCCGGTGCCGGTGGGAGCGGAGTCCGTCGAGTTGAGCAGGTTGCCGGTGACGATCACGTCGTCCGCCGCGGCGATCGTCAGCGGGGCGCTGTAGGTGCCCGAGATGTAGATGTCGCCGCAGGGCCCGTAGTAGGCGGTCTGGCCCGTGGTGGGGGTGAGCGTCGGGTAGGTCACGCTGGTCGGGTTGTAGGTGCTGTTGCAGCCCGTGGCGTTGGTGGCATAGATGATCGGGTCGGTGGCCAGGTTGATCGACAGCGCGGTGCACGAGCTCGCCGACGAGCTGGTGCAGTCCCAACCGGTCGCGGTCGTGCCGCTGACATTCAACGTGAGCGTCCCGGGCTTGACCAGGCCGTGGTTCTGGGCGTCGGTGAGCAGGTTGGAGTTGTCGGAGGGCAGCGGCACCTGCGGGGTCACATCAGGCTCGGCGGTTCCCAGGACGCTCGCGTTCTGGCAGTTGTTGCCGGCGCAGATCGCGCCGGCGCTGCGGGTCGGCGCCTGGCTGGCGATGTCGTCTTCGGAGTTGCGCCCGAACGTGGGCGAATCGCCGCTCTCAACCAGGAACTGGTCCTGGGTGTACATCGGCCCGTTCATGTGGTCGCCGGTGACCCAGTAGATGTCGCAGCCCGAACCAGGACCGGGGCTCTGGTAGTAGAACCGGGCGCAGTTGTCGGTGGAGTCGATGCTCGTGTCCTCGGTCTCGTACACCGTGTACCACAGGAACGACAGCGGGCTGAGCGTCCGGAAGCTGGACACGATCGTGCGTGTCTGCGCCCCGGCGTATCCGGTGAACTTCAGCCGCAGGGTCCCGGTGTTGTTGTCGATCAGCGAGCCGACCGGGTTGGCGGTGAGGCACGTCGTGTTCCCGTTGGCCGGCACCGGCGCGTAGGAGTAGGTGGCGCCGGTGGTGGCGTCGGGCACGGCCGTCTGGGCCACCGTGTCGTTGGAGCACGTCTCCCACCATGAGGAGTTGGTGGAGTTGTTGTTGAGGTTGTACAGGTAGGCTTGCACCCCTGCCTGGGCTGCCGCGTAGGCCTGCTTGCCGTTGAGGTCGGCCTTGCCCAATGTCACGTCGCTGTTGACGGTGAGCAGCAGCGCCCCGGTCAGCATGGCCGTGACCCCCAGGACGCTGATCGCCAGGATCATGGTGAACCCGTTCTCGGAGCTCACCCGGGCCCGGAGCCGCCGGCCGGCGGCGACAGCGCGACGCACAATCACTGACATGGTTCGTAACCCTCCGCGGCGGCTCCCGACGGGACGTAGTCGGGAGGAGTGGTGAGACGTAGGGAGATCGCGTCCGTGACCGGGTCGTCGGCGGCGCTCAGCGACGGCTTGGCCAAGCCATCCCCGGCGGCGCCGACGAGCAGGTTGATGACGACCTCCACGGTGTTGTCGGCATCGCTGGCCGACAGCCCTGACCCTGAGGCGCTCAGGGGCGCGTTGACCGGCGTACCCGTCTGCCCGGGCGCCAGGTTGGTCCCATCAGGGACGATCCAATACACGTTGCCGGCGGAGTCCGTGTACTCCGCCTTGTAGGCGTAGTACTGGAACACCGGCGTCGTTCCGTCCTGGGCGGCGTTGCTCAGCAGCGAGTTGGTCGAGACGAGGCTGCCCTGGGTCCAGTCGGGCGCGGTGCCGCTGACGTTGTAGCTGGCGTCGGTCAGCGTCCCAGCCGAGGCGTTGAACGTCACCACGTGCCACACCGGCGTGGGATTGGCGCCGTCGCCGTAATAGCTGATGAACTGGGCGCTGGTGGCCGTCGAGCCGGTCTGGATCGGCGGGCTGCCGTCGACGCAGGCGGAATGGAGCTCGTTCTCGATGTTGGCGAAGGCGAGGCGGGCCTGACGCGTGGCGCTGACGCGAGTCCAGGTGCGCTGGGTCTGGTGCAGCACCACGATCAGGATCGAGAACAGGCCAATGATCACGATGGTGCCGGCCGCCATGGCGACGCACAGCTCGACCAGGGTGTACCCGCCCTCGGAGGCGGCACGCGAGCGGCGGCGATACCGTCGCGCGCTCAGCATGTCCCCGTCCCGGACGAGCTGCTGATCGCGATGGCGGAGACGTAGTTGGGCTGCGTGAAGCTCGCATTGGTCGCCGTGACGCTCGCCTTGTGGTTGCTGTAGTCCGCACAGACCGTCAACGTCCCCTGACCGGAGCCGGCGTACGGCTGCCCCGGATAGGCCAGCCAGCCATTGGCCGGCGCCGGCGCGGCGGTCGGGCTGGCGATGAGGCTGGGATACCAGCTGTCGTTGGTGCCGTTCTTGCAGCCCGTCCCGGTGAAGGTCAGCCTGATGTGCAGCGGCTTGACCGCGCCCCCGTTGTAGGTGACGCTGTTGATGTCGAGCAGCGGCTCCTGGATCGTGTCGGTCGCGCCCGTCGAACCAGGGCTCACGCTCTGCTGGTCGGAGCCCGCAGGGGGCATCTGCTGCGCGCACTGGCCGCCGTACACCTGGTAGTTGCTGCTGTAGGTGGCCGGAGATGTCGCCGAGGTGTCGAACGGATAGAGCAGGGCGCTGGTGAAGCCCGCCGCCGCCGAGGTGGCGGTCACGATCCCGGGCGTCGTCATTCCGAGCCCCGCTCCGGTCCCCAGCCACGACAGGCCGTCGGCCTGGCCGCCCGCGCCGCTGTAGGTCCCGAACGTTCCCACGATCGAGCCCGCCTGGCCGAGGCGGAAGGGCAGCCCGGAGGGCGACGCCATGCCGGTGGTGGTCACGGTCGCGGTGCCGCTCGGCGCGCTGTTGCCGTTCGGATCGACGTACCCGGTCTTGGACAGCGCGACGGTGTATGACCCCGGGGTCAGCCCGGCGAAGACGATGCAGCCGTTGCTGTCAGTCGTGCCGGTCTGGTTGCTCGCTCCCGTCGCGTTGACGGTGGCGCCCTGAAGCGGGGCGCCGGTGGGATCCTTGACGTCGGTCAGCAGGTCACCGCTGACCGGGCGCGACAGCAGTGACTCGTCGGTGATGCTCGGCGACTGGTTGGTGTATGACTCGGTCCAGCTGACGTTGGTGGTCAGCTTGTAGTACGACGCGGCCGATGACGTGCAGCTCGAGGCGCCGCTCGTGTTGACATAGGTCGAGGTCGAGGTGACCGTGAAGCTCTGGCCGCTGGGCAGGGTGACCGTACGGGTCTGGTTCAGGCCGCCCAGCTGCTCATCCGACATGCCGCGCAGACGCTCGAGATCCTGGTTGGCGATCACATCCGCCTGGGAACGCAGCTGCTGGTCGCCGCTGAAGTGCGCGCTGGAGATGAGCGCGGTCGCCGCGGCCGCGGCGATCAGGCCGACCATCAGCGCGCTGACCAGCACCTCGATCAGCGAGAAGCCGGACTCGGAGCCGGCGCGGTGCCAACCCTGAAAGCGGGATCGGAAGCGGGACAGCCTGGCTGGCGAATGATCTGAGGACATGAGCGAAACGGCGAAGGTCTGATGAGCTAGTCGGCACCGGCCGCCCGGGCTTGAGCCGCGATCGGCACCGGCGGACCGATGTTGCACGCGCGCGCGAGGCGTATCTACGCGCGCGTTTGACGAACACCGCCCGCGATGGGTCAAGGGCGGTCGCAATCTGCCGATAACAGTCCCAGTGGCCGGCCCCAGCGGCCCCTCGCCACGCAGTCTTCCAAGATCAAGGACGGACGATGACCACGGTTTGGGCCCGATGACCGAGTTCTCCCAGATGCGCCTTCTGGTTGTGGACGGCGATCGCGCCCGCCGCGAATCCGTCTGTCACACGCTGGCCCAGGCCGGCTACACCGACGTGCTCAGCACCGGCGAGCCGACCGACGCCCCCCAACTGTGCGCCAGCGAGCGCCCCGACCTGATCGTGCTCGATCTCGACATGCCCGGGTTCGCGTTCCAGGTACTGGCCAAGATCCGCCACCTGATCGAGCCGCCTGAGAGCCTGCCGGTGCTCGTCGTCACCGACGACGTCAGCCCGGACACGCGCGACCGCGCCGTTCTGCTGGGCGTGCGCGACTTCGTGGCCAAGCCGGTGGCGCCCGGCGAGTTGCTCTTCCGGGTGCGCAACGCGCTGTACACGCACTCGCTGCAGCAGCGCCTCGACCACCGCGACACGGGCCTCAGCGACGTCCTGCGCGATCGCAGCTCAGACCTGGACACCGCGCGCGAGAGCCTCTCAGTGCTCGCCGCCATCGCCGACTATCACGACGACGACACCTACCATCACGCCCAGCGCGTGGGGATCGGTGCCGCTCTCATCGGCCAGGCACTGGACCTTCCCGACTCGTTCGTCGACATGCTCCGCGATGCCGCGCCGTTGCACGACATCGGCAAGGTCGGCATGTCCCGCCGGATCCTGCTCAAGCCGGACAAGCTCACCCCGGCCGAGTGGATGCACATGATGCGCCACGTCGAGATCGGGGCCCAGATCCTGGCCTCGGCCCGCTCGCCGGTGCTGCGCCTGGCCGGCGAGATCGCCCGGACCCACCACGAGCGCTGGGACGGCAACGGCTACCTGGCCGGCCTGACCGGCACTGACATCCCCCTCTCCGGGCGGATCACCGCCCTGGCCGACGTGTGGGACACGCTCACCCACGAGCGCCCCTACAAGAAGGCCTGGGACGAGGACCGCGCCCTGGCTGAGATCCAGGCCCAGGCGGGCTCGCACTTCGACCCTCGCGTGGTCGAGGCGTTCAGCACCATCGACTGGCGCGAGCTCAACGTCATCCTCGCCAGCGAGCTCGCTGAGCGCGCCGCCTAGGCTCGCCGGCTGACCCGGCTGACCCGGCTGCCGTCGCCGGCCGACCCGATCGTCGTCGCCGGCTGACCCGGCTGACGTCGCCGGCTGACCCGGCTGACGTCGCCGGCTGACGCGGCTGACGTCGCCGGCCGACGCGGTGGGGGTGCGGCCGCACCCCGGTTGGCGTCGCGCGAAAAACGGCGGGCAACGATGGGGCACCGCGGTGGCCCGTTTCGTTGCCCAAGGCAACACCCGGCCTACAACCGTCGGCAAACGTCCCAACCAACGACTCCTCCGAGCCCGCCGGGATGTTTGCCGTCGTCACGACGGCAAACGCCCCACACAACTCTCAACGGCCACCGATTGGGGCGTTTGCGTACGCCCAGGGACCTGCCATGCACCGTCCGGGCCACCTTCGATAGGCCGCCGTTGACGTTCGCCGATACCCCTCTGACGGCCCCACGGACGACCAGCCGCGACTGCGGCACGCCCGCGGAGGACCGGGAGCGAGCCGCGACTGCGGCACGCCCGCGGAGGACCGGGAGCCTAGACCGCCGCCTGCTCGAAGACGTCGTCCATCGAGGTGCCGACGCGGCCCTCGGCGGCGAGCAGGAGCTTGAAGTCCTGCGGGCTGGTGGCGGCGGCGAGCGCCGACTCGCGGGAGATACGGCCGGCGGAGACCTGGGCGTAGAGCGCCTGGTCGAAGGTCTGCATGCCGTAGTAGCCGCCCTCGGCGATGATCGACGGCAACTGGACAGTCTGGTCGGGGTCGATGATCGCGTCGCGGACGCGACCAGTGGCGCGCAGGATCTCCAGCGCGGCCACCCGGCCACCGTTGGTGGCGGGGATCAGCCGCTGGGAGATGACGCCCTTGAGGTTCGAGGACAGGGTCGCCCGCACCTGCCGGTGCTGGTGGGGCGGGAAGAAGTCGATGACGCGGTTGATCGTCTCTGAGGCGTCGGCGGTGTGCAGCGTCGAGAGGACCAGGTGGCCGGTCTCGGCGGCGGACAGGGCGGTGCGTACGGTCTCCTCGTCGCGCATCTCGCCGATGAGGATGATGTCCGGGTCCTGGCGCAGCACGCGGCGCAGGGCCCGTCCGAACGAACCGGTGTCAGTGCCGATCTCGCGCTGGTTGATGACACTGCGCTTGTCAGCGTGCAGGAACTCGATCGGGTCCTCGATGGTGACGATGTGACGCGAGGCGATCGTGTTGACGTGATCGACCATGGCCGCCAAAGTCGTGGACTTGCCCGAGCCGGTGGTGCCGGTAACCAGGACGATCCCGCGGGGCTCCTCGGCGAGGTCGCGCACCGATTCGGGCAGCCCGAGCTCCTCGATCGTGGTCACCCCGTACGGGATGCGGCGGCAGACGATCGAGATCGACCCGCGCTGACGGAACGCGTTGACACGGAACCGGGCCAACCCGGGAACGGCATAGGCGAAGTCGACCTCGCCCTCGGACTCGAGCTCCTGGACCCGGTTGGGGTCAGTCAGCATCTCGTGCAGGGCCTGCTCGGTGTCGCGGCTGGTCAGCGAATCGGTGACCGGCAGCGGCTGGAGCTCCCCGGCGATGCGGGCCATCGGCGGAGAGCCCACCTTCACGTGCAGGTCTGAGCCGTCCTGGTCGGACAGGTACTGCAGGGCCTGCTGGAGGATGAAGGTCACCGCGCGGTGACGAAGTCGGGGGAGAACGGAACCGGCGACTTCTGCTTCTTGCAGGCCGCCGACGCGACGTTGGTCACCGTGCCCTCGGTCTGGCTGAAGCTGACGGGGTTGGCCAGGTCCAGCTCGCACAGCCCGGCCGCGGAGTGGCGGTCGTACGCCGCCAGGGCCACGGTGCGCGAGTGGGTGACCCTCGCGGTCATCCGGGTGACGCGCAGAATGTACGGCCGCGGCTGGCCCCCCGACGGGGACGGGACGCTGACGTGCTCGGTCTGCCCGGCCTTGAGCACGATCGCCGAGCACTGGGTGTGGCTGGGCCGGCACCATCCGGGGCCGGTGTGGCCCACGCCCGAGCGGATCGCGAACACCGCCTGAGTGCCGTCGGCGAAGACGCCCATGAACATGACCGCCGGGGTCTTGGCCGAGGGCAACGGCGTCAGGCGCGCGACGTCGGTCTTGACCGGTGTGCTCGAGGTGGCACCGAAACGGAGGTTGACCGAATACGTCGTCCAGGACTGGACGGTCGCCGGCTTGGCCGTCGCCGTGATGGCGGACGGCGACCCGGCTCCCGACGAGGACGTCGAACCCGATGCGCCGGTCGTTGTCGAGGTGGGAGTCGTGGAGGCGGGCGTGCTGGTCGTGGTGGCCGGCGACGGCGAGACCATCGAGGCCGGCGTCGCCGAGGCGCTCGCGGTCGTGGTCGTGGTCGACGATGTGGTCGTGGTCGACGATGACGGCGAGGAGCCACTCGACGTGGACGGCACGCTGGCGAGCTTGGGCTGTCCGCCGGAGAACGGATCCCGCGGCAGCTGCGCCTTGAGCTGCTTGACCGTCGCCGGGAGAAGCTTGGTCGGCACCGCCTCGGGCGTCGTCTCCGCGGTCGACTGGCTCGGCAGCGCCGAAGCCGACGGCGGCACCGGCACTGTCGCGGTGTCGCTGCCGCCGCCGCTGCTGAGCAGCATCACCGGCACGGCGGCGATGGCGACCACCAGGAGCGCGATCAGCACCCACAGTCGGCGTTCGATCAGATCTCGACGAAGCGCGGTCATGGTCAGCCTCCCGTCGAGCCGGCGGCGGGGCTCGCGCCGGCCAGCTGGTAGATCGTGGCGTTCATCTGCACGGTGAGACTGGGGTGAGACGGGCTCAGCTGCACGCTGCTGATGCTCAGCAGCGGACCCGAGGCGACGACGTTGTCACCCGCCACGGTGACCAGCCCGTCGAGGTGCTGGACCAGCGCGTTGAGCGCGTTGTAGCCGCCGGAAAACGTCAGTGAGATGGGAACGCCGGTGGCACCGGCGGCGGGCGCCGCGCCGGCCGGGGTCGACGACGTCGCCGTCGCTGCCGTCGGGCTGCTCAGCGTGATCGCGGACATCTGGACGTGCGCCGCGCCGGCGCTGCTCTGGAGCAGACGCAGCAGGGCGGGGATGTCGGACTGCTCGGGCACCGCGAGGCGCAGCGATCCCCACTCGGCGGCGTCGGTCTTCAGCGATGCAGCCGCTGCCTTGCCGGTGGTGTAGGCCTGCTGCTCGCTGACGAGGGTCTGCTTCTCCTGGGCGACGGATGCCGCCAGTGAGCTTGCCTTCCCCTGTTCGGGCTTGAGCAGCAGCACGTAGAACCCGGCACATACCGCCAGGACGGCGATCACGCCGATCGCGACGCGATCTCGGGGACGGAGGTTCATTGGGCCGCTCCTGTTGTGGTCGTCGCGGACGCGGCAGTCGAGCCCGACGCCGTCGAGGTGGCTCCCGTCGGTGCCACACTTGAGGCGCTGGCGGCCGGCGAGGGGGCGCTGAAGGTCAGGGACATCGCGTAGCTGACGGGGTATGCGCAGCTGCCGCTGCCCGAGCCGCCCGAATCCGTCGACGAGCTCAACGAGACGGCGCTCACGCCGGGGATGCGATGCAACTGCACCATCGTCTGGGCGACCGCCGACTGTGAGGCGGCGCAGCCGGAGATCTGAACGGTGGGCACCGGGGTCCCCGCGGCGGCGGTTGTCGTCGACGCCGGGGTCGCAGTCGACCCGGACGTCGAAGAAGACGTCGTGGCGTTGAGCGAGCCCAGCTCGGAGTTGGCGGGCATCAGCGCGCCGATCTGGCTGAGCAGTACCGACCACTGGTAGCGCTGCGTAGCCAGCGACTTGACGTCGGCCAGCTCAGCGGTACGCGCCTGCGCGGCACTCACGTAGGACTGGTAGCTGTCGGCGGCGACCTTCCAGCTGTTGGCGTTGGCGGTGACACGGCCCAGCTCCCCGCGGCGCGAGTTCACCTGGTTGGCCGCCAGCACGTACAGCAGCGAGGCGACCAGGACGAGCACCAGCCCGCCGACGATCCCCATCGTCGCCGGGCTGGCCGAGATGGTCACCCGGCGGCGACGGCGGTCCGATGGGATGAGATTGACGGCGTTCATCAGCCGATCTCCCCCACGGCCAGGCCCGTGGCCACCGCGGCCAGGCGAGCGTCGATCCCGCCAAGCGCGTCAGGCCCGGTGGCCTGCGCCTCACCGCAGCTGAGCTTCAGGCCCGAAGCCCGCGACAGCGCCTCGACGAAACCGGGCAGCGGCGCCAGCGGCCCGGCGACCACTCCGGTGGTGACGGTGTCCGAGCCGGGCTGGCTGGAGTAGAACTCGGCGGCGGCGCGCAGCTCAGATCCCAGCTCGGCGGCGGTGCGCCGCAGCAGGTCGGCGACGGCCAGTGCGTCCTCATCCCCGGGCTCGGCCGGCCCCGCGTCAGCCGCGGCGCGCAACAACTCATGGGCCTGGTCCACGGGGATCTCCCGGTTCTCAGCCAGTCGGCCGAGAACCAGCGCCAGCCCCTGCGGCGCCTGGCGGGTGAAGCGGCACACGCCGTTCTCGGCGATGGCGATGTTGACCAGGTCGCCGAGCTGCGCATACAGCACCGGCCCCTGGGTCTGGTCAACCTCGCCCAGCGCCCGGATGACGGAGAAGATGGAGAGATCGATGCCCTCCGGCCGCAGGCCGGCGCGACGCAGCGTGTCGAGCAGGCGCTCGACGCCCTCGCGCTCGGTGACCACGACGACCACTCGCAGGCGACGTCCCTCCGCCGTATCGACGAAGCCAACGGTCTGGTAGTCCATGACCGCACGATCCAGCGGCATCGGGATCCGCTCCTGCGCCTGCATGATGAGCGCGGCCTTGATGTCCTTGTCGTCCAGCGGCGGCAGGTCGATGACGCGCAGGATCGTGCGTGGGGTGGCCAGGCCGACCCGGACCCGCTTGGAGAAGCGATGCTCGGAGAAGAGGGCCTTGAGCTCGGAGGCCATTTGATCGCCGTCGATCACCAAGCCGTCGCGCATCAGGCCGTGGGGCAGCGGGCGGGCGGCGACGCGCTCGGCGACGATCCGCCCGTTCTGCAGGCGGGCCTGGGCGGCGATCAATTGAGTCGCGCCGATCTCGAGACCGGTGACCACGCCGCGGGTCTTGCTCCGGCTGCCTGCGCCGGCGCGCTTCAGCGCCGGCTTGGTCAGAGTCGGCCGCGTCAGCGTTCGACGGGGCCGCGACGCCTTGGAAGACGCTCCCCGGCTCCGCGACGGCCTGCCCACGGTCCGCTTGCGCAACGTGCGCCGACCCCGCTTTTGCTCGATTGCAGTCGACTCGCCCACCGGCGACTCGCCCACCGGCGACTCGCTCGGCGGGGACGTGTCGACCCGCGACGTGCCCGCCTTGAGCTTGGGCGCTCGCAGGCGAGGCATGGTGATCTCTTTCTTGAGGAAGCTCATAGCCCGAATCCATGGAGGTAGGCGTTGACAAGGGCCTGGCCGGCAAAGACTCCGACGACGCCGCCGAGGGCCAGGAACGGGCCGAATGGGATGGTCATGCGCCGGCCATCCGTAACTCCATGCCGGGCCATGACGCCGATCCCGGCCACCGTTCCGCTGACCAGGGCCACCAGCAGCGCTGGGGCGACGGCAGCGCCCAGGACCAGGCCCATCACGGCGGTCAGCTTGACATCCCCCATACCCATCCCCTTCGGGTAGGCGAGAACGATGGCGAACAGTGCGCCCCCGGCGGCGGCGCCGGCAATCAGGTGCGTCACCAGCTGATGGGGGTCGAGGACCGCGGTCAGCACGATCGCGGCCACGGCCAGCGGGGCCACGATGCGGTTGGGGATGACGCGGTGCTCGAGGTCGATGCGGGTGATCGCCACGAGCGCGGCGACGAAGATGAGATCGAGCCACACGCCGCGGCTCGCGCCCTTGGCGATGACCACCGCGGCAAACAGCGCGCCGGTCAAGGCCTCGGTCAGCGGGTAGCGCGGCGAAATGGATGTGTCACATGCGCGACAGTGTCCGCGCAGCATCAACCACGACAGCACCGGCACGTTGTCGTACGGCCGAATCGCGGTGCCGCAGCCGGGGCACGCCGAGGCGGGCGACACCAGCGACATGCCCGCCGGCAGGCGATACGCCACGACGTTCAGGAACGAGCCCAGGCACAGGCCGATGACGGCGGCCAGGCTGATGTCGAGGGCAAGAGCGGGCATGAGCAGAGTGAAAGTGGGCGAGGGAAGGTGTGGGATTGGTCAGGCGATGTGGCGGCCGGCCGCCGAGCGCGAATGGAGACTCACGCTCGGCGGCCTAAGCCACGGGTGTCAGAACCTTGGCGGGACTAGCTGCCCCAGGTCCCGAGCGAACTGCCGCTGGAGTTGAGATTGCAGCCAGAGGCGTTGGTCGCGGCGCTGGTGTCGCAGGTACGAGCGACGCCACCGTCCTGGAACTTCGTCAGGTAGTACACGACCTTTGACGGCGAGGTCGCCGTGATCGAATACGCGATGGTGGCCGGCGTACCGGTGGCACCGGTCGGATCAGTCGGGCTGGTGGTGCCCGGGCCGCTCAGCGCGACCGCCAGCTTCTCAGTGCCGGTGGTGCTCATGGCCTGGGCCAGCGTCGGCTCGATCGCGGTCAGCGCCGTAGCGTTGGACCCGCTGGCGGCGGCGTAGGTGCCCGTGCCATTGTTGGTGGCATAGGTCTCCTCCGCCGTCTGAGCCGTGTTGATGTCCGACTTGACGTTGGCGTCCTGAGCCTTACCACGCTGGTTCAGGAACGCCGGAATGGCGACCGCAGCCAGGATGCCGATGATGAGAATCACGACCAGCAGCTCGATAAGGGTGAAGCCCTCTTGACCCTGGACGCGATGACGAAGACGCGTAAGCATCTATATGTCACTCCTGTGTAGATGGATGTTGCGTACTGGAACCCACACTCCGGTCACAGATTCCAAACTTCGTCGTGCGACGTTCCGTCCCGATCATCGGCAGACTGGACGAGGGCTTGAATCACGGCGCACGGCTTCTGGACGTTCGGTCCGCGTAAACCGTCGGTTGCGGGTGGTCCACCGGGCCGTTTCACGCGCGGGGCTATATCCCCGGCGCAAACGGTCGATAACTAGGACCATGCGCGAAGATTTCGCCGCCGTCGCCGCGGGCGCCGATCCCGCCCGCCTGCCCGCACCGGGTCAGCATCCCCCGGCCGTCACGCCCGCCAGCGGCAACGGCGGCGGCGCGATGCGCTTCCTCACGGACGTCATCGTCGAGCTTGGGTTCGCCTCGCGCGAACGCGTCGAGGAGGCAGTCCGCGGCGCCCGCGATGCCGGGACCACACCCGACCAGTTGCTGGTGGACGAGGGCGTGATCTCCTCCGAGCAGCGCGGCCGTGCGGTGGCCGAGCGCCTGGGCCTCGACTTCCTGGACCTGTCGCAGTACAAGCTGGACATGGCGGCGGTCAACATGCTGCCCGCCGACGTCGCCAGGCGCTGCGAGCTGGTGCCGGTGGCCCGCATCGGCGAGCGCACGCTCGTCGTGGCCATGGCCGACCCGGCCAACGTCGTCGCCATCGACGACGTCGAGATCCAGACCGGCATGAGCGTCCAGGTCGCGGTGGCCACCCGCGAGGACGTCATGGCGGTCATCGCCCAGATGACCCGGCTGGACAGCGCGGTCAGCGACGCCGTCGAGGAGGACACCGAAGCCCCTGAGTTTTACGAGCTGCCCGAGGCGGCCACTGACACTCCGATCGTCCGCCTGGTCAACACCCTGCTCTCCCAAGCCGTCTCGCATGGCGCCTCCGATGTTCACTTCGAGCCTGAGCCGCGAGACATGCGTGTGCGCCTGCGCGTGGACGGCGTGCTGACGGAGATCGCCAGGATCCCGGCGCGGATGGTGCCCGGCGTCGTCTCGCGCATCAAGATCATGTGCGAGCTCGACATCTCCGAGCGGCGCCTGCCCCAGGACGGCCGCCTCGGCCTCACCGTCGACGGAACCGCCATCGACATCCGCGTGGTCACGCTACCCACCGTCCACGGGGAGTCGGTGGTCATGCGCATCCTGGACCGCTCCAACGCGCTGATCGAGATCCCGCGACTGGGCCTGGACGAGTACTCGATGGGGCGCCTGATGGCCGGCACCCGTCACGCGCACGGTTCGGTGCTGGTCACAGGGCCGACCGGCTCCGGCAAATCGACCACCCTGTACGCCGTCCTGAACTCCCTCAACTCGCCTGACCGGAACATCGTGACGATCGAGGACCCGGTCGAGTACCAGCTCGAGGGCATCACCCAGGTGGCGGTCAATACACGCTCGCGGCTGACGTTCGCCACCGGTCTGCGGGCGATGATGCGCGCAGATCCGGACATCATCATGGTCGGCGAGATCCGCGACCGCGAGACCGCCCAGATCAGCGTGGAAGCGGCGCTCACCGGCCATCTGCTGCTGTCGACGCTGCACACCAACGACGCGCCGGGGTCGATCACGCGGCTGGTGGAGATGGGGATCGAGCCCTTCCTGGTCGCCTCGTCGGTCCGCTGCGTCGTGGCTCAGCGACTCGCCCGCGTCCTGTGCACCTGCAAGCGGCCGATCACGCTCGAGGCGCCGCTCCTGGCCCGGGCCGGCTTCCCCGGGGAGCGCGACGTCCAGGCGTTCGAGGCCGCCGGCTGCGGCCGCTGCGGCGGAAGCGGCTACCGGGGGCGGATCGGCGTGTACGAGATCATGCCCGTCTCCGACGCGATTCGTGACCTGGCGCTGCACAGCGCGTCGTCCGACCGGCTGGCCGAGACCGCGCGGGCCGAGGGCATGCGAACGCTGCGCGACGACGCCTTCGAGAAGGTCCGGCAGGGCGTCACCAGCATCGATGAGGTTTTGCGGGTACTCGGCGGTTAGTCCGCGGTGCTCAAGTCCAACACACCACCTGCCGAATTGGGAGCACATGGCTGATTTCGCCGACATCGTCCTGGCCGCGCTCGAGCGACGGGCATCGGACATCCACCTCACCGCCGGCGCCCCGCCGACCATCCGAGTGCGCGGCCGGCTCCATCCGCTCGAGGGGCTACCGCCCCTCAGCGTGCAGGACACCCGCGAGATCGTCTACTCGATCATGAGCGACACCCAGCGCCAGCAGTTCGAGAACAACCGCCAGGTCGACTTCAGCTACTCGGTGCCGCGCACCGCACGCATGCGCGTCAACGCCTACCTGCAGCGGGGCGCGGTCAGCGCCGCCCTGCGCGTGATCCCGTCGGACATCAAGTCCCTGGAACAGCTGGGAATGCCGCAGATCGTGCACGAGCTGGCCGGGCTGCCCCGGGGCATCGTCCTGGTCACCGGCCCGACGGGGTCGGGCAAGTCGACGACCCTGGCAGCGATGATCGACGAGATCAACAACACTCGCGAGGACCACATCCTCACCATTGAGGACCCGATCGAGTTCCTGCACAGCCACAAGCGCTGCCTGGTCAACCAGCGCGAGCTGGGCAGCGACGCGGTCAGCTTCTCCGAGGGGCTGCGCGCCGCGCTGCGCGAGGACCCCGACGTGATCCTGGTCGGCGAGATGCGCGACCTGGAGACGATCCAGACGGCGCTGACCGCCGCCGAGACCGGCCACCTGGTGCTGGCCACCCTGCACACCCAGGACGCGCCCCAGACCATCGACCGGATCATCGACGTCTTTCCCCCCCACCAGCAGCAGCACGTGCGCGTGATGCTCAGCGTGGCGCTGCAGGGCGTCGTGGCCCAGCAGCTGCTCCCCACCGCCGACGGCGCGGGCCGGATCCCGGCCGTCGAGATCCTGATTCCCACCCCGGCGGTCCGAAATCTCATCCGCGAGGGCAAGACCCACCAGCTCTACTCCGCCATCCAGACCGGCGCCGAGCACGGCATGCAGACCATGGACTCCGCGCTGACTGAACTGGTCCGCGCCGGCAGGATCACCCGCGACATGGCCAAGCGTCGCGCGTCGGTCCCGGCCGAGCTCGCGCGCCTGCTGGGCGACACGTTGACCGCCGTCGACGGCGCCGCGGGCAACGGCTACCTGCAATGAGCGACGCGTACGCATTCCGCGCCGTCGACAGCGTCGGCGTCAAGATCAAGGGCGAGGTCGAGGCGGACTCCAAGGAGGCCGTCACCGAGCTGCTCAAGGGCCGCGGCCTGCTGGCGCTGGAGGTCAGGCTCAAGACCAAGTCGGCCGAGTTGTCATTCGACCGGTTCACACGGGTCTCGCTCGAGGACCTGGCGCTGATGACCCGGCAGCTGTCGACGATGATCTCCTCGGGCCTGTCGCTGATGCGGGCGATGATGGTCCTGGAGTCCCAGACCTCCAACAAACGGCTGCGCGGCGTCGTGATCGCCGTCCGCCAGGATGTGGAGAGCGGGATGTCGTTCTCCGGCGCCCTCTCGCGCCATCCCAAGATCTTCTCCGAGTTGTTCGTGGCCATGATCCGCGCCGGCGAGACCGGCGGCTTCCTGGAGAGCGTGCTGCTGCGCGTCGCCGACCAGCTCGAGGCCCAGCACAAGTTGCGCCGCCAGGTGAAGTCAGCGATGGTCTACCCCGCGGTCGTGAGCTCCATCGCCATCTGCGTCGTCACGGCGATGCTGATGTTCATCATCCCGGTGTTCGCCGGGGTGTTCAAGGAGTTCAACAGCGCCATGCCGGCGCTGACCACCCACACGATCGCCGCCTCCAACCTGCTGCGCCACCACTGGTACCTCGTGCTGGTCGGCGTCCCGGCGCTGATCTTCGCCTTCATCAAGTGGAAGGGGTCCAAGCCCGGGCGCCCGGTGTGGGATCGGATGCGGCTCAAGGCGCCGGCCAAGATCGGGTCGATCGTGCAGAAGATCGCGTTGGCTCGCTGGTCGCGCACCCTCTCGTCGCTGACCAGCGCGGGCGTCCCGATGCTCGAGGGCATCGACGTCACCGGCCGCACCGCCGGCAACACCGTCGTCGAGAAGGCGATGGCCGCGGTGCACAAGTCCGTCCAGGGCGGTGGCACGATCGCCGCCGCGCTGGCCGACGAGTCGATCTTCCCGTCGCTCGTGACCAATATGGTCCGTGTCGGCGAGGAGACCGGCGCCCTGGACACCACGCTGTCCAAGGTGGCCGACTTCTACGAGGAGCAGGTCGACGCCGCGGTCAAGGCGCTGACCTCGATCCTCGAGCCGCTGATGATCGTCGTCGTGGGCGGCATCGTCGGGTTCATGATCATCGCCATGTACCTGCCGATGTTCGACGTCTACAACGCCATCAAGTAGACCCACGGCGGGCTCAAACCTCGACCTTGGTCGGGACGCGAGCCGGACCTAGACCTTGGTGTAGTCCAGGGTCGCGGTCTCCCGGACGACATAACCAGATATGTCCCTCGCGCAGTTCGCACGCCGCCCGCTCGCTTCGCCCGCGCCGCTGACCGCCAAAGTGACCGCCCCAGGTGCGTCGTGGTAGTCATCGATCCCGGCGCATTCCTCGAGCGCTTCGACTACGCCCGCGTCGACGCCGACTGGGCCGTCCTGCGCGTGCTGGGACGCCTGGGCGCGACGCTCGAGGCCCCGTCCGGAGCCGAGCTCCTGATCGCGTCGGCGGGCATCACCGGCGAGGAGACCGTGCGCACGGCCGTCGAGAGCTGGGGGCTCGAGCGGCGACTGCTCGCGGGTGACGGCGGGGTCCAGCTGCTGTGGCGGGCATCGGTCGCCGTGCCCCTCGCGATCGTCGCGGCCGCCGACTCCCGCTTCGCGCTCGTCGCCGACGGCTGGCCGGAGCTGGCGCTCCCCGCCCCCCGCCTGCGGCCGCTCACTCCGCACCGCCTGACACTGTCCCCGGTGCCCGGCAGCGGCCGGCTGACCTTCGGCTCCGCCCGTCTGCGGGCCGCCGCGCTGGCCACCGCGGTGGCGGTCACCACCGCCACGCCGGCCGCCGCATTCGCCGGCGTCGCCGCCTCCACCCACTCGAGCTCCACGGCCGGCCCCGCCGCCACCGCGTCGCTGACCACCTCCTCGACGCCGGCGCATACGTCCCACCCCAAGCGCCAGGTGCCGACCAAGCCGGCTCGCTCGGACTCAACGCACTCGGCGGCCGAGCCCCGGGCCACCGTCGGCACGCCGCCGCACGGCGCCACGCCGGCATTGAAGCTCACCCACCTCTTCACGGACCGCGGGCACCGCTCCCCGCAGGCGACCGCCGCCGCGGCGCTGCGCGCCCGGAGCTGCACCGCGTCGACCGGCGGCTCGGTCTCGGTCACCGCCGATGCGACCCCCGGTCACACCGCCCGCATCTCCTGCCCGGCCAAGGACGCGCCGGCCACCCACCGCCAGCGACCGAGCGCCACGCTCCAGTTCCCCGCAACGCCGGCCAAGCCGACGACGACGGCCCCGGGCGAGACGACGACCACGCCGGGCACCACGACGACCACTCCGGGCGGCACCACCACCACGCCGGCGCCGAGCAGCGCCTCCACGCCGTCCAAGCCGGCCCCGGGTCGCTCCGGCGCGTTGCACCAGACCCACACGCCGGTGCCGGCCAAGCACCACGCCGCCTCGCATGCGACCGGCGGCGCGCCGGTGGCGCCTTCCGCGGGCAGCGTCACCCCGGTCGGTTCGAGCAACCCCCCCACCTCGGTGCCGACGCTCTCCTCCGGGCCGTCCGGCGCCAAGATCCCCAACTCCTGGACCGGCACCGTCACCGCCAACCCCGCCCTGACCGGCGCCGTCACCAACCTGGCCGGCCTGCTGTCTGACGGCGACCGCCCGCCGTCGTTCCTGATCCCCATCTACATGGAGGCGGGCAAGAAGTACGACGTGCCGTGGGAGGTGCTGGCGGCGATCAACGCCATCGAGTCCGACTACGGACGCAACCTCAACACCTCCAGTGCCGGCGCCATCGGCTGGATGCAGTTCGAGCCGTCGACCTGGCGCCAGTACGGGATGGCCGTCGACGGCCACAGCGTGCCCAACCCGTATGACCCGCGCGACGCGATCTTCTCCGCGGCCCGGTACCTGGCCGCCGCCGGCGCAGCCAAGGACGTCGCCGGAGCCGTCTTCTCCTACAACCACGCCTCCTGGTACGTCGATGAGGTTCTCTCGCGCGCCCGCGCCATCGCCGGCCACGCCCAGTACGAACACGAGGCCCTCGAGCACGGCAACTTCAAGGTGTCCTTCGCAACCGGGGTCAAGCACCAACCGACGATCACCTATTCCGGCGGCGTGCTCTCGAACTACGACCGGCTGATCGCCGCGGCCAACATGGTCAGCGCCGCCAACTTCCCCTACCTCTACGGTGGCGGTCACGAGCAGCCGGCTCGCTTCGGGCCGTTTGACTGCTCGGGTTCGGTTTCCTATGTCATGCAGCAGGCCGGATACAGCGTCCCGACCACCGTCTCGGGCGACATCCCCAGCTGGCACTTCCCCGCCGGCCCCGGCGCGGTCACCATCTTCTACAACCCGGTCCACACGTTCATGCGGATCGACGGGCGCTACTTCGGCACCAGCGGGTTCGCCCGCGGCGCGGGCGGCGGCGCCGGCTGGTTCGACGTCGACAAGCTGCCCGCCGGCTACCTGGCGACCTTCAAGGAGGTCCACGTCCCGGGCCTGGGCACCAACTCGTTCGCCGCCTCGTCAGACCTCGTCAGCCAGGTCTCCTACGCGGCGCCCAAGCCGGCCCCGCGCACTCAGTCGTGGTCCTCATTCCAGTCCCAGGTGCGGTTCTGGATGTCCTCGCTGGGCCCCTTCCCCAAGGCCTAGCCGCCAACCCGTGTCGAGCCGCCGAGGGCGGTAGCACAATGCGCGCGTGGCCCTCCCCCGCGATGAGGTGAACGGCGCCCTCCAGCGGCGGCTGGACCGGTTGCGCTTCGATCTGCACGACGGGCCCCAGCAGGATGTCCACCTGCTGGCCGCGGACCTGCGGCTGTTCCGCGAGCAGCTGGCGCCGATGATCGCGGGGCACCCCGACGAGCAGCGGGCGCTGGGCCGGCTCGACGACCTCGAGGCCCAGCTGGTGGCGCTCGACGGCGACCTGCGGCGCCTGTCCTCGACGGTGCAGTCGCCGTTTCTGGCGCCGGGAACGGTCCAGGAGGCGGTGGGTCAGGTGGCCGAGGCGTTCGCCCGGCGGACCGGCATCACGCCCCGGACGGAGTTCCGCGGCGCGCTGGAGCCACTCAGCGAGTCACAGCAGATCGCGCTGCTGGCGGTGGTTCGCGAGGCGCTGAGCAACGTCCGCAAGCACAGCGACGCCGACGCGGTCGGCATCGCCATCGCCGCCGGGCGGGATGGGATCCATCTGGAGATCCGCGACAACGGCGGCGGCTTTGACCCGGCGGTCACCCTTCCGCGGGCCGCCGACGCCGGACACCTCGGCCTGGTGGGCATGCAGGAGCGCGCGCGGATGCTCGGCGGGCGCACGCGGATCGAATCCCGGCCGGGCGGACCGACCGTGGTCACGGCGATGCTGCCGGTGTGGCCGGGGCCGCCGACCGCCGGCTGAGAGCCGGGCGTCGGGCCAGAGCCCCGAAGGCCGTCTCAGGCCAGCCCGTTCTCGAGCGCGAAGCGCACCGCGCCGGCGCGGTTGGGCACGCCGAGCTTGCGATAGATGTTCGTCAGATGGAACTTGATCGTGTGCTCGGAGATCCACAGCTCGCGGCTCATGGCCGCGGTGGTCATCCCCGCGGCGACGGCCGACAGGATCGAGCGCTCGCGATCGGTCAACGCCGGCAGCGCCGGATCGGCGGGCGGGGGGGGCCGCGGCGGGCTTGCGGCGGGCGCGTGGAACACGCCCCCGCTGGCGGCCTGGCGCAGGATCGCCGCGATGTCGACGGTGTGGGCGCTCTTGAGCACGTAGGCGCTGGCGCCGGCGCCGAGCGCGGCGTCGATCGTGGGCCGGTCGTCGCAGGCCGAGAGCACGATCGTCTTGGTCTGCGGCCAGCGCGCGCGGATCAGCTCGATCAGCTCGACGCCGGTGACCCCCGGCATCCGCAGGTCCATGAGGACGATGTCCGGGCGGCGGCGCTCGACCAGCTGGGCCACCTCGGTGCCCGATCGCGCTTCCCCTACGACCCGCATGTCGTCAAGATGCTCGATTGTGCGACGGATCCCGGCGATGATGAGCGGATGATCGTCGGCGATGAGCACCTTCAGCGGCGCGGCGGTGGGCTCGATCTCGATGTGCTGCGCTACTGCTGACATGTGTCGTCTCCGGTCCGAGAGGGCGGGGAGCGGGTGACGGGACCCGACACAAGGGTTGTCGGCCGATGGCCCCACGGACTTGAGCCCCGCGGGCGCGCGGGGCACGTGAGGACCGCATCGGTTGTGAGCTGGTTATCGGCCGCCGGCGTCTCGCGGCACGCTGCACCTTGGTCTAGATCGCGAGGATCATGAGCCCGGCGCTCGACATCCTGGACGCCGATCAGCGAGCGCTCGCCGTGGAGGCCGAGCCTCCGCGCCACGCTCATCTGATGAGGGCGCTGCTCGAGCGCACGTCGTTCAGCGACCCGGACTGGATCTACGAGCGCAAGCTCGACGGGATCCGGTGCCTGGCGGTGCGCGCGGGCGGCGAGACCCGGATGCTGTCGCGCAACGACCTCGACCTGGGCGCGCGCTATCTCGAGGTCCGCGACGCCATCGCCGCCCAGGACCACGACCGCTTCGCCGTCGATGGCGAGGTCGTCGCGTTCGAGGGCTCGCAGACGAGCTTTGCCCGCCTGGCCCAGCGGGCCCGTCACCCGGTGCCGGTGTTCTTCTACATCTTCGACCTGCTCTGGATCGACGGATACGACGTGCGCGCGCTGAAGCTGCGCGCCCGCAAGCGGCTGCTGCGCCGAGCGCTCACGTTCGACGACCCCCTGCGCTTCACCACGCACCGCAACCGCGACGGCGAGGCGATGTTCGCCGACGCCTGCCGCCGGGGCTGGGAGGGCGTGATCGCCAAGCGGGCGGTCAGCCCCTACCGCGACGCGCGCTCGCGCGACTGGCTGAAGTTCAAGTGCGAGGCCGGGCAGGAGCTGGTGATCGGCGGGTTCACCGCGCCCCACGGGTCGCGGACGGACTTCGGCGCCCTGCTGGTCGGCTACTACCGCGACGGCGCCCTGCAGTATGCGGGGAAGGTCGGAACCGGCTTCGATCAGGAGCTGCTGCATTCCCTCGGCGAGCGGCTGCACGGGCTGGCCCGCCCCACCTCGCCGTTCGCCCAGCCCGAGGCGATCCGCGAGCGCGGCGTCACGTGGGTCAAGCCCGAGCTGGTCGCGGAGCTCGGCTTCACCGAGTGGACCCGCGCCGGGCGCCTGCGCCATCCCCGCTTCCTCGGCCTGCGCGACGACAAGGCGGCCGCCGACGTGGTGCGCGAGCGATGAGCGACACCGTGACGATCGGCCGGCGGCGGTTCACGTTCAACCACCCCGACAAGGAGCTGTTCCACGACCCGGCGGTCACCAAGCGCGACCTCGCCCGCCACTACGAGCAGGTGGCGCCCGCGATGCTCCCGCACCTGAGCGACCGGCCGCTGGCGCTCCAGGCGTTCCCCGACGGGATCGACCACCCGGGCTACTTCATGAAGTCCGTTCCGCGCTATTTCCCGGCGTGGATCGGCCGGGTGACCGTGCCCAAGAAGGGCGGCACGCTGACCCAGGTGGTGGCCAAGGACGCGGCCACGCTGGTCTATCTCGCCGGCCAGAACGTGGTCACGCCCCACATCTGGCTGTCGCGGGCGGACCGGCCGCGCGAGCCCGATCGCCTGATCATCGACCTCGACCCCTCCCCGGGGGTCACGTTCGCCGAGGTCCGTGCCGCCGCGCGCGAGGCAGGAGCGCGCCTGCGCGACGCCGGGCTGGTGCCGTTCGCCATGGTCACCGGTTCGCGCGGCGTCCACGTCGACTGCCCGCTGCGACGCGGCCCGTCGTTCGGCGACGTGCACAAGTACGCCCGGGCGCTGGCCGAGGCGATGGTCGCCGACGACCCGGACAACCTCACGCTGGAGTGGCATCGCGAGGAGCGCGGCGCCCGCATCTACGTCGACGTCAACCGGATCAACTACGCCCAGCACGCGGTGGCCCCCTACGGCGTGCGGCCGAGGCCGGGCGGCCCGGTGGCGATGCCGATCCACTGGGACGAGCTGTCCGATCCCAAACTGACCCCTGACCGGTGGACGGTGCGCACCGCCACCGCGCGGCTGCGCGACCAGGGCGACGCGTGGAAGGGCATCGCCCGGCGCGCCCGCGCGCTGCCCACCGGGCGGCCGGGCTAGTGCGATGCTCGTCGCCGTGACCGACCACGCGGCCGAGCGCTTTCGCCAGCGCGTGCGCGGCTCGCTGGATGAGAAGACCGAGATCGCGGGCCGCGTCGCTCGCGCCCACGCCGCCGGCCGGGTCAGCCCGGGCGACCGGGGGTCGCTGCTCGTCCGCGACCTCGAGCGCCGCGGCCTGGTCTACGTCTGCCGGCCCGAGGGCGACGAGCTCGTCGTCACCACCCTGTGGGAGGAGGGCGAGGACGCGGCCGTACCCAGGCGCTTCACCGACGCGCTGCGTCGCGACGACCACCGGGTCGCCGACCGTCGCGATGGCGAGGACTGATCGGTCGGTGGGTCACTAGGCTCACGACCATGGCCAATCTCGAAACGCGCCCTCTGGGCAACTCAGGACTGCAGGCATCGATCATCGGACTCGGCTGCAACAACTTCGGTCGCCGCGTCGACCTCGCCGGCACCCGTGCCGTCGTCGACGCCGCCCTCGAGGAGGGGGTCACCTTCTTGGACACGGCGGACATCTACGGGCGCGGCGTCAGCGAGGAGTACCTCGGCGAGGCGCTCCAGGGCCGGCGCGACCAGGTCGTGCTGGCCACCAAGTTCGGCATGGACATGGGCGACGGCAAGGGGCCCCGCGGCTCGCGCGGGTACGTCCTGCAGGCCATCGACAACTCGCTGCGCCGGCTGCGCACCGACGTCATCGACTACTACTGGTATCACCAGCCCGATGGCGTGACGCCGATCACCGAGACGCTCGAGGTCCTGCACGAGCTGGTCGCGGCCGGCAAGGTGCGCGCCATCGGCGCGTCCAACTTCGACGCTGACCAGCTGCGCGAGGGCGACGCCGCCGCCCGCGAGTACGGCTTCACGCCGTTCACAGCGGTCCAGAACCAGTACAGCCTGCTCGTACGCGATCCCGAGGGCGAGGTGCTCGCCGCGTGCGAGGAGCTCGGGATCGGCTTCGTGCCGTTCTTCCCGCTGGCGTCGGGCCTGCTGACCGGCAAGTACCGCCGCGGCCAGGCCGGGCCCGAGGGCGCGCGGCTCTCGGACCGCGACGAGATCGCCACCGACGCGCAGTTCGACCTGATCGAGGCGCTCGGGGCCTATGCCGACGAGCGTGGCGTGGCCCTCAGCGACGTCGCCATCGGCGCGCTGCTGGCCCAGCCGGCCGTGTCGTCGGTGATCGCGGGCGCCACCAAGCCCGAGCAGGTGCGCTCAAACGCGGGCGCCGCGCGCTGGAGGCCCAGCGAGAGCGACCTCGGCGCCCTCGCTGACGTGCTGGCCGCGCACGCCGTCGCCTAGCCACGAGGCGCGCCGGGCGACCACCCGGCGGCCGGCGCCCCTGGAGGCGTGGCGAGCCCCCCGGTGCAGTAACGTCGCTGCCCGGCGCGAGCCCCGCGCGCCCCTGCCCACCGCCGTCGCCCCGTGTCGCCCGCCGTCAAGTCACCGCCCCGGATGCGCCCCCCGCTGTGGGCACGCTGGGTGCTGTCGTTCGGCGTCGCCATCGTCGCCCTCGTGGCGCTGATCGTGTTCGTCGATCGCCACAACAACGACAACCTGGCCACTCAGAGCCCGACGGCGCTGGCCCGGGCCAACCGCGAGGCCGAGATCGTCGTCTCCCAGGACCAGGCACCGCACATCCTGAGCTTGGGCTCGGTCGCCCATCCGCGGGCGGCGTTCACCCACGCCGTCCGGGCCGACATCACCTCGCGCATCACCAGAGGCATCATCGACGGCAACCTCGACGGCGTGCGGTGCGCGGGCAACGGACGGCGCGGCGGCACGCTGTCGTTCAACTGCGTCGCCACCGCCGACCAGGTCAACTACCAGTACCTGGGCGTCATCCATCTGTCCGATCGCCAGCTGATCTACTGCAAGCGCGACGCCCCGCCCGTGCCGTCGATGAACATCCCGGTCAGCGCGCGCTGCCGACTCTGAGGCCGGCGCCCGGCCGACGCCTCAGCGCCAGATCACGCTGCCCGGCGCCCGCGAGTGGGGCGAGAACCGGACCGTCAGGACCTGCGCGTGCCTGGGCACCGAGAACCCGACGCACCCGCTGCGCGTCTCGCCCATGCCGATCAGGCTCTCGAAATCCACCAGCGGCGTCTGGCAGACCCCCTGCCTGATGAACAGCGGCGAGGCCGCGCCCGCCGTCGTGATCAACCCCCAGTCCCCGGAGGCGGTGCTGTCATAGGTCGCGCCGGCGACGCCGGCGATCGTCACCTGTACGCCGACGGCTCGGGTGCCCGGCAGGAGCGACGCGCCACTGGCACTCAGCGGGTCGAGCACGTGGGTGACGGTCACCGCCAGGATGGACCCGCCGGCGTGGACCCGCTGCGTGGCTCCCACCGGCGCGCCCCGCGCACGCGGGCGGCGCCGTCGTCGCCGGCCGCTCGTGGTCGACGTGCTCGTGCTCGAGGTGCTCGGCGCGACGGTCGACCCCGTCGGGCTCGACGAGGCCGAGCCCGACCCCGACCCGCCGCACCCCACGATGCCGGCGGCGCCGGCGAGCGCCGCCGCGATCGCCAGGACGTGGCGAGCGCGACCCCTGCGGGAGCGCGGCCGGCTGTGGACAGTCGTCGCCACGGTCGCTCGAACATACCCGGCGGCGCCGCCGGAACCACCCAGACGGCCCGGCCGTCCCGAGCGGCCTGCGTACCCGGCCAGGTCCTGGGTAGTCGCACCGAGGAGGGCGTCGGGGCCGCCGAATCGACGGCGACCGGCACGGACCTCTCGATCAAGCGACGACGATGGGAGCCTTGATGGTACAGGCACTGAAGGGCAAGAAGATCGCGATCATCGCCACCGACGGCGTGGAACAGGTGGAGCTGACCCAGCCCCGCAAAGCGGTCCAGGAGGCGGGGGCGACGACCGAGCTGCTCTCGCTTCAGGAGGGCGAGATCCAGGCGATGAACTCCGACATCAACCCGGCCGACACGTTTACGGTGGACAAGACGATCGGGGCCGCGTCGCCCGACGACTACGACGGGCTGATCCTGCCCGGCGGCACCGTCAACGCCGACCGGCTGCGCATCGGTGATGGCGTCGTGGAGTTCGTGCGAGCGTACTTCCGCGCCGGCAAGCCCGCCGGGGTCATCTGCCACGGCCCGTGGACGCTGGTCGAGGCCGATCTGGTGCGCGACCGGACGCTGACCTCCTACCCCAGCGTGCGGACTGACATCCGCAATGCGGGCGGGACCTGGGTCGACGAGGAGGTCGTCGTCGACCAGGGCCTGGTGACCTCGCGCAACCCCGACGACCTTCCCGCGTTCTGCGCCAAGATCGTCGAGGAGTTCGCCGAGGGCAAGCACGCGGTCGCTGCGGCGGGCGCGACCGCCTGACCGAAGAGTATGCGCCGTCCCGGTGGACGCATTGCTCCACCGGGACGCGCAACTTGAGCCCCCACTTCTCTGACTCCCACACCCGCTCCGGCGCGCACCGGAGCGTGGTCGCAGGGCAGCAGAGCGCTATTTACCCATTTATTGCTCTCGCATGCAAATTAATGAACGTTCCCTGATCGGTGCCGGCGCGGGGATAATGAACCCGTGGCCTACGACGAGGATCTGGCCAACCGCATCCGGGAGCTGCTCGCTGACGAGGCCGGCGTGGTCGAGAAGCGTATGTTCGGCGGGCTGGCGTTCCTGATCGGGGGGAACATGTCCGTGAGCGTCGGCGGCCAGGGAGGCCTCCTGCTGCGGATCGCCCCGGAGGCGACCGAGTCGCTGGCGGCCAAACCGCACGCTCAGCGGTTCGTGATGCGCGGGCGGGAGATGACCGGCTGGCTGCGGGTCGGGCCCGAGGGGCTCGCCACCAAGCGCCAGCTGGAGCGCTGGGTGACGCGGGGCGCCACCTACGCCCGCTCGCTGCCGGCCAAGGGCTCCTGACCGGACCGGCTGCCGGGGCCCCGGCAGCCGGGACGTCTGTCGATCTCGCGGGTCGCCGTTCGTGTAGAGGGTGAACAATCCTCTCGCTGCCGAAAGGAGCTGCACCATGCCGCAGTATCTGCTCAACGTCATCCAGCCCGGCGGAGCCCTGCCCGCGCCGGAGTTCCTGGACCAGGTGACCCGCGACCTCGACGCCCTCAACGCGGAGATGCGAGCGACGGGCGCCTGGGTGTTCGCCGGGGGCCTGCATGATCCCGCCACCGCCACGGTCCTGCGTCCGGAGGGGGACGAGATCCTGATCATTGACGGGCCGTACGCCGAGGGCAAGGAGCACGTGGGCGGCTTCACGATCGTCAGCGCACCCGACCTCGACGCCGCGCTGGACTGGGGCCGCAAGCTCGCGCGCGCCACGACGCTGCCGATCGAGGTCCGGCCGTTCCGCGGCACGCCGGACGTCTAGCACCGCGACCGGCCGCCCGTGTCCGCGATCGAACCCGCCGACATCGAACGTGTCTTCCGCGAGCACCATGGGCGCGCGGTGGCCGTCCTGGTCCGCCGCTTCGGCGACATCGACCTCGCCGAGGAGGCGGTCCAGGACTCCTTCGCCGCCGCCGTCCGCCACTGGCCGCGCAGCGGGTTGCCGCCGAGCCCGGCCGGATGGATCATCACCACCGCACGCAACCGAGCGCTCGACCGGCTGCGCCGCGAGGCCACCCGGGGCGACCGCCAGGCCCAGGCGGCACGGCTGCTCGTGCCCGAGGACCGGCCCGGCGAGGAGGGAGCCGTGCGCGACGACCGGCTGCGCCTGATCTTCACCTGCTGTCACCCGGCGCTGGCTCCCGCAGCCCGGGTGGCGCTGACGCTGAGGCTGCTCGGCGGGCTGACCACGGCCGAGCTCGCCCACGCGTTCCTGGTCTCCGAGCCGGCGATGGCCCAGCGGCTGGTGCGGGCCAAGGCCAAGATCCGCGACGCCCGGATCCCCTACGCGGTGCCCACCGACAGCGATCTGCCCGCCCGGCTCGGCGGGGTCCTCGCGGTCATCTACCTCATCTTCAACGAGGGCTACACCGCCAGCACGGGCCCGGCGCTGGTCCGCGACGACCTGTGCGCGGAGGCGATCCGGCTGGGGCGGCTGTTGACCGAGCTGATGCCCGACGAGGCCGAGGTGACCGGACTGCTCGCGCTCATGCTGCTCATCGCGGCGCGGCGGCCCGCCCGCGTCAGCGTCGACGGTGAGCTGGTGCGGCTGGCCGACCAGGACCGCGCGGC
Source organism: Solirubrobacteraceae bacterium (assembly GCA_036267215.1). Classification (GTDB taxonomy): domain Bacteria; phylum Actinomycetota; class Thermoleophilia; order Solirubrobacterales; family Solirubrobacteraceae; genus Palsa-465. The sequence goes on along the minus strand of DATAWL010000078.1, from coordinate 75,411 downwards.
CTGGGACCGGTCGCTGATCGCCGAGGGGCAGGCGCTGGTGCGCCGTTGTCTGGCCCGCCGGCAGCCCGGCCCCTACCAGATCCAGGCGGCGATCAACGCGGTCCACAGCGACGCCGGGACCATCCGCGACACCGACTGGACCCAGATCGTCGCCCTTTATGACCAGCTGCTGGTGATCGCCCCCACCCCGATCGTCGCCCTCAATCGCGCGGTCGCCGTGGCCGAGGTCGACGGCCCCGCCGTGGCGATGGCGCTGCTGTCCGAGCTCGACCTCGACGGCTACCACCTCTATCACGCCATCCGGGGCGATCTGCTGGCCCGCCTGGGACGCGACGCCGAAGCGGTCGCCGCCTACGACGCGGCGATCGCGCGCACGGACAACGGCGCCGAACGGTCCGCGCTGGCTCGCCGCCGGGCCGCCACGGCCGGCGGGTGATGCGGTTCAGGCGACGGTGGTCAGGCAGGTGCGGTCGCGCCCGCCGGACTTGGCGTCATACAGGGCGCGGTCGGCCCGGGCGAGGACCGCGTCGGCGCTCTCGCCCGGACGGCGGATGGCGATCCCCGCCGAGCACGTCCGGTTCTGCGAGACGCGCCCGCGCAGGCGCTCGGTGACCTCGGTGGCGGTGACCGCATCGCAGTCGAGCAGCAGCAGGCCGAACTCCTCCCCGCCCAGCCGGGCCAGCACGTCGCCGACGCGCAGCTGATCGCGCCAGGCGGCGGCCGTCTCCTTGAGCAGCCGGTCGCCCGCGGGATGGCCGAAGGTGTCGTTGAACTCCTTGAAGTGATCGAAGTCGAGCATGGCCACCGTCACCTCGGCGTCCTCGGTGAGCACGCGCTTGAGCTGCGCGTCCCAGGCGCGGCGGTTGGGCAGGCCGGTCAGCGGATCGGTCTGGGCCTCGTCGGCGAGGCTGTTCAGGACGTCAGCGCGGGCGATGGCGGCGGCCGCCTCGTGGGCCAGCAGGGCGGCCACGGTGATCCCGGAATCGGCCGGGCCGACGCGATGCGTCCAGGCGACGACGAGCACGCCCAGGGCGACGCCGTCGCGGATCAGCGGCTGGAACAGCACGGAGCCGGGGCGTCCGCTGGCCTCCCACAGCGCCACGCTGCCGACTCGGGCGCGCACGTCGTCGGCGATCAGCGCCGGCCGGCGGGTGCGGAACACCTCGTGGACCGCGCTGTCGCGGCCGGCGACCACGCCGGTCGCGCCCCGGTCCACGGTGGTCATCGCCGTGCAGCGCAGCTCGCCGTCGTCGATCGTGGGCTCATAGAGCAGCGCCACGGCCGCGTCGGTGATCGACTTGGCGGCCTCACACACCTCCGCCCGCGCCTGGGGACTGTCGAACAGGCCGTGCACGACGTCGCCGAGACGCTCGAGCATCCGCTCGCGGTGACGGGCCTCGGCGGCCTGGCGGCGGATGCTGTGCATGAGCCCCTGGGTGGCAAAGCCGATGAGCGCCGACACCGCCACGGACAGCAGCGCCATGCGTGACTGGGAGGCCGGGTACACGCCGCCGCCGATGAACACGATCGGCACCACGTAGAACAGCCCGACGCCGGCCACGACCACGGCCAGGTCCCGGCGCGAGCGGCTGTAGAGCGCGGTCAGGAAGACGGGGATCATCGTCAGCGCGCTGGCGCCGGAGCTGGTCCCGCCGACCGAGTTGCGCAGCACGCCGACCGCGGCGAGGAACAGCAGCGCGGCGGGCGCGACGCCGGACCACGGGGATGTCCCGCGGCGGCGCATCGCTTCGACCGCCAGGCCACCGGCGATGAGCGCCAGCACGCTCGAGACGGCGTACTGGACCCAATCGATGCGGGCGCCGACGAGCACGGTCAGCCACGCGAGCGCGGCCGCCGCCGAGAACGGCGCGAACGCCTTGAGGGTCGTCTTCAGGTCACGCATGGGGCTCACCCTGGCCCATCGGCACGCCTGGACGAACGGTTGAAGCGGGCCCCGGATTCGTGGACGGCCACGACCGCAGTTGACACCGACCATATGCCCGCGAGAGGATCAGCCGTGTGCCGGTCTCATTAGTGAAGATGCTGGTCGCGGTCAGCGCGCTGACCGGCTCGTTGGGGGTCGGCCTCCCGCCGGCCGCGGCGGCCGGCACGAGGCGCACGGTCACGGTCGAACTCACCGGCCCGCTGACGGTCGCCTGGACGGGCGATCCGGCTCGCGGCTGCGCCGCCGCCGGGCTGTGCGGCGTCAGCGGCGACCTGGAGATGCTGCCCAGTGGCGCGGAATCGGGCTCGCCGGGAGAGCCACTGGACCTCGCGGACTCCACCGCCGTCGCTCGAGTGATCCAGCGCGCTCCCGACGGCGCCGTGCAGTCGACGTGCGTCGATCCGGTGCCCGTCGACCTCAGCATCAGCGTCCGCCGCGTCGCCGGCCGCCTGCGTGGGTTCGTCGACGATGCGTTTCAGCCGATGTCCTCCGGCCGGTGCGCGGGACCGACGGGCGCCGATCTGGCGACCCTGAGCCTCCCGGCCCGCCGGGTCGGCGCCCACAGCTATGACCTGTCGGGACAGACATCCTTCGGCGCCGGGCCGTTCGACGTCGCCGTCACCTCCGGGATTCAGGCCCACGTGAGGATCTCCCGCGGCTCACTTGGCGTGGCGCCGATCCCGCCGTTGCCGCGGCCACTGAAGCTGCGGTTCCGCCGCGCCCTCCGGGAGAGCGCGGTGTTCGACTACCGGATCGACGGCATCTCCGGATCGCTGGGCACGAGCTTCGCCGGAGTGGCGGCTCCGCTGTGCCAATCGCTGGGGGCCTGTGGCGCCACCGGCCGGCTGACCGGCACCTTCACCGCGAGCGGCGTGATCGCGTTCTCGGGCTCGCGGACGGTCGAGCGCCGCCTCGGCTCGGCGGTCGCGCTGGCCGATCTGCGTGCCGGCCGCATGATCCTGGAGGACAACTTCGCCGTCAGCCATATCGCCGAGTCCGAGACCGAGACGCTCGACCAGCCAGACGGTGTCACCTGCACCGATATCGCGCGCAGCATGGTGTTGGCACAGTCCAACGGCCGCCGCGGCACCGACGAACTGCAGCTCGGCGGCGGATCCGGCTTCTTCGGAGGCGACGACGTGGTGCGGACCCGCTGTCCCGGCCCGTCGTCACAGGACGTGTTCGGCAACGGCCCGTCGGTCCTCGCCCGCGGGACGCTCAGCGCCGCCCGGCTCGGCCGGCCGCAGCTGACGCTCACGCTCTCCAACGCCGGCGGGTTCACCGGCAGCGCGTACCAGGGGGACCGCCGCGGCTCGGTCGTCCTTCATCTGACCCTCGTGCGGGCGAGCGGTGGGACGCGGCCGGTGAAGATCGTGTTCGCGACGCCGGAGACGGTGGTGTCATGAACCGGCTCCTGTCGCGCCTCGCGGTGGTGGCGCTGGCACTCGCGCTGCCCGCCGGCGCCGGCGCCCGGACCGCCGGCGCCCAGACGGTGGAGGTATCGACGGGCTCGAGCTCGGGCTCGTTCGCCGGCGTCTTCCTCGGTCCGGGCGGGTCGGTGGTGTCCGAGCAGTCACGCCCCATCCAGATCGACGGCGCGCTGACGGTGACCTTCCACGGCGACGCCGCCACCGGCTGCGCCGCCGACGGCCTGTGCGGCTACAGCGGTTCGGTCACGTGGCGCCCGCCGGCGAGCGGGCAGATGATCATCGTGGCCACCAGGGCCCATCATCACACCTCTGACTCGGTCGAGCTCTTCCTCGAAGGCAACGGCTTCCCGCCCGACACCGGTGCGACCAGCGCCACCGTGCAATCGACCGCCGGCAGCCCCAGCGGCGCGGCAACCTGCCTGGACGCCACCGCCACCGGACTGGCGTTGGACCTGCCGGTTCGCCACGGCCTGGTCGAATTCGGTCTCGGCGGGGCCTCGCCGGCGTTGCTGTCTGACCGCTGCGCGGGGCCGCGCGATCCCCAGATCCTCTCCCAGCTGCCCGCCCCCTCGCTGACCCTCGCCGCGTTGCGGCGCGACGGGACCGTGGTCGACCTGAGCACGAACCGACCGTTCGCCGCCGACGGGTTCGCCGGCACAATCGACTCGACGATCGCCATCCGGCTCGGCCGGGCCAACCGGGCGAACCGGCCGGTCAACGTGACGTCCAACCAGGGGACCCGTTACGCCGAGCTGACCGTCGACTACCGGGTCCGGGCCAGCGGCTCGCTACTCGAGCACGTCACCGGCAGTGCGAACCCAGCCGCCTGCGGCCCGCTGGGGGCGTGCGGGGTGACCGGCACCGAGACGATCACCACCCCGGGCGCAACCGGCTCGGGAGCGTTGACGCTGTTTGCCCGGACGACGATCCCCCGTCGCCGTCTGCTGGCGGCCGCGGGGCTCAGCGGGGCACGACCGCCGCGTGGCGTGACCGGGACGTCGTCGGTGACCTGGGACGGGGACGGCACGTCTCAGATCGCGTTGGGCCAGGGCGCGAACCAGTGCCGCCAGGCGGCACCCGCGAGCCGGGGGTACGCGCTGCTCGATGCGTCACACGGGCGGCTCGACGTCTCACTCCTGCCCTTCGACCAGCAGCCCGGTCCGCCGATCTCCGAATGCCCTGGCCCCGAGGACGAGGCCGCGACGACGCTGGCCTCCGGGGAGTTGCCACTGCGGGCGCTGGGCCGGCGCAGCGTCAGCCTGGTGCTGCGCACCGGCGCCAGCTTCACCGACGACGGCTACAGCGTCCGGACGGACCCCGACCTCACCCTCACCCTCACCCGCGTCGCGACGCACGCCAGGACGGTCACGTTCCCCGCCGGGCTGACGCCTCCCTGATCCCGGTGCGGCCGGGGGTCAGACCCGGTAGCGGTCAGTCAGCGCGGCCAGCTTGGCCGACAGCTGGTTGAGATTCTCGGCCGCCCGCTGGGACTGGTGGGCGCCCTCGACGAACTGAGAGGTCCCGTCGTCGATGTTGGTCATCGCGCCGGCGATCTGATCCATCCCGACGCTCTGCTGATGGGCGGAGGCGGCGATCGCCTCGGCGGCTCCCGACGCCTCGCGGATCGTGCCCGCGAGCGTGCGGATGCCGTCACCCGCGCGGACGGTCAGCTGCAGGCCCTGGTCGACCACCTGGGTGCCCTGCTCGGAGGCGCGCACCGCGGCGGCGGTCGCCTCCTTGACGTCGTTGAGGATCGTCTCCACCTGGGCGGTGGCGGCCTTGGACTGCTCGGCCAGGCTGCGCACCTGGTCGGCGACGACGGCGAAGCCCCGGCCGTGCTCGCCGGCCCGCGCGGCCTCGATGCTGGCGTTGAGCGCCAGCAGGTTGGAGCGGTCGGCCAGCTCGTTGACGGTATTGGTGATCGCGCCGATCTGCTGGGTGCGCTCCGACAGGGTGAGGATCCCCTCGGCGATGCCGTCGACGCGGGTGCGGATCTCCTCCATCGCCTCGGCGATGGCCAGGACGGCGTTGGTGCCCTCGTCCGAGACCGCGACCGACTCGCTGGCCTGGCGGGCCACGTCGCGGGCGCGTTGGGCGGTGTCGTCGGCGGCGGAGCGCAGCTCGTTGACGGTGGCCGAAGTCTCGCTGATCGCGGCCGACTGCTGGCCGGCACTCTCCGTGTGGCGGTTGACGGACTCGAGGATCTCCGCGGTCGAGGCGCCGATCTCCTGCACCCCGCCCTGGATCTCGCCCGAGATCTCGGCCAGCCCGGCCACCATCGCGTTGAGGCTCCCCGACAGCTCGCCGAGGTCCTGGCTGCCGTCGGTCGACACCGTGGCGGTGAGATCGCCGCCGGCCACCCGGGTGGCGAACCGCGAGTAGTCGCGGACGGCGGCCTGGAGCACCTCGCGCGACTCGCGCTCGGCCTCGGCCGAGCTCTCGAGCTCGCGGTGGCGCTCCTGGGTCAGCTCGCTCATCCGCCGCAGAGCTAGGCCGAATCGGGCCCCGGCGGCCATGAGCGTGGCGGTGGCCAGGCCGATCGCGACCTGGCTGACGTGGTCCAGGGACCCGACGAACAGCACGATCAGCGCCAGGCCGGAGGCGACGGTGGGCACCGCGAAGCCCGAGGAGCGGGTCTGCCTGACGGGCACGTTGGGATCGGGCGCCAGCCACACCGCGCAGGAGATGAGCAGCAGCGACGCCGGCCAGGCGATGGCGTTGAGGAACCAGCCGATATCGGTCGCGGCCAGGCCCCCGAACAGCGCGGCAATGTCGCCGGCGGCGTTGACCAGGCCGGCCGCGGCGATCAGGTACCAGCGCGCCCGGCGGCCGGGCGGCAGCAGCCGGATGCCCAGCACGGTCAGGCCGAACAGCAGCAGGTCGCCGACCGGGTAGACGAGGTTGACGGCCACGGACTCGTTGCCGCCGCCTGCCGCCGAGGCGATGGAGTGAAAGGCGAAGGCCACCAGGGCGGCCGACGTGACCAGGGCGGCGACGACGCCGTCGAGGTAGTTGGCGGCGGTGAGCCTGCGCACGTCGCGCTCCATCAGCACCATCACGCCGACGTAGGCCAGCGGGAAGAACCCGGCCCACAGGTAGTTGGCCAGCGAGATCGTGGGCGGCGTGGCGCCGTTGAGCGTCGCCTGAGTCATCGCGAAGTCGCCCAGCGCCCAGGCGACGCCGCCGAGGCCGAGCCACAGCGTGTACTTGCGATCGCGGGGGTGGTGCAGGCCGCGGGCCACGACCAGGACGCTGGCCACCAGCTCGAACGCGGACACGCCCCAGCCGTCGAGCCAGGTCGGCGAGACGCCGTTGGGGCCGCGCACCACCAGCGAGATCGTGTAGCCGACGAGGACCATGATCAGAACCCCGTACAGGGTCTTGACCCCGGCCGAGGGGACGGATGCGCGCAGCTCAGCGGGGCGCGCGACGGTGGGGCGCGCGACGGTGGCGTGCGGGACGGGGGCGTGCGGGACCGTGGCGTCCGGGACGGCGGCGTGCGCGTCGCTCACAGGTGTGCGTGCGCCGGGATGGCCCGCGCCGACCCGCGGCGGGCTCGAGTCTGTGACGGCCATGTGCCCTCCTCTAAATCCGTTGTGGCCCGCGTGCGCCGCCTCGCTGGTGGGTGCATCACGGTGATGCCGAGGCATGTGCGGGCTGTCTCGGGCCTTAAATCGGCACGCGGCGACAAATCTGTAGCGGCACGGCGAAGGGCCCGGCGCGCGCGCCGGGCCCTTTGTGGCCGATTCGGCCGGCCGCTGCGGTCGGCGATCGCCGGCCCGCGGGCGCGGGCCGGCGATCCCTCAGCCCTACCGCATCCCGCCGAAGGTGTCGGGATCGGCGCTCGACGGCGTCGTCATGCGCAGCAGTTGGTGCGTGGCGGGATCGCGCACGTAGCCATTGGGCACGGACTGCGCGGGCGAGGCCAGAGCCGGTGCCGGCGTCGTCGCCGTCCGCGGCGCGAACGCCCTGTCGCTGTGGGTCGAGGTCCGGGTGGTGGACCCGCTGGTGACGATGGCCAGCACGATGAGCGCGATGGCGGCGGCGGCGATGAGGGCGATGGAGATCGCCTCGGTGCTGACGCGCAGTCGCGGCGTGTGGACGGACCGGACGGCATGGCTGCTGGACATGGAGCTCTCCCCTATGGGTGGGCCGCGGTCGTGGACGGCGGCGGATCGGACGGTGCTGACGGCGGGAACCGCACCGCAGACGGTCGCAGCGGCGGCCCTCCCCCACCACGTCGCCGGGCACACGGCGAATGTGACTTTTGACGCACCCCGGGGCGCCCGGCGGTTCGGTCGGGGCCACCAGCCGTCACACTGTGCCGATGTCCGCGCCGCCGGACCAGAGGCTGCTCAGCGCCGCCCTGCGCCAGGACGGCCACCCGCAACGGTTCCGCCGTGGTCAGGCGCTGTTCACCGAGGGTGATCGCGCCGAGCGGGTCTTCCTGATCGAGCGCGGCTGCGTGATGGTGAGCTGCTCGTCGCCGGACGGCCGCGGGATCGTGCTGGGGCTGCGGGGCAGCGGCGAGATCATCGGCGAGATGTCGACCCTGGACGATGAGGCCCGCTCGGCCACCGCGCTGGCCGTGGGCGATGTCGATGCCACCGTGGCCACCGGCGCGACGCTGCGACGGGCACTGGAGAATGCGGCCGCGGCCAACGAGCTGATCCGCGTCCTGGCCGCGCGACTGCGCGATGCCGATCGCAAACGGCTGCAGTTCGTCGCGCTGGACACGCTGGGCCGGGTGGCCGACCGCCTGCTCGAGCTCGCCGAGCGGTTCGGCGAGGACGGCCCCGAGGGCGACGTCCGTGTCGACCTGCCGCTCTCCCAGGAGCAGCTGGCCAGCTGGTGCGGGGCCTCACGGGAGTCGACGGTCAAGGCGTTATCGACACTGCGGGCGCTCAACTGCATCAGCACCGGGCGCCAGAGCCTGGTCATCCACGATCCGGCCGCGCTCCGGGGTCACGCCCAGCGCCGCGGCTGAGCGTCGGGCGTCGGGCGTCGGGCGTCGGGCGTCGGGCGTCGGGCGTCGGGCGTCGGGCGGCGGGCGGCGGGCGGCGCGATCATTGCGCTCGATGATCGATGTCCGGCTGCGCCCCTGGCGGCCCGAGGATGCCGCATGGATCGCCGTGATGGCCGGCGACCCGCACGTCCGACGCTGGTCGAGCCTCGGCGACGACGTGGCGGCCTGGATCGAGCGCGAGCGAGCCGAGCCGCGGGGGCCGTCGCGGGCGATCTGCCTCCTCGGCGACGAGCGCCCGCTGGGCAAGATCGCGCTGCGCCTGCCCGGCCACGCGTCACCGGCCACCACCTGCGCCGCGATGCGCCCCACCGATGCCCCGGCCGGCGAGCTCAGCTACTGGGTCGTCCCCGACGCCCGCGGGCGGGGACTGGCCGGCGCCGCCGTCGCGGCGATGATGGAGCAGATCGTCGCCGGCGGTCCGTTGCGCAGCGTGGTGCTCGACATCGAGGAGGGAAACGCGGCGTCCGCCCGGGTGGCCGAGCGCCTGGGCGCGCAGCGGCGCGCGCCCTCGCGGGTGGAGCTCGACCGGCTGGGCGAGCCGCGCACGCTGACCGTCTACGTGCTGGCCAACCCGCGCCCGGTGGTCGCCGGCTGACCCGGCGCGCCGCCGGCGCCGCGCCGGTGCGGCGTGGCCCGGCGCGGCGCAGCGCAGCGCGGCGCCGGCGCAGCGCGCCCCGTGAACAACCGAAGGGTTGGGGTGTTTCTCTGTCCATACCTGAGTTACTCACCAACCCTCCCGCCGGGGGACGCCAGAACGACCTCCGAACTACCCGACGGTCCGCGCCCCGCTGGTGGTGACCGCGGTCACCGACAGCGGCGGCGGGTAGGTGACCGTTTCGCGGCAGGCCAGGCGGGCGCCGGCCTCGCCGGACCCCGAGGTGTAGCGATCGCCGCGCGCGCCCGGGACCGCCACCCCGTCACGCAGCCACCGGTCGCCGTCGAACGCGAACAGCCGGACTGACGGCCGCACCCCGTCCCAGGTCGCCCACCGGGCGCGACCACACTCGATCGCGGCCCCGGCGGAGGGCGCGCCGCCCAGCGCCGGCGCCCGGCGCAGCGCGGCAGGCGTCCCGGTGGTGATCGCGCCCAGCGCCGAGACCGAGCCCTCGTCGCCGAACCAGACCCGGCCGTCGGGCATCGGCGCCAGCAAAGCCGGCTGGCTGCCGGCCGCCAGCCCCCGGTGAAACTCGCGGATCGTGCCCCGGCGGGTGATCCGGCCGATCGCGGGGCGGGGCCCGTCGTCGCTGAACCACATCGCGCCGTCGGGGCCGGCGGCGATCGCCACCGGCGAGCTGGCGGTCTGCAGGCCATCGGTGATCTCGCGGATGCGCCCGGCCGGGCCGACCTGGCCGATCGCGCCCGACGAGTCCGCGAACCACACCTCATCGCCACGGCCGGCTGCGATCCCCAGGGGCTGAGCGCCGGCAGCCAGCCCGGAGGTGAACTCGGTGATCCGGCCCGCCGCGGTGACCTCTCCGATCGCGCACCGGCCGCTGCCGCTGCAGCCGCGATCGGTGAACCACACGCGGCCGCGAGACCCGGCGGTGATCCCGAACGGGATGCTGCCGGCCGCCAGGCCACGACGAAACTCGGTGATCCGGCCCGCCGGGGTGACCCGCCCGATCGCCGGCCGCCGCCCCTGATCGGTGAACCAGACATCGCCGTCCGGCCCGGCGGTGATCTCGAACGGCAGGCTTCCGCGCGGCAGACCACGGTGAAACTCGGCGATGGCGCCCTGCGGGGTGATCCGTCCGATCGCCGCCCGGCGGCCCTCGTCGGTGAACCACACGTCGCCGCCGGCGCCGGGGGCGACCGCGTACGGGAGGCTGCCGGGTTCCAGCCCGCGACGGAACTCGATGGCCTGGCCGCGCGGGGTCAGGCGGCCGATGCCGCAGTGGCCCAGCCCCATGCAACCCTGCTGGCCGAACCACAGGTTGCCGTCCGGACCCGACGTCAGCCCGAACACGTAGAAGTACGAGGACGGGCCCAACTGCGCCTCGCGGATCGAGCCCAGCGGCGCCGCCCGGGCGCTCGCGGCGAGCCCCAGCCACACCGTGCCGGCGGTCACGACCGCGATCAGCCTGCGCACGACCCCGATTGTATGCTCGCGCTCCAGGCGCCGCGGGGCACGCTCACCCGTCGCGGGTGACGGTCGCTCACCCGACCGGGCGCGACAGTCCGACGGTGAGCTTCGCGCAGCGCCTGCTCGTCTCGTGGCTGATCAACGCGATCGCCATCGCGATCGCCGCGGTCGTCCTCAGCCGGATGACCGTCGCCAGCGCCGGGGATCTCATCGTGGCCGCCGCCCTGTTCGGGATCCTCAACACATTCCTGAAGCCGCTCGCGCGGCTGCTGACGCTGCCCCTGGCGATCATCACGCTCGGGATCGCCTGGTTCTTCGTCTCGATGCTGATGCTGTGGCTGACTCAGGCGATCGTCTCCGGTATCGACATCCACGGGTTCTGGACGCTGGTGTGGGCGACGATCATCGTGTGGCTGGCCAACCTGGTGCTCGACGCGGCGATCGGCACCTGGCGGGTGGACCGCGCCCAGCGCCCCGCGCCGTCGGTCTGACGCGCGAGCCGCCGACCCCGGCCTCCGACCTCGGCCTCCGACCCCAGCCGTCGACCCCAGCCGTCGACCCCAGCCGTTGACCCGAGCCGGCGAGTCGCGGTCAGGCCGCCGACACGCTGAGCTCGTCATCGACACGGATGACGCAGCGGAAGCCGATGTGGGAGGTCGAGGTGTCGATCGCCTCAGACTGCCGCGCCGCCGGCCGGTAGCGCAGGCAGTAGTTGGGCGCGCACAGGTGCGAGCCGCCCTTGATCACGCGGCGCGGGATCGTCTCCCCCGGCCCGCGGCTCTCCCGCGTGGACTCGACGCGCGGGTTGCGGGGCACGCAGCAGGGACGCTCGACTCCGTCGGCGAGCCGCGGGCGATACCAGTCGCCGGTCCACTCCCAGACGTTGCCGGCCATGTCATAGAGGCCGTAGCCGTTGGCCGGGAAGCTGCGCACCGGGGACGTGCCCTCGTAGCCGTCGCTGCGCAGGTTCTGCCACGGGAATTCGCCCTGCCACGTGTTGGCCATCATCCGGCCGCGGGGGGCGAACTCATCGCCCCAGGTGAACACCGCCTGCTCGAGCCCGCCGCGGGCGGCGTACTCCCACTCGGCCTCGGTGGGCAGGCTCTTGCCGGCCCAGCGGGCGTAGGCATCCGCATCCTCGTGGGCGACGTGCACCACGGGGTGCAGCTCCCGCCCCCCGGCGTTGGAGCCGTCCCCCTCCGGCCGGCGCCAGAACGCTCCCGGGGTCCATGCCCACCAGTTGCGGAAGTCGCGCAGGTCGACGGGCCCGCGCGTCGGCGAGAACACCAGGGACCCGGCGACGAGCAGGCTCGGATCGGCGTCGGGATAGTCGGCGGCGTCGGGCGGCCGCTCGGCGACGGTGACGTGGCCGGTGGCCTTCACGAACCGTCGGAACTCGGCGACGGTGACGGGATGATCGTCCATCCAGAACCCGTCGACGGCAACCCGATGAACCGGCGCCTCCTCGGGATAGAACGCCGCGGATCCCATCAGGAACTCCCCGCCGCCGATCCACACCATGTCCTGGGTGGGCGGCCGGTCAGAGCGCAGCGCGGTCACGCACCCCATGCTCGGCGGCCGTGGGGTGAGCGGCAATCACCCCGGCCGGGTGATTCCCGCACGACGGGGTCACACCAGGTGTAGCGTCCGCGCCCGCCGGATCGCCTGCGTCCGGTCGGTGACGTCGAGCTTGCGGTAGATGTTCTTCATGTGGGTCTTGACGGTGTTGACCGAGACCCGCATCTCCGAGGCGATCTCGGCCTTGGAGAGGGTCGTCGGCAGATAGCGCAACACCACCTCCTCCCGCTCGCTGAGCGGCTCGAGCGTCATCGCGCTGCGCCGATCCTCCGCGGCGATCGTGTGGGGATCCAGCAGCTCCCCGAGCTCTCCGGCCAGCGAGCGGTGAGCCGTACCGGCGCGGATGCGGCGGACGAGCAGTTCGCGGACCGGCGGGCCGACGGCCAGGAAGGGCGTGAGCTCCTGCTCGGGCTCGGCCAGGGCCAGCGCCTGCTCGAGAAGGATCAGCGCCGCGGCGGGGTCGCCGCTGCGATGTTCGGCCACGGCGCCCAGCGCGCGCAGCTCGATCCCCGCCGAGCGCGTCAGCGCCGGCATGATCGCATCGAGCCCATCGGCGACGATCCGCGCCGCGGTCCGGGGGTCGCCCGCGTGCAGCGCCAGCCGGGCGCGCACCACCTCGGTCTCGGCCCACCGTCCGGGCGCGGGCAGATGCGCGATGGCGCGCCTGGCCTCGTCGGACCGGCCGGCCGCCAGCATGACGCCGGCCCGCGTGGCCGCCATCGCGACCGCCAGCGGTGCGGGCAGCCGCCATCCGGTCCCCGCCCGGCGCGCTGCCAGGACCACGGCCTGGGCCTGCTCGAGCGCCCCGGCGCTCACCGCGATGGCCGCGTGCGTCAGCTCCACCACCAGGCGCAGCGCGCGGTCGCCGGCCCGGGGCGCGATGGCGCAGGCCGCCGCGATGCTGCGCTCGGCGTCGGCGACACGGTTGCGGTGATGAGCGACGATGGCCAGGGCGCAGTGAGCGGCGCACGCTGACCCACGCTCGTCCCAGCCGTGGCGCGCCGCCAGCGTCAACGCCTCGTCAGCCGCCACAGCCGACGTGGTCAGATCGCCCGTCAGCGCGTCGAGCAGGGCCAGGGCGGCCAGGATGCAGAAGACGAGATAGTCGCGCCCGGCGTGGCGGGCCAGCACCAGCGCGTCCTCGAGCGCCGAGCGGGCGTGGCGACGATGGCCGCTCCACGTCTCGGCGATCCCCAGCGCCAGCAGACCCAGGGCGCGGCGATCGCGACCGTCGAGGGCCAACGCCCCGGCGCCCTGGCCGGCGAGCAGCCGGCCCGCGGCGGCCCGGACCCGACCGTGATCGCCGAGGGCGCGGGCCTCGTACATGTCAGCGATGGTCCGGGTGACCAGGAATTCCACCCGACGCTTGGGCTTGACCGCGAACACGGTGTCGTCAGCGAGCCGGAGGTAATCCTGCCCCTGGGCCAGCTCTCCGCATTCCAGGAGCGCCCCGGCGGCCGCGACCGCCAGCTCCGGGTCCTGGCAGACGAGCGCCCGAGGGAGACCGGAGATCAGCTCCACCGCGCCGGGCGCCTCGCCCTCGACCAGCAGCGCCGCCCAGTTGGTCGCCAGGAGATTGCCGGCCAGCGCGCCGTCCCCGGCGGCCAGCGCGTGGCGGCTGGCCCGCGTCAACTCGCCGTGGCGCGCATACCACCGCGCGGCCAGACGGTTCTGGAGGACAAGCCGTTCCGGCATCCGATGGCGGAGCTGGCTGCGCAGCAGCTCGCCGAACATCCGGTGATAGCGGTACAGGCCGGGGTGATCGCCGACGCGGGAGACGAACGCGTTGCCGCGCTCGAGCATGTCGAGCGTGCGGGCTGCATCGGTCCCGGCGGTGAGGGCGTCGGCCAGTTCCGGGCTCAGCTCGTCCACCACCGACGTGCGCAGCATGAACTCCCGGATGCGTGCGGGCTGGCGGGCGAGCACCTCTTCGACCAGGTAATCGGCCACCGTGTGCTCGTCGCCGGCGAACGCCTCGATCAGGGCGTCCGGGTCGTCGGCGACCTGGAGCGACAGCGCCGCCAGCCGCAGGCCGGCCGCCCACCCCTCCGTCCGGGCGTGCAGGGCCTCCACCTGGCCGGCGGTCAGCGCGAGGCCGGCCCGCGAGAACAGCGCCGCGGCCTCATCGGTCGTGAAGCTCAGATCAGCCGCGCGTACCTCCGTCATCCGCCCCTCGAGCCGCAGGCGCGCCAGCGACAGTGGTGGGTCCGCGCGGCTGGCGATGACCACGCGCAGCATCTCCGGTGGGTGGCGGAGCAGCGCATCGAGCCGCTCGCACGCCCCGGGTGTCTGCAGCTCGTGAAAGTCGTCCACGATGAGCACCTGGGGGTCGGCCACCCCGTCGACGATCTCCATCACCGCCCTCCAGAACCGGCCCGGCCCGCTCGGCGGGAGGGTGGACCGCTTGTGAGCGGACCCGGCCGCCAGCCATGCGACGGTGGCCGGCGGCGGTCGCGCCGCGAGCCAACTGGACAGCAACGTCGTCTTGCCCGCGCCGGGAGGCCCGGTGATCACGGTCAATGGCCCCTGGATGCCGGCGTCCAGGAGGTCGAACAGCCGGGGCCGATCGACGCCGCCGCCCGCCGGGCGGGGCACGGAGCGGCGTGCGGGGGCAAGGGTGGGAGCGGATCGCACCCCAGCGGCCGCGCCGAGGCCCCGCACCCGTTCAGCCATCGTGGTGCGCGGTCGTGGGTCCCCCGGTCATGGGCCGAGTATGGGCAGCGCCCAAGCAGCGGACAATGATGGGTACATGCCAATCGACTTCCCCCTCTTGAGCGCCCCTTGTGGTGCGCGCATCCCATCCGCCGGTGGTGCTCACACCCCGGTCGCCCGTCCGGCGAGGACATCGCCCGCGGGCCCGGCTACGGTTGATGGGGAGCACACCGGGGCCAGACGCAGAGAGTGACGCCGTGCCAGGATCAGAAGGCGATTCCACGACCAGGTCCGTCCGCGGGCTCGCTCGCATCCGGCTGCTGATCGCCGATGACACCTACCTCATCCGCGAGGCGCTGGGGCAGATCGTGGCCGGCTTGCCGCGGATCGAGCTGGTGGGCAGTTACAGCGATCGTGACGCCCTGCTGGAGGCGATCGCGCGTGACCCGCCCGATGCGGTCGTCACTGACATCCGGATGCCGCCCACCGGCACCGACGAGGGGATTCAGGTGGCCCGGGCGCTGCGTACGAGCCATCCCCAGATCGGCGTCGTCGTCCTCAGCCAGTTCGCCGATCCGGGATACCTGGCGGCGCTGCTGGAGTCGGGCTCGGCCGGCCGGGCCTATCTGCTCAAGGAGCGGATCAGCGCGCCCGCCCAGCTGGCGTCGGCGATCGAGATCGTCGCCGGCGGCGGCTCGGTGGTCGACCCCAAGGTGGTCGAGACACTCGTGCGGGCTCGGGCGCTGGCGCCCAGCTCGCCGTTGGCGGCACTGACCCCGCGCGAGCATGAGGTGCTGGCCCAGCTGGCCGAGGGCAAGAGCAACGCCGCCATCGCCGACTCGCTCGTCCTCACGCGGCGCGCGGTCGAGAAGCACATCAACTCGATCTTCGCCAAGCTCGAGCTGCCCGGTCCCGACGACGTCAGCCGGCGGGTGAAGGCGGCACTGCTGTTCCTCGCCAGCGATGACGTGTCGGACCCCTCCACACGGGTCTGAGCCGCGGTCCGCGCGCGGCGGCTATGCGCTGACGCGGGCGGGGATCGATGCCACGATCCTCGTGCCGACGCGGGAATCGCTGACCAGCCCGAACCGCCCGCCGATCGCCTCCACCCGGTCGCGCAACCCCTGGAGCCCGAGCTCGTCGCGCTCGACCGCGCCGCCGACCCCGTCGTCCCACACCTCGACCCGCAGCGCACCGTCGACCAGGCGGACACGGACGTAGATCGTCGAAGCGCCGGCATAGCGCTGCGCGTTGTTGAGCGCCTCGAGCACGACGAAGTACGCGCTGGTCTCGGCGGTTTCGTCGAGTCGCACGCTCGGGAGCTCGAGCAGTCGCGGCGGCGTGACCAACCGCGCGGCAGCCACCTCGATCGCCCGGGCCAGGCCGAACTGGCGCAGAACGGGGGGATGGATGCCATGGACGAGGTCGCGCAGGTCCTCGATCGCGTCCTGGAGCTCGGATTGGGCGCCACGGATGGCGGCGGCGGTCACCGGCGCGGCGTGCGCCTCGGCCGCGGCCAGCCCCAGGTGCACCGAGAGCGCGGTGAGCCGCTGCTGAGCTCCGTCGTGCAGATCGCGCTCCAGCCGCCGCCGCTCGTCGTCGGCGGCGACGACCACGCGCGCCCGCGATTCGCGCAGTCGCTCCGCGAGTTGCTCGCGCTCGCGCGCCAGTGTCGCCACCGCCATCGCCGAGACGGCCGCGACCACGATGTAGAGCTGGGTGTCGAGCACGCTGCGGTTGAGCGGGCGAAACGCGAACGGGCCCATGGCGTGGGTCGCACCCCAGATCGTGAAGGCGGCGCCGGTGGCGATCGCCAGCGTCGCGCCCCGCACCCCGAAGCGCAGGCCGGCCCAGACCAGCGCGACCAGGGCCAGGTAGCTGAGCGTGTGGTCGACCTGCACGCCGATCGTCGACAGGGCGACGATCGTCGCGAGCATCATCGTCAGCGCGACCAGATGGCCGCGAAACCACGGGCGGGCGGGCGGCGGCAGCCAGGCCAGCGCCAGCGGCACGACGATCAGGGCCCCGCAGAAGTCGCCCAGCCACCAGGTGCGCCACAGGTGGCCCAGCGATGCCGCGGTCACGACGTGTCCCAGATACAACGCCAGCGATCCGATCGTGGCGCTGACGACCGTTCCGGCGGCGATGGCGAGCAGCAGACGTTCGAACCCGGCGACGCTCTCGAGCGGCGGATGATGCCGAGCGAAACGGCGCAGCAGGTAGGCGCCCAGCGCGACCTCGACCAGGTTTCCGAGGCTCTGGCCCACCGCTGAGCCGATCGGCAGCGCCGAGTAGTTGTTGACGAGCAGGTCGCCGATGAGCACGGCCGGCCACAGCCCGAGTCCGAGCAGGTACAGCGCGGCGATGCCGACGCCGACCGGGAGCCAGACGATGGCGGCGATGGGCCCGGTGAACCGGAACGCGTAGCCCACATGGGCCGCGGCGTAGTAGGCGACGACGACCAGCAGGATCTTCGCCGGATAGCCGCTGCGCAGCGCGGCGGTCAGCTCGTCGGCGATGCCCAGCCGGGGCCGCCGGCTGACGGCTCGCCGGGCGGTGACAGACATCGCCGCCGCCGCTTTGTCGGTGATCGAACCCCGGGCCCTCGGAGCCGCGTGCTGCATCACACCCCCTTGGCGTGAACCCAACCGGAGCTCCAGATTACCGCGTGCGGGCGGCGGGTGACTGTGGCGTCACCTGCGGGGCGCCCACGCGCCTCCGGCCTCCGACAGCTGCCGGATCTCGATCAGCTCGAGGCCGAGCAACTGGATCCGATCGAGCATCCCGTGCAGGGCCGCCTGGTCGACGATCTCCCCGCGCAGGACGGTCTCCGCGGGCCGGATCCGCGCCTCCAACTCGCCCAGCGAGGCCAGCGCCGGCTCGCCGACTCGCCCTCGGATGCGGATTTCATAGCTGGCGGGCGTCACACGCGAGCGCACTGTCCCAGGCGACGGGGTGAATCGGCGTCACCCGAGCCGGGTGAACGACCTCAGTCAAGGACGGGCGCCGCACCGGCGGCCGGCACCCGGCCGTGCCCGCCCCGCCACAGCGCCATCGCCAGCGCCGGCAGGAACGCCACCGCCAGCAAGCCGATCGCCCACGCGAACGTGGACGCGAAGGACCGGGCCAGCGGCTCGCTGATGGCCGCGTGCTGAGCAACCGACAGCCCTTGCAGGGCGGCAAACCCACCACCGCCGGTGTGCACGCCCGGGACGTTGTGGAAGTTGCGGGTGATCGCCGAGGCCAGCAGAACCGACATGACCGCGGTGCCGATCGAGGCGCCGCCCTGGCGGATGATGTTCATCGCCGTGCTGGTGCGCGCGATCGCCGACCGGGGGACCGCCTGCATCGCGGCGGTCATCGTCGGCATCATCGACAGCCCCATGCCCAGGCCGAGCACGACGCTGAAGCTGCACAAAAGGACATACGAGGTGGTGGCGGTGACGAACGCGAACGGCGCCATCCCAATCACCAGCAGAGGGATGCCGGCCGCGGGCAGGTAGTTGGGCCCGTACCTGTCGGTCAGCCTGCCGGCCAGCGGCATGGTGACCATGGCCCCGAGGCCCTGCGGCGCCAGCAGCAGCCCCGCCGTCAGCGCCGAGGCGCCCCGGACCGACTGGTAGTACAGCGGCACCAGCAGCAGCGCCCCGAAGAATGAGATGGCGAACAGCAGGAACACCCCCGCGGCCGCGCCGGCGCGCGTGTGGGTGAACGTGCGGATGTCGATCAGCGGCGTCTCGGCGCGCCAGCTGTGGACGAAGAACGCGGCGATCAGTGCCAGGCCGAGCGCGGTCGGGCCCCACGAGCGGATCGCCCCGAACCCGTAGCTGGAGGACTCGGCCAACCCGAAGATGAACAGCGCCAGGCCGGGCGACAGGAGCACCATCCCCAGCCAGTCGAGGCGATGGGTCGGCTGGGGCTGGTCGGGCTCGAGCACGATCTGGGCCAGCACGAAGGCGAGAATCCCGATCGGCAGATTGATGAAGAAGATCCAGCGCCACGAGACGTCGTCGACGAGCCACCCGCCCAGGATCGGGCCGATGATCGGCGCGATCAGCATCGGCACGCCCAGCACCCCCATCACGCGGCCCATGCGGTTCGGCCCCGCCTTCTTGGTCATGATCGTCATCACCGCCGGCATGATCAGTCCGCCGCCGAACCCCTGCAGGACCCGGAACAGGATCAGCGACGCGGCGCTCCAGGACAGGCCGGAGAGAACCGAGCCGATCGTGAACAGCACCAGCGACCACATGTAGATCCGCTTGGTCCCGAACCGGTCCGCGGCCCAGCCGCTGACGGGGATGACCGTCGCCAGCGCCAGCGTGTACCCGGTGACGACCCACTGGATCGTGGTCAGCGACGAGTGAAACGCGATCGCCAGGTGGTCGATCGCGACGTTGACGACCGTCGTGTCGAGGATCGACATGATCGCCCCCAGCAGCACCACGCCGGCCACGACCAGCGTCTCGCGGTCGAGAGCGTCTGACGGGGCGCCCTGCCCCGGGGTCTCCATATCCGCCATGCCAGGATGGTAGCGAAGTGGACCGTCGAGTCCGCTTCTCTGTCGATCCTCCACAAATGTTCGGTTTGTTGCCTCAACTCGACCGGTAGCGGGTATCGTTCTGCTGCCCCGCCCCCTTCACCACCACCAGATATGCATCCCGTCCGACGCGTCTGCGGCGCCCTCGCGGTCGTGTTCGCCACGCTCGCCACCGGTGCCGTGGCCGCCCCCGTTTCGATCGCCCGTGCCGGCCTCGTCAACCTCGGCGCCTGCAACGACGCCACCCTCAGCCAGCCGTTTGCCCCTTGGGGGGACCCGTCCTCCTACGAGCTCGCTCCCGGCGGCGACTTTGAGACCTCCGGCTGGACGCTGACCGGCGGCGCCCAGCTCGTCTCCGGCAGCGAGCCGTACGCCGCCACCGGCACGCTCGGCGACTCATCGCTGTCGCTGCCGGCCGGGTCGAGCGCCGTCTCGCCGTCGACCTGCGTGGACGCCGCCTACCCGACGATCCGGTTCTTTGTCGGCGGCACCGGGATCGTGGCGGTGAGCGTCGACGATGGCGGCCTCGATATCCCGGCCGGCGTCGCCACCGCCGGAGGCTCGTGGCAGCCCACGCCGATCATGCTCACCGACTCCGCGTTGCTCGCCGCCCTGTCGGGCGGCACCGCCCAGGTGTCGCTGCAGCTCACCGCGCTCAGCGGCGATCCGCAGGTCGATGACGTGTTCATCGACCCGTGGAACCGTGGCTGAGCCCCCGGAGGCACGTCGCCGACAACGTAGCCGGATGCTGATCGACTCCTATGAGGCGCCCGGAGCCGAACAGCTCCTGCTTGTGGGCCAGCAGCGCCACGCCGACCGGGCCCGAGCTCGCCGGCTGCTGATCACCGAGGCCATAGCGGCCGCCGCCTTCCTTGTCGGCGCCGGCCTGCTGGCCGGGCTCAGCCATGCCGCTCGGCCGTTCTCGTGGTCGGCGCTGGTGGTGACAGTGGTCGCCTATCTGATCGCCGGACGCGTTCGCTATCCGGTCGGCAGCGCGTGGACGGCGCCGACCCAGCTGGTGTTCGTGCCGATGCTGTTCGTGCTGCCGACGCCGTGGGTGCCGCTGATCGTCGCCGGCTGCTCGCTCGCGGACCGGCTGCCCCAGGCACTGCGGGGCGACCTGGCGCCCAGCCGCGTGTTCGCGCGCGTGGCCGACAGCTTCTATGCGCTCGGCCCCGCGCTCGTGCTCGTTCTGTTCGGCGCCCAGATCTTCTCGTGGTCGCACTGGCCCCTGTTCTTGGCCGCGTTCGGCGCTCAGGTGCTGTTCGACGCCGGCGCGGGCTTCACCCGCACCTGGTTCGCAGAGCACATCGCCCCCGCGGGCCAGCTGCAGATGGCCTGGCTGTACATCACCGACTTCTGCCTGTCGTGCATCGGCATCGTCATCGCGGCATCGGCGGTGGCCCGCCCCGGGCTGGTGCTGCTGGCCCTGCCGCTGGTCGGCCTGCAGTGGATGCTGGCTCGCGAGCGCCAGGCGCGGCTCAGCTATTCGCTGGCACTCAAGGAGGAGCACCGGATCGCGGTCGAGCTCCAGCGCGGGTTGCTGCCCAAGCATCTGCCGCAGGTCGAAGGGCTCGATTTCGCCGCGCACTACGAGGCCGCCGGGCGCGGCGCCGAGGCCGGCGGGGACTGGTACGACGCCTTCGCGCTTCCGGAGGGCCGGATCGGCATCGTGGTCGGCGACGTCACCGGCCGCGGTATCGCGGCCGCGTCGACGATGGGACAGCTGCGCAGCGTCACCCGGGCCTTCGCGCTCGGCGATCAGGGCACCCGCGCTCCCGGCGACGTCCTGACCCGGCTCAACCGCTACCAGCTCGCGCTGGACGAGGAGGAGCTGTTCACCGTCATCTACGCCCTGATCGACCCCGGCCGCGGAACGGTCGCGTGGGCGGCCGGCGGTCATCCCCCGCCGTTGCTGCGCACCGCTTCCGGGGCGACCCGCGTCCTTGAGGGCGGTGGCCCGGTCATGGGCATCTGGGACGTCGTCTACGAGGACGCGGTGGAGGCCATGTCAGCCAACGACACCCTGATCCTCTACAGCGACGGGCTGGTCGAGCGGCGCGGCGAGTCGCTCGACACCGGCCTCACGCGGCTGGCGGCCGCGGCGGCGGAGGGTCCTGACCAGGCGGCCGAGCTGTGCCGGCACGTGCTCCACACGCTGCTGTCGCCGCCGGTGACCCTCCGCGACGACGTCACCGCCATGTTCGTCACGCTGAACTCGCGCGAGCCCGCGCCGCCGGGTAGCGAGGCGGCGCTGGCCGCCGCGGCCGAGGCGGGCGCGTAAGCGCCGGGCGGGCTCGGCCGCCGGGCGGGTCGAGCGCCGCCCGCGCCCTCCCGGTCAGGCGCCGGTCAGGTCCGCCGTCGCGGCGGCGTCATGGATCACGGTCGTGTTGCGGCCCTTGGCCTTGGCCTCGTAGAGCGCCTGGTCGGCGTCGCCAATGAGCGCGGACGCGCTCTCGCTGGTGTCAGCCTGGCGCACGCCCGCGGACACGGTGATCGTTCCGAGGTCCGCGAACACCTCGGCCTCGATCGCCCGCCGGGCGCGGTCGGCGGCGGTGAACGCCCCGGCGGCGTCGGTCTCGGGCATGACCCAGGCGAACTCCTCCCCTCCAATCCGCGCGATCAGCTCGCCGTCGCGGGCATTGGCCGTCAGCAGGCAGGCCAGGCGGACCAGCACCCGGTCGCCGGCCGGGTGGCCGTGCGTGTCGTTGATCCGCTTGAAGTGGTCGATATCGAGCAGCGCCACGCTGAGGTCGCGCCCGTAGCGGCGCTGACGCGCCAGCTCGGACTGGAGGTGCTCGTCAAAGGCCCGGCGGTTGGCCAGACCGGTCAACGGATCGGTGGACGCCTGGCGGGCGAGCTTGTCCCAGGCCTCGGTGTTGGAGATCGCCAGCCCCACCAGCCGGGCGAAACGCTCGAGCCGGACCTCGGCGCCGACCGAGCGGGCCGGGTCGGTGAAGGCGGCGCCGATGGCTCCCCACAACCGGCCGCCGACGATGATGGGCGCGGCCACGCCGGACCCACCGGCCAGCGTGCTGATCACCGGCGCGGTCTGGTCGCTCGGGCCGGTGTACGAGCCGATGCGAGCCGCGGCGCCGGTGCGGAACACCTCCGCCGACGCGGTCACGCCGTCGAGGCCGAACTCCACGCCGGTGAAGTCCTCGCCCTGCGGGGTCCAACTGCCGATGATCGTTCGGGTCTCGTGATCGGAGTCGAAGCGGCTGACGGTCGCGGTGCGCGAGTCCAACAGCTGGCCGACCTCCTCGGCCACCAGCGCGAACACGGCCTCCGGCTCGACCTGCTCGGCGACCAGCGTGGCGATCCGGCTGACGGCCACCTCCTCGGCGTCGCGCTGGGCGAGCATCGCCGTCGCGTATCGCTCCCGCGAGTCGGCCTGGCGCAGCATCAGCATCACGGTCGCGGCGAGGCACAGGCCGAAGCCCAGCACCAGCCAGGGCGCCACGATGCTGGCGGCCGCGGTGGTGGTTGCCCACAGACTCCAGCGGCGGCCGCCGACGTCGAGGATCGACGGCGCGCCCGACTGCCGGCCGGCGTCGGAGACCAGCACCGTGTCGCCGTCCTTGATGGTGAGCCGCACGCCCGGCAGATGCGCGGTGACCGCGGCCAGCAACGGCTGGGCGCGGTAGGTCGCGGTGACCCAGCCCAGCAGGCGGTGGCGGGCATCGCGGGCCGGGACATAGACGATCACCCCGTAACGGTCGGTCTGCTTGCCCAGGAACTGCACCGGCGGGCTGGCCGTCTGCCTCCCGGTCGCAGCGGCCTCGAGCATCAGGTGGGCGCGCAATGGGTTGGCGGCCAGGTCGAGCCCGAGCGCGCTCGTCGTCGGAGTCGTGGAATAGGACTCGGTGGCCACCAGGTGCAGGGGTCGCGACGCGGCGGGCACGACGACGCCGGGCGCCGGGGACTCGGTCAGTCGCAGGCCCGTCGCGCGTTCGAACGCGGCGCGGTCGCGCTGGGTGACCGGCTGGATGAATCCGGCGCTGCTGGCGCCCGCCTGGCTGGTGACGATATTGGCCAGCACCGGCCAGCGCGAACCGATCGGGCTCTGGAGCGCCCCCAGGACCCGGGCCAGGGCCCGCTCGCCGCTGAGCACGCCGTCGACCGAGTCGCGCAGCACCACGGCCGCCTGACGCTGAGCCCCGCGCTGGGTGGCGCGCTGATGATCGCGCTCGCTGGCGAACATCGCCCAGGAGGCGACGAGCACGGCGGCGATGAACGCACAGCCGACGAATAACCAGCGGGCCGCAAACCCTCGCATATCGGGCATATCGGCAAACTGACCGGTTTCATGAGTGATTCCCGTGGGTGGCGCGCCGGCGCGGATCGGGCTCCGGCGGCGGGCCTGGCCGCGGGTCCGCCGGCGGCTCGCGCTGCCCCTGGTCGGCCAGCCGGGACCGGGCGGCGCGCAGGTACAGCGCGCACACGGCCAGGCCACCGCCGATGATCACGTAGCTGGCCACCCGGGCCACCTCGGCGAACGTCGCGGTCGACACCGTCAGCGCCAGCACGACCTGGGCCGCCGCGTCGGCGACGAGCGCCACGCCGATCATCGCTGTCAGCGTCCGCAGAACCCGCTGAGATCCCGGCGCGTTCAGCCGGTCGGGGTCGGGGATCCGGGCACCGGGCCGGTGGGCGCTCGCCCCGGCGGCGCCCCGGTCGCCGGTGCCTGCGGAGGCGGGGCCCCGGTCGCCGCCGGCCGCGGCGGCGGCCCGGGCAGCGGCGACCGCCAGCAGCGGCCGCCCGATCGCAATCGAGATCAGGCAGGCGAGTCCGAGCGCGCCCGGGAACACCGACCGGCGCAGCTCGAGCGGCAGGGAGCTGTCCCCGAACGTGATCGTCAGGCCCAGCGCGATCGCGAAGATCACCGCGGACAGGACGGCCACGCCGGCGAGCTCCCGGCGCCAGACGCCGACGGCGATGATCCAAACGACCGGGATCGCGTCAGTGATGGCCAGCGCGCCGGTGGCGTTGCCCAGCGCCCGGCGCAGCACGAGGAAGGCCACCAGCGGCAGCGCCAGTCCGGCGATGAGCCGTCGCCTGTCGCGCCCGGTCATGCTCAGCGCCTGGAGCGACCGCCGCCCGGCGGGCTGGTGGCGCGATCGAACAGATCCGCGAGCTCGCGCCCGTGGTGGGTCAGATCGAGCTGGGGGCGCTCGGCCAGCCGGCGAGGCACGGCGTCGATCGCGGCTCGGATCGCCAGGGCCGTGACCTCCGGGTCGAAGTCGTCGCGCAGCTCCCCGGCCGCCTGGAACCGGGCGAGCAGCTGGGTCAGCGCCACCTGGGCCCCGGCGAGCGCCTGGGCCGGCCGGCCGGCGCTGCGCCCGACACCCTCCGCGCCGTCGGGGCGGTCGGCCTCGGCGCGGTCGGCGCGGTCGGCGTTGCGGGCGATCTCCACGACGGCCACGAGGTGGTTGCGATGCTCGGCCATGAATCCCAGGTTGGACTCGATGTAGGCCCGCAGCACCGCGGGACCGCCGGACTCGGCGGCGATCCGCGGCCGCATGTATGCCTCCGCCAGGTTGAGCACGTCCCCGACCACCTCGCGGATCAGCTCCTCTTTGCTGCCGAAGTGGTAGGCGATGACCCCCTTGCTGATCCCGATCCGCTGAGCGATCCGAGCCAGCGACGCCTGCCGGTAGCCGACCTCGGCGATCGTGTCGATCGCGGCGGCCACGATCTGGGCGCGACGCGCGGCCTCGATGAACGTCCGGGTCGGCTGCGTCTCGCCCCGGTCTCGGTTCTGCCCGGCCGGCTGAGAATCTGACCGCATGGTCAGAAGCTAGCACACGCGTTCGAGGATCGCCGATCCGTCGATGCCCGGCCGCCCTCAGCCGGTGACGTCGCCGCGGGCCCGCTCCATCTCCTCCGCCAGCTCCGGGTTGTGATACGGCCCGGGAGCCCGCAGCGCCGCGATCGCCTGCCGCCGGCTGATCGGGTCCTTGTCCTGGCTGAGCTTGACCTTGCACACGAACCGGGTGATCGGGAGCCGGAGGCCCACGGTCCCGGTGGCCAGCTTGGCCCCGTAATCGGGATCGAGCAGCGCCGGCCGCTCGACGTGACGCTCGAAGTGCTCGACCAGCCTCGTCAGCACGCGAAGGTTCTCCTGCTCGTCGAGGATCTGCGGCACCCCGTAGCAGTGGGCGACGCTGAAGTTCCAGGTGGGCGCTCGCGTGGCTCCCGGGGCGTACCAACTGGGGCTGACATAGCCGTGCCGCCCCTGAACGATCAACAGCAGCTCGCGATCATCAGCGAAGCCGTGCAGCTTCTCGTCCGGCCGTCCGACATGCGTCAACACCGTGAGACCCGGGACGTCCTCGTCGAGCAGGATCGGGTAATGGGAGGCGATCAGCTCGCCGTCGTTGGTGCTGACGAGGGTCGCCCACGGGTTCTCCCGGATCAGCCGGCGGACGACGTCGGCGTCGTTGGTCGCGTGCTTGGGGTTGTGTCGCATGTCCGGCCAGTATGCCCCGGTGGCCTGGCGGATCGCGCGCCGGCGTCGCGAGCCGGTGCGCACGTCCTCGGCGATGGCTCCCAGCTCCAGCGCCCGCTCGCGGCCGGCTCGCGTCAGGTCGTAATGATCCTTCTCGGGCCGCCGGACCCTGGACTGAAACCACTCCCGGCGCAACCCCAGCCGCGCCGCGAACGCGTGGAGTTCGTCCGTCGAGTCGGCCTGGAGGTGGCCGCCGCCGGTCCACCGGCCCCAGTCGCCCGCGGAGAAAGCGTGATCGACGTAGACGCTCACGAACCGCCGGACCCGGTCACCGCTCTGAGCTCGTCGAGCGACTCGCGGATCAGCTGGGGCAGGTTCGCCTCGTCGGCCTCGCCGGTCCAGCGCTCCCAGGCGACCCTGAAGGCGGCCATGCCGGCTTCGGCGGCCAGACTCGCGGTGGGCTCGGCGACGCCGCGGGTGCGCAGGACGGCCGCCATCGCCGAGGCGAGCAACGCGAGCTTGATCAGCTCCCGTTCCCGCAGCTCGGCGTTGGCGGCGATGATCGCGCGCCGCCGGCGGGAGAAGTCGCGCCGCTCGCCCAGCACGGCCACGAGCACGTCCAGCC
The DNA here is from genome assembly GCA_036267215.1 of Solirubrobacteraceae bacterium. GTDB lineage: Bacteria > Actinomycetota > Thermoleophilia > Solirubrobacterales > Solirubrobacteraceae > Palsa-465. The sequence continues at coordinate 49,081 of DATAWL010000078.1, read as the reverse complement.
CGGCAGCAACCGCTTCGATCGGCGGCGCCGAGACGGGGGCACCGGCCACCGCGGCCACCATTTGCTCCTTCAGCGCGCCGGAGCCGCCGAACAGCACCTCGCGCTTGTCAGCGAAGTGCCGGAAGAACGTGCGCTCGGTCACCCCGGCGCGCTCGGCGATCTCCGCGACGGTCGTGTTCTCGAACCCGCGGTCACCGTAGAGCTCCATGGCCGCCTGCTCCAGCCGGCCACGACTGTCGGGTTCCCAACGGACCATGCCTGGCGATTCTAGGTGATGTCAGCGACTGTCATCAGCGTGCTACTGTGATGTCAGTAACTGACATCGACCGTTCCGCGGGGGCCCGACGGGGGACCGAACGGTCGGCCACCTGGAGGTTTCTCATGCGTGTTTTCGTCACCGGCGCGTCCGGCTGGGTCGGCGCCGCCGTCGTTCCCGAACTCATCAGCGCCGGTCACGAGGTCGTCGGGCTGGCTCGGTCCGACGCCTCGGCGGCCGCGATCGCCGCGGCCGGGGCCGAGGTCCGTCGCGGCGACCTCGACGACCCCGAGGGGCTGCGCGACGCCGCGGCCGCTGCTGACGGGGTGATCCACCTGGCCTTCATCCACGACTTCTCGGACATGGACAGCTCCGGCCGCGCGGACCTGCGCGCGATCGAGGCGATGGGCGCCGCGCTGGCGGGCAGCGGCCGGCCTCTGGTCAATGCGTCCGGGACCGCCCTGGCGCAGCCCGGCCAGCTCGCGACCGAGGACCAGGCGCCCGATCCCAACGCGTCCGTGACGCACCGCCACCGGTCCGAGGAGATGATGATCTCGCTCGCGTCGCGCGGCGTGCGCACGGCCATCGTCCGGCTCTCCCCGACGGTCCACGGCGACGGCGACCACGGCTTCGTGCCGGTACTGATCGACATCGCGCGCGAGCGGGGCGTCTCGGCCCACGTCGGCGACGGGTCCAATCGCTGGCCGGCCGTGCACCAGGTCGATGCCGCAACCCTGTTCCGGCTGGCGCTGGAGAAGGGCACCCCCGGATCGCGCTTCCACGGAGTCGCGGAGGAGGGCGTGTCGACGCGCGAGATCGCGGCGATGATCGGCCGTCACCTCGACGTCCCGGTGGAGTCGGTGGCGCCCGAGGACGCCACCGAGCACTTCGGCTGGATCGGCGCCTTCTTCGCCCTCGACGTCCCGGCGTCGAGCGCGCTGACCCGGGAGCGGCTCGGTTGGCTCCCCGTGCAGCCGGGCCTGATCGCCGACCTCGAGGCCGGCCATTACTTCCGCGGGGCGCCGGCCATCGCCTGACTCGAGACCGGTCTCCCCGCTGCGCTCACTCGCCCCTACCGAAGCAGGTCGTCGAGCTCGGCGCTGGTGATCACCTCGGCCTGGCGGGGAAAGATGCGCTCCATCAGGAAGGCGTGCACGTCGGCCTCGGGATCCGCGCACAGATCCGAGAGGACGATCAGCCGGTAGTCGCGGTCGTGGCCGTCGCGGACGGTCGAGAGGACGACGCCGCTGGTCGAGATGCCGGCGAGGATGAGCGTGTCGATCCCGTTCGCCTGGAGTTGCTCGTGCAGATCGGTGGTCCCGAACGGCCCGACACGGGTCTTGCGCACGACGACGTCGCCGTCCTGCGGTGCGATGTCGTGATGGACCTGGGTGGCGGGCGCGTCGGCGTGGAACATCGTCATCGCGGCCTCGCGGCCGATGCGCCGGCCCATGGTGCCGGTGGGCGCCTCGCCATCAGCGAAACCGACGCGGACGTAACCGATCGTGCCGCCCCGCTCGCGGACCAACGCGATCGCGTCCTTGGCGCCGGCCAGCAGCGCGTCACCGCCCTCGACGCGCTCGAAGATCCCGTTCTGGTAGTCCATCACCAGCAGCGCGGTCGTGGTCGGCTCGATTGGGGTAGGGATGTCTGTGCTCATATGCGGGGGCTCCTTGGGTGGTGGTTGTCACGACGGTGCGTCCGCCGCGCAGCAGCGACGCGACGGCGGCGATCCCCGAGAGCGCCGCGGCCGTCGTGAAGACGACGACGAGACCGTCGTGGAACGGCGTCGCGATCAGGTGCGGGAAGTAAGCGCGACCGGTCAGCGCCTGGCGGCCGGCGTCGCTCAGGTAGTGCAGCGCGCCATGACTGGCGAGCAGATGCTCGAGCGGGTTGATCCCCAGCAGCGCGCCGAACAGGCTCGAGACGGGCGGCAGGCCGGCGATCTGGTGGGCGACCGCGTCGGGAACGCCCTGATGGATCAGGCCCGAGCTGAGCGCTCCGGGAAGGCTGCCGGCGACGCCGGCGATGACGAGCGTGAAGAAGATGCCGATCGAGATCGCCGTCCCCGAGTTCTGGAACGTCGCGCGCATCCCCGACGCGACCCCGCGCTCGGAGGCGGGGACGCTGCCCATGATCGATGAGGAGTTCGGCGAGGCGAACATGCCCGTTGCGGCGCCGATCACGGCCAGCAGGAGTGCGAACGCCGGATACGGGAAGTCGACCGGCAGCAGGGTCAGCCCGACGTATGCCAGCCCGCTGATGGCGGCTCCGGCGGTGGCGAGGCCGCGGGAGCCGATCCGGTCAGACAGGGTGCCCGACACCGGCCCGGCGATCAGGAAGCCGACCGTGAGCGGCAGCATGTAGATGCCGGCCCACAGCGGCGTCTGGCTGAAGCTGTACCCGTGCAGCGGCAGCCAGATCCCCTGCAGCCAGATCACGAGCATGAACTGGAGCCCCCCGCGGGCCAGCGACACGGTAAAACCGGCGATGTTGCCGGCCGTGAATGCCCGCAGCTTGAACAGGTCGAGATTGATCATCGGCGCCGACACCCGGCGCTCGATCAACACGAACGCCACCAGCAGGGCGGCGCCGCCGGCCAGACCGGTGATCACCCAGGGGTTGGTCCACCCCATCGTGTGCCCGCCGTAGGGCTGGATCCCGTAGGTCGAGGCGACCAGGATCGCGGACAGTCCGACCGCAAAGGTGACGTTGCCCCACCAGTCGATCCGGCTGCGATGACGCTCGCCGGTCTCGCGCAGCTTCAGGTAAGCCCAGACGGTGCCATAGATCCCAACCGGGACGTTGACCCAGAACACCAGCCGCCAGTCGACCGCGGCCAGCAGGCCGCCGGCGACCAGGCCGATGAACATCCCCGCCAGCCCCGCGACCTGGTTGCTCCCCAGCGCGAACCCGCGCTGGTCGGCCGGAAACGCATCGGTCAGGATCGCCGCCGAGTTGGCGGTCAGCATCGAGCCGCCCACCGCCTGGGGAAATCGCCAGGCGATCAGCCACAGCGCCCCGTGCGCGCCGGTGAACGGGTCAAAGGAGAGCATCACCGACGCGGCGGTGAACACGGCGAAACCGGCGTTGTAGATCCGGACCCGGCCGAACATGTCCCCGAGACGCCCGACGGTCACGACCAGCACCGCCTGCACGAGGCGGTACCCCATGATCATCCACAGCAGATAGCCGATGTTGCCGGGCGCGAGCGGGTCGAGATGGATCCCGACGAAGATCGCCGGCAGCGCGATGAGCACGATCGAGCCGTCCAGCTGGCTCATGAACACGGCCGCCGTCGTATTGGCCAGCGCCACCCACTTGTAGCCGTCGTCGGCCGGGGCCGCGGTCGCGGCGCGCGCCCGGGTCCTCGTCGGCTCGGCCACGGTCAGATCTCCCGGGCGAGACGGTCGAGCAGCGGCAGCACGTCCAGCACCTGAGCCCGCTCCGCGGGGCTCAGTGTCGCCAGCGCCTGGGTCAGCTGCTCGGTGCGGGCCGCGCGTTTGCTGTGCACGACCTCGCGGCCGGCGCTGGTCAGCGAGAGGACGACCCGCCGGCCATCGTCTGGGTCGGCCGCCCGCTGGATCAGGCCGCGGGCCTCCAGCCCCTGAAGTGTGGCCCCCATCGACTGCGGGCTGATCTGCTCGAGCTTGGCCAGCTGAGCGCCCGTCGCGGGACCATGGTGGTCCAGGCGACTGAGCGCCGAGCCCTCGGGCAAGGTCAGATCACCGGCGACGCGCGTCTGGCGGATCCGCCGGTACAGCACGCCCAGCGTGGCGCGCAGCGCGGCGGCGGTCCTTGCCGGCGTGGGCTCTGTGATGGCCGGGCTTCGAGGCACGATCATCAGTATATCCTGATCAGTTTGGACTGATCACCTGTCGGTGGCCACCGGCTTTGCGGGTGCCGGGGCGATCGTGTATTGCCACCCCCCCACTCGGATCGATCCCCAACCGCGCCATCGCGACATCCGCATTGGCGCGCAACCGCGCCGCCTCCTGCGCCAACCGCTCCGCCCCCGCCCCCGTCAACCGGTAATACCGACGCAGACGACTCTCAACGATCTCCTCACGATCGACCACGATCAACCCATCGCCCTCTAACCGCTCCAACGCCGCATACAACGTCCCCGCCCCCAACCGCACCCGCCCATCAGAGATCTGCTGCACGTCGGCGATGATCCCGTACCCATGCTGAGTGCCCCCCGCCAACGCGGTCAAGATCAAAAACGTCGCCTCCTGCACCACCCGCTTACTCATCACCCCACCATATATCGACCAACGTACTATCTCAAGCCCTGGACGGCGTCCCAATCGATGACCTGGGCAGCGGACTGGTGCTCCCCCGGGCGCGAAGGAGCTGGCGAGGCGCCATGCTGACCGGGTGAACGCAATGCTGCCGTCTCTCCTCGAGCCACATCATCGGCTCCCCGAACCGCGTGGTCGGCTCCCCGTGGACGGGTCTCGAGCCCGCTCCGGAAAATCGAGCGCCGGGAGGTGAGCGGTCCGGCTGCTGCCGCGCCGGCCCCCAGCTCTGAGGCGACCCCTGACGAGCTGAGCCCGAGGCACCTCGTCATCCGGGTGGCGGAGATCGCGGCGGTGATCGCGGTGGTGGTGATCGCGATCACCGCCCTGCCGGGTCTCGGCGAAGTGAAAGCGCGCCTCGCCGGCGCCGCCCCGGGCTGGATCGTCGCGCTCGTGCTGGCCGAGGTTGGTTCGTGCGCCGGATATCTGCTCGCCTTCCGTTCGACGTTCTGCTCGGGAATGTCGTGGCGGCTGAGCTACGACATCGCCGTGGCCGAACTGGCGGCGAACTCGCTGCTGCCGGCCGGCGGCGCCGGCGGGCTGGCGCTCGGCGTCTGGGCGCTGCGACAGGCGGGAATGCCGACCGCTCACATCGCCCGCCGCTCGGTCGCGTTCTTCGTCGTGACGAGCGCGGCGAATTTCTTCGCGCTCGTGATCGTCGGGATCGGCGTGTTCGTGCACCTCATCGCCGGGCGAGGTTCGGCGCTGCTCACGCTGGTCCCCGCCCTGATCACCGCCCTCGGCGTGCTGCTCGTCGGGCTGAGCCCCAGACTTCTGCGAAAGCTGGGAGATGCTGACGCGGACGTCGAGCGCGACGACTGGCGGGGCCGGGTGCGAGTCACGCTGCGCGCGTGGCTCAAAGCCGCCGCGGACGGCGTCGATCAGGCGATCGGGCTGCTGCGCACCCATAACCTGGGGGTGGCCGTGGGCTCGTTTGCCTACATGGCGTTCGACATCGCCGCGCTCGGATTCGCGTTTGCCGCCGTCGGGCATGTGCCGGTGTTCGGCGTCCTCGTGCTCGGGTATCTGATCGGCCAGCTCGGCAACCTGATCCCGATACCGGGTGGGATCGGCGGCACCGAGGGCGCCCTGATCGGCATCTTCGTGCTCTACGGCGTCAACCTGACGCAGGCCACCGCGGCGGTACTCCTGTATCGCCTGTTCGCGCTGCTCGTGCCGGCGGCCCTCGGCGCGCCGGCGTTCGTCCTGCTGCGCCGCAAGCTGATGCGAGCCGACCAGCCGGCGCTCGTCTGCGCACCGCTGGCGCTCGACGTGGTGAAGCTGCCGGCCCAAGGCTGACGCGCAAGAGCGACAGCCAGCTGCGTCAGGACTGCACGAACGCCAGCAGGTCGGCGTTGATGGTCGGGGCCTCCGTGGTGGGCATGCCGTGCGGGAAGCCCTTGTATGTCTTCAGGGTTCCGTGCTGCACGAGCTTGGCTGAGAGCGGTCCGGAGTCCGCGTAGGGCACGATCTGATCGTCGTCGCCGTGCATCACCAGGACGGGCACCGTGATCCCTTTGAGATCCTCGGTGAAATCGGTCTGGGAGAAGGCCACGATGCCGTCGTAGTGGGCCTTGGCCCCGCCCATCATGCCCTGGCGCCACCAGTTCTCGATGATTGCCTCCGAGGGCTCCACGCCGGGTCGGTTGAAGCCGTAGAACGGCCCCGACGGGAGGGCCCGGTAGAACACGGACCGGTTGGCGGCCAGCTGGGCCTGGAGGTCGTCGAACACGCTCTTGGGCAACCCGCCGGGGTTGGCGTCGGTCTTCACCATGAGCGGCGGCACCGAGCTGATGAGTACCGCTTTCGCCACGCGGCTCTCCCCGTGTCGGGCGATGTAGCGGACAACCTCGCCGCCGCCGGTGGAGTGGCCGATGTGGATGGCGTCGTGAAGACCGAGATAGTCGGTCACCGCGGCCAGATCGTCGGCGTAATGGTCCATGTCGTGACCGCCGCTGGTCTGCGTCGAGCGTCCGTGACCGCGCCGGTCGCATGCGATGACGCGGTAGCCGTTCTGGAGGAAGAACAGCATCTGGGTGTCCCAATCGTCAGCCGACAGTGGCCAGCCATGGCTGAAGACAAGCGGCTGGCCCTCGCCCCAGTCCTTGAAGAAGATCTCCGTGCCGTCGCTCGTCGTGATCGTGCCCATGCCTGCTCCCGTGGTCCCGAGGGTTGACGTGACGTCGTTCAGCCTAACCCGTCACGATTTTCCCGCTGGGCGAGCGGTGGATCGACTCGCGCGCCTGGTTCCTGGTTGCTGCGACGGGTAGCGATTGGTCCATGATCGGGAACGAAAGGAGCGACGATGGCCTATCGGTTCGGCGCGGATGAGTCGGTCCGGGGCGCGATTCTCCGGTGCGCCGGGGAACAGCTGGACACAGCCCTGCACGAGCTGAGCAACGGGGTCGGTACCGACCCCGCCAAGGCGATTCACACCGCCCGCAAGGCGATCAAGAAAGAGCGGTCCCTGCTGCGCCTGGCCCACGGCGCGATGCCAGGCGAACAGCGCAGACACGAGAACGCCGCTCTGCGCGAAGCGGCGCGCGCCCTCTCCGGCGCGCGCGATGCGGAGGTCATGATCGCGTCGATCAGCCAGCTGTCCGAGCGGTTTGCCGGCCAGCTTCCGGCGACCACCTTCCAGGCCATCGGGGCGGAATTCGAGTCGCGGCGCTCTGCCCACGGCGGACATGGGGACGGCGAGGACGCGGCCAAGCGCGCCCTGCCAGAGCTCACGGCGGTGCGCTCACGCGTGGATGATTGGCAGCTTCGCACGGGCGGATGGAAGGCACTGGAAAGCGGGCTGCTGCGCTCCTACCGACGCGGCCGTCAGGCGTTCGCTCGCGCGCGCGTCAGCAACGAGGCGGACGATCTGCATGCCTGGCGCAAGCGGGTCAAAGATCTTTGGTACCAGGAGCGACTGCTGACGCCCACGTGCGGGCCGGCCATCCGTGGTCATGCCAAGGAGCTTCACCGCCTTGCGGACCTGCTGGGCGATGACCACGATCTGGCCGTGCTCAGGCGTGAGCTGACGCAGGGCAGCGCGTCGGTGGCGGCGGACCTCGACTCGGTGGTCAACCTGATCGATCGCCGGCGCACCGAGTTGCAAACCGAGGCGATCCGGATCGGCGAACGGGTATACGTCGAGACGCCGAAGGCATTCCGGCGCAGAGTGCGCGGTTCCTGGAAGGCCGGGCGCGGGCTGGCTCGGCTGGCGCAGGAGCAGCATCCGGCGCAGCTGGCCGCGGCGACTCGCTAACCGGACCAGGCGCGGGCGCCTACCCTGCGCCAAGCGCGCCGGTGCGCGCCCACTCGGCGAAGCGCAGCCAGCCCACCTCGGGGTAGCGGTCGCGCAACGCCGGAACGTCGATGTCATACCCGTCGTCGCTGAGGAACGCGTACATGGCGGCCAGGTCGGGACTCCGCGCTTGGATCTGCGCGACCGGCACCCGGACGAATGTCACCCCGAGCGCCCGGGCCATCCCCGCCGGCGTCGGCGCGTCACCGGCGACCTCGACCCGCCGGGAGAGGTGCTCCTCGCGGCGGTCCAGCACGGCGACGACGAGGGCGCCGAGGTTGGTCAGCGCGACCTGGTGCAGTGGCTTGTCGGCCGGCAGCGCCAACGGCAGCTTTCCCTCCCCGATGGCGCCGGCGAGGCCACCGACGTTCTCGAAGAAGTAGCTCGGCGCGATCACCGTCCATGGCACGCAGCTGGCGCGCAACGCGCGCTCGATGCGCGCCTTGCTGGCGAAATGCGGCACCGGCGCCCGGTCGGCGGCTGCGACCGACGCCAGCAGCAGCCACGGCAGCTTGGCCCGCTCCGCGGCGGCGATGATGTTGTCGCCCTGGCGTTCCTCCTCGCCGGCCCCGCCCGCAAACGGTGTCGTGACCGCATACACGGCGGCGGCGTCGCCGAACGCCCGCACCAGCGACCCCTGATCGTCGAGGTCGCCGGTCACCAGAACGGCGCCGCTGTCGCGCAGGTGGCGCGCCCGGTCTGAGTCGGGGTTGCGCACCAGCGCCCGCACCGGATAACCCGCGGCCAGCAGCTCGCGGGCGACCGCGCCGCCGTGGGTTCCGGTGGCGCCGATGACCGTCACCGGATCGGGCCGCTGATCGTTCATGGGCCATCCCCGGAGCTCGGATGGCGCAGGTAGCCTACGCCGGCGATCGCGGCCAATGCCGCCGCGAGTGCCAGCACCCACGCCGGACTCGTCTTGAGCAGCAGGGCCCCGACGAGCGCCCCGCTGAGCATCGCCAGCACGGCAAGCGACCGGCGCGCCGCGGCGGTGCGGTTGGCGCGTAGATGACGCAGGTCGGCGGCCAGCCCGGTGAGGGTGAGCGTGAGCACCGTCGTCGTCAGGTCCGGCACCGCGATGCGTCGCACGGTGGCGTTGCGGACCCCCATCGCCAGCGCCAGCAGCCCGATCACGATGTCGCCCGAGGCGGCGTCCGGTCTGACGGTGGCCAGTCCAGTCAGCAGCGCCGCCACCGCCACCAGGGTCACCTCGATCGCGAGTGCGGCGCCCAGGTGGGCGCGGTGACGATGCGCGATGGACTGGGCCAGCGCCCCGCCGAGTGCCGCGCCCGCCAGGAACGCCATCAGGGAGACGATCGGCGCCACGACCGGCAGGTCATACCCACCGGCGATGCCGAAGCCCAGCAGCACGACGTTGCCGGTCATGTTCGCGCTGAACACCCGTCCCAGACCCAGGTAGCTCACCGCGTCCACCAGCCCGGTGCCGAACGTCAGCGTGAGCAGCAAGACCGTCAGCGGATGACGGATGCTGGCGGCGGCCGCCTGCGCGCGGGCCCGAGCCGCCGTCTCGACGTCGACCGCGGCCACGCCGCTAGGCAGCGCTGCGTTCCGCGGCCCAGCGCTGGAAGCCTCCGCGGGCGGCGTCATGCGCCGGGGCGCATCGATGCCTGAACGCGGTTGAGCACCGCGTCCCCGAGCACCGCCTTGGGAATGAGGCCGTGAATCGTCCGCGGCGGCACCGCCGTGTACACCGACCCGGTCTGATCGGCCCACTGGGTCACCCGAAACGACACGGCCATGCTGCACAGCGCGTAGGCGTCACGGCGGCCCAGCCCGGCGTGGTCGCTCAGCCAGCCGATCGCGGTCCGCACGCACTCCGGCAGTGCCGTATCCAGGGAATCGGCGAACGCCATCACGATCCAGTGCGTCGGGGTCTCGATCGTCGGACCGCCCAGGCTCACCGCCTGGTGGACCGTGTAGCGGACCCGCAGCTCCTCCATCGCCGATTCGATCCCGGTCTGATCCACGACGCCATCGGACTGGGTGGCGTTGGCGTCGCCCGTCCACACCCGAGCGCCCGTCTTGAACACCGGAAGAAACAGGGACGTCCCCTGGGTCAGCTCCCACAGGTCAAGGTTGCCGCCGTAGGCGCCGGCCAGGATCGCGCTGACCGGCTCCTCGCCCTCCGGCTCGACCGCGTAGACACCCATCGACGGGGTGAGCGGAATCCGGATGCCATCGACGAACTCGGCATGCGTGCGCGTCTCGTCAAACCGGAAGTAGTGCACGTAGGGGTCGTCGAAATCCGCCGGCAGCGCCCCCACGCCCAGCGGGAACGAGTTCCACCCCCAGTCGATCGGATACGTGCGCAGAATCTCGCACTCGAGCACGTCGCCCGATTCCGCCCCGCGGACCACGACCGGCCCCAGGTTGGAGTAGGGCCCGCTCGGAAACTGCCGTCGCAGCGGCTCGCGCTCGGCGAACGACATGCCGAAGCGCGCCTGATCGCCCCACTGCGTCCACGTGTTCGGGCAGATGACCTCGTCGCCCGAGTCGATCGTCAGCACCGGCGGCCGGCGGGGATCGAGCACGCCCGGACTGATCGACTGCTCGGTGGAACGCAAGGTGTGTGTCGCCATGATCCCTTCCCCTCGTCGACTGGTCTCTATTCGGACGGCGTGGGTCCCGCGGTCAGCGAAGCGCCGTCGCCGTTGACGTGCAACGGAACGCCCGGATGCGCCGCGTCACTGGTCGCGGCCGGCCGGACGCAGCGTCCGTCGGCGAGCACGATTCCGTCTGAGCAGAACGCCTGGACGGCGCCGCTGCCGAACTGCTCTTCGTAGAGGCGGGCATAGAGGCCACGCTGCGCGAGCAGGTGGTCGTGGCTGCCGCTCTCGACGACTTCGCCGTGATCGACCACGAAGATGACGTCGGCGGCGCGGATGGTGGAGAGCCGATGCGCGATGGCGATCGTCGTCCGTCCGCGCATGACCGATTCGAGCGCCCGCTGGACGATCCGCTCGCTCTCAGTATCCAGCGCCGACGTCGCCTCGTCGAGCACCAGGACTTTGGGGTCCTTGAGGATGACGCGCGCGATCGCGAGCCGCTGGCGCTCGCCGCCGGAGAACCGGTAGCCGCGCTCGCCGACGACGGTGTCGTAGCCCTCGTCGAGCTCGACGATCCGGTCGTGGATGTATGCGGCCCGCGCGGCCCGCTCCACCTCCGCATCGCTCGCGCCGGGGTTCCCGTAGCGCAGGTTCTCACGCACCGAGGCGTGAAACAGATAGCTCTCCTGCGTGACGACGCCGCAGATCCCTGCGATCGACTCCAGGGTCAGGTCGCGCACGTCGTGCCCGTCGAGCTTGACCGCACCCTCGGTGGCGTCGTACAGGCGCGGTATGAGGTAGGAGATCGTCGTCTTGCCGGCGCCGCTGGGGCCGACGAGCGCGGCGAGCTGCCCGGGCTCGACACGGAGGCTGACGTCTCGCAGCGCCCAGTGTGGTGGCGAACCGCCGTTCACAGCGGACCCCTCCCCGGGACCGTAGGTGAACCAGACCCGCTCCAGCGCGACCTCACCTCGCACCTGCGCCGCCGGCAGTGCGATGGCCCCGGGGCGGTCGGTGATCTCGGGTCGCAGATCGAGGTATTCGAACACCCGCCCGAACAGCGCGACCGACGATTGGACGTCCACCGAGACCTGCAGCAGCTGGATGATCGGCTGCAGCAGTCGCGTCTGCAGAGTGGTGAACGCGACGACCGTGCCGGCGCTCAGGCCGCTGTGGCCGTTGTGGATCTCCAGCCCCGCCACCAGATACAGCAGTGCCGGGCTGATGCCGAAAAACGCCTGGGTCACCGCGAAGAAGCCGCGGCCGGTCATCGCCTGGCGCACCTGAAGGTCCGCCTGGCGCGCGTTTTCGGCCCGGTAGCGGTCGATTTCGCGGTCCTGACGCCCAAAGACCTTGGCGAGCAGAACCCCCGAGACCGACAGGGTCTCCTGTGTGATGGCGCTCATCTCGGCCAGCGAGACCTGGGTCGCGCTGCGCGCGCGGCGGCGCGTGCGTCCGACGCGGTTGCTGAGCACGACGAACACCGGGACCACCGCCACCGACAGGGCGGTCAGGATCGGCGACAGGATGAGCATGGCGACGATCGTCGAGCCGACCACGACCACGTTCGAGACCACCGTCGAGGCCGTATTGGTGATCGTCGTCTGCACGCCGCCCACGTCGTTGGCCAGGCGCGATTGGACCTCGCCAGTGCGCGTCGCGGTGAAGAACGCCAGCGACATCCGTTCCAGATGCCCGAACAACCGGTCGCGGAGGTCCCGGAGCACCCGGTTGCCGACCCAGTTGGTGTAGTAGGTCTGGACGATGTTCAGCAGCCCGGTGAGGATCGGGATCGCGATCAGCGCCCCCACCAGCTCCACCAGGAGCGGTAGGTTCGGGCCGCCCGGTGGGAACAGGGCCTTGTCGAACACGACCTTGATCAGCAGCGCCCCGGCGACGCTCAGGGCCGAGCTGACCACGATGACGAGGAAGACCAGCAGGACACGCGCGCGGTACGGGGCGAACAGCGCGACGATCCGACGCCCCAGGTGGCGATTCGGGGCGATACCGGGCTGAGTCCCGCCGGCCACGACGTTCATGAGTGGCCGCGGGTCGACGGGCAACGTCTTGAGACCTCAGATTGCACCGGGTTGCCTCTCCTTCGCCGAGGTACAGGCCCGTGTCGGATCGAGGATACGATTCCCCGGTCGATGGGTCGGCGCTCATTCTGCACCGTCGCCGTCGCGCTCGTCTGGCTCGGCGCCTTCCGGCTCGCCTCGATGACAAGAGCCAGACCACCACCGGGATCCACGACCGGGCCCCGGGATCGGTTTCAGCCCCGCCGATCCCGTGGAGTCAGCAGCGTCAGTTGACCGCGTCCAGCTCGCTCAGCGAGCGGCCGCGAGTCTCGGGGCCCGCCAGGAAGGCGACGATGTACAGCAACCAGAGCACCGCGAACCACTTGGCGATGGTGGCCAGCCCGATCGAGCCGATGAGGGTGCCCGTGAGGACGGGGCCGGCGATCGAGGGGATGCGGCCGAAGGCGACGCCGAGGCCGAACCCCGTCCCGCGTACCTCGGTTGGGAACAGCTCGGCGACGTAGGTCTGGCCGACCGACCACGTCCAGCCGAGCAGCCCGATGCCGAACACCTGAGCGATGGCGAAGACGACGAGGTGGTGGGTGGAGAAGGCGATGATGCTGGTGATGGCGAGGGTGACCGCGCCGGCCACCGCGGCCGGGCGACGGCCGAAACGCTCCGCGGCGGCCGCGCCCGCGAACGGCCAGATCGCCATCGCGGCGTAGAAGGCCATCGTCAGCGCAAGTGACTGGCGGAACGTCAGGCCGAACGTCGAGAGCATGTATTTCTGCAGGAAGACGAGAAAGCCCCAGTAGCCGACGGCATTGGCGATGAAGATCAGCGTGGCGATGACCAGCCGGCGACGGAGTGCGGGCGTGGCGAAGATCTGACCGGCCTGGCGGCGGGTCTGGCCGGCGTCCGCCTCGCGGCGCCGTCGCTCGCGGGCGGCCAGATATGGGGCCGACTCGCGCAGCGCCCGGCGCAGACCCCAGACCAGGAGCGCCGGAATGATCGCCAGGATGAAGGTCAGCCGCCAGCCGGCGCCGGGGGCGACGAGCAGGGCCACGCCGAGCGCGATCAGCGCACCGATGGCGTACATGGAGAAGATGACGCCGCCGGCGCCGATGGCCCGGCGGCGCGCGGGCCAGGCCTCGACTGTGTACGGGACGCCAACCGAGAGCTCGCCGGCGCCGCCGAGCCCGGTGAGGAACCGCAGCGCGCCGAACAGTCCGGCGCCGCCGGCCAGGCCGGAGACGGCGGTGGTGATCCCGTAGAGGAGGATGGAGGCTCCGAGCGTGTCCTTGCGCCCGAAGCGGTCCGCCGCCCAGCCAAAGGCGAAGGTGCCAAGCGTGTAGCCGGCGAGCATGACCGAGCCGATGATGCCCGCGGCTGTCGAGGACAGGCTGAACGAGACGACGAGCAGCGGCAGCACGAACGAGTAGATGTTGACCACGTAGGCGTCGAACAGGAAGCCGAGGCCGGATGAGAAGGCGATCAGCCGGGCCTGTTTGGGATCGGTGGCCGGCGCGGTCGTGCGGTTGGTCGTCGCAACGCGCTGGCTGCGATCGAGGATCTCGACGCTGGTGAGGTCGGTCATCGCGGCCTGGCTTACCCACCAAGGCGACCATTTCAATCATCTGAGTTGGGTTTTGCTGCGTCGGCTGGCGGTCCGCCCCGGCGGCCACTCTAAGTGGATAAAGTCAACCTGTTTAGTTTGATATACGTAACGGCATGTCGATCTCTTCGTGTGCCGGGGTCCAAGCGCCCGATGCTCGCGAGACAAGCAGGCGTCAGACCGGCGTTGCGGCCGATCGCCTCCGGTCGGCGATGGGACAGTTGGCCACCGGCGTCACCGTCGTGACATCCCGTGATGCCCGCGGCCGGCCATTCGGGACGACGGCCAACGCGGTCACCGTGGTGTCCCTGCGCCCGCCGCTGGTGCTGGTGTGCCTCCGAGAGGACTCCGAGACCCTGGGCGCGCTGCTCGAGCGCCGTCGGTTCGCCATCAACGTGCTCCGCAGCGACCAGGGCGAGCTGTCTGAGCGGTTTGCCCGGAGGACCGCCGAGGACACCTGGCAGGGCGTGTCGCACCGAGACTTCCACGGGATCCCGCTGCTCGACGGAGCGATCGCGACGCTGGAATGCAAGCTGCACGACGTCGCGGACGGCGGCGACCACGTTGTCGTCGTCGGCCACGTCGTCGATCTGAGTCATGCGCCCGGCGCGGACGCGGACCCGCTGCTGTTCTACGCCGGCACCTACCGGCGGATCGGCGATGTGGTCCCCCCGCCTCGGCGTCACGCGCCGACCGAGGTGGCGCTCCCCTCACGCGACGGACCGCTGCGCATGCTGAGCCTGTCCGACGACCAGGACCAGACGAGCGTGGCCGTGCTCACCGGCGATCCCCGGGGCCGCTCGGGGGTGCTCGTCTACGCTCACGCGCCGTGTCTGTTCGGCGATGCCTTCGGCAGCACGGTGTGCTCGGCGCGCACGCGGCTGCACGACGCGCTTGCTCGCATGCGCGCCGAAGGACACGGGGCGACGGTCTATCACCGCGAGCCGGGGGCCGGTCCATTCAGCTGCGGCTGCGCTGATGACAACGCGACCACGCGTCCCCGGCGCATCCTCTCCGACGGCGCGCTGGAGGCCCTCTCCCGGGCCCTGATCACGCTGGAGCTCACCGCCGTCCAGCTGATGTGCGATCCCGCCGACGGCCGGCGCGCCATCGCGGCCGGCCTGCCGATCGCCGAGCTGATCACGTTTGGCGGGCCGCAGACCGCTGTGTGAGCTGGAAAGCTCACTGAACTTGTAGTAATCGCGGTACCCTCTGCCCAAGCCCGTGCCCTACCCGTACGACCTCGGAGCCTTCAGCCGGGAAACCTCGACGGGGGCGCCGGAAGCGCGGTCGTGGTTTGACCGGGGACTGGTGTGGACCTACGCGTTCAACCATGAGGAGGCGATCGCGTGTTTCGAGCGAGCCCTCGTCGCCGACTCCGGGTTCGCCCTCGCGTATTGGGGTCTAGCCTACGCCGCCGGCCCCAACTACAACAAGCAGTGGGAGGCCTTCGACGAGGCCGATCTGCACACGTCTCTGCGCCGCGCTCACGACGCGACGCACCGGGCCATCGATCTGTCCCTCGCGACGCCCGCAGTCGAGCGCGACCTCATCCGGGCCCTGAGCAGCCGCTATCCCAGCCCCGAACCACAGGACGACATGGTCGGCTGGCAAGAGGCCTACGCCGGGGCGATGCGCGAGGTGGCGGCGGCGCATCCCGACGATCTCGACGTCGCCGCGCTGTTCGCTGACGCGCTGCTCAACGTGACCGCCTGGTCGCTGTGGGACCTGGGGACGGGCCAACCCGCCGACGGGGCGCACACGCTCGAGGCCCGGCAAGTGCTCGAAGCGGCACTGGCCCGGCCGGATGGAATGCGCCATCCCGGCCTCCTGCACTTCTACATCCACCTGATGGAGATGTCGCCGACGCCGGAGGCGGCGCTGGAAGCGGCGAACGCGCTGCGCGCGCTCGTCCCCGGCGCGGGGCACCTGCTGCATATGCCGACCCACATCGACGTCCTGCTCGGGGATTACGAGCAGGTGATCGCCGGCAACGAGCGCGCGATCGCCGCCGACGATCGCTACCTCGCTGACGCCGGGCCGCTCAACTTCTATTCGCTCTACCGCGCGCACGATCATCACTTCCGGATCTACGGCGCGATGTTCGCGGGCCGGCAGGCCCCTGCGCTGGCCGCGGCCGACGCACTGGCCGCGGCGCTTCCCGCGCAGCTGCTGCGCGTCGAGTCGCCGCCGATGGCCGACTGGCTGGAGAGCTTCGTGGGGATGCGGCTACACGTGCTGGTGCGCTTCGGACACTGGGAGGCGCTCATCGCCGAGCCGCTGCCCGAGGACCCACAGCTCTACGGCGTCACCACGGCGCTGACCCACTACGCCAAGGGCGTCGCGTACGCCGCCTCGTCGCGCGTCGGAGAGGCCGCGCAGGAACGCGAACGCTTTCTCGCCGCGCTGTCGCGCGTGCCCGAGTCGCGGTACCTGTTCAACAACACCGCGCGCGACATCCTCGCCATCGCCGGCGCCATGCTCGACGGCGAGATCGCGTACCGCAACGGCGACTACGAGTCGGCCTGGATCCACCTGCGCCGCGCGATCGAGCTCGACGACACCCTGCCCTTCGACGAGCCGTGGGGG
This sequence comes from Solirubrobacteraceae bacterium, assembly GCA_036267215.1. GTDB lineage: Bacteria > Actinomycetota > Thermoleophilia > Solirubrobacterales > Solirubrobacteraceae > Palsa-465. Next base: position 32,440 of record DATAWL010000078.1, on the reverse strand, counting down.
TGGATGCAGCCCACCCGCCACGCCTACGGGGCGCTCCTGCTCGAGCAGGGGGAAATCGAGGCGGCGCTCGCGGTCTACGCCGCGGACCTCGGATCCGACCGCGCGCTACCGCGAGCCTGCCAGCACCCGAACAATGTGTGGAGCCTGCACGGGTATCACGAGTGCCTGGTCCGATTGGGGCGCATCGAGGACGCCGCGGTGATCAAGCCACGACTCGACCGCGCACTCGCATTGGCCGATGTCCCGATCACCGCGTCGTGCTTCTGCCGGCTGCCCTCATCCGCTTCCGAGCATGCATCGCATCGGCGGTATCGAAGAGAATGACCGGGTGAGGGTGTCTGCGAAGGCGGATTACGCAGTGCGGGCCGCCGTGGAGATTGCCGCGTCTGACCACCTGCCCATCAAGGCCGAGGAGATCGCCAACCACCAGGCGATCCCGCTCACCTTCCTGGTCAAGATCCTTCATGAGCTGCGCACGGCCGGACTCGTCCGGACGCAGCGCGGGCCCGACGGCGGCCATGAGCTCGCCCGGCCCGCCGCTGAGATCTCGATCGCCGACGTGCTGCGCGCGGTCGAGGGGCCTCTGGCCGAGGTGCGCGGAACGCCGCCGGAGTCGGTGCACTACATGGGCAGTGCCGAACCGCTACAGCGCGTCTGGATCGCGCTGCGCACAAACATGCGGGGCGTCCTGGAGACGGTCAGCCTCGCCGACATCGCCGGCGATCAGCTCCCGGCGCAGGTCGATGCGCTGGCCGAAAACCGTGAGTCCTGGGTCACCCGCTGATCCCGCGGTCAGGCTCACGATCTGCCCTGGGTGCAGCTCCAGCCACTCCGCCTGATCTCGCTCCACGACGACGCGCGCCTCGGCGCCATCGGCCATCGACAGGGTCACGATCACCGATTCACCGGCGGGCTGGACCCGCTCCACCCAGGCCTCCGCACCCATGCGGCTAGATGAGGTTGACGAAGGTCGACAGCAGTCGCCGCGTGCACGACGCGGCCGCCACCACGTCCCGCGAGGTCGCGCTCAGGAGGGCCTCCGCGTCGACGAAACCCTCGGCCCGCGCCGCCCACTCAGTCAGTGTGCCGGGCGTCGCCTCCGGGTGGAACTGCACACCGAGGTGGCGGCCCACCCGGAACGCTTGCGGCCCAAGGCGGTTGTGCGCCAGCACCTGTGCCCCCGGCGCCAGCGCGATGACATCCTGCTGCCACGTCAGCCACGGACCGGTGGCGATCAGGTGCGGGATCGCGGTATCGACCATGACCCACCCCCGGATCGGGCGCTCGGCCGGGCTGACCCGCCCTCCGAACGCCGCCGCCAGTGCGCGCGCTCCATGACCGACCCCGAACAGTGTCGCGCCGGCTTCATCGACCCTGCGTATCCACTCCAGCTCGGCATCGAGATACCCCACCGCCGCCGCCTCGTCGAAGCTCTGGGAGCCGACGATGACCACGGCGTGAACTGAGCCGGGCTCGGGGAAATCACCGGCACAGCTCACGCCGCGCATCACCGGCGCGACCCCTCGCTCCACCAGCACGTCGAGCATCTGGGCGCTCGGGGCCTCGTCGCCGTACTGCAGGACCATCACCTCCGCCGCGGTGCGCGGCGCGTCATCGCCGCCGATCGCCTCGTGAGCCGAGGCTCCGGGCCTGCTGCCGAGTTCAACCGTCATCTGAAGTGCACCTCACACGAGTGGGATCGCCGTCGCCTCGCACATCCGGCGGCCGAGTGCCGTGCCACTCGATTGCGACTGACCCGCGCCGCGCCGACGTGTCACGGAGAACGACAATGGGCGCGGAGAAGGTCGAGGGAGACTGCTCTGCGCGCTCAGCAGACGGGACATCGGGGGGACACGCTGCCCCCGGCGGGCCTGACGCCGTCATCGGACCCGTTCCACGGCGGCGCTCCTCGCGGATCCGCCATCACGCGGGCGCGAACTCCGCCGAGGTGGCCGGTCAGGATCCACCGGCGCCGCACGGCCGAGCCGGACCGTTTGGCCTGTTCGCGAACGATTGGATCGGAGTCGTCAATTACTACCATCTTGATCGAATTTACCCTAAATACATTTCGATGTCAACCTCCACGCGAGTGTTGCGAATCCGGGGGACCGACGGTGGAGGACCCCTTGTAGACGGCCTCCAGGTTGTGCCCGTCGGGATCGATCACGAACGCCGCGTAGTACGCGGGACCGTACGGACGCTCTCCCGGAGCGCCGTTGTCGATCCCGCCGGCGGCGACGGCCGCCGCATGGAACCGGTCGACCTGATCGCGGCTGGACGCCAGAAAGGCGATGTGGCAGCCGGCGATCGGCTCGGACGTGTGCTCAAACGCGATCGGCTCGTCGTCCTCCCCGCCATCGCCGGCCCCGAAGTGAACGACCGAAGGCGCGGCGTCGGTCACCAGCCGCCAGCCGATCGGGGCCAGCGCGGCCGCGTAGAAGCGGCGCGCCGCGTCCAGGTCGCTGACCGGCAGCTTGGCGTGGTCGATTGGCATGGCGGTGCCTGCGGGCCGCGTGATTCGGCCTCGCTAGAAGGCGCGCGCGGCGGCCGGCCGACGGACCTGCGCGGTGACTCTCGCCGGTCGCGGGATCCCATAGTGCTCGCGCAGCGTGCGGCCCGTGTACTCGGTGCGGAACAGTCCGCGTCGCTGCAGGAGCGGCACGACCTGGTCGACGAACAGCTCCAGCGACTGCGGCAGCACCGGCCCCATCACATTGAAGCCATCGGCCGCGCCCTGCTCGAACCATTCCACCAGCGCGGCCTCCACCTGCTCCGGGGTGCCGACGACCGTCCAGTGACCGCGCCCGCCGCCCAGCCGCCCCAGCAGCTGACGGACGGTCAGACGCTCGCGGCGGGCGAGCTCGACGATCAGCTGCGATCGACTCTGCGCGCCCTCGACGGTGGCGCTGTCCGGGATCTCGGCCGGCAGCTGCTTGTCGAGCTCGAGCAGCTCCGGCGGGACCTCGAGCGTCTCCGACAACGCGCGCAGCCCGTACTCGGGGACGATCAGCTCATCGAGCAGCTGGTCCAGGTCACGCGCTTCGGCCTCGGTGGAGCCGAGGATCGGAACGATCCCGGGAAGGATCTTGACCTCGTCCGGGTCGCGGCCGTGGCGAGCCACCCTCGCCTTGAGGTCCTGATAGAACGCCTGCGCGTCGCCGAGCGTCTGCTGCGCGGTGAAGACCGCCTCCGCGTAGCGAGCGGCGAACTCGCGCCCGTCCTGCGACGAGCCCGCCTGCACCAGCAAGGGGTGGCCCTGCGGCGGACGCGACACGTTCAATGGGCCGCGCACGCTGTAGTAGGCACCGGCGTACTCGATCGGCTGGATCGACCCGGACCGGGCGAAGCGACCCGACGCCTTGTCAGCGATCGCCGCGTCGTCCTCCCAGCTGTCCCAGAGCTGCAGCGAGACGTCGACGAACTCCGCTGCCCGGGCGTACCGATCGGCATGGTCGGGACGATCCGCAAGCCCGAAGTTCTGGGCCGCCTCGCGGCCTGCGGTGGTGACGATGTTCCACCCTGCCCGCCCGGCACTGACATGGTCCAACGAGGCGAACCGGCGGGCGAGGTTGTAGGGCTCGTTGTACGTCGTCGACGCCGTCGCGATCAGGCCGATCCGCTCGGTCGCCGCCGCCAGCACGCTCAGCAGCACGGTCGGCTCCAGCTGCCCGGCGGGGCGGAAGTCGGCACCGTGCCACAGCGACGGTCCGTCGGCGAGGAACAGCGAGTCGAGCTTGCTGCGTTCGGCGAGCTGGGCCAGCGAGACCCAGTGCGACACGTCGAAGTCCGCGTGCGGGTCGCTCTGGGGCAGTCGCCAGGCCGCCTCGTGGTGGCCCGAGCTCATCATGAACGCGTTGAGATGAAGCTGTCGTTCACCCATCGTCACGGCAGCTTTCCGTCGTAGCTCTGCGGCAGCAGGTTGTCCACGTAGTCCGACACGCTGACCGGCTTGGGGATCTGCTTTGACTTGTAGAAGGTGTCGGCGAGCACCTGGACGTTCTTGACGACCTGCGGCGTGATGAAGCGGACCTGCTCCAACCCGTTCTGGATCGTGATCTTGGCCGTCTTGGCGTCAACCCCGGTCTCGTGCTCGACCCCGGCGATCCACGCGCTCTGGTGCGCGTCGCCCCACTGGTAGGCCGCTCCGAGCCGCTCCAGGAGGTTGACCAGGTCGGCCTTGCGGGTGGCATCCGTGCTGTTCAGGTCGTGCGTCGAGGCGATGTAGAACTCGACGTCCGGATCCAGCGGCGGGCGGCCGTAGCCGATGATCCGCGCACCGTTCTCGGTGTCGACCGTCACCTGCGGGTTCCACAGCGCCAGCGCGTCGACGCTGCCGCTCTGGAACGCGGTCTGGGCCGCGGCAGGGGCGAGATTCACCAGCTTGACGGTGCTGGGCGACAGCCCCGCGGCCTCGATCGCGTCGAGGGCAAAGCCGTTGGCCGAGCTGCCGAACGGAACGGCGATCGACTTGCCCTTCAGCTGGGCGACCGACGTGACCGACGATCCCTTGGGCACGACGATGTAGTCGCCGACCTGCTGATAGCTCGGCGGGACCTCGGCGGCGACCAGCTTGAACGGGAGGTTATGCGAGGCGCCGGTGATCGGCGGAACGTCGCCCAGATCAGCGAGGTCGATCTTGCCGGCGGCGGCGGCTGCCACCTCCGGCGGTCCGTACGGGAAGTAGGCGAACTTCACGTGGTATGGGGCGCCCTTGAATGCGTTGATGTCCTGCGACAGGGAGACGATCCCCGACTCCTGCTGGCCCACCACGAACGTCGGCTCCGAGCTCGACGCGGCAGCGTTGCTGGACGACACGCCGGAGCCCGCCGATGAGCTGGAACTCCCGCAGGCGGCGAGCGCGGCGCTGGCGGCGAGGACGCCGAGCGCGGCTCCGGCGCGATTGATCCGAGAGTCGCCTCTCGGGCGATTCTCGCCAGGGAATCGCCGCAGGCGATTCCCCATCGATGTCATACGGCGTCTGGTGTTCATTTGGAATCGAGGCCCTTTGGTTTGGTCGATGGTCAGTCGGGGTCGCCCGGCGGCGGGCGTCAGGATGCGCTCTGCGGCAGGCCGATCTCGGACAGCAGCGCGCCGCGCAGGTCGTCGCGTGCCGCTCCACGGGCGCGGCCCTCGACATCGAGGTCCACTCGGTGATCGTTGGCGATGCGTCCATCGCGCATCACCAGGATCCGGTCCCCGAGCGCGATCGCCTCGTCGACGTCGTGGGTGACGAGCAGCATCGTTGAGTCGTGCTGCTCGCGCAGCGCCCGCACCAGGTCGTGCATGCGCAGGCGGGTGATCGCGTCCAGCGCGGCGAACGGTTCGTCGAGCAACACCAGGTCAGGGTCGGCGACGAGCGCCCGCGCGAGCGACACACGCTGTGCCTCGCCGCCCGACAGCGTCTTCGGCCACGCATCGACGTGCCCCGCAAGGCCCACCTCCTCGAGTACCTGGAGCGCGATCGCGCGCCGATCGGCGTTGCGCAGACCGATGGTGACGTTGCTCCAGACGCGCTGCCAGGGGAGCAGGCGGTGCTCCTGGAAGACGATCGCCCGTTTGCGGGGGACCGTTATCGTCCCGCCGTCCGGCAGGTCCAGGCCTCCGAGCAGCCGCAGCAGAGTGCTCTTGCCGCAGCCGGACTGGCCGAGCAGAATCACGAACTCACGCGGCGCGATCCGCAGGTCGAGCTGGTCGAGCACGGTCCGCTCACCGAAGCGGCGGACGACGCTGGTGGCCGTGACGCTGTCTGACGACGTATCGATGGCGCGCCCGGGCGCGGCTGGCACGGCGACGGCGCTCATGCCCGCCCCGTTCCGGCCGAGGGCCGCCATCGCAGCAGGTAGCGCTCCAACACGCGCACGATCTGATCGCCGGTCAAGCCGAGGATCGCATAGATCACCAGACCGAGGAACATCTCGTCGATGCGGTCGAAGGTCTGCGCCTGGTTGATCATGAAGCCGATCCCGGAGTTGGCGTTGATCTGCTCGGCGACGACCAGGCCGAGGATGCTGTACGCAATCGCCAGCCGCAGGCCGATCAGCGCGCCGGGCAGCGCTCCGGGGAGGATCACTTTGGTCAGCAGGCGCTTCTGGCTCACCCCGGCGGCGCGCGCCATCTCGACCAGCCGCTGGTCGACGTTGCGGATCGCCCCGAACAGATTGATGTAGACCGGGATCCCGGCGCCCAGCGCGATCATCGCGATCTTCGAGACCTCGCCGATCCCGAACCAGATGATGAACAGCGGCAGCAGGGCCAGGAACGGAATCGTGTTGAGGATCTGGACCGGGCCGTTGAACAGTTGCTCGCCGAAGCGCGTCAGTCCGGCAACCGTTCCGGCCAGTCCTCCGACGGTGAGGCCGATCGCCAATCCGGTGAGCGCCCGCATCAGGGAGATTCCGAGGTCCGCGCGCAGGGTGGAGGGCTCGCCATGGCTCCACAGGTGGGTCGCGGCGCTGACCACCTGGGAGGGAGAAGCGAAGGTCGTCGGCGACAGCATCCCGCTGGCGGACAGCACCTCCCATGCCACCAGCAGCAGCAGCGGAGTGGTGTAGATCCCGAGCGGGGAACGCAGGCGGATCCCGCGGAGCCGACGCCGTCGCGCCGCCGATTTCGGCGCGAATACGTCGAAGCCATATTCGGCGGTGGTTGCCATGTCTTCAGATCGTCCTTTCAGTGACCCGGTCGAGGCCGGTAAGCTAGATAATGTGGATTGAATTACTCGTCATTGCCATCACAACTCCCCATCCGGGGTAGGCGCCATCCCCGCCCCGCCCGTGCCCCCGGCCGTCTCAGATCAGGAGCTGAGCAGTTCGGCGGCGCGCTGGGCCGCCTCGGTCCGGTTGCGGACCCCGAGCTTGCGGTAGACCGCCTCGGCGTGCTTCTTGACCGTCTCGGGCCCGACGTGCATGGCGGCCGCGATCTCGCGGTTGGTAGCCCCGGTGCTCATGAGCTGAAGCACCTCGCGCTGGCGCTCGGTGAGGCCGCCCACCTGGAACAGCCCGGCCAACCGCGGCGACGCGTCGCCCACGAGCGCCGACGAAACGGTCCGGGTCAGCTCCTCGACGGTGAATCCAGGGGACAGGACGCCCACCGCCCCAGCCGTCGAGTGCGGCGCGGTGGCAGGCAGCCGGCAGCGCGAGCTGAGCAGGATCGCCATCACCGGGCGCGCCGCACGGAGTGGAGCGATGTATGAGGCCACAAACGGGCCGGCATCAGAGACGTCGACGATCGCCGCGTCCGGCTTGAAGCGCCCGGTCAACGTGACCGCCTCGTCCCGGTCGGGCGCCACCACGCACCGGCTCACCCAGGTCTGGCGGTTCAGGATCACGCCCAGGCCGATCCGGGAGGCGGCGTGGGCGTCGCACACGAGAGTGAGGACCGAGGCATCGGGCAGTCGGGCCCCCAGCGACGGACGGTGTTCGGCGAGCACGCTCATGAGCATAACTATACTAAATTGATCGACAAAGTCTTGTTTGGATCAGAGCGTTCCCATGGCGATCAGGCGGCACTGCGTCTCGCGCGAGCTCAGCCTGAACGGCGAGCCGGCGCTCGTCTGAGCTTCGGGGCTTACCCGATCGGGGCTCCCCGAAGGGGGAGTTTCACCGGCCGGGGCCTCGCTACTTAACTAAATGAGTTGATGATGCACGAAATCACACGCACCACTCACCGCAGGAGGACGCGGCATGACCACGATCGACAGCATCGGCCTTGATATTCGGAGGATCACCGCTCGAATCGGAGCCGAGGTGAGGGGCCTCGACATCGGTGGAGAGCTCGACGAGGGCACGGTCGGGGCGATCCGGGCCGCGCTCAACGAGCACAAGGCGCTGGTGTTCGGGCAGGTCGACCTCGACGACGCGGGCCAGGAGCGCTTCGCTGCGCACTTCGGTCCGCTGACCACCGCCCATCCCACGGTCGCCCCGGTGCACGGCGCCCCGAACGTGCTGCCGGTCGACAGCGAGCACGGCAAATCCAACCACTGGCACACCGACGTCACCTTCGTCGTCAGCCCGCCCCAGCTGACGACGCTGCGCAGCATCGTGATCCCGCCGTACGGCGGCGAGACGCTGATCGCCAACTCGGCGAGCGCATACCGTGACCTGCCGGAGCCGCTGCGCCTGCTCGCGGACACGCTCTGGGCGGTCCACACCAACGACTACGACTACGCCGTCCCGGAGGACTCGCTGGACGACGCCGAGCGTGAGCGCCGCCAGGAGTTCATCTCGATCAGCTACCAGACCGCTCATCCGATCGTCCGGGTGCACCCGCTGACCGGCGAGCGCGGGCTCTACATCGGAGGCTTCGCGCAACGGATCGTGGGCCTGTCCAACACCGAATCGCGCGACATCCTGCGTCTGCTCCAGGCTTACGTGACCCGCCCGGAGAACATCGTGCGCTGGCGCTGGTCGTCCAATCAGCTGGTCCTGTTCGACAACCGGATCACCCAGCACTACGCGATCGACAACTACGACGACCTGCCTCGCCGGCTCAACCGGGTCACGGTCGCCGGCGACGTGCCGGTCGGGATCGACGGCTCGGCGAGCTACTCGATCGAGGGCGACGCGTCTCACTACACGCCGGCGGTGCCGGCGGGAGCGATTGCCTGATTGCGGTCGCATGGCGAGCAGGGGCCGCCGGCGCTTTCGGTACGGGGGCTGACCAAGACGTACGCCGGCGGTTTCACCGCGGTGGCGAGGCTGGACCTGGAGATCGCGCCGGGGCGGTTCTTCGGCCTGCTCGGCCCCAACGGGGCCGGCAAGACGACGCTGATCGGATCGGTGTGCAACCTGGTGATCCCCTCCGCGGGGGAGATCCGCGTGTTCGGCCACGATCACCGCACCCGCGAGGCCCGCAACCTGGTCGGTCTGGCTGAGCAGGACGTCAGCCTCGACCGCTTCCTCAGCATCGCCGAGATCCTCGTCTACCACGGCGGCTATCACGGAATGGGACGCCGCGACGCCCGGCGACGCGCCCGCGAGCTGATGGACCTGTTCCGTCTGGCCGACAAGGCCCGCAGCTCGCCGAGCGAGCTCTCGGGCGGAATGCAGCGCCGCGTCCTGTTCGCCCGGGCGCTGATGCACCAGCCGGGGCTGCTGATCCTGGACGAGCCGACCGCGGGGATCGACGTCGAGCTGCGCGCCGAGCTGTGGCAGTACATCCGCCGGCTGCACGCTGCGGGCACGACGGTGCTGCTGACCACCCACTATCTGGAGGAGGCCGAGGCCCTGTGCGAGGAGATCGCGCTCCTGCGAGCCGGGCGGATCATCGCGCGCGATTCGGCCGACAAGCTCCGCGCCGACTACGGCGCGGCTGACATCGCCGGCGTGTACGCCCGGGCGATGTCGGTTCCGGCCGGCGACCTCGAGGCACTGGTGTGAGTCCGATCGGAGTCCCGGGCGATGGCGCGGTGATCGCCGAGACGGCGATGGCTCCCGACATCCGGTCCTTCAGCCCCCGGCGCTCGCCGTTCTCGTGGCTGCTGGAGCGCGAGGTCGTGCGCTATCTGAAGATCTGGCACTTCACGATCGCCGGGCACATCATGTCGGCGCTGCTGTTCGTGCTCGTCTTTGGATTCGCGCTGGCCAACCGCATCGACGGGGTGTCCGGCATCCCCTACGACCGCTTCATCATCCCCGGCCTGCTCGGCCAGGCGGTGCTCAACGTCGGCTACATCAACGGCACGACCAGCCTGTTCGAGGCGCGGCGCGACCGGTACCTGAATGACGTTCTGGCGAGCCCGCTGCGGTGGTGGGAGATCAACCTGGCGCTCGTGCTCGGCGGCGTCATCCGAGGCGTTCTGACCGGGGCAGGGATCCTGGTCATCGCGATGCCGCTGACCGGCGCGACCGTGCACCGACCGCTGGTGTTCGCGCTCGGCGCGCTGGGGACGCTCACCGTGGCGGGGCAGATAGGGGTGCTGGCCGGCGCCTACGCCCGCACGCTCGATCATGTCTACTCGCTGGAGACGCTCGTGGTGCTGCCGCTCGGCTTCCTCGGCGGGATCTTCTATTCCGTGTCGGCGCTCCCACGGGCGTGGCACATCCTCAGCGAGGTCAACCCCGTCTTCTACGTCGTGCAGACCCTCCGCATCGGCTTCCTCGGCGCCGGCGACATTCGCGCGGCCATGGCGCTCGGCGTGCTGTGGACGTTCGCCATCGCGCTCACCGTCTGGTCGCTGGTCGTCTTCCGCTCCGGCCGGCGACTCAAGTCCTGATCGGCGATCTGGTCAGGGGCTCGGTTCCACGCGGCGCGCTGCGCGTGTCATCCGACCAGTCCGCGTCGAGGAACATCGCCAGGTGGGTGGCGAACAGCTCGGGGAACTGGAAGTGGGATCCGTGCGCGGAGTCGGGATAGACGATGAGCTGGGCGTTGGGAAGATGCTGTTGCAGGAGGTATGAGTTGATCGTCGGCACGATGATGTCGTCAAGTCCGTTGGCGACGAGGATCCGCTGTTGGATGCGGCGCAGGTAGTGATAGCCGTCCGCCGGCGCTGCGCCCCATTTCGATGCCGCAGCGCGATGGGAGGTGGCCGTCTCCACGGACACGGGGGCGTCGCGATCGCGGCTGCGAGCTCGGATGCGCTCCAGCCATCGCCGGCCGGCCGCCTGGCTGGTCGGCGACCGATAGAACAGAATCGGGAGCCACATCTCGTCCGGCGGGTCGTATCGCCTGGTCCACAGCGCGGCGACTTCGGGCGGCCGAGCGGCCATTCCCTCGCCGCCCCGCGGACCGGTGCCCACCAGCGCAGCCCGGCGGATGAGGTCCGGTCGGTCCAGGAGCAGTTGCTGCGTGACGTGGCCACCCATCGAATGGCCGAGGATGTCGACGAGCGTCAGTCCGAGGGCGTCGACGAAGGATGCGACGTCGGCGGCCATCCCCTCGATCGTGTCGGGCGCCGTGCCGGTGCTCTGACCGACGCCGGTGTTGTCGAACAGGATCACCTCCCGCCCGCTGGCCAGCCGGTCGGTGATCGCGGGGTCGTGGTTGTCCATGTTGCCGCGGAAGTGCTGGACGAGCACCAGTGGGATACCGGACGGTGCCCCGAATCGCCGGTAGGCGAAGCGGATGCCGTCGGCGTCGATGAACTGGGTGGGCGCGGTGTCGTGGGTGGAATCGCTCATGGTCAGTGTGTCGCGTGCCTCGTCTCGTCGCCGGCCGTCAGATCGCCGTGCGGCCACCGTCGGCGGCGACCGTCGCCCCGGTGATGTAGCTGGATCGAGGCGAGGCCAGGAATGCGATGACCTCGGCGATCTCCTCGGGCTCGGCGGCACGATCGAGGATGGTCGTGGCGCCGACCGCCGCGGTCTGCTCGCGCGGCTGGATCCCGGTGTAGGCGGGGCCGGACGCCACCGTGTTGACCCGCACGCCAAGTGGACTGAATTCCGCCGCCCACGACCGGGTCATGGCCGACAGCATCCCCTTGGTCCCCCCGTAGGCCGCACCGCCCGGCATCCCGATCTCGCCGGCCATGCTGCCCACGTTGATGATGCTGCCCCCGCCGTTGGCCGCCATCCCCGGCGCGATGGCGGCGACCATGAAGTACGGCGCGCGGACGTTCGCCGCCAGCATGCCGTCAAAGGTGTCGACGTCCAGGTCGGCGGTGGCGCCAAACCACGATGTGCCGGCGTTGTTGACGAGCACGTCCACAGTCCCGATCTCGTCGGCAAGGCGGCGCAGCTCGACCGGATTGTTGAGATCGGCCGCAATGAACCGCGCGCGGCCGCCGCCGGCGGCGATCTCGTCCACGGTCTCAGCGCCACGCCGGGCGTCGCGGCCGTGGACGATGATCTCCGCGCCGTCACGTGCCAGCTGCAGCGCGACGGCTCGGCCGATGCCGGACGTCGCGCCCGTCACCAGCGCGACCTTTCCCGCCAGATCCTTCGATTCCGGTGACATCGGTGCTCCTAAGATCGTGAGTCGATTGGTGGGTTGACGATCCGACCTGCCACGCGTCCCGGCACCGCACGAACATGCGATATCTCCGCAACGCGGCTGTCGCCGCCTCCCGTTGGCCTTTGCTGTGAGGCTCCATCCGGCGACACGGGGCCGAGATCACGAGCTCGCGGTGCTCGGCGAGGCGCTCGGCCGCGCGCGATCGGGCGCGGGTGACGTCGTTCTGATCGAGGGCGTGCCGGGGATCGGCAAGAGCCGCCTGATCGCTGAGGCGGTGGCCATCGCTCAGCGGCTGTCGATTCGGGCCGGGACCGCGACCGCCGAGCCCGCCCGCGGCCTGGTCGACCTCGCGGTGCTGTTTGGAGCGCTGTTCGACGGACCCGACCCGCTGCTGGACGCCGCCCAGCTCACCGAGCTGCGGACGGTCTCCGCGCAGCGTTACTGGCTGTTGGAGGACCTTCAGTCATTGCTCGAGCACGCCGCGCTGGACGCGCCGATGCTCCTCTGCCTGGACGACCTGCAGTGGGCCGATGCCGGCACCGCCGCCGCGCTGCGCACCATCCCGGCACGGCTGGCGTCCGTGCCGATCGTCTGGATCCTGGCTCGGCGACCCGCTGAGGGACGAGCTGACCTCCGGGATACGTTCGCGCAACTCGAGCGCGACGGCGCCAGACGCCTCGCGCTCACGCCGCTGGATGACCCGGCCGTCGCCCAGGTCACCGCCGAGATGATCGAGGCGACGCCCGACGCTCGCCTGATGGCAATGGCCGGCAGCGCGACGGGCAACCCATTCCTGCTGGTGGAGCTGCTGCTCGGGCTACGCGAGGATCACCTGATGGAGGTCCGGTCCGGCACGGCCACGTTGACGAACGGCAGGCTGCCCGAACGGGTGCGCACCGGCATGCGTGGACGGTTGGCACGCCTGTCAGAGTCCGCGCGCCAGCTCATTACCGTGGCCGCGTCACTCGGACGGAGCTTCTCACTGGCCGAGCTCGGAGCGATGCTTGGTCGGACACCATCCCACCTCGTCATTCCCGTCGGCCAGCTGCTCGAGGTCGACATCCTGCGCGAGAGCGACGACGGGCTCTGCTTTCGCCATGACCTGACCCGCGAAGCGGTACGCCTCGCCACCCCGGTATCGGTCCGCCGGGCGCTTGACCGTCAAGCGGCCGAGGTGTTGATCGCCGCCGGAGCGCTCCCGATCGAGGTCGCCGCCCAGCTGGCGGCCAGCGCGCAGCCCGGGGACGAGGCCGCGATCGCGATCCTGAGGGAGGCCGCCGACGCGCTGGGCGCCACCGATCCAGGATCCGCCGCGGAGCTCAGCCGGCGCGCGCTCGGATTGACGCCGCAAGGACACCCGGTCCGCGGGGCGCTCGTCGCCCAGACGACGCTGCTGCTCCACGCCGCGGCGCGCGTGGACGAGGCGACGGCGTTTGCCGACCGGTACCTGCGAGACGTCCTGGCGGCTGATGAGGAGGCCGCCGTCTGCCTGAGCATCGCCAGCATGTTCGAGCTCTCGCCGGACGTCCGCGCGGCGGCCGGGCGACGAGCGCTGGCGCTGGCGGACCTGTCAGTCGCCGATCGCGCCCGGCATCTCGCTCGGCTGGCCTACAACCTCGTCCAGGCCGGCCGCGCCACCGAGACGCGCGCCCTCCTCTTGGACGCTGAGTCCGTGATCGCCGCCGCCGGCGATCATGGCGCGGAGGCCGTTCTCAGGCTCAGCCAAGGGGCGTTGCGCTATGTCGACGGCGACCTTCAGGCGGCCCTCGAACTCCACGAGTCGGCGATGCGTCAGGGATTCGGGCCCGGCGAAGGCACCCGAGTGCTCGTCACCCAGCAATGGCGGTCCGAGCTGCTCGCCGCATTGGACCGGCTGGACGAGTCGATCCAGCTGATCTCTGACGGCATCACCGCAGCACGACGCGACCGCCAAGGATGGGCGCTTGACTTCTTTGAGACCTGGCGTGGACGACAGCTGTGGCAGAGAGGCCGGCTGTCTGACGCGGTGGCCACGCTGGAAGGACGATTCGACCCTCAGCACGGCCATCAGATCTTCGGCTCGCTGTACGCCGCCGGCCTGGTGGCACTCGGGCGGGCGGCGATCCATACCGGCGACGAGCGCATCACGCGCGAAACCGCGGACATCGCCGCCGTGATGCGGCGACAGGGGACCCCGTCGACCCGCCGCCACGCAGCGTGGCTGCTCGCCCTCCAGGCGATGGCCTCCGGACATCCCCGGGGCGCCCGGGAATCGATCACGCAGATCGAGGCGGCGGAGGCGCAGCCCATCCTGCCGCTGTTTCCGATGGATGTCACCGACGAGCCGCACCTCATCCGCATCGCGCTGGCGGCCGATGATCGCGAGCGCGTCGTTGCCACGGTCGCGATGGCCGAGGCACGGGCCGCTCGCAACCCCCCCATCCGCTCCGTGCAGGGCGCCGCCGCGCACGCCCGCGGGCTGGCCGAGAACGACATCGCCCAGCTCGCGCATGCCGGCCGACTGCTCGACACAGGTCAGCGGCCGCTCGCGCTGGCGTCCGCGCTGGAGGATCTCGGCCGGGCGCAATTGCACGCCGGGGCGCTCACGGCTGGGCTCGCCTCGCTGGACCGTGCGCTCGTCCTGTACGCCGGTGCCGGAGCGGACTGGGACGCGGGCCGCGTGCGCGCCCGACTGCGCCGCAGCGGCGTGCGGCGGCGTCTGATCACGACCGAGCGTCCCCGCGCCGGGTGGGGCTCGCTCACCGAGTCCGAATTGACCGTGGTCGGACTGGTCGCCGAGGGGCTGACCAACCGCCAGGCCGCGGAGCGTCTGTTCGTGTCGCCCCACACTGTCAACAGTCATCTCCGTCACGCGTTCACCAAGCTGGGGGTGACGTCCAGGGTCGAACTTGCCCGGGTGGTGAGCGAGCACACCGGCCAACGCTGATCGGACGCGCCGGCGCTCGCCCCCCCGGACGCTCCGGCTCCTGTCGTTGACCTGCCGGAAAGGCCTCAGAGCAGCTTGTCCAACGTGATCGGCAGGTCGCGCACGCGCCGGCCGGTCGCGTTGTAGATCGCGTTGGCGATCGCCGCGGCCACACCGGTGATCCCGATCTCGCCGATCCCGCGCGCGCCCGCCGGGGCGTAGGGATCAGGGATATCGGTCCACATCACGTCGATCCTCGGCACGTCCATGTGGACGGGCACGTGGTACTCGGCGAGGCTCGGGTTCATGATCCGCGCGGTCCGCTCGTCGAACTCGGTGTCCTCCATCAGGGCGAGGCCGATCCCCATGATGATCCCGCCGCGGAACTGGCTCGCGGCGGCCTTGGGATTGATGATGCGCCCGCAGTCATAGGAGCCGAGCATGCGATCGACGCGGGTCTCGCCGGTGACCGAGTTGACGCGGACCTCGCAGAAGACCGCCCCCGTCGAATGCATCGAGTAGGCCTGCGTCTCGTCCGGGTCGGCGGCGGACGCGACGACGGTCACCTCGTCGTGGCCCGCGCGCTCCAGGATCCTCGCGTAACTCTCCCAGCGAGTCGGGTCGGCGAGCTCGCATAGCCCCTCGTCGCGACCCCCGACCTCGTCGGCGGTCAGCCCGGCCAGGGGCGAGTCCTCGCCGGCGAGCACGAGCAGCTGCTCGACCAGCGCCCGCTGGGCGGCGATCACCGCGCCGACGATGGAGGCCGTCTGCCCGGAGCCGCCGGCGAGCATGCTGCCGGGGAACGAGGAGTCACCGTAGGCGACGGTCACCCGCTCGAGTGGCAGGCCGAGCCGCTCGGCGGTCACCATCGTCTGGGTCGTCGAGGTCCCCATCCCCATGTCGTTGGCCGGCACCTCGACCGTCGCGTGGCCCGTCTTGTCGAGCCTGATCCGAGCACCGCCGCCGGGAAAGCGATGGTAGGGATAGGTCGCGGTGGCACAGCCCATGCCGATCAGCCATTCGCCCTGCCGGCGCGTGCCCGGCGCCGCTCGCCGGTCCCAGCCGAAGCGCTCGGCGCCCGCGCGCCACGCCTCGACGAGGTGCCGGGCGGAGAACTGCAGGCCCGAGCTCGGGTCCTTCTCGGGCTCGTTGCGGATCCGCAGCTCGATCGGGTCCAGATCGAGCTCGATGGCGAGCTCGTCGATCGCTGACTCCAGCGCGAAGGTGCCGACCGACTCCCCGGGCGCGCGCATGAACGAGTTGGAGAGCATGTCCATGTCGACCACCTGCTGGTCGGTCTTCAGCGTCGCCGTCGCGTAGATGTGCCGGGCGGGGAATGTGAACTGCTCGGCCAGTGCGTTGTAAGGGGTTATCGCGGACACGCCGGTGTGGATGAGCGCGGTGAACCGGCCGTCGTCATCGCCGCCGATCGCGATGCGCTGCTCAGTGTTCGTGCGACCGCCGACCAGCCGGTAGACGCCCTCGCGCGAGAGCGTCACCCGCACCGGACGCCCGGAGAGCTTGGACGCGGCGGCCCCGAGCAGATGGTGGGACCACACCGTCTTGCCACCGAACCCACCGCCGACGTAGGGCGAGGTGAGATGAACCTGGCTCTCGTCGATTCCGAAGACCTGCGCGAGCGTCCACGCGTGCAGCTTCACGCCCTGGCTGGCGTCGTGGACGATGAGGTCGTCGCCGTCCCACGCCAGTGTCACCGCATGGGGCTCGATCGCGTTGTGATTGTGGCGCGGGGTGCGATAGGTGAGGTCGACGGAGTGGGCCGCGTCAGCGAGGGCGGCCTCGGCATCGCCGACGAGAACCTGGACCGGCTGGCCGACGAGGCTGTTGGGGGTGCGTGGGTGCGCCCTGGCCTCCTCGAACCTGCGTGGCGGCGAGGACTCGTAGAGAACCTCGATCAGCGCGGCGGCGTGGTCGGCCTGCTCCTGCGTCTCGGCCAGGACGACCGCGACGGGCTCGCCGTTCCAGTGGATGCTGTCGTCCTGCATGACCGGCAGGTCGCTGCCCCCGGCCGCCTTGGGCGCTGTCAGAAACAGCGGCGGCGGCTGCATCCGGGGGGCGTTGCGATGCGTCATGACCAGCACGACGCCGGCCGCGGTCTCGGCGGCGCTGGTGTCGAGCGCGGTGATGCGCCCGCGCGCGATGGTGCTGTAGCGCAGCGACGCGTAGGCCATGCCCTCCATCGGGTACTCGGCGGCGAAGCGGGCCTCGCCCCGGACCTTGAGTGCCCCGTCCAGGCGCGATACCTGTGCCCCGATGAGGCCGTGCTTGGCGCGCAGAACCGGATCGGGGCCGGCCTGCGGGGTCCAGCCCTCGGGGGCGATCGGGACCGCGGGTGTGGATTTGGCGCTGCTCATCGGCGGGCTCCCTCGGTCAGCTGCTGCAGGACGGCGGCGACCGTGCGGCGGGTCAGATCGACCTTGAACGCGTTGCCGGCAAGTGGGCGGGCCTCGGCAAGCTCGGTGTCGGCCGCCTCGAGGAAGGTGGCCTCCGTCGCCGGCCGGCCTCGCAGCGCCTCCTCGGCACGCCACGCCCGCCACGGCGTGGGGGCGACCCCGCCCAGAGCGACGCGCGCGTCGGCGATGGCGTCGCCGTCGAGCTCGAGCGCGGCGGCGACCGAGACCAGCGCGAACGCGTAGCTGGAGCGGTCGCGCACCTTGCGATAGGTGGAATGCGCGGCCAGCTCAGACGGCGGCAGCTGCACGGCCGTGATCAGCTCGCCGGGAGCGAGCGACGTCTCGACATCGGGGCGATCCCCGGGCAGCCTGTGCAGGTCACCGAAAGCGACGGTCCGCTCTCCCGACGTGCTGCGAACATGGACGACGGCGTCGAGCGCGGTCAGCGCCACGCACATGTCCGACGGGTGAGTCGCCACGCACGCTGACGAAGCGCCGAGGATCGCGTGCATGCGGTTGAAACCCTCGATCGCGTCACAGCCCTCGCCCGGGGAGCGCCTGTTGCAGCGCGAGCCGTCGGTGTCGTAGAAGTAGGTGCAGCGGGTGCGCTGCAGCAGATTGCCGCCGACCGTCGCCATGTTGCGGATCTGCGCCGAGGCGCCGGCGACGATCGCGCGCGTCAGCATCGGGTAGCGCGTCCGGACCGCCGGGTGCTCGGCGACCGAGGTATTGCGCGCAGCCGCCCCGATCATCAGACCGCCGTCATGGGTCTCCTCGATCTCGGCTGACAGGCCGGTCACGTCAACGAGCGCCGAGGGGATCTCGACGGTCTCGCGCATCAGGTCGACCAGGTTCGTGCCGCCGCCGAGGTACTTCGCATTCTCATCCTCGGCGCGGCGGATCGCGTCGGCGGCATCGGCGGCGCGGGTGTAGGTGAGCTCGATCACGCGCCTTGTCCCGCGTAGACCTCAGCGATTGCATCGACGATCCCGTTGTGGGCCCCGCAGCGGCACAGGTTGCCGCTCATCCGCTCGCGCAGCTCGTCGTCATCGAGCGCGATCTGGACGGCCTCGAGATCGTCGGTGACGTGGCTGGGCACCCCGCGGGCAACCTCCTGCGCCATCCCCACCGCCGAGCAGATCTGGCCCGGGGTGCAGTAGCCGCACTGAAATCCGTCATGGTCGATGAACGCCTGCTGCAACGGGTGCAGCGCGCCGCCGTTCGACAGCCCCTCGATGGTGGTCACCTGGCGCCCGTCGAACTGGACCGCGAGCGCCAGGCAGGAGAGGATCCGCTCCCCGTCGACGAGCACGGTGCAGGCGCCGCACGCGCCCTGGTTGCATCCCTTCTTGGTGCCGTACAGCCCCAGATGCTCACGCACGAAGTCCAGCAGCGAAACACGAGCGTCGGCCGGCACCGGCGCCTCCCGGCCATTGATGATGATCGGCACGGCGGATCCCCTTTCAGCGACGAACTCCCGACAGCAGCCAGGCTACTCCGGTGCGACGGCGTGCTCGGACGCGCATCCACTCGATCGACGCCGGGCGCGCCGCTGGCGGTGTCACGCGTCGTCTTCGTCGTCGTCCGCGGTGTCGTCAAACGGCGGGATCTCGCCGGCGAGCAGACGCCCGTGTTCGGCATCCCAATCGACCGGTGCGACGAGCAGCGCCTTGACCGTCGCCAGCTCCTCCTCCAGGAGGACGACGTCGTCGAGAAGCTGCTCGCGGCCGTCGTCGTCAATGTCGGTGCTGCGCGTCTCGAGCTGGTGCGCGACATCCGCGATCGTGCCGCTTGACTGGGTCAGCAGCCACCGGAGCTGGGCCAGCAGCTTGCCGGCGTCCGACTGAGCGGGCGGCCATTGACTCGGCCACGGCTCACGCTCGAGCTCGGCCGGCGCCCGGCGCTTATGGACCGTGATCCGGATATCAACCGCGGTCACGTCGTCGCCGCCGAACTCGCGACGAGCCCGCTCCCACACGTTCGCCATCGGCGCCTCGAGAGCTTCCCGGCGGGGCGGCGCGAGCGCGGGTGCCCGCACCTGCGCGGGCGCGATGACGTCCACGTCGCCGGACGCTGCGTCGGCTCGCCCAGCCGCCTCGGTGAGCAGACGAGTACGCGAGCGGCTGCCGCCCCACGCCTCGAGCTCATTGAGGTATTCGACCTCGGCGGTGTTCAGGGTGTTGTGGTCGTTGGTGTTGCTCATGAGAGGTCTCGCTTAGGCCATGCTCCCGGTCCTTCGCACGACCCGGGGCGCTTTGGGGTTGCTGCATTACCTATCGCGCCGGGCCAAATTGGTTACCGCGCCGCAGGCACGACTTACCCAACTCATAAGCGGGGCCGGCGGCTGACCGTGCGGCCCCGCCCATCGAGCGACCCCCGCGCGACGGGGTCCAACGGTCGGTGGGCGGGGTGGCGTGGTTTTGCAGCTAGGCCTGGTCGCCGAGCGCGACGATGTGCTCGGGCAGCCGCTCGTTGTCGCCGTACATGAAGTGGTTGCTCATGTTCTCGGAGAACCGGCTGGCCTCGGTGGACTTCCCGACCGCCTCGGCGACCTCGCGGACCAGCATCGGCGAGGCGCCGCAGCAGACGCCGATGTAGTTGATGCCGAGGCCGTGGACCGCCGTGGCGAAGGCGCCGATCTCGTACCGGTTGGCGTACAGCGGGTCCAGCGCGGTCGGGAAGGTGCGGCCGTGCGGCGAGGGCACGCTCGCGCGATCGTCTGAGAGGTTGAAGAACGTCGGTTCCTCAGGTGTGGTCCGGTAGGGGATCGGCAGTGCGCCGACGTGGCACGACACCGCCGCGCGGATCTGCTTGAGCCAGGGCAGCATCGTCTCGGGCCCGCGGAAGCAGTTCATGCCCACCACGTCCGCGCCCGCCTGTTCCAGCCGCTGGCAGGTCTCGACGACCCCGACCCCGTCGGCCATCTCCTCCAGCGCCATCGGCGCGATGGTGACCACGACGGGCAGGCCGGTGGCCTTCGCGACCTCGAGCGCCGCCAGCGCCTCGCCGGCGTAGTAGAACGTCTCGCCGATGATCATGTCGGCGCCGCCCTCGACGGCCCAGCCCACCATCTCCTCGAACATGCCGCGCACCTCGGCCTGGCGGGTGGTGTCCTCCGGGTCCCAGATGTTGGTGTTCGAGATGTTGCCGGCCATCAGGTCGCCGGGTCGCTGATCGGCGACCTCGCGGGCGATCTGGAGCGCGGCGCGGTTCAGCGGCTCGAGCAGGTCCTCCTTGCCGATGACCCGCATCTTCTCCCGGTGACCGTTGTAGGTGAACGCCTCGACCACGTCGGAGCCGGCGCGCTGGAAGTCGACGTGCAGGGTCCGCAGGGCGTCCGGGTACTCCAGCGCGACCTCGGGGACGAACTCACCGGCACTCAGGTAGCCGCGGCGCTCCAGCTCGAACAGGAAGCCCTCGGCACAGATCACCGGCCCGGCGTCCAGGCGTGCGGTCAGGCCCCCGCTCGGGACCTCAGAGGTGGACTCGGTCATGTACTGCTCCTTGGTGGTGAAGTGACGGGTCGCCCCATGGCGCTCCATTGATGCGTCGGCTCATCTCGCGGAGCCGTGATGACGGATACGAGCCGGCAGGTTTTCGGACTCAGGATCGACCTCGCGGGCTCCTTCCCAGATCCTTGCCGGACCCAGTGGACGAGCGCCCGCTCGTCTCCTCTACCGCTGCGCGTCAGTCCCGGAATTTGACCGGATTCCCTGGTGACAGGTCACTTCACCGACTCACGCAGCACATTACCAGCGCCGGCAACCCCGGCACGAGCCCACCCGGCTCGCAGCCGCGATCTTCGCCCACGCCGAAAGGCCAACACCAAGGTCATCGCCATCGGCGATCCCGGGCAGCTGGCCTCGGTGCAAGCCGGCGGCTGGTTCGCCGAGGTCGCCAGACGCCATCCCGGAGCCCAGCTACGCCAGGTCATCCGCCAACGCGACCCGCCCGAGCGCGCCGCGCTCGAAGCCCTCCACGACGGACACCCCGACGTCCACCTCGAGCACAAACGGGCCGCAACCACCATCCAGGCGAGCGAGGCCGACGCCGTCGCGGATCTCGTCTCCCAATGGAATGCGGCTCGCCAGGCGCATGGGATCACCGGCGCGGTCATGCTCGCGCGCGACAACCAGACTCGCGAGCAGCTCAACCACGCCGCCCGCCAACGCCTCAAGCGCGGCCGCGCGCTCCCTGAGCGCGGCGTCCAGGTCGCCGACCGCGAGTTCGCGCCCGGCGACCGGATCGTCGCCCGCCGCAACCATCCCGGCGCCGACATCGACAACGGCACCCTCGCCACCGTCCTCGCCATCGACGACCGAACCCACCGCATGATCATCGACACCGGCCACGGGCAGCACCGCGAGCTCGACCTCGCCTACGTCGCCCAACACGTCGAACCCGCCTACGCGCTGACCGCCCACAGCGCCCAGGGCAGCACCGTGAGCTGGGCCGGCGTGGTCGGCCGTCCCCACGAGTTCACCCGCGAGTGGGCCTACACCGCGCTGTCGCGCGCGCGTCGCGAGACGACGCTGCACGTGATCGCCGAACCATCGCGCGAGAGCCGGGCGCGCCAGGCGTTCGCTCCGCTCGAGCCCAACCTCGCCCGCGAGGAGGTCCTGATCGCGCTGGAGCGACACATGCGCCGCAGCGAACGCGAACCCCTCGCCCTCGACGATTGCGCCCTGCGAGACCCACTTGGTGCCAGAACGGTGACAGCACCGATACGCCTCAGTCACAGCCCGCTGTCAACCAGCCTCCACGGCCCTACCGTTCACCGATGAACCCGGACGCGTTCGCCGACGCCTGCAGACGCCAAGTCGACGACGACCTCTACGCCCACGCCTGGTACGCCGCACAACTGGGCGGCATCATCCTGCGCCTCAACGATCCCAGCGCAGGACGGTCGGCCCTTGACGACATCGTCACCCAGAGGCCAGAACCGACCCGCTACGACCATCACGACGCCGCCGCCATCCGAGAGATCGCCCTCCTGCTCGACCATGGCCACTACGTGATCGGGGTCATCCCACTCCAGATCGGACGGCACCCCGGCCAGCCCCGCCACCCCAGCGCCCTCCCCGCCCCATTCCTCGTGAGCCACGCGCGCGACGGCACGTTCCAGCTCCACTGGACCAGCGGCATCACCATCACCCACGCCGCCCTTCCCGACCGCCCGCTCACCGCCACCTACCCGCCATCCGACGTGCCGCTCGAACTCGGATACATCAACCCCCCGCTCACGCTCTGGCACATCCGCCGATCGGATGGCATCGCACGATGGCCCACCGAGCACAGCGCGATCACGCTCATCCTGCCCACCAGCAACCAGCCAGGCAGACCAACCGTGCGGCCGACCGTCGTCCAAGGCGCGGCTGACACCAATGTGTCGCCGACGGAGTCGGTCGCCACTCAGCCGACCTGACGATCGCGTGCCCCGAGTGGGAGGGAGATCCCGGTCACCAGGTGAGTCAACTGTGAGGCAGCAGCCCCCAACGAGGCAAGCCGGGCGTGAGCGGCCGTTTCCCCCCGGCGTGAGCGGCACGGCGCCGCCGTCTGTCTGGCATGTTCTGGCATCTTCTGAGATTCTGTGATATCTTAGCGTCTCCAATTGAGGAGACTTGGTGCTGCTGCGGGATTCCGTTTACGAGGGCCTCAAATTCGAGATCATCACCGGCGTCCTGCCGGCTGGTGAGCAGATCCAAGAGGCGCAGCTCGCCGAGCAGTTCGAGACGAGCAAGACCCCGGTGCGAGAGGCACTGGCGCGATTGGCTCAGGAAGGTCTGCTTGAGGTCCTGCCTCGCGTCGGCTACATCGTCAGGTCATACACGCTCGAGCAGGCGCAGGCGATTTTCGACTTCCGCGCCATCCTCGAAGGCGCGGCCGCCGAGCTCGCGGCCCGCTACATCACTGAAGGTGAGCTCCGGCAGCTGGAGGCTATGTGCGAGCTCGACTACAGGTCCGGACAGCCGCTGAGTTACACGGGGTTCTTCGAACGCAATCGTCGCTTTCACCTGCTGGTCGCGACCGCGTCTCGAATCAGTTACCTGGTCGAGGCCTTGGACCGCATCTTCGACCAGGTCGACAGACTCTTGCACCACCGACTCGACCTGCGCGCGCCGGATGCGCAGCTGATCGACGAACACCTTGCGGTGGTTGCTGCGCTGCGGCGGCGCGATCCCGATGGGGCCCGTGAGGCGATGCTCGTGGGTCTCAACTCTACGCGCGACCTGGTCCTGAACTTCTTGGTACAGGGAGGTGAACGCCAGGTCGTCGCGGGACAGCTCCGGGAGAGCTAGCAGGTGTTTAGGCGGATGAGTTGGAGCCGACGGTATCGCCGGTGGCGCAAATACCTCGTCGCGATCGTGATCGATCGCACGTAACGGATAAGGAGGCGGGTCTTCGAATGACCGAGATAGCTGGTGAGGCTCCCCAGCAGCTCACCCAAGGACCAGACGTCACGCGGCGTGGGCTGCTCAAACACGCGGGGGCCGCCGGGCTCCTGTTGACATCGTCCGGACTGATCGCCGCGTGTGGAGCTTCCGCCCCCCGCGCGAAGTCTGGAACGAGCACCTCAAACGCGCTCGATGGCAATCCCGCGACACCGCGACAGGGCGGAACGCTCAGCATTGGGATTCTCGGCAACGGGAGCAGCGAGACGTACAACCCAGCATTGGCGAATACGAATATCGACATCCTCCACTGCTTCTCGGTGTTCGACTCGTTTAGCCGTTACGGGGCGTTCGGCCGGCTGATCCCTGGTCTCGCGCTGGAGTGGCAACCCAACGCCGAGGCCACGGTGTGGGAGATCCGACTGCGTCCCGACGTGGTCTGGCACGACGGGAAGCGTTTCACGGCCGACGATGTGCTCTACACGCTGCGTCTGATGGGCAACCCGGCGAGCCTCGGCCATGAGTCGGTGGTAAACGTGCGCCTCAACGACATCCGCAAGCGCGGCGACTACATCGTGCAGGTTCCGTTGCACAAGCCGAACGCGCGCCTGTTCGAGCTGTTCGTCGTCAATTCCGGATGGATCGTGCAGGACGGCTTCAAGAACTTCTCGAAGCCAATCGGAACAGGGCCGTTCAAACTTGTGTCGTTCACGCCTGGTCAGCGCAGCACGCTCGCCGCCAACCGCGATTATTGGGACCACCCGCGCCCGTATCTCGACACGCTCGAAATCATCTCGATCGACGACGACGGAGCACGACTGGAGGCGCTCGAGAGTGGGCAGATCGACGTCGCGAGCCCGATCTCAGCAGTGCAGGCACGGGCGAGTCAGGCGAACACGAGCGGTGCTTGGAAGGTCGTCGTGAGCGAGCCAGGCGTTACGCACGTGATCGTGATGCGGGTTGACGTCGCGCCGTTCAATGACAATCGCGTGCGGATGGCGATGAAGCTGATTGCCGACCGACAGGCGCTGATCGAGGCGGCTTTCAGCGGCTACGGCGTCGTTGGCAACGACATCGTCGGTCGCGGCTTGACGTACTACGACACGAGCCTGCCGCAACGCCAGCAGGACATCGAGCAGGCGAAGTCGCTACTTAGGGCGGCAGGCGTGCCCGATCTGCGGCTCACGATTCAAACAGCGAATGTCAGCAGCGGCGTGATCGAGGCCGCAACCGCGTTCGCGCAGCAGGCCACGGCTGCGGGCGTGACGATCAACGTCAAGCAGGACACGGCCGCTGCCTACTTCAACCCCCAGTTGCTGTACCTCAAGATGCCGTTCGCGCAGGACATCTGGACCTCGCTCACGGGCCTGCAGCTGTTTTATAACGCTGCGCTGGTTCAGGGGGCGCCGTACAACGAGACACACTGGAACGTCCCCTCGTTCAACAACCTCGTAAGCCAAGCCGAATCGGCGACGGATCCCGCCACAGCACAGCGGCTCTGGAGTGAGGTGCAGACGATCCAGTACAACCAGGGCGGCTACGTTGTCTGGGCCGAGCAGCGATTTACCGACGGGATCTCCAAGCGCGTCGCCGGCTACGGCGGACCAGGAACCGGGTGGACAGGATATCCCGACGACGCGCGTGTCTACGACTGGGGCCTAGCAGGCTGACATAGTGAGCGTGACTGAGACCGCTCTCCCAGAACCGCTGAGCGCGCAGCCGGCCCTCCGGCCGCGGACGGCGCACCCGCTGCTGCGGTTCGTCCTGCGGCGCGTCGCGACCGGCCTGCTGACGCTCGCGGTCGCCTCGTTTGTCGTGTTCCTGGGGACCGCTGTGGTGCCCGGCTCCCCGGCGACGGCGGTGCTCGGGCGGCTTGCCAACAAGCAGGTCGTGGCTCAGGTTGACCGCCGTATCGGTTACGACAAGCCGCTCCCCGAGCGGTACGTCACGTGGTTGTTCGGCGCGCTTCACGGCGATTTTGGCAACTCCGCCGTGGCGCTAGCACAGGGGGCGACATCGGCGCCGATCTGGCCCATCATCCGTGACCCGTTGCTGAACACGACGACGCTTGCGGTCATTACCGTGATCTTCCTGATCCCCCTGTCGCTGCTCTTGGGCGTGATTGCGGGGCTCACGCACGGACGCCTGCCCGACCACGTCATCTCGGTGCTGACGCTGGTCTTCATGGCGCTCCCGGAGTTCGTGGTTGGCGCGCTGTTGGTCGTGATCTTCTTCGTCGTGCTGAATCTGCTCCCGCCAGTGTCGCTGCTCTCGCCCGGCGCCAAGCCGTGGTCAGACCCCCAGATCCTGGTGATGCCAGTGCTAACGCTATTGGCGGTGTCG
The DNA here is from genome assembly GCA_036267215.1 of Solirubrobacteraceae bacterium. GTDB lineage: Bacteria > Actinomycetota > Thermoleophilia > Solirubrobacterales > Solirubrobacteraceae > Palsa-465. The sequence goes on along the minus strand of DATAWL010000078.1, from coordinate 6,494 downwards.
GTCGCCTGGACGGTGCGCCTGGTGCGCGTTGGCACGATCGAGACGATCCGAACGGACTACGTTCAGATGGCGCGTCTGCAGGGCTTGCCCGAGCGCAAGGTCGTGCGCCGTTATGTGCTCCGAAACGCGCTTGCGCCGAGCGTGCAGATATTCGCGCTCTCGATTCAGTACCTGTTCGGCGGAGTGATCGTCACAGAGACGGTCTTCGACTACCCGGGGCTTGGAAACCAGCTCCTGCAGGCGGTGACAAGCCACGATGACACCCAGGTTCAGGCGATCGCGTTCATCCTCGCCGGCGTCTACATCGCGATCAACATCATCGCTGACCTGATCGTGCTGGTACTCGTACCTAAGCTGCGGACACAGACATGAGGCATCGGCTCAGGTTCGCGAGAACACGCCGCGGCCAGTTCGGTCTGGTAATCGTCGCGATCGTCCTCGCGATCGCACTATTAGGGCCATTCGTCAGTCCGCACGGGCCCTCGCAGCTTACGGGTGCGCCGGGGGCGCCGCCCGGCGGCGGCCACCTGCTCGGCACCGACTACCTCGGCCATGACGTTCTCAGCCGCGTGCTCTGGGGCGGGCGCAGCGTCATCTCGTTGGCGCTCAGCGCTACGGCGCTCGGCTTCGCGCTAGGCACGACTATCGGGTTGATCGCGGGCTACAGCCGCGGCATCGTGGACTCGCTGCTGATGCGCAGCGTCGACGTGATCCTGGCCTTTCCGCCGCTGCTGTTCTTCCTGATCATCGTCACCAGCGTTGGCTACAGCGAAGGCGTGTTGATCTGTGGAGTGGCGGTGGTCCAGGCGCCAGGCATCGCAAGAATCGTCTACAGCGCGACCCGGGAGGTGTCAGTGGCCGCGTATGTCGAGGCCGCCGTTGCGCGTGGCGAGACGACGGCGGCGATTCTGCGGCGCGAGTTGCTGCCGAACACGTTGCCCACGCTGATCGCCAACCTGGGCCTGACCCTGACCTACTCGGTCCTGCTGACTGCCGCCGTCAATTTTCTCGGCCTCGGGCTGCAGCCGCCGGCGGCGAACTGGGCACTGATGATTTCGGAGAACCGCACGATTCTGTCGCTGAATCCATGGGCGGTCGTCGTCCCGGCGACGCTGATCGCGGCGCTGACGATCGGGGTTAATCTCGTCGGTGACGCGATCTCGATAAGCCTCGGGCGCAGTGAGACAACGGTCGATGCTCGCGTCGACCCCGCCGCGGCGATCATGCAAGGAAACCTGATCGCGACGCCCCAGGGTCCGGAGACTTGAGATGACCGCGTCGCCGCAAGCGCTCCTCGATGTCACTGACCTCACGATCGAGCTGCGATCCGGGCTGCCCGTGGTCCAAGACATCTCGCTCGCCTTGAACCGCGGCGCGACACTCGGCCTAGTCGGCGAGTCCGGGTCGGGAAAGACGACTGTGGCGATGACACTGCTGGGCTACGTACGACCAGGGATGCGGGTCGTGCACGGCCAGATCACCATCGCCGGCGAAGGCATCGACCTACGCGACGAGAAGGCGGCCAGGCGCGCGCGCGGGCGGCTCGTGTCGCTCGTCCCTCAGGACCCTGCGACCAGCCTAAACCCAGCGCTGCGGATCGGCGGCACGATCCGTGACGTGCTCGAGGCGCACACCTCTGGACACGCGAATGACGTCGCAGTGGGCGAGGCGCTTGACCGCGTGCACCTGCCGATCACCGGCGAGTTCATGCGCAGATTCCCACACCAGCTGTCAGGGGGCCAGCAACAGCGCGTGCTGATCGCCTGCGCGCTCGCATGTTCGCCGCCGCTCGTGGTGCTCGACGAGCCGACGACAGGCCTTGACGTCGTCACGCAGGCACAGATCTTGGCGCAGATCGACCAGCTCCACAGCGAGCGCGAGCTGGCGATGGTGTACGTCTCCCACGACCTGGCGGTCGTTTCACAGCTTGCCGACAGGATCGCGGTGATGTATGCCGGGCGGATCGTCGAGCACGGTCCGGCGTCGATGGTGCTCACACGGCCACGCCACCCGTATACGCGCGGACTGATCGGCTCGAGCCCCGACCACGTGACGCCGCGGCAGCTGCACGGAATCCCAGGAGTTGCAGTCGGGCTCGGCGATCGGCCCACGGGATGTGCGTTCGCACCCCGGTGCGCGCAGCGCGTCGCCCGCTGCGAGCTCGAGCTGCCACCGCTCGAGCCGCAGCAAGACGGACGCAGCGTCCGTTGCTTTGAAGCCGAGCGCACGCCGCCGCTGCAGTTTGGCGCTCCACTGGCTCCCGCCACTCCGGCCAGCGCTGAGCCGATCCTCCTCGTACGCGACCTCAAGGCAGTCCACGGCACGCGCGGACACACGTTCACGGCAGCCGAGGACATCTCATTCGCCGTGCGCCGATCGGAGTGCCTCGCGCTGGTCGGGGAATCGGGCAGCGGCAAGAGCACAATTGCGAGGGTGATCGTCGGTCTTCACCCCCCGGCCGCGGGCGAGGTGCAACTTGACGGGCGGCGGCTCGCGCCGCTGGCCAAGGAGCGGTCACGGGACGAGCGACGCCGATGTCAGATTGTGTTCCAAAACCCCTACGAGTCGTTGAATCCCCGCCAAAAAGTCGAGGAACAGGTCGCCCGCCCGGCGCGACTGCTGCGCGGGTTCTCGCGCGCTGACGCACGCGCCGCCGTGACCGAATTGTTCGAGCGCGTACGCTTACCCACACGCTTGGGAGAGAAGTTCCCATCCGAACTCTCGGGCGGCGAGCGCCAGCGGGTTGCGATCGCGCGGGCGCTGGCAGCAGGTCCGGCGGTGCTGATCTGCGACGAGGTCACCTCGGCGCTCGACGTGTCGGTGCAGGCGGCGGTCCTCGACGTGTTGATCGAGCTTCAGCGCGAACTCGAGCTGGGGCTGGTGTTCATCACCCATAACCTCGGGGTCGTGGCAACGGTCGCCGACAGCGTGCTGGTTCTCACTCGAGGACGTATCTGCGAGCGAGGGTCGGTCAACGAGGTACTGCACCACCCTTCGGATCCGATCACGCAGCAGCTACTCGCCGCTGCCCCGCGCCTGCGCGCCACCGCGAAGCGCGATGCTCTCGTGAGCGAGCGTGCATGAGGGCCGACCGCGGGCGTCACCGAACCCGCAGGGAAATGGTCACAACAGGAGGGAGCTGTCATCACCCATGAAGGTAATGCTGTCGACAGATATCGAGGGCGTCAGCGGCGTCGTCGATCACGAACAGATCTTTCCCGGTAATCCGTTGTACGAGGAGGCCAGGCGCTGGCTGACACACGACATCAACGCGGCAGTCGAGGGCTGTCTCGAAGGGGGCGCCACGGAGGTCATCGTCACCGACGCGCACGCGATGCGCATGAACGTCGCATTCGAAGAGCTCCATCCGGAGGCACAACTGATCGTCGGTGGGAGCACCGCGCATCGTCCGCAGCTCGTGATGGAGTCGATGGACAGCTCGTTTGACCTCGCGCTGCTGATCGGCATGCACGCGGCCGCCCACTATCCGGGTGGAATCCTGTCGCACAGCTATCACCTGCCTGCGAACTTCTTCGAGGTTCGGATCAACGACATGCCCGTCGGCGAGCCCGAGATTGCCACTGCCCTCGCGGGCGCGGTGGGCGTCCCGTGCGGGCTGATCACCGGCGACGACGTGACGGTGAACGAATACCTGAAGCTGCGGCCCGAAACGGAAGGCGTGATCGTCAAATGGGCTCTCGATCGCACCGCCGCCCGCTGCCTCACGCTGCCAAAGACCGCCGAGCTGATCCGGGCCGGCGCCAAACGCGCCGTCGAAAGGGCTGCAGCGGGCGAGTTCAGTCCATGGACGTTCGAGCCCCCGTTGTTGCTCTCGATCACCTGCGCTAATTATGGATTGGCGAACAAGCTCGCCGGCATGCCCGGCAGCGAACGGCTTGATCGTCGCGTGGTGGGGTTCCGCACCGACTCATTCCTCGAGCTCTACCGCGCGCTGATCACATACGCATATCTGACGCTGACCGCGATCGAGAAGTTGAGCTGAGAACGGTGCGAAGGGCGAAAACGCTTCCCACACCCACGGGCTTCCAGCGTGCGAAGGCCGCCCCGCCGCTGATCACGAACATCAAGGCGACCTCAGTGAACTTGCCGCTCGACGCGCCATACCGCTGGGTCGCCGGGCTCAACCACGGCTTCACAAAGGTGGTGGTCGAGGTCGAGACGGATGCCGGCATCACAGGTCTGGGCGAAGCCAGCAGCTGGCACCACGCCGCGATCATCAGTGACGAGTTGGCGCCAAAGCTGATCGGCTGCCCCGCGAGTGACCTCCACCACTGCCGCATGATGGCGGTCCCCGCGATCGAGACGATGCAGAACATCGAGGGAGCAGACGTCACGCGCGCTTATGGCGCGATCGAGATCGCGCTATGGGATGTCTGCGCGCGGCGCGCCGAGCTCCCGCTATACCGGCTACTGGGCGGCGCGGTGCGTAAGCGGATCCCGTTCACCGAGTACTTTGCAGCGCGACCAAGCAATGGCAGCGCCGGGGGTTACGAGACCCCGGAGGAGATTGGCGCGTACTGCGAACAGATGGTTGCGGAGTTCGGCTCGCCGTTCTTTGAAGGCAAGGTTGGTTACGCCGACCTGGAGACCGACATCGAGGTCGCGCGCAACGTGCGGCACGCCATCGGCCCGCGCCGTGCGCTATCGCTGGACGCGAACATGGGTTGGCGCGTGCCGACTGCGCGTGCCGCGCTGCGGCGGCTGGCCGAGTTCGAGATCGCGAACATCGAAGACCCGGTCGGCAACCTCGACGACATGGCCAAACTGCGGCAGCACACGACAATTCCATTCTCAACGCACGTGCCCGACTTACGCAGCGCTGCGCGGCTGGGAGTGCCGGATCGCATCGTGCTCAACTTGACCGCCGTCGGTGGGATCGAGCCGACCCTGCGCGTCATCGCGGCATGCGAGGCGCTCGGGATCGAGTTCAGCTTCTACAGCGGCGAAACCGGTATCGGTGTGGCGGCGTATCTGCACGTTGCCGCGGCCGACGCGCACCTGGGGACCCCAAGCCAGTCACTCGTGCGCTGGTACAGCTGTGATGTCATCAAGGGTGGCCCGTTCGTACCGGTCGAGGGCCATCTCCAGGTGCCGGAGGAGCCAGGGCTGGGTGTCGAGCTCGATCGCACCGCCCTCGGCCGCGCCGCGGAGGCGTTTCGCGAGCACGGGCCGCTTGACATGACCGGGCTCGACCACAGCAGCACCTACAGGCGCCCGCCGCTGTACTGACAGCGCGCCCGCAAGCTGTCAAGCGCGTCGCGAGAGGCGATCGGCAGTCGCCGGCTGCACGAGCTCATGGACGGGTCGCCACACCTGCTTCTGTCCTTGACCGGAGCCCGTTCATCGGCCCAGCTGCAACGAGAGCTGGTATGTGTTAGGTGCCTGCAGGGTAGGCTGATGCCGGCGTCGAACGGAGCCCACGCGTAACGGCGGAGCTCGGCGCTGGCGAGCGCTCTGCCACGCCGAGCCGGCGCGATGCACGCGCTCCCGGTCGGGGTGAAGCGGCACCAGCCCCTGATCGCGTTGGTGGGTCATCTCCGGCCCGTTGTCGCAGCACAAGAACTCTGACCTGAGCCCGAGGCAGGCTGTGGGTCATCCGCTGTCAACCGAGCCGTTGATCAACGCGCTGCGCCGTCGGACCTGGACCGGCTGGATCGATCTCCTGATTCTGGTCATCGCCAACCCTCGTTATCTTCGACGCGAACCAACGCCGTGCCGCAACCATCCACCAATGCGTCCTGACGAGGGCACTCTCGCCGAAGCTGGTCGGCGACGCGCACCCCGAGAGCTCTGGGACCGCCTCGACGACGCCGCGCGACCGCTGTTCGGCATGCGGCAGGTGCGACTGCGCGAACAGGCCGCCGCGATCGGCGATGCGCTGACTAATCGGCTCGGCCTGCGCGCCGCCGTCAGCGGCGACGAGCGCTGGCTGCTTAACCACGCATTGGCGTCGGGTTGCGGGCACCGGATGCTCCTGGCCACCGTCGGGCACGAACTCGCCCGACACGCCGGACTATCCAGCTTTGGTCGCGCGCAGCCGAAGCGACTACTGGACGGTCCTCACCCGCGACGACACGTTCCTGCCGATCGGCTACCAAGCACCCCACGGCCCCCTGGACGCCTCTCAGCTGCGCGCCTGCTGTGCCCACGAGATCGCCCACCACACCCTGGTGGCCATCGCCCGCAGCTCCCGCCCAGACCGCGCCCAACACGCCGACCAGCTCCGTGTGAGCCGGACCGGGTTTGACGGAGACCGGGTTTATAGGTTCTGAGTGATTGTCAGTGTGCTCGCTCTGAACCGTAGAGCTGAGACGACCCCAGAGCGGTCGTACCCGTGTTCAGGGAGGCGAGCGTCTCGAACCCGACGGGTGGAATATCGCCGAGGGATTCGTGCAGGCGGTCGTGGTTGAACCAGCTGATGTACTCCACCACGGCGAGCTCGAGCTGTGCTGTGGTGCGCCAGACGCGGTCGG
>DATAWL010000077.1:0-49636 GCA_036267215.1 Solirubrobacteraceae bacterium | reverse complement strand
GCCTCCGGCGTCGAGACGGTGTGCACCCGGTCGATCGCCGCGCGGTAGACCTCCGCGACCGCCTCCGTCGACTCGGGGGAGAGGCCCCCGACGACCTTCGGCGTCGTCTTCGTCGTCCAGTCGGTGCGCCCGGGGTCGACGCGCTCCGGCGACATGCCGAGGTGGAAGTCGACGCCGGCCTTCAGGCCGCTGCCCGCCTCGAGGATCGGCTGCACGACCTCGCGTGTCGTGCCCGGCCAGGTGGTCGACTCGAGCACGACGACCTGCCCCGCTCGCAGCACGGGCGCGAGGCCGCGCGCGGCGGCCTCCACGTAGCCGAGGTCCGGCTCGCGCTGGCGGGTGAGCGGCGTCGGGAGGGCGATCAGGACGGCGGCCGCGGCGGCCAGGTCGGCGTAGTCGGCGGTCGCGCGGATCGCGCCCGACTCGACGTACGGCGCGAGCCGCTCGGACGAGACGTCCTCGATGTGGCTCTCGCCACGGTTGAGCGCCTCGACAAGCGTCGGCACGACGTCGACGAGGAGCACGCGCTTGCCCGCCTCGGCGAACGTCTGCGCGAGCGGCAGGCCGACGTAGCCCGCACCGATGATGCCGACGTCGTACGTTGTCTCCGCCGCGGTCACGGGGCGGAAGGGTACAGAGCCGCTACGACCCGCTCGCTCGCGTGGCCGTCGCCGTAGAGGGGTGGGGCGTCGGCCGGAAACCCGCGTCGTAGGGCCTCGGCGACGGCCCCAGGGAGGTGCTCGGGCTCGACGAGGACGTTGCCGCCTGCTGTGACCGTGTCGACCCATTCCGTCGAGGGCCGCACGGTCACGCACGGAACCTCGAGCCAGTAGGCCTCCTTCTGCAGACCACCTGAGTCGGTGACGACGACCGCCGCCTGCGCCGCGAGTGCGGTGAAGTCGAGGTAGCCGAGCGGCGCGACGAGCTGCACGCCGACGCCGATCGGGATCGCGTCGCGCTCGATCGCCGCGCGCGTCCGCGGATGGATCGGGAAGACGATGCGCCCGGCGAGGTTGTTCAACCCGGCCATGATCGCCGCCAGCCGCTCCGGCGCGACGTTCGCCTCGCGGTGGATCGTCGCGAGCACGTACTCCTTCGGCTCGAGGCCAAGCTCGGCGAGCACGCGCGAGCGCGCCCGTGCGATCGGTCCGAAGATCCGCGACGCGTCGGCCATCACGTCGCCGACCACCTCCCGCCGTCCAGGGACGCCCTCTGCGGCGAGCTGCGCCGCCGAGCGCTCGTCGGGGCAGAGGAGGAGCGCCGAGACCCGGTCAACGGCGATCCGGTTCCGCTCTTCGGGCATCGCGAGGTCGAAGCTCCGGAGGCCCGCCTCGACGTGGGCGACGGGGACGTCGCCCGCCGCCTCGGCCCCCGCGAGCGTCGAGTTCGTGTCGCCGTAGACGAGGACCCAGCTCGGGCGCTCGGCCTCGACGGCCGCCCGGATGCCGGGCACCATCCGCTCCGGCTCGGAAGCCCGCACGTCGAGCCGGTAGGCCGGCTCCGCGAGGCCGAGCTCGTCGTAGAAGACCTGCGAGAGCTCCCGGTCGTAGTGCTGGCCCGTGTGGAGGACGATCTCCTGGATCCCGCCGTCCCGCAGCGCGGCCGAGAGGGGAGCCGACTTGACGAACTGCGGCCGGTTTCCCACGACCGTGAAAACGCGCATCGGCCGCTACACTAGTGGCCGCCCTCGGGCCGTTAGCTCAGCTGGTAGAGCAGGGGACTCTTAATCCCAAGGTCGGAGGTTCGAGCCCTCCACGGCCCACTCAGAAAGCCCCGTTATGCGGGGTTTTCGTGTTTCTGGACGGGCGCCATCAGCGAAGTGGCGCCAGTCCTCGGGCAGCCGCCGGCTGACGTAGCCGGCTAGGACCCGCCCGGTTCGCCCAGGGCGGCACGCACCGCCTGCGCACCGGCGCCCGTCCCGCAGGCGCGCGATGAGCGTGGGAGATCGTTCATCCATGTGCTGGTCGATCTCCCACGCTCCCAGAAACCGCGGTACCTGCGCTGCAGCGAGCACGACCGTGGGCGCAAGCCACAGCATCGGCATGTCCCGATCGCGGCCTCCCACCCGTCCTAGCGACAACAACCCCAAGTGGAGGCAGCGATGCAAGGCCATACAAACACCCGGCCTTCTGTCCCTGTCTCGACCAGACCGCTGGAGGTCCGATGACGGCCACAACCGCGAATATCAATCGCTGGCGCGCGTTCGCGCTGTTGGCGGTGTCGTTCTTCATGACGATCATCGATCTGACGATCGTCAATGTCTCGCTGCCCACGATCGGCCGCGATCTGCACTTCTCCGAAACGAGCCTACAGTGGGTGGTGACCGCGTACGCGCTCACGTTCGGCGGCTTCATGCTGCTCGGCGGTCGCGCCGCGGACCTGCTCGGCCGGCGTCGGATCCTGATGGCGGGGCTCGCCTTGTTCACGGCGGCGTCGCTGGGGGCCGCGCTGTCGACCGGCGAGGTGTCTCTGATCGCGGCGAGAGCCGTTCAGGGGCTGGGCGCGGCGATCATGCTGCCCGCCGCCCTGTCGATCGTGATGAACATGTTCGAAGAAGGCGCCGAGCGCAACAAGGCGCTCGGGATCTGGGGCGGACTCGGTGCCGGCGGTGCGACCGTCGGTGTGATCGCCGGCGGGCTTCTGACCCGCTACGCCGGCTGGCAGTACATCTTCTACCTGAACGTCCCGATCGGGGCGACGGCTCTGGCGCTCGCACCCAGGATCGTCCCCGAGAGCCGGCTCGCCACCACCCGCCGGCGGTTTGACGCGCTCGGAGCGATCGCGGGCACGAGCGGGCTGGTGGCGCTGGTGGACGCGATCGCCCAGGCACCGCAGTACGGGTGGGGCGCCACGCGCACGATCGTGCTGCTCGGCGCATCGGTGGGTCTGCTCGCCGCGTTCCTGGCGATCGAGGCCCGGGCGGAGGACCCCGTGCTGCCGCTGTCGATCTTCCGGCTGCGCACGCTCGCCGGCGCGAACGCGGCGGGACTGCTGTTGGGCGGCAGCTTCTTCGCGTTCATCTTCGTCGGCACCCTGTACATGCAGCAGGTGCTGCACTACAGCGCCCTGCAGACCGGTCTCGCCTGGCTGGCCGCGTCGCTGACCTCGGTCGCCCTGGCCGGCGTCTCGCAGGCGTTGGTCACCCGTGGCGGCGCCAAGATCGTGATGGCGATCGGGATGACGTTGATCGGCGGCGGCGTGCTGTGGGCGACCCAGGTGCCCGTCCACGGACACTTCCTGGCCAATCTCGCCGGCCCGTTCGTCGTCGCCGGTGCCGGGACCGCGTTCGCGTTCATCCCGATCTCGATCGCCGCGCTCGCGGGTGTCTCAGAGCACCAGGCCGGGCTCGCGTCCGGACTTTTGAACACCTCGCAGCAGCTCGGCGGAGCGATCGGGATCGCGATCGCCTCAAGCGTGGCGGCGAGCCGCACGCAGACGCTGGTGCACGCGGGCCACGCCGCACCGGCGGCGCTCACCGGCGGCTTCCAGCAGGCGTTCTGGGTGCTCGGCGCCATTGCGCTACTCGCGCTGCCGGCCATCTTCGCGCTCGTGCGTCGCGACGAGCTCTTCAGCGCCGTGACCAAGTCAACGATCCGCGAGCCGCAGCCGGCCCTTGCGACCACGAACTGACGTCCATCAATCAGACGACGAAGCAGGAGTCGACGATGAGCCACACGATCGTCGCCGACTTCGACCACGTCGACCGCGACGCTGAGCCGATCGCGCAACCGTCGAATACGGGACTCTGAGCGGGAGCCCGAGCCGCCCATCCGCGGGCTCGGGCTCCCGCCGGTGGATCATCCCTCCCGGCTCGTTCTCATCTCGGCACGGCCTTCCACGCCTTCGGACTCATCCTCCTGCCGACGCAAGCGTTCCCCCGGCGGTTGCTCCGACGCCTGGCCTGGCCTCCCGGACGAGCTCGTAGGTGAGGAAGACGAGGCCGTCGCCGATGATCTTGGTATCGACGAGGCGCATGGGCTTCATGCCGCCGGTCTCGCCGAACAGGCGCTCGCCCGCCCCGAGCACGACCGGGAAGACGACGAGCCGCACCTCGTCCACCAGGTCGTGCTCGATGAGCGTGCGCCCGAGCTGATAGCTGGCGGGGACGACGATGTCTCCGTCCAGCGCCTGCTTGAGCTTTGCGACCTCGGTGACCACGTCGCCCGTGAGGACGGTCGAGTTGTTCCACTCGGGATCTTCGAGGGTGGAGGACACGACGTATTTCGGCATGCTGTTCAGCCTGTCGGCAAGCTCGCCGCTGCGGGGTCGCCACCGCACCCCGAAAAACTCGTAGCTTCTCCGACCCAGCAGCCATGCCTCGGCCCGCAGCGCCTCGTCCAGCGCGACCTTGTTCCACTCTTCGAGGTCCTGGCCCCCAAACTCGACGAACCAGCCGCCGAGCTCGGTGCCCTCCTTTCCGTCCGGGTCCTGGACCACTCCGTCGAGCGAGACGTTCTGCGGGCCGCTGATCACGATCTTTCCCATCTCGATTCTCCTGTCATCCGACTGTGAGGTGTCGGGTTGTAAAGGCGGCCGCGGGAACGAAAACTCAGCGGCGAATTTCGGCGCGCCGCGACGTCATTGATTCGCCGTGCACTCCTGACCCATCCAGCCCCGCCCATGCCGAGGCACCGGTCGGCGCCAGACGGGGCGACCCCAGCCTGGACCTGGTCACATGTCCGGCGCCCGGCGGATCAGCGGGCGCCCTGCCATCCGGCGAGGATCAGTCGTCGCGTGGCGGGGGCTGAAACACGATTCGCTTGAGCTCGGCGAGCGCGCCGCCGCCGAGACGGAGTGCGGTTTGGAAGCCCTCGAGGCCGAGCTCGCCGGCGTCCAGCGACCGTCGGAGCTCATCGAGCGCCGGTCGCTCGTCATCGCGTACCGTGTCGCGCGGAGCGTCGAGCAGGATCAGGTGTCGCGGGCGCCGCAGGCCATGCGCGAGGCGCACGTACCGCTCGCGCTCGTCCGCGTCGAAACCCTCGAGCGGGAGAACGACGGTCTGCTCAGACTGCAGCCGCTTGAGCACGGCGCCGGCGAGCAGTTCGTTGACCCGGTCCTCGATCTCGGGTTCCGCGACTCGACCGGCGAGCAGCGCTCGTACCCGAGCCGGTGCGAGCGACGCGCCTCGCTCCTCGACGACTCGCTCGGCGAACCGGGCAGGCTCTGCGGCGTCGGCACCGACGATGACCAGAAGGCTCCCGGGCGAGTAGCGCAGCCGATGCGAAGGAGCGAGAACGCGGCAGCGGACTGACACGTCGACCGGCCGCGCCGGGGCGCCCTTTGCGCGTGGCCGCTCCGATGACCAGCCGGTCCGCTCGTCGGCGGAGATCTTGACGCTGCGTGCGGGGGGTTTCTCAGTCATGTCGACCCATCATCGTCGACTCGGCGGATCCGTGCTCTGCCGGTCGCGTCTGCGACTGGCACGCCCCGTCCTGACCAAGACCGGTCCGCTGTCCGCGATCTTCGAGCACAGCAATCCATCGCGCGCCGACGAGGGCAGTCTCCCCGCGCGAGGCGCAGCTCAAAATCCGCTGACGGCGCTGATGCGAATCCGGACGGGGACGCTGAACCGTTGCCCGAATGACTCGGCCGTCATGCCCGCAAGCGCCCACTCGGTCGCGTACTTGGTCACCCATGCCGCGTTCTCGGCGGCGTTGGGCTGGGACGTGTCCACCTCGGCTCTACCCGACAGGACGACAATGTCTCCGCCGCTGGCATCGCCGCGAAAGTTCAACGTGACCTTTGGGTTGAGGCCGATGTTGCGGATCCGCGCGCCAGGCTGGCTGTACACGGTGACCTTCTCGCCGCCGTCCCACAGAAACCCCACCGGCCGAGGCAGCGGCGCGCCGGACGGCGTCACGGTCGTCAGCCACACGATGGTCTCCTCGCGCAGATGTCGCACCACGCGCGCACCGAACTCGGTGCTCTCATCGATCACGCGCCCGATCCTACGACGAGCGCAACCGCCATCATCATCCACGGGGATCCGGTCGCGCCGACGCGGTCGTCGACTTTCATGCGGTGCCGGCGGTGGTCCGCAGCCTTGCGCCGAGGCGCCGGTACCGGCCCGGCCGGCCATGCGCTCGTGGGCCTCCGCGTATGGTTGATGGGGAGCTCAGATGATGACTCCCAGCGGTGACTTGGATCTGGACGCTGTTCGACGAGGCCTCGAAGCTCGCCGTGACGCCACGCGTGAGCGTCTGGCGGCGCTGGCCAGCCGCCCTGAGCGTGGTAGTGCGCTGGGGTTCGGCAAGCGGGTGGGTGATGGCACCACCGAGGCGGTGGGCCGGCTGACCGACATCGGTGTTGGCGATTCGCTTGAGCGAGTGCTGGCGCGCACAGAGCGTGCCGCGGCCAAGCTCGATGACGGCAGCTACGGCATGTGTGACGTGTGCGGCGATCCGATCCCGCCGGGCCGGCTACGGGCTTTGCCCGATGCGGTGTTGTGTCTGCGCTGCGCGGAATCTCACCGGCGCCCGTCGGTGCCGCGCCGGCGCTGAAGCTCCGGCGCCGGCCGCGAATGTCAGACCGACTGACAAGCGGGACACGACGCCGTACCCGCGTGCGCGTGGCGCAGCTGATGGTGGAGCGAGCCGACGTCGAGCGCCGGAATCTGTCTGCAGCCCACCGAGCCGCGGTCTGCCCGAGGCGGCATGGCGGCGTCTGGCGCGCGGTGGTCAGCAGGGTCTTGCCGAACACTCGGCGGGACTCGATCGCGCGGTGGGCGGCGGCCGCCTGCTGCAGTGCGAACGTCTGCCCGATCACCGGTCGCAGCTCACCGACTGCCGCGGCCGCGAACGAGCGGCCGGTCAGTTCGGCGAGCTCGTCGCCCCGCAGCTGGACCGGCTCGATGCCGGTGACCGTTGCGCGCCGCTCGCGCACCTGCGCCGGATCGAGGGCGGTGAACGCGCCGTCGTGGGTGGCGTGGGCTGAGAAGTGTCCGGTCTCGGCCAGCAGCGGGAACGCGGCCGGGCCCAGCGAGGTGCCCACGTTGTCAAAGATCACCGTCGCGCCGCCGGGGCCGAGCGCGTCGCCCGCGCGGTGTACCCATTCGGGGTCCTCAGGGTCGATTACGGAATCCGGACCGAACGCCGCGATCCGCTCGCGCTTGGCCGCGTCGCGCGCGACGGCGACGACGCGCCGCGCTCGGGCGCGGGCGAGCTGGACCAGCGCCAGTCCGAGCCCGCCGCTGGCGCCGAGCACCAGTACGGCGTCGTCGCGTGAGATGCTGGTCACCTGCGTCAGCTTCAGCGCCGTCGGCCCGTCGTGCAGCAGTGCCGCGGCGGTGCGCACGTCGACGCCCTCCGGGATCGGTACGGCGTCGTTGACCGCCACGGCGGCGAGCTCCGCGTACGCGCCTCGGCTGCCGGTGCGTCCACCGACCCATCGCCCGACCCCATCCGTCGGGCACGCCGTCGCCGACGCCGACCACCCGCCCGGCGACGCCGTTGCCCGGGATCCACGGGAGCTCGGGGCGCATCTCCTCGGGACCGAGGCCACCGCGCAGCATCGTGTCCAGAAACAGCACGTCGCAGGCTTCGATGGCGATCAGGCACTGCCCGGGCGCCGGACAGCGGTCGGCGGTCTCGGTGAGCCTGAGTCGATCCGGGTCGCCGAACTCGTAGACGATCGCGGCCCTCATTGCCGCACCGCGCCGCGGTCGATGTTGATGATGGTGTTCTGTCCGGCGGCCAGCCACCACTCGCTCCCGCGGCGCACCAGCACGTAGAGCGCCATCTCCGAAAAGCGCGGCTCGCCGTCGCGTGAGGGGATCGGGTCGCCGTGCTCGTCGATCGCGACGCGCCGGACCTGGGCCAGCGCAACGCCAGGGGCGGGTGTCAGCACGCGCACGATCTCATAGCGCGATCGGCCACGATCGCCCGAGCGATGCATTCGCCGGTGGATTGAATGCAGCGTCTCGTAGCCGTCGACCGTCGCTCCGTACGGGCTGCCCCACATCACATCCTCGGCGAACCGGCGGTTGTAGGTCTCCGCGTCGGCATCGCTGAGCCCGGCCTGGAGCTCGGCGACCTGAGACTCGACCGCCACGCCCGCTCGGTCGGCGGCGGCGCCCGTCAGTCCGACCGTGGGCCGTGACGGATCGTCACCGGCGCCGCCGCCCGCGAGATCAGCGGCGTGCATGCCGGAGCCGGCGACGTTGTAGCTCACCAGCCGCCGCGGATGGATGCGGATGATCCAGGGACCGAGCCCCTCGATCAGCGGCTCCTGGAGCTGGACTTGCTCCGCGGTGCCGCGGATCTCCATGAAACGGACGCCCGCGGCCCCGGCGTCCGGGTCGGGCACGTCCTGGAGCGTGAACGCGACCTGCGGGTTGGCGGCGATGTTGCGGAACTTGGCCGACCGCTCCATCTCGAATCCGGCGATGTCGATCGTCCCCCGCAGCGGGTCGTAGCGGAAGCCGACCGGCTTGGCCTGCGGCGACCCGCCGGGGGCGATCGTGGCCAGCACCCCCTGCCGCTGCGTGTCGAGATACCGCGCGTGCGCTGCATCGAAGAGTTGGTTGGTCATGGCTCCATTCCTCCGATCTAACTAGGGTGTACCCTAAGAATAGGGTCCGCAAAACGATAGGCTCCCAGCGTGGTCGAGCCCGGTCTCCGCGAGCGAAACAAGCGACGCACGCGCGAGCTGATCGCCGGCACCGCCGCGCGCCTATTCGCCCAGCGGGGCTACGAGCACGTCTCCGTGCTGGAGATCGCCGCCGCGGCGCAAGTCTCCGAGCAGACGATCTACAACCACTTCCCGACCAAATCCGAGCTCGTGCTGGACCGCGATCACGAGCTGCGCGACCAGCTCACCACCGCGATTCGCCACCGTCCGCCCGGCGTTTCACCGGCAGCCGCGATCCAAGACGTCGCCCTATCGCTACTCGACGCCCTGCGCGCGATGGACGCAGAGCAAGCGCGCGGCGGTCTCGGCTACCTATCGACCCGGAGCCCCACCGTCCGACGCCTGGCGCTGGAGATGACCGACCGGCACGCAGACGCCATCGCCGAAGTACTGGCCGCCGAACCCAACGGACCGACCCCAGCGATCGCCAAAGTCCAGGCGATCGCGCTGGCCTGGATCATCCAGACCATCACCGACCTGGCCGGCCACTGCACCGCCGCCGGACAGTCCCCGGCGCAGACCGCGATACAGCTGCGTCCCACCGTGCTGGCAATCATCGCCGAGCTGAAAACCTGGCCGGCGCTCGGAGGGCGCGATCCCGACGACCAGCCCTAGGGATGTCATCGGCATTTCCGCGACGCCTGAGGCCACCTGGGAACGGCCGCACCGCGGGTCGCCAGTGGCGGAACCCGGCGACTCCGAGCGTCCCTCGATCCGGCGTTGACAGCGACGCTTGGTCGCCCTAGAGTAACCGTTACCCATGAGCGACCAAGCAGCAGCAGTGTTCGACGCGCTCGGCGATCCGTCACGGCGACGGATCCTGGAGCTGCTCCGGGAAGGACCGAGCCCGGTCGGCGTACTGGCCGGCCGGCTTCCGATCGGTCGCCCGGCGGTCAGCAAACATCTCAAGGTGCTGAGCGACGCCGGGCTCGCGGAGCACCGCGCCGTCGGAACCTCGAACGTTTACGCGCTGCGAGGCGACGGGATCGAGACGGCACGCCGCTGGCTGACCGAAAGCTGGGACGCGGTGCTCGGGGCGTATGCCGTCGCGGCCGCCCGGGAGCAACCCCAGCGGCGCGATCAGCCACCGCGCACCAACCGAGGAGACGCCACGTGAGCCATCCACCCCCGATCCGCCGCGAGGTCCTGGTCGATCTCGACCCCGATCGCGCCTTCGAGCTGTTCACCGCACGGATCAGCGACTGGTGGCCGCTGGCGTCCCACAGCGTGTTCGGCCCGGGTGCCTCGGTCAGGTTCACAGACGAGAAGCTCGTTGAGACGCTCGGCGATCAGAGCGCAGTATGGGGGGAGGTGATCGAATGGCGGCCGGGCACGCGACTGGTGATCAGCTGGCACGCCGGGCACTCCGAGGCCGAGAGCACCCGAGTGAGCGTCAGCTTCATCGAGCGGGGCGAGCAGACGCTCGTCGCGCTTGAGCACTCAGGCTGGGAGGCACGGGAGGATCCGGTCGCGATCCGCCGCGAGTACGACCAGGGCTGGCCGACCGTGATCGCCTCCTACGCCTCCGCCGCGACCGGCTCGAGGTAAGGCATCGCCGTCGAACATCACTACTGGGAGAGCGATGGAACGAACAAGGCTTGGAGCGAGCGGCATCTCGGTGAGTGTGCTGGGACTGGGAACGATGATGCTCGGTGCCTACGGCAACGCCGATCACGATGATGCGATCCGGATCATCCATGCTGCCCTGGATGCGGGGATCAACCTGGTCGATACCGCTGACGTCTACTCGCGAGGCGAGTCAGAGCAGATCGTCGGCAGGGCGCTGAAGGGCCGACGCGACGATGTGATCCTGGCGACCAAGTTCGGGCTGCCGATGGGGCCCGACGACAGCCAGCGGGGTGGGTCGCGACGCTGGATCACGCAAGCCGTACACGACAGCCTGCGGCGCTTGGACACTGACTACATCGACCTCTACCAGATGCATCGCCCGGATCCGAACACCGACATCGACGAGACCCTCGCGACCCTGACGGATCTCGTCCACGCGGGAACGGTGCGCGCGATCGGCAGCTCCACCTTCCCGGCCGAGCTGATCGTGGAGGCGCAGTGGACTGCCCAGCGTGGCGGCCATCGCCCGTTCGCGACCGAACAGCCGCGCTACTCGATCCTCACCCGCACGATCGAGGCGGCCGTCCTGCCCACGGCCCGGCGCCATGGCATGGGCGTGATCACCTACGGCCCGCTCGCCAGCGGCTGGCTGTCGGGACGACCCAACCCCGCGCACGGGCACCGCAGTTCCGGGCCGGGCGCGAAGGACTTCGACCTCGCGATCCCGGCCAACCGGGCAAAGCTCGACGCCGTCGAGGAGCTCACCGCCCTCGCCACCGACGCCGGGGTCCCGCTGCCACACCTCGCGACCGTCTTCCCGCTCGCGCATCCGTCCGTCAGCAGCGTCCTGCTCGGACCGCGCACGATGACCCAGCTCGAGGGCTTGCTCGGCGCCGCGGAGCTCACGCTCTCAACCGAGATCCTCGACCAGATCGATGCGATCGTCGCCCCTGGGGATGAGATCAACCCGGACGACAATTACTACACCAACCCCGCCCTGGCCGACAGCCGACTGCGGCGCCGCCAGCCATAGGCGCAGGGTCAGGCCCGCGTGCCGGCGTGTCGCCGTGGGGCTTGGACGACACGGATGGTCGCGTCGGTGTGGCGTCGCAGCAGGCGCGCCGCGGGGTGGCGCCGGGAGCGCGGAACGCCCCAGCGCGGTGGGAGCAACACGACATCGAATCGGCCCTGGGCGACCCAGTGCTCCAACGGCGGATCAGAGCCCTCGACCAGGAGCTTCCCCTTCAGCCGTTGCGTGACCGCAACCAGGCGTGCGACCGCCTTGTCCACCTCATCAGCGACGTCGTCGCGCACCGCACAGTTGTACGCGCGGGTCGACACGCCGCCGCAGCTGCGACAGACGATGCCGACCTTGGGCGCGACCGCCACCACCGTCAGTTCCGAGTCCGAGGAGGCGCCGAGCTCGGCAGCCTCCACGACGGCCGCGGCGCCGCGTGGGCCCGGCTCGACCACGACCGCGATGCGCGAGCCGGATGGCTCGCCGCCGTCCCCGTAGATCTCCGAGTCGATCATCGGCATCCCACGATCCAGCTCCGATGATCTCACAAGCTCGCCCGCCTGATCGGCGGAGACCGACGTCGCCGAGCGCGTCAACTGGGCCGAGGGCGACCTGGCGAGCTGGCGAGCTGGACGCCCCAGCCGGACGACCTCGTGACCTCGTGACCTCGTGACCTCGGGTCAGGGCGTGCGCACGACGGTGGCCCAGACGCCGCCGGTGGGCGTCGTCGTGCTGGTCAGCCAGTCGGCGGCGATGACCACGCCGTCAGCGGTGGCCAGCGCCGTCCCGTCGTACGCGAACGCGCCGGCGACGGCGGCCGGGGACACGGTCGCGGTTGCGCCCGCGCCGTTGTCGTCCCCGAGCTTGGTGTTGATCTGCGCGTCGGCGACCGTCGGTGGCGTGTTCCCGGTTGCGGGGTGGCCGATCGCCGTCTCGTAGACGACCCATAGGTGCCCGTCCGCGGCGGCGGCGGCGGCGAGCCCGATCACGTAGGCGTGCGCCGCGGTGTCGTCGACGACGGTGACCGGCGCGGCCTGGCCCGGCGCCCAGGACACCAGCCGCGTCGCCGAGCCGCCCGGTGTGTAGACGACGTGGCAGATCGAGTTGCAGGCGAGGGCGAGCGCTGCGGCGTTGGTGACGCCGGAGCTGTCGGGCGCCAGTTGTGGCGTCGCCGTCGGTAGGGAGGCTCCGGTCTCGGGATCGAGCTGCAGCAGGTAGATGCCGCGGGCCCCCCCGGCGCTGCTCTGGCCGTCCCAGGCCAGCCACAGCCGTCCGGTGCTGTCGGTCGCGAGCTTCGCATCCGTGGTGAACTCGAGGGTCACCCCGTTGGGATAGGTCAGGTTCTCGTCGGTGGGCGGGTTGGTCGAGCCGTTCTCGACTCCGAGCAGGCCGTTCGTGCTCCACAGCAGCGTCCGGCCGTCGTGGGCGAGCACGACGCTGCCCGCGTCGCCCGCCGCCCCGGTCGAGGCGACCGGCGCCGGCGCACCGAAGCTCCCGCCGGGCTGCTGGGCGAGAGCGTCGAGCCCGTTGAGGGGGTCCCCGACCGCGTTGCTGTGCTGTCCGGAAACGAGCAGCTGCTCACCGCCACCCGCGCCGGGCGTCAGGAAGACCCCGTCAAGGTTCGTCCAGCCGGCGATCGGATCCGTCCGTGACACGGGGCCCGGGGCTCCGGGGGTCGCGGAGAAGCGTGCCACCTCGATCGCCTTGCTCTCGCCGGCGGCATAGGCGGCGAGCACGCTGCCCGACTGCTCGGCCAGCGCGGGCGGGAACGGGGCCGGGGTCGAGGCCGCGCTCGACAGCCGGATCCAGCCCGGTGCGGTCGCCCCGAGGGCGCGCACCACCCGGGCATCGCCGGTGGCGAACCCGCGGCGTCCGGTGGCACCCACGTCGAGCGCGCACGCGTCCAGCAGTTGCGTCTTGGTGATTCCGGCCGCCCGGCACAGTTTCTCGGCCAAAGCCCGGAGCGCCCTGCGCAGTCCGGCGAGTGTCAGCGGCTTGTGTGGGAACCCGTGCACCAGGAACGATCGCGTGGTCTCGCCGCGCGAATACTGAAACAGCGACTGGCGTTGGGTGATCCGCCAGCTGGCGCCGAACTCGCGGTAGCGGATCCGTACGTCGCGGGTGCTCGTGCCGGTGATCACCGACGGCGCGTACCGGTGTCCGTTGCGACCGACGAACTCCGTCGCCGCGGGCCCGCCCCAGTCACCGAGCAGTCCGGTCAGATGGCCCGAACGATCGGAGGCGAGTGAGATGTCGATTCCGAGCGCGCCGAACACGTTGTAGACCTGGACCGTGCTGTGGTCGGCGAGCGACACCTCGGCGAGCGGCGCTCGGTTCTGCGTCGTGAGGCGCAGAGCGCCGGCGGTCCCGAGCGCGATGCGCCGGTCGAATGTGCGGTGCTTGTTCAGATAGACGACCAGCCCGTCCGGTCCGTTGGGAACGAGTTCGACGGTCTTGGCGCCGACCCGCATCGCGACCGCGGTGTTGAACGCCACGCAGCAGTTGCCCTCTGGCTGCTGGCGCATCTGGATCTGGAAGTCGTCGCCCGTGGACTTCAGCAGCGTGAACTCGCCGGCCTGCTGGAAGTCGAACAGGCCGCCGTTGAAGTCGATCAGGTGCGGATCGCCGAATGTCGAGGCCGTCCCCGGTCCCGACGGCGGCGTCGGAGTCGGTGTGCAGGTGCCGCTCGTCGCGGTGTCGACGGGCACCGCGGCGTAGTCGATCGACACGTTCGCGTGCACCTGCGCGGCCGCGAGACCCAGCACCGGATCAGAGGGCAGCGGTGTCAGCTCGGGCGGCGGCGTGTACGTCTCGCCGGCCCCGCAGGCCGGCCCGGTCGGCGTCACCGGCGCCGTGCAGCCCGACGGCCCGCCACAGAAGGTCAGCTTCTCGAGTGCCGAGCCGGTGTAGTTACTCGACACGCCGAAGCGGCCGTAGGCGTGACCGAGGTCGATGTGGACCGTCTCGATGTCACCGGTCGGCGCCGCCGGGATCGAGATCATCAGCTGGTCGGTGCTGTCGGGATCGAGCGACACCGACGTGGTCGCGGAGATCGTCCGCGCCGGCGCGGAGAAGCCGGCGGTGGGCAACGGACTGCGCGCCGTCCACGCGTCGCCGCCGGCCGCGTCGTTGAACGCGCTCGAACCCCACGTGTCGAAGAACCGATCCGGGCTGACCCCGGCCAGCGCCGCGTGCAACGCCGTGTCACGACCGTGGACAGCGGCGGTCAGGATCCCCGGGATCCGGTGCCACAGATTGTCGGCGAGGTCCTGGAGATGGCCCCAGAACCCGACCGCGTCATAGCTGCGGTCAAACAGCGCCGTCGTGGACGTCATGAAGTAGCCCCGGACGGAGTCGCGCGAGATGAAGATCGGGTCCGAGGCGAAGAGCGTCGTGTCGACCCACCGCGCGAGCCCTTCCTGCACCCACGACTCGGTGGCCGAGACCTCCGAATCCGCGTCGCCTTCGATCTGCTGCTGGTAGCAGTGAAACAGCTCGTGGGTGATGATCTCCTCCGCCCAGCTCATGTTGCCGCCGGCGTCGTTGTCGAAGATCGGCTTGTACACCGCGATCTGGCAGAACAGCCCGCTCACCGCTGACGCGGACGTGTAGGCGGGGCTCTTGTCGCCCGGCGCCGCGTTGGTCAGCCAGCCGATGTGGACCGGGACGTGCAGGTCTGGTGACAGGTGGGCGTTGAGCAGAGCCTGTCCCTCGTCGGCGAGATGGGTCAGCTCCGGCACAGCGGGTCCGATCTCGGCATGGGCCAGTGCGGCCGGTGCGGAGAACATGAGTGCGCCGACCACGACCGCCACCGCCAGCAGGCCGGGCCTCAACCACGCGATCGCTCCAGATGCCCCGCCGATGGGCTTCGCCCGCCAACCGCCCGATCCGTGCACGTCCCCGCTCCGCTCAAGAGTCTGTCGATGCCGCCCGGCAGCATACTCGCCGTCGGCGGGCGTGTCCTGAGTCCGGCGGGTTAGGGTTCTGCGTTGAGGACCCGGTACAGCAGCCGGCGCAGCTCATCGCGCTCCGTGGGGCTGAGTCCAGCGGTCAGGGTCGGCTCGATCGCCTCGACGCGCGGGCGCAGGCGGGCGAGCTCGTCACGTCCGGCGGGGGTGAGCTGCAGGACGTTGCGGCGACGATCGTCCCGATCGCGGTCGCGTTCGATCAAGCCTCGCCGTGCCATGCGAGCGACGAGATCGGCGATGGTGGAGCGGTCGAGGTCGAGCACGCGCCCGAGCTCGCGCTGGCTGGCCCCAGGCCGCTGATCGAGGACGGTGAGCGCGGCGAACTGGACGCTGGTGGTCTCAGCGCAGACGTCGCGCAGCCAGACGGCGACGTGCAGTTGCTGGGCGCGCCGCAGCAGATGCCCGGTGTGGCGCAGGGGCTCGCGATCGAGGCTCACGGACATGCGACCGCGGGCGCGAGCAGGATGCGCGCAAAGAACGCGGAGATGTCGTCGCGCGCGTGCAGCGGTAGTACGTGCGCGACGAATTGGTCGGGCCGAACGATGACCAGGCAGCCGAGCTGCCGGTCGATTCGGCGCAGCTCGAAGATGTCGCGTTCCGGCCGCGGGTCCGCGCAGAACACCTTCTCGTGGTCGATCAGTCCCAGCGTTCCCTTGTGCGGCCGCAGCAGGGGCGGCAGCTCGCTCAGCACGACGTCACGGTGCGCGGCCTGCAGGATCGCGCGCGTGTCGATCACCGCGTCGATGTCCCCATCGGGAGGCGTGAAGCACCGCAGCGGCGAATCCGCGCCGTCGCCGAGCCACGCGCAGAGGTCAGCCAGCCGATCGCCCGGTCGATCGGAGAAGGCGTACAGGCGCCACCGGCCGTCTGCGCGGGCCACGTGGCCGAGCTGCATCCAGCGCGCGTCGGCGACCCGGATGACGGGGGCCGAGTGAAAGCGAGTCCCGATCTGAAACCCGGTCGCGAGCTCCGCGTGGTCCGGTGCTGCGATCAGCTCCGATTGGCGGTAGCGAGTGGCAACCCCGGCGGTGTAGCGGCCCTGGCGCACAAAATAGTCCTGCAGCTCCGCCGGGTCGACGCCACCGCGTTCGGGATGCTCGGGGTCGCGCGGCGGAGCGGCGAGCATCGCCGACCACTCCCGGTCGAAGTCGATCAGCTCGCGTGCGATCGGCCGGCGCTCGCCGGAATAGGTGGCGAGCAGCTCCGGATCGCTGCGGCCCTCCAGGACCGCGGCGAGCTTCCAACCGAGGTTGAAGGCGTCCTGCATCGAGACGTTCATGCCCTGTCCGGCCTTGGCGCTGTGGGTATGGCAGGCGTCGCCTGCGATGAACACCCTCGGCATGCCCTCGCGGTCGCTCGCGTCGTCGAAGGCGTCGGTGAGGCGTTGTGCGACCTCGTAGATGGAGAACCAGGCCACCTGCCTGACCTCGATGGTGTACGGCGCGAGCACCCGCGCAG
Organism: Solirubrobacteraceae bacterium; assembly: GCA_036267215.1. GTDB lineage: Bacteria > Actinomycetota > Thermoleophilia > Solirubrobacterales > Solirubrobacteraceae > Palsa-465. The sequence continues at coordinate 32,995 of DATAWL010000077.1, read as the reverse complement.
CGACCTCCATCACGTCCTCGCTGCGCATATCGCGCACGCGCGATCGGTTCCCGTCGGTGACCTCGCCGAGGTCGACGTAGAAGCGCACCATGTACCCGCCCTCACGAGGAATGAGCACGATGCTCCCGCTCGTCGACTGGATCGTCGCCTTCAGGCGGATGTCAGGAAAGTCAGTCACCGCCAGGACGTCGAGCACGCCCCAGGCGTGGTTGGCGACGTCGCCCTTGAGCTCGAGGCCGATTGCACGCCTGACGACACTGCGCGCTCCATCGCAGCCGACGACGTAGCGGGCGTCGACGGTGAAGCGCTCGTCGCCACGGGCAAGCCTGACGCGGACCGGGTGGGTGTCGCTCGATCCGACGTCGAAGCCCAGGCAGCCGACCCCATAGTCGGGCGCGAGCCGGTGCGCGGAGCTGCGCATGACCCCCAGCAGATGCTCGAGCACTCGCGCCTGATTGAGGATGACGTGGGGGAACTCAGACAGCTCGTCGTCGGTGTCCCGGACGCGGCCTGACCGGATGATCCGACCTCCGTCGGCCGGATCGGGCCGCCAGAAGGACAACTCATTGACCCAATAGGCCTCCGTCATCAGACGCTCGCTCAGACCGAAGGCCTCGAGCATCTCCAGCGTGCGACAGGCGACCCCGTCAGCCTGCCCGAACTCGAGCGGTCCGGCGCGGCGCTCCACGACGCGCGTCGTGATCCCCTGAAACTGGGCGAGCTGCGCGGCGAGGACGAGCCCGGCCGGCCCGCTGCCGACGATGAGCACATCGACCTCGCCCTGGTCCTCCAGCCGGCGCACGGCCGTCGTCGCCTCGACGGGCACGACCGTCGGGTCTCCTCCGAAGAAGCCGTTGAGGTAGAACTGCACGCGCGCCGCCTTTCGTTGGTGCCCCAACTATATTGGCGCGCCCGGGCACCGCCCGGGCCCCGTGCGAGCGCCGCCGTTGACGGTCGCCGATACCCCTCTCAGGGGTACGAGCTCGTGCACCGTTTCGAAACTCGTCAGACCATCGAGCGCCGTCCGGCCGCTGCACCAGGAACGAAAGGCGGCGCGCGTATCCGATTGGGATATGTTGTGCGGGATGGCGGCTGACCTGGTGATCTCCTACGACGGCACGTCAAACGACGACGATGCCCTCGCGCTGGGGAAGCTCTTGGCTCAGACCGGGTCCTCGGTCGCGCTGGCGTACGTGCGCCACTCCAGAGAGTTCGACCCGCGGCGCGAAGAGGTCGCCCAGCACGACGCCGAGCAGCGCTTGGAGCGGGGGGCGGCGCAGATGGACGGTTCCGTTGCGCGTTACGTCGAGGTCGGGGCGGCCACCGGGGAGGTCCTGAGTGAGCTCGCGCAGCGGGTCGGTGCCTCGATCATCGTGTTCGGCTCGGATTACCGCACTCCGGTGGGCCGCGCGGAGCCGGGCACCTCCGCGCAGCGGCTGCTCGAGGGCGGCCGCGTAGCGATTGCCGTTGCGGCGGGGGGGTTGCGCGCCAGGGCGGACGTTGCGATCAGGTCGATCGCGGTGCCGTTCGCCGGTCCGGTCAACGATGACGCGCGGGCGACCGCGTCCGCGCTCGCTGCCAGGCTCGGGGCCGAGGTGGTCGACGCGAGCTCCGGGTCGGTCGATCTGATCGTGGTCGGCTCGCAGGCCGGTGCGCCGAAAGGCCATGTGGTCGTCGCCGGAGAGGTCCGCAACGAGCTCAACAGCGCGCGCAGCTCCGTACTCGTGCTCCCCGCTGAGAGCCGCCTCGAGTTCTGATCGCCCGCCACGAGGGTTGAACACGCGTAACGCGCGCGAACGGGCCTCTCAGTGAAATGGCCAGCCAGGGAGAGGCCTGGCCTCGATCAAATGTCCAGGCGGCTCGGCCGCGGTTCACGCGACCGCCGCGACGTCTCGATCAAGAGCGGATGAGATCCTGGAGGGCGCTGGGTGTCGTGGTCGCGGCCGCCGCCGCGGCGCTGGCCCTGTCCACGTCGGCGCTGGCGGTCGGCGGTGGCTCGAGCCCGGCGCCCGCAACGTGGAGGGTCGGGCTGGGGCCGGCGACATGGTCGGGCCGGCTGACCGCGCTGCAGCCGGGCGCCGCCAACGACATCGAGCGGTTCCCGTTCATGGTCACCGACGTCGGCCAAGCGAGCCAGCGGCTGCGCTCGGTCACGGTCTCGATTGCGACCACTGTGGGGGGCGACGCCGAGACGGCGGCCGGGGCCGACATCCGCGGTTGCCGTGCGAAGTGGTTCGCCGTGTCCGTCGACCCGCGCGATCGCTCTCTGTCCGCCAAGCTCGCGCCCGGGACGACCTACACCGGGAGGCTGGACCTCTCGATGCGCGACAGCGCCGGCAACCAGGACGCCTGCGAGGGATCCTCGCCGGCCTTCAGGCTGTCCGCGCGTTAGGGCGGGAACCGGCTACCCGATCGTCAGCCCCGACCCGGTGAAGCTCACCGAGCCAGGGGTCCCGTTGGTGCCGGCGGCGCCGCCGGCGCTGCCGCTGCCGTTGCTCGCCGAGCTCACCGTGACCGTGTAGTTCTTCGAGGCGCTCTGCATGCCGCCGGTGTAGGCCGAGCCGCCGCCGCCACCGGCGGCGAAGTTGGTCGCGCCGTTCCTGCCCCCGCCGCCGGCGCCGCCGGAGGCCTCGCCGCCACCGCCGCCACCCGCGCCGTAGGTGGCGCCGGCTCCGCCGGTTCCGCCCGGTCCGCAGGCGCCGGCGCTGCATGTGCCGCCGGTGCCGCCGCTCGAGGATGATCCGGTGCCGCCGGCACCGCCGGCGTTGGTGATGGCGAACGGGAAGCTGCCGGCGGTCAGGGTGCTGCCGCCGGTGCCGCCGGTGGCGCCCGACACGGTGGCCGCGCTCGTGCCGGCATTGGAACCGGGGTTGCTGGTCGGTCCGCCGCCGCCCGCGCCGCCCGTGCTGCTCGTGGCGCTCGCGCCCCCGCCACCGCCGCCCCCGACGGTGACGATCGTGGCGGCGGGCGCGCCCGACAGATACAGACAGGTCGCGCCGCCACCGCCGCCACCCCCGCCGCTCGAGCCGCTGGCGCCGCCGCCGCCGAGGGCACAGCCCGTCCCACCGGTGCCGGCGGCCCCGCCGGTCAGTCCGCTGGAACCCGCGCCCGCGCCGCCGACGACCACGGTGAGCGCCGTGCTCGTGATGGAGGCGGGGATCGTGATCGTCCCGACGGCCACGCCGCCGGCGCCGCCGGTCGCACCGGTGCGCCCGCCGCCGCCACCGGCGCCCTTGATCGTGAACGTGAACGCCGTCACCCCGGCCGGCACGGTCAGCGTGTAGGTGCCGGCGGTCGTCTTGGTGACGGTCGTCGGACTCGCGGCGGTGAACGACGCGCTGGCGACGGTGAGCGTGCCATCGCCGGCGTTCAGCACATAGCCGCTCCCGCTCGGGCTCACCTGGCAGCCCGAGAAGGTGGTCACCCCGGCGGAAAGGGAGCTGGTGCAGCCGCTCAGGGTGGCGCCGGTCGGCCCCGCGCCGCTCTTGATCGACAGGGTCACGGTCTTGGCGTAGCCCGTGGCGATGTTGCCGTAGGCGTCGCGTGCGGTCACCGCGGGCTGGGTGGTGAACGGGAAGCCCGCGGTCACGCCGGCCGGCTGGGCGGTGAAGACGAGGGAGGCCGCGCTCGCCGGTCCGACGGTGAACGAGCCGGAGGTGCCGGCGACGGTTCCCTGCGTCGCGGTCAATGCCGTGGTCTGGGCGTCGTACAAGGTCATCGGCGCGCTGGCCACACCATTCGAGAAGCTCACCGAGGCCGGATAGCTCGGAGCGGTAGCGCCGGGCGAGCTGGCCGGGCCCGAGAAGGTCACGGTCTTGGAACCCGTGTAGGCGGTCGCGGTGTTGCCGTAGGCGTCAAGCGCGGTCAGGGTCTCGTTGAGGGCGACTCCGGCCGTCGGCGCGGCCGGTGTCGCCACGCCGAGCGAGCCGGCTGAGCCGGACCCGACCACGACGTTGCCCGACGCCACGCCCGGCAGCCCGTCCGTCGTGTCGGTCACCGTCAGCGTCGTCGTCTGCGCGTCGGTGAGGGTGACGCTCGCCGTCGCGGCCCCCCCGCTGAATCTCACCGTCGCCGGGTAGGACGGCGCGGTCGGCTTGGGTGAGCTCGCCGGGCCGGAGAAGCCCACCGTGGTGGTCCCCGACAGGGTCCCGGTCGCGTTCCCCCAGGCGTCCTGTGCGGTCAGCGCCACGTTGAACGCGGTCCCCGCGGTCTGCGCGCTGCCCGCACTCGCCGCGATCTGATGGTTCGTCCCCGCCCCGACCGTGACCGATGCCGAGGTCCCGGTGATGCTGCCCTGCGTCGCGGTCACGGTCGTGCTCTGCGCGTCGTACAGGGTCACCGACGCGGTTCCCACGCCGCTCGAGAAGGTCACGGAGCTGGGGTAGGCCGGCGCCGTTCCGTTCGGCGCGCTCGACGGACCGGAGAAGCTCACCGAGCTCGACCCCGTGTCCGCGGCGACGGTGTTGCCGGCCGCGTCCTGCGCGGTCACCGTGACGGAGACGGCCACGCCGGCGTTGGCGGAAGCCGGTGCGCTCACGGCGAACCGGGCCGGCGCACCTGAGCCGACGCTCGCCGGCGTCGCGGCGCCGGTCGCGCTCCACGACTGCCAGATGGCGGTGACGGTGTAGCTGTAGCTGCCTTTGGTCAGTCCCGAGTCCGTACAGCTCGTGCTGGTGGTGGCAGCGGCCGCCGAGCTCGGGCAGGTTCCGGCTGCCGTCCCGCCGGCGCGCGTCACGTAGTACTTGACCGAGCCGCCCGCCGGGGCGGCGACCGAGCTCCACGTCAGGGCGATGGTTCCCGCGCCCGGCGTCGCGGCGGTGATCGTTGGAGCCACCAGCGTCCCCACGTTCGCCGAGGCATTGGCGAACCCGCTCGCCGTGACATACGCGCCCGCGCTGCTCGCTGCGACCGCGACCGCAACCAGGCAAACGCCGGCGACGATGAGTCGCCGGCGCTTCCGGCCTCGGGTCAGGGGCGTCGTTGGATGTTTCGGGTGCACGTGGTCTCGGAGCGCTGATCAGGGCTCACCCGCGGCGTCGTGCTCGACGCCGGGGTGAGCGCGCGTGACACGCTGGTCAGGACGCCGTGATCGTGACCGCAGGCGACGCGTTCTGGCAGGCGTTCTGGTTGGTGGCCGTGTCCTGCATGGTCAGGTCGACCTTGCCGGCGTATGTGCCCGCCGGCGCGAGATCTGATGGGAGGGTCGGGTTGCCCGAGTCAACCGTGGCCGTGAACCAGCTGGCCTGGCATCCCGTGATATCCACTCCCGCGGCGGTCTCGGCGTCACCATTGCTCTCGGCGGGCAACGACGTGGTGATGCTCGTCACCGCCTGGTGGCCGTGGCCGTTGTTGGTGACCGTGAATGGGAGGTACTCCGTGTCGCTGGCGGCGCCGGGGTAGAGCGCCGTCAGGCTGCCCGACCAGCTGGGGGTGCCCTGGGCGATCCCCCACGTGGTCGATGCACCGACCGACCCGGATCCGGTGACGGAGTTCGAGCCACCGGTGAAATACGCGTACGCGGCGCCGGCGGCGGCCAACGAGACGAGTGCGACACCCACGGCAACGCGCTTCTTGAGGAGCTTGCGGAACATGACGTCCTTTTCGATTCGAGGGAACAGCGCGCTGCCCGGCGCGGGTGGCGTTCCTGAGACGTCGTGCTTGGTGTCCCGGAGCCCCCCATCCGGTCAGCGTCCTTACAACTTGCTCATCGACGGCCATGAGGCTGGCCTGTAGGGGGTGGACGAATGTTCGACCCCGAACCGCCGCCCGTCGGATCCCGGATCGCACAAAACCTCCACAAACCGGGTGATGATTCCTGCGGCGCCGTGGTTTAGGAGCCGGGGTTGCGGGGAAAACGCCCGGGTTCGTCAGTCTCGGACGAGGTCGCCGCCGACCTCACCCGCACGCCGGTCGCCCGCCCCGGCTGACCGCCCGAGCCGCCGACCCCGCTCGAATATGCTGTCCAGAATGAGCGCGCCCGACGGTCCGATTCTGATCGCGTTCGACGGTTCGGCCGCGGCACGTCAAGCGGTGACCGATACCGCCTGGTTCGCGCGGCCGCGCCGGGCGCTCGTCCTCACGGTGTGGGAGGCGGCCCTGGCCTACGCGATGATCGGCGGCTCGCCCGACGTGATGATGGCGCCGGCCGTGGATCCCGCCACCGCGATCAACATCGATCAGGAGCTGGGTCGCCGGGCGGAGCGCATCGCCGGCGAGGGGGCCGAGCTCGCGCGGTCGCTGGGCCTGGATGCCGAGCCCCTGGCGATGGCGGACGCCGGCGATATCGCCGGCACGATCCTCGACGTCGCGCGTGAACGCGACGTGGCGGCGATCGTCGTCGGCTCTCGCGGCCTCAACGGGCTTCGCGCCAGGCTCGAAGGAAGCACCTCCAAGGGCGTTCTCAAGCACGCCTCGTGCCCCGTGCTGATCGTGCACGAGGCCGGCGAGCCCGACTGAGCCCGAGCGTCGCGAGGCGACCCCGACCGGTCGTCTTACGCCACCCGGGCCGCGCCCCCCGGCTCGGCCAGGGCGTCGACCAGGGTGCTGACGGGCGCGAGGGGCCGCGCAAGCGAGGATCGTGACCGGCGACCCGACGACGAAGAGTGGCGGGGTTCGTGCCCGCAACCCGACCCCAGGAGGCGCAGATGTCCGCGACCGAAGTTGCAGCACAGACGGGGAGTGAGAGCAGCGCGATTCGTCCGTTTCATGTGAATTTTGCCCAGGCGGAGCTCGACGAGCTGCGCCGGCGGATCAACGCGACCCGCTGGCCCGAGCGCGAGACGGTCACCGACGACTCCCAGGGCGCGCCGCTCGCGATGATGCAGGATCTCGCGCGCTATTGGGGGACCGACTACGACTGGCGCGGATGCGAGGCGAGGCTGAACGCGCTGCCGAACTTCGTCACCGAGATCGATGGGCTTGACATCCATTTCATCCATGTGCGCTCTCGCCACGAGGACGCGCTCCCGCTCATCGTCACGCACGGGTGGCCGGGCTCGATCATCGAGCAGCTGAAGATCATCGAGCCGCTCACCAACCCCACCGCGCATGGCGCCGACGCGTCGGACGCGTTTCATCTGGTGATCCCATCGCTCCCGGGCCACGGCTTCTCCGCCAGGCCGACCAGCACCGGCTGGGACCCCGTCCGCATCGCGCGCGCCTGGGTCACGCTGATGAAGCGCCTCGGATATGCGCGGTTCGTGGCCCAGGGCGGCGACTGGGGCGCGGCTGTCACGCAGACGATGGGTGCGCAGGCCCCTCCGGAGTTGCTCGGCATCCACTCCAACATGCCCGGCACCGCCCCGGCCGATCTCGTCAAGGGATTCGAGCGCGGCGACCCGCCGCCGTCGGATCTCGCGGGTGACGAGCTGGCCGCGTATCAGCAGCTGAGCGACTTCTATGCCAAGCATGTGGCGTACGCGCAGATCATGGCGACGCGCCCGCAGACTCTGTACGGGCTGGCGGACTCGCCGATCGACCTCGCGGCCTTCGCGCTCGACCACGGTGATGGGACCGGCCAGCCGGGGCTCGTGCAACAGGTCCTCGAGGGACCGGGGGCCGGCGACCTCACCCGGGACGACCTCCTCGACAACATCACGCTCTACTGGCTCGCGAACACGGGGGTGTCCGCGGCCCGCCTGTACTGGGAGAACAAGGCGGATTTCTTCGACGCCAAGCCGATCACGATCCCGTTTGCGATCAGCGTCTTTCCAGACGAGCTCTACCGGGCTCCGCGCAGCTGGGCCGAGCGCGCATACCCCCACAACCTCATCCATTTCAACGTGCTGGATCGGGGCGGCCACTTCGCGGCCTGGGAGCAGCCGGCCCTGTTCTCAGAAGAGCTCCGGGCGTCGTTCAGGTCGCTGCGCTGAGAGCCGGCGACGCCCGGGTGGCGAGCCATCGCCAGAACGCTCGCGCGCCGCGGTCCGAGCCGCCGCGGCGTCTGCGAGCCGCGCGCAGGTGCCGAGTGAGGTCGGCGCCGCGCACGGTCAGTTCGACGAGCGTTCCGGAGCGTTCCTCCTCGGCAACGGCCAAGCGCGAGATGATCGTGAACCCGGTCGCGCCCAGGGCGCGCTTGAGGCTTTGCGTGCTCGCCGCCTCCAGCGCGGGCTCGAGCACGATGTGAGCGGCGGCGAGCGCCTCGGCGGCAACGGCCCGGGTGCCTGAGTTCCGTTCGCGGGTCAGGTAGGGCTCCCGCTGCAGCTCGCCGACGGCGATGCTGCGGCGGCGGCCCCACCGGTGGCCGGCCGTCACGACGACGCAGAGCTCGTCGCGCGCGACGGTCATCGACTCGAGCCCGCGCAGAGGATCGCGGCTCTCGACGAAGGCGATCTCGCTGGAGCCGTTGCGGACCGCACCGATCGCGGCGGCGGAGTTGATGATCTCCAGCTGCGGGTGGATCAGCGGCTCGACGCGCCGAAACTCGAGCAGCCATCCCGGCAGCAGAAACTCGCCGATCGTGTGGCTGGCGCTGATGCGCAACCCGCTGTCGGCGCGTTCGCGACCCACGCTCGCGACGCGCGCGACCTCGGCGAGTTGGGCCAGCGCCAGCTTGGCGGGCGGGTACAGGGCGGCGCCGAGCGTCGTGGGACGCACGCCCGACCGGCTCCGTTCAAACACCCGCGCACCGAGTCGCCGCTCCAGCGACTGGATGCGTTTGGTCACCGCGGACTGAGTCAGGTCAAGCGCGTCCGCGGCTCCCTGCAAGGTCCCGACCTCATGGGCGACCACAAACGCGGTGAGCTCGCCGGAGGCCAGCGGTTCAGCGGGGACGGGTGTGGACGGCGGCGCCATCTCGACACACCAGGATAACCGGTCATTCCAACCTGGAATGGATTGCTGTCGCGATCGGACTGGTTCCGGGGCCTCCCCGAGACGACGCTATGGCCGATGTCGACGATCGCGGAGCTCCCACATTCCAAGCAGCGGCTCTCTCCGCGCGCCCGCTTCCTGCCCGGCCTGGCTCTGGCCGGGGGCGTCGCGACCGCCGCCACCGCAATGTCGCACTTCGTTGGACTCGGTTCGGCGCCGGTGCTCGGCATCGTCCTCGGAGTCGCGGTCGGCGCGATCATCGGGCCCCGAGCGATCCTGAAGCCGGGGCTGACGATCGGTTCCTCGGCGCTGCTGCGCGTCGCCGTCGTCGTCCTGGGGCTCGAGTTGCCGCTGGGGACGATCGCCACCCAGGGGATCCGCGCACTGCCGATCATCGCGGTCACCCTCGGCGGTTGCCTGATTGCCGCCGGCCCGATCGGCCGCCGCCTGGGCATCGCCGAGCGGGTGTGGACGCTGATCGGCGTCGGTACCGGAATCTGCGGCGCGTCGGCGATCGCCGCGGTGACGCCGGTCATCGAGGCCTCCGAGCTCGAGGTCGGCTACGCGGTCGCGACCATCTTCCTGTTCAATGTGCTCGCCGTGCTCGCCTTCCCGCCGCTCGGCCGCCTGCTCGGCATGAGCCCCCACACGTTTGGGACGTTCGCCGGAACCGCCGTCAACGATCTCTCCTCAGTGGTCGCCGCGGCCGGCGCCTACGCGGGATCGCTGCACACCGCGGTCATCACCAAGCTCACGCGGACGCTGATGATCGTGCCGATCTGCGTGGTCCTGCGCCGGCGCTGCGACCGCGCCGGCGGCTCCGCGCACGGCGCCCGCGAAGCCGGTGACCCGCGCTTCACTCGCCGCACGTTGACCGCGACGGCGCAGCTCGTCCCCGGGTTCCTGATCGTGTTTCTGGCGTTCGCGGCGCTGCGCAGTCTGGGGGTCGTGCCCGCGGGCGTCCGCGCCGACGCGGGACCGCTGGCGACGATCCTGATCACCGTGGCGTTGTCCGCCGTCGGCCTCTCGATCGACGTCCGCGCGCTGCGCCGAGTCGGGCCACGGCCGGTCCTCCTCGGCCTCATGCTCTGGCTCATCGTCAGCGGGCTCAGCCTGGCCGTGCAGGCGCTCTGACCAGGCCTGCCGTGTCCGATCGGCGGCGCGGGATCCCATCCGGCGCCCAGCTCGCGGCTACGCGGCGTACGCCGCGCGCTCGAAGCGGCTGGCCGGGCTCCTCCGGTCGCCGTGACCGGACCGCAACTCGGAGTGGGCGGCCTGCGCCCGGCCGATCAGGATCGCGAGCCGCGCCCGATCGGGCTTGCCCTGCTCGGTGACCGGCACGCGGTCGACGGCAACGACCTGCTCCGGGACGAGCTGGTCGCCATGCGCGTCGGCGACGAACGTCCTGAGCCCGGCGGGGTCGGTGGTGGCGCCGGGGGCGAGCACGACGACGGCGGAGAAGCCACGATCGCGGCCGCCGGCCGACGCGCTGGGGATCGCGACGGCGTAGCGCACATCGGGGTGATCGCAGAGGGCGTGCTGGACGTCGACGGGCATGACCCAGCGGTCGGCGACCCGTCGGCGGTCAGCGGCGCGGCCGCGCACGTACAGGTAGCCGTCGGGATCGAGCATTCCGAGATCGCCGGAGTAGTAGCGCCCATTGCGGAAACCCGAGTCGCGCACGGTCGCGTCATAGCCGTCGGCCACCTGGGGCGAGCGCACGGAGATCAGTCCCTCCTCGCCGATCGCCGCCTCGGTCCCGTCGGGTCGCTCGATGCGGAGATCGACGCCGGGCAAGGCCCGGCCGCTCGTCGCCAGCCGACCGGCGTGGCCCAGGCGGTAGTCGTCGCCGGCCAGGACGCTGACGATGCCCACCTCGCTGGCTCCGTACGGATTGGCGAGCACGGGACCGGCGCGCCGGAGCAGGCGGCGCCGCAGGCTGGGCGCGGCGTCGGCGCCGATGTGACTGATCGCCACCAGCGACGAGAGGTCGTGGCAGCCGAACTCGGGATGGTCGATCAGCTCGACGAGCAGCGGCTCGACCAGCGCCAGGTGGGTGATGCGCTTGAACGCAATCGTCGCCAGCACCTCGCGCGGCGAGAACCCGTCGCACAGGACCACGACTCCGCCGCCCAGCAGGACCTGATCGACCAGCACCTGGGCGACGTAGGCGAACGACGTGCACACGAGCAGCCGGCGCTCCCGCATCGACCCGGCATCGACGACCCGCTCCCACCCGCCGAAGCTGCGGCGGCTGACCTTGGACTCGCCGGTGGTCCCGCCCGAGGCGACCATGACCGCCAGCGCGTCGCGACAGACCGGATGGGCAACCAATCCACGCCCGCATCCGGAGTCGACGTCGAGCAGGTTCAGCGCGCCCTCGACCGCTCCCACCGACAGGAGGCGCAACCCGGGCGCGAACGTCTCGAGCTCCCGGGCCGCCGGGGCGGTTTCCGGGAAGACGACGACGGCGGCCGCGCGGACCCGGGTCACGAAGCCCGCCAGCCGACCCGGCACGCCGGTGTTCGGGCAGAACACCGTCGCACAGCCGAGCAGCCCGGCGGCATAGCGGCTCGCCAGGGCCTCGCGCGTGATCGACCCGGCGATGGCGACGCGATCGCCGGGCTGGACGCCGACGTCCTCGAGTGCCCGCGCCAGCCGCACGACCAGCCGGCGCAGCTCGTCGGCCGTGAGCTCGCCGCGCTCGTCCTCCAGGACGATCTGGTCGGGGTGGACGGTCGCGCGAGCGAGGATGCGCTCGACGAATGAGGGGCGGTTCATGAGTCCGGTCCTTTGCGTGGGTGGCATGACACCGGAGACAGTGCCTGTCGGCGCCCGCGCCGACATCCGTAGCCCGCTACGTCATTGCGCGCCGGGCACTACGACGTTGCATCCATCGTGGTCGCGGCGAGCGATGTCGTAGTCGGCTACGCAGGACTGAAGGCGTGCGCGCTGCGACCTTGTCGATCACACACCGACCGGCACCCCCACACGGCGGCTGTCGCGGCGGGTGAACGGCCGCACGAGCGGCCGCCGCCGCCGTCCGCCATCTAGTGCCCGCCGAGGTGGATCAGGCCGAGGCTCTCGAATCCATCGAGGACGAGCTGCACGGCCAGCGCGGCCAGCAGGAAGCCGAAGATCTTCTCGGTGACCAGCATGCGGCTCTCGTCCAGGTGGTCGCTGACCCGGTTGGCCACCCGGAACACGGCGACGTCGAGGCCGAGCACGATCGCCAGCAGGACGACGACCATCGCGAACACCGCCACCGAGTCGGCTTCCGCGGACAGCGTCACCAGCGTCACGATGCCGGCGGGGTTGAGCAGGTACGGCACGGCCAGCGGGAACACCGCCAGCCGCATCGGGTCGCGCTCCTCGCGGGCGTGACTGTGCGACGGGTCCGATGATCCGGCGACCATCGTCACCGCGATGATCATCAGCATGACGCCCCCGGCGATCGACAGCGAGCCCGTCGAGAAGTGCAGCAGCCGGGAGAGCAGCTCGCCCAGACCGATCAGGACGACCGCGACGACGCCGGCTGTCCGGATCATCTTTGCCACGACGCGCGTCTTGGTCGGCCCGTCCATGGTTTCCGTGGCCTCGAGGAACGGGACGAGCGCGATCTTCGGTCCGACCCCGATCAGCAGCAGCAGGAACGTGTCGATCGCCAGATAGACGTCGATCGACGTGTGGTTCATCGCGTCTGCGATCCGCCGCCGGCGAGCGCCGAGCGCAGATGCTCGGGCCACGGCCGCGACCGACCGCCCTGGCCGTCGATGAACACCGTGACGAACTCGCCCTCGGCGACGGGGTGGTCCGCGATGTCAGTGACCAGCAGGGTGTAGCGAACCGAGGAGCGACCGACGTCGGCGACGGCCAGCACGACCGAGGCCTCGTCGTTGAAGCGCAGCGGACGGCGGAAGTCGAAGCGCACGCTCACGCGGGGAGTGAAGCCGAACGTCTCGCCCGCGATCCCGAGCGCGTTGTGGAGCGCCGCCTCGGCCGCCTCGGCGAAGCGGATGATCGTGCTCCAGTGGTAGATGCCGGCGGCGTCGGTGTCGAGCCACTCGACGCGCTGGCGGATCCGGATGCTGGCGGGGGACAGGGGGGCATCGAGCGACATGGCGCCGACGCAGGATACGCGCCAGTCACATGGCCCGGCCGGCGCCCGACCGGGCGCCGGCGATCACGCAGCCACGTCGGACAGCAACAGGACGGGCCGGGCGGCCGCTGCGCTGAGCTCGCCGGCCACCGAGCCGAGCACGGCTGAGCGCAGGCCCCCCGCGCCTCGGGTGGCGATGACGATCAGGCGCGCGTGCTCGCGGTCGGCGACCGCCTCGAGCACCTCGGACGGGGGACCCGCCTCGACGACGGCCGTCGTCGTCATCCCGGTCGCCTCCTGGGCCCGGCGCACCGCCGTGTCGACGAGCTCGCGCACCGAGTCCTCCTGTCCGGTGGCCGGCGGCGTCGCCGAACGTGCTCCCGGATAGGCGGCCATCGCCTTGAGGTCCTGCCGGGCATGGACGACGACGAGGCGCAGGCCGAGCCGTGTCGCCAGCTGACCGGCCAGAGCCGCCGCCGCCAGCGCGTCCTCGGAGCCGTCGACGCCGCACACGATGCTGGCGTCCCCGTTCACCGTTGCCCATCGCTCGCTGGATGGGACGACGACCACCGGGCGCGTGCAGCTGACCGTGACGGCGTGCGAGACGCTGCCCAGCAGCGCGCTGCGCAGCGGCCCCCGGCCGCGTGACCCGATCACCACCAGTTCGGCGTCGGCGTCCTCGGCGGCGTCCATGATGGCCCGTGCCGGCGATCCCTTGATCAGGCGCACGTCCGCGGGGGTTCCGGGCAGGGCTCTGCGAACCGTCGCCCGGACCGACGCGTCCGTGTCCTGGTCGTCATCGGCGACGTGCACGACGAGCAGGCGCGCACCGAGCGCGCCGGATAGCCAGCCGGCCGTGTCGAGCACCCGGTCGCTCGCGTCGGACCCGTCGACCGCGCAGAGAACCAGCTCGGTCATGCCGGGCCGGTCGGGTGGGGCTGGAGTGCGGACATGCCCCTGATGGTCCCGTCTCCCGCGCCGGCGTCGTCGTCCGTTTTGGATGAGGCCGAAACCACGCCGGCCGGCTCAGAACAGGATCTGGCTGAGGTCGACGTTGTGCGCCTCGGTGCGCCGGCCGCTGCCCTCGCGTAGGCTGCGCAGCTCGTCGCGCACGATGCGCTGGACGTTGGCCAGCAGCGGCCGGTCGTCGCTGCGCCGCCAGGCCATGGCGATCTGGACGCTGTGCGCGGCTCCGAGCAGCTCGCGGTAGACGGCGCCGCCGACGGTCATCAGCCGTGCCGATGCCGGCACGAGCGCGATCCCGATGTCGGCGGCCACGAAGCTGACCAGCGTCGAGGTCTCACCGATCTCCATCGCCACCGTCGGGGCGAATCCGTGCTCGGCGCAGGTGGCCGAAACCGCGTCGTGCACGACTGACCGAAAGTGCGAGGGGTAGGTGATGAACGGCTCGTTCTCCAGGCGCGCGACCGGGACCCGGTCCAGTCGCGCCAGCGGGTGTCCGGCGGGCAGTGCGACGACGAGCGGCTCGGCGCCGACCGGTTCGACATGCAGCCCGGCGTGCTCGACCGGCGGTCGCAGGAAGCCGAGGTCCAGGCGGCCGGTGACGAGGCCGTCGACCTGGTCGGGGGTGAGCAGCTCGCCGCGCAGCTCGAGCAACAGTCGTGGGAGATGGGCGCGCAGCGCCTTGGCCAGCATCGGCAGCAGCGCGTAGGTCATCGATCCGGTGAAGCCGATCGCCAGGCGGCCCAGCTCGCCGGCGGCGGCCGCGCGCGCGTCGTCGACGGCGGCGGTCGATGCGGCCAGCGCCTCGCGGGCCCGCGGCAGAAAGACCTCGCCGGCGGGCAGCAGCGCCACCCGCCGGGTCGTGCGCTCGAGCAACTGCACGCCGAGCTCGGCCTCGAGCGCCTGAATCATCTGCGACAGCGGTGACTGCGAGACCTGCAGCCGGGCGGCGGCGCGGCCGAAGTGCAGCTCCTCGGCGACGGCGACGAACGCTCGCAGGTGGCGGAGTTCCATATGCCCCGCTGATTATCCCAGTCAGGCGACTTAATCAAGTTGAAACTGGTCCCACTGAGTTGGTGGGCACGCGTAATGTCGCGCCAGGGTTCCCCAACGCGTAGGGAGAGAGCATCCATGGCGACCGAGACTGCGCCCGCGTCGACCTCGACCAACCGCCCGTTCACCGGTGCGGAGTATCTGGAGTCGATCCGCGACGGCCGGGAGATCTGGGCCTACGGCGAGCGGGTGGATGACGTGACCACCCACCCGGCGTTCCGCAACGCGGCGCGGATGGTCGCCCGCATGTACGACAAGCTGCGCGATCCGGCCCATCGGGACGTGGTCACGACGTCGACCGACACCGGCAACGGCGGGTTCACCCATCCGTTCTTCCGGACGGCCCGCTCGGTACAGGACTGTGTGGCCGACCGCGACGCCATCGCCGAGTGGGCGCGCACCAGCTACGGCTGGATGGGCCGCTCGCCCGACTACAAGGCGGCGTTCCTGGGAACGCTCGGCGCCAACGCCGATTTCTACGAGCCCTACCAGGAGAACGCGCGGCGGTGGTATCGCGACGCCCAGGAGCGGTGCCTGTTCTTCAACCACGCGATCATCAATCCGCCGATCGATCGCGACAAGGGCGTCGACCAGGTCCGCGACGTCTACATCCACGTCGAGCGCGAGACCGACGAGGGCCTCATCATCTCCGGCGCCAAGGTGGTGGCCACGGGCTCGGCGCTGACCCACTTCAACTTCATCGCCCACTACGGGGCGGCGCCGATCAAGACCAAGGACTTCGCGGTCATCTTCGCCGTCCCCATGGACGCGCCCGGCGTCAAGCTGATCTGCCGCCCCTCCTACGCCTACATGGCCGAGGTGATGGGCAGCCCATTCGACTACCCGCTGTCGAGCCGGCTGGACGAGAACGACTCGATCATGGTCTTCGAGGAGGTGCTCGTCCCCTGGGAGAACGTCTTCGTCTACGGCGACGTGGACAAGATCAACGCGTTCTTCCCGGCGTCCGGGTTCATCCCCCGCTTCACCTTCCACGGCTGCACCCGCTTCGCGGTCAAGCTCGACTTCATCGCCGGGCTGATGCTCAAGGGCGTCGAGGCGACCGGCTCCAAGGACTTCCGCGGCGTCCAGGCCCGGGTGGGGGAGCTGCTCGCCTACCGCAACATGTTCTGGGCCTTCACCGACTCGATGGCCCGCAATCCGCAGCCGTGGATCGGTGACACGCTGCTGCCCAACCTCGAGACCGGTCTGACCTACCGGGTGTTCGCCACCACCGCGTACCCGCGCGTGAAGGAGATCATCGAGCAGGACCTCGGCAGCGCGCTCATCTACATCAACTCCCACGCCGTCGACTTCAAATCGGACATCCGGCCGGTGCTCGACCGGTACGTCCGGGGCTCCAATGGCTATGACTCCGTCGAGCGGGTCAAGCTGATGAAGCTGATGTGGGATGCCGTCGGCACGGAGTTCGGCGGACGCCACGAGCTGTACGAGCGCAACTACGCCGGCAACCACGAGAACATCCGGCTCGAGGTGCTGCTCACCGCCCAGGCGAGCGGCGCCGCGGACCAGTTCAAGGGGTTTGCCGAGCAGTGCCTGGCCGAGTACGACCTCGACGGCTGGACCGTGCCTGACCTGATCAACCCGACCGACGTCAACCGGTTCATGTCCGGTCCGGGACGGTCGTGACCGCGACGTCGGCGGTCACCGGCATCCGCGTCACCGCCGTCGAGGCGATCCCGGTCGCCCTGCCGCTGCGCCGGCCCCTCGGGTTCGCCTCGGGCCGGATCGACACCGCCGACAACGTCCTGGTCCGAATCCACTCCGACGCGGGGCTGGTCGGCTGCGCCGAGGCCCAGGCGCGGCCGTACACCTACGGCGAGACCCGGGAGTCGATCATGGCAGCGGTGCGGGAGTGGTTCGCGCCCCGCCTGCAGGGCGCCGACCCGCTGGCGCCCGAACGGGCTCGAATGGCCTGCGCCGGGCTGCCCGGCAATCTCTGCGCCCGCGCCGCGGTCGAGGTCGCGCTGGCCGATCTCGCCGGGCAGCTGCTCGGACTGTCGTGCGCGATGCTGCTCGGCGGAGCGGCTGAGTCGGTCGCCGTGGCGAGCATGCTCAGCTTCGGCGACCCGGCGGAGATGGCGGCGGAGGCGTCGTTTTTGCATGGCGCGTACGGGATCGCCCGCTTCAAGGCCAAGGTCGGCCGCGACCCCGACCTCGACGTCGCCGCCGTCACCGCCGTGCGCGAGGCCGTCCCGGACGCGGAGCTGTACGTCGACGCCAACCGGGGGTGGACGCTGGAGCAGGCGCGTCGGGCCGCCCCGGCGCTGATCGAGCTCGGCGTGACGGCCATCGAGGAACCGCTCGACCTCGCGGACGAAGCGGGGCGCCGGGAGCTGGCGGCCGAGTGGTCCGTGCCGCTCGGCGGCGACGAGAGCTGCCTGACGCTGGCCGACGTCGCCCGTGAGATCGCCGGGCCCGTCGGGCAGGTCAGCATCAAGGTGGCACGCACCGCGTTTCGCCAGTCGCGCGACGTCCTGGCGCATTGCGAGGCGACCGGCGTCCCGGCGGTCGTCGGCAGCCAGTACGAAGGAGCGCTCGGGGCGTGGGCCTCGATCGCGTTCGGCGCGGGGACGGCCGCGCTCTGCGACCAGCCCGCCGAGGCCGGCAACTTCCTGGACCTCGCCGGCGATCTGGTCGCGCCGCCGGTGATCGTCGACGGGCGGGTGGACGTGCCGTGCGCGCCGGGGCTCGGCGTGGGCATCGACGACGACGCGCTGGCGCATTACCGGGTGGACCGCTGATGCTGTTCATGGTCCAGATGGATGTCAGCCTCCCGCCGGACATGGATCCGGCTCTGGCCGATGACCTCCGGGCCCGCGAGATGGCGCTGGCCCGCGAGCTTCAGCGCGACGGGCGGTGGGTGGAGCTGTGGCGGGTGGTCGGCCGCTACGCCAACGTCTCGATCTTCGACGTGGCCACACATGAGGAGCTGCACGACCTGATCAGCAGCCTGCCGTTGTGGCCGTACATGGACATCCGGGTGACCGCCCTGGCGCGGCACCCATCAAGACTCGACGCCAACACCTGAAGGAGAAGGTCATGTCAGAGCGGGCCAACCAGCTGATCACCGACGTCCTGCGCCGCATCCATGAGGCGATCGTCGAGAACGACGTCACCTATGAGGAGTACCAGGAGGCCAAGCAGTGGCTGATCGACGTCGGCCAGGCCGGCGAGTGGCCGCTGTTCGGCGACGTCTACATCGAACACGTCGTCGAGGAGCATGCGTTCGCTCACCGGGCGGGTTCGCAGGGGACGATCCTTGGTCCGTTCCACCTGCCCGGCGCGCCGATGCTGCAGGCGCCGTTCGAGCTGCCCCACCGGCTCGATGAGCAGGGCGACCCGACGCTGGTCGCCGGCCGGGTCATCGACGTCGACGGCGCGCCGCTCGCCGGCGCACGGCTCGACATCTGGCAGGCCGACGCCGCGGGGTGCTACGCGGGCTTCATGCCGGGCCCGCCCGACGGCAACCTGCGCGGTCAGGTGCTGGCCGGCGCCGACGGCCGCTACGAGTTCCGCACGGTCATCCCCGGGCCGTACACGATCCCGCTCGACGGCCCGACGGGCAAGATGACCGCCGCCGCCGGCTGGAGCCCCTGGCGTCCGGCCCACATCCACCTGATCGTGTCCGACGACGGGTTCGAGCCGCTGGTGACCCAGCTGTTCATCGACACCAGCGACTACCTCGACTCCGACGTGGCCAGCGCGGTCAAGGACGACCTGATCGTGCACCCCGAGGCCCGGGACGACGGGACGT
This sequence comes from Solirubrobacteraceae bacterium, assembly GCA_036267215.1. Taxonomy (GTDB): domain Bacteria; phylum Actinomycetota; class Thermoleophilia; order Solirubrobacterales; family Solirubrobacteraceae; genus Palsa-465. Next base: position 14,294 of record DATAWL010000077.1, on the reverse strand, counting down.
TCGAGATCGACTACGACTTCGTGCTCGCGCCGGCCCGGACGCCTTCCGCGGTCTAGCGCACCGCACTGGGCGGCAGCGGCGTCGAGGTCCATACTGGTCGACAACGTGCGACCGACCGGGATGCGCGTCGCCATTGCCGGAGGCGGCATCGGAGGGCTGGTGCTGGCGCGGGCGCTCGCCCAGCGCGGGATCGAGGCCGACGTCTACGAGCAGGCCGGCGAGCACCGGGAGATCGGCGCGGCCGTCGCACTGTCGGCCAACGGGGTGCGCGAACTCGAGCGGCTCGGGCTGGCCGACGGTCTGGCCCAGATCTCGATGACGCCATCGTCGCTGTGCATCCGTCGCGGAGTCGACGGCGCGCTCATCTGCCGCGAGCCGATCGGCGAAGACGACACCTACCGGACGGCGTTCGGGGCGCCCTTCTACGGAGTTCACCGAGTGCCGCTGCTCAAGCTGCTGGCCGATGGGGTCGACCCGGGGCGGATGCACCTCGGCCACCGGGTGGTCGACGTCGGGCGCGAGGGCCGGCTGGGGTTCGCCGACGGGAGCGACGTGTCGGCCGATGTCGTGGTCGCAGCCGACGGCGTGCACTCGGTGCTGCGCCGCGGCCTCGGGTTCGACAACCGGGCCGTGTTCAGCGCCACGGTCGGCTATCGCGGGCTGGTCCCGGTCAACCAGCTGGCCTCGCTGCCCGAACCCACGGCCCTCCAGTTCTGGGTCGGCCCTGGCGCCCACCTCCTGCACTACGCCATCGACGGCGGTACGACGATCAACTTCCTGGCGGTCGTCCGCGCCGGGGAATGGACGGGCGAGGGGTGGATGCAGGCATGCGATCCCGCCGAGTCCGCGCAGCGCTTCGCCGGGTGGCATCCGGCGGTGTGCGAGATGGTCGGCGCGGTGTCGACGAGCGCCCGCTGGGCGCTGCACGCGCACGTCCCGCTCGATCGCTGGCACCAGGGCCGGGTGGTCCTGCTCGGCGACGCCGCGCATGCGATGCTCCCCCACCAGGGCCAGGGCGCCAACCAGACGATCGAGGACGCCGTCGCGCTGGCGGTCCACCTCAGCGTGGCCGACGCTGACCCGGAGTCGCTGGACGCCGCGTTCACCCGCTACCACCGCCAGCGCCGCGCCCGCACCACCAGGGTGCAGGCCTACTCGCGTCGCGTCGTCCGGCTGACCCACGCCGGGCCCGAAGGCTTCGCCACGCGCGATCGCGCGTTCGCCGACGTCCCGGCGGCCCTGGCCTGGATCCACGGCCACGACGCGAGCGCCGCGGCCGAGGCCTACGTTCTCTAGAGAACCCCGAGCCGAGGAGCTCCATGGCCACAGTCAGCGTGCGCTACATCGTCGACGATGCCGGCGCAGCGATCGAGTTCTACTGCGGGCAGCTCGGATTCCAGGAGGTCATGCACCCGTCACCGGGGTGGGCCGCAAGCAGATCCTGGTCGAGGATCCCGCGGGCAACCCGGTCGAGCTGTTGAGCCGATCATCGCCGAGGCGCGCCTGGCGGACGCCGACCGCGCCTGACGCCGTCCGTCGGGCGGCGTCAGGCGCCTGATGCCCGCTCCAGCGAGCCCTGGACGTGGCGGTCATCTGCGCTCGTCCCTTCAACGGGTACGCCCGCCACCGTAGGGCCGATCGAGGTCAGGATCGGTCCGCATTCGTCAGCGCGACCGCCGCACAGCATCGGCGTAGGATCAGGGCCGATGCGCGTGCTGATCACCGGCGGCGCCGGCATGCTGGGACGCCGGCTGGCCGCACGCCTGGTCGCCGACGGCGGCGTGGGCGGCCGTCCGGTCGAGGTGATGCGGCTGCTCGACGTCGCCGCCGCCGCGTGCGCCCCGGCGCTCCAGGCCGGCGCGGTCGCCATCGAGACGGTGACCGGGGACCTGGCGGCGCCCGGCGTGGCCGCGGCGGCGGTGGCCGAGCGTCCGGAGCTCATCTTCCATCTGGCGGCCGTCGTCTCCGGCGAGGCGGAGGCCGACTTCGACAAGGGCTACCGGGTCAACCTCGACGGCACGCGCGCGCTGCTGGAGGCGATCCGCGCCGCCGGTGACGGGTACGTGCCGCGCCTGGTGTTCAGCTCGTCGATCGCCGTGTTCGGACCGCCGTTTCCCGACGTGATCGAGGACGACCAGCCGACGACTCCGGCCACCAGCTACGGCACGGAGAAGGCCATCGGGGAGCTGCTGCTGGCCGACTACACCCGGCGTGCCCTGCTCGACGGCGTGGGCATCCGCCTGCCGACGATCTGCGTCCGTCCGGGGCGCCCCAACCGGGCGGCATCCGGTTTCTTCTCCGGGATCATCCGCGAGCCGCTCAACGGCGATCCGGCCGCCCTCCCCGTGTCGGTGGACGTCCGCCACTGGTTCGCCTCGCCCCGGGCGGCGGTGCGGTTCCTCATCCACGCGGCGAGTCTCGACGGCGCGGCCATCGGCCCGCGACGGTCGCTGACGATGCCCGGCGTCTCGGCGACGGTGGCCGACCAGATCGAGGCCCTGCGGCGCGTGGCCGGCGATGAGGCGGTCGCGCTCATCCACCCCGAGCGCGACGAGACGATCGCCGCGATCGTCGCCGGCTGGCCGCGGTCGTTCGACGCGCGCCGCGCTCACGACCTCGGGTTCCGCGCCGAGCGCAGCTTCGACGAGATCGTGTGGGCCCACGTCGAGGACGAGCTGGGCGGGATGGTGCCGTCGCTGCCCGATCCGCCCGGCGGGTGAGCGGCCGCTCTGCCGACGACGTTGGGATCGGTGTTGGTGGACGGGTGTCGGGCCGACGCCCGGCGGGCTCAAGGTCCGGACCGGGAGCACCGAAATCCAGAGAGTGACCCCGTTCCGCTCCCGTCTGCCGGTCGCGCTCGTCCTGGTTGGCGCCGCCCTGTTCCCGGCGCTGCTGATCGGGATCGCGGGGACGCACATGCTGATGTTCCCGGCGGCCTTCCACATGATCGTGGTGGGGCTGGCGGGCGCCCTGGCCGGAGCGGCGGCGATCACCATGTCGATCATCGCCGCGCGGCTGAACGACGGGCGCGCCGTCCTGCTGGGGATGGCGTTCGCCGTGATCGCCGAGATGCTGGTCGTCCACGCCCTGGCCACGCCGGGCGCGCTCCTGGGCGACAACGGGGTCGTCCAGGTGGCGGGGGCGATGAACCTGCCCGTCGGCGGGACGATCCTGGCGGCCTCGGGCCTGCCGCTGCTGCGCCGCCCGCGCCACGCTTCTCTGGTGCTGCGCGTCGAGGTGGTCGTGGTCGTCGCGCTGGCGGTCGTCGGCGCGGTCGCGTTGGCCTTTGCCGCGCAGATCCCGGTGGTGCCCAACCCGTCGACGACCGCGGCCAATGTGATCTTCGCCGTGGCGGTCGTGCCGCTGGTCCTGCTGGCCTGGCGGGCGGCTCGGACCTACCTGTTGACGCGCCGGCGCTCGGACCTGATCGTCGCCGTCGGCGTCGTGTGGTTGATCGGCGCTCAGTACGCGTTGCTGCACTACACGATGATGGACGCCGCCTGGTGGGGCGCTCACCTGCTCGAGGTGACCGGCATCGGCATGGTCGGTATCCCGGCCGCGCTGGACCTGCGGCATGGCGTCGCGTCGCGCCCGCTGGTGGGCGACCTGCGGGCCGCCCACCTGGTGGAGCACGAGGAGGCGTTCCTGGGCGGCCGCGTCCGGGCGCTGCTGGTTCGCCTCGGCGAGAAAGATCCCTCGACCGAGGGCCACACCCGCCGGGTGGCGACGCTGGCGGTCTCGATCGGCGAGCGGCTCGGTCTGCCCGAGGGCCGGTTGCGCCAGCTGGCCCTGGGCGGTCTGCTGCACGACATGGGCAAGCTGTCCGTACCCAACGAGATTCTCAACAAGCCGGGCCGGCTGACCGACGAGGAGTTCGCCGAGATCCGGCGTCACCCGGGGGCCGGCCGCGAGCTCCTCACCGAGCTGGGCGGCTTCCCCGCCCTGGTGCTCGATCTGGTGGAGAGCCACCACGAGCGCATCGACGGCGGCGGCTATCCCAACCGGGTGCCGGCCGATGAGCTCGACCTCGAGGTCCGGATCCTCACCGTCGCCGACGTCTACGACGCGCTGACAGCGGATCGCGTGTATCGCGAGGCCTGGCCCGCCGAGCGGGCGCTGGGCCTGCTCGAGGACGAGACGGGCACCGCGTTCGACGTCGAGTGCGTCGCCGCTCTGCGCGGGCTGGTCGCGCCCCCGCGGCTCGAGCCGGCGGTGCGGGCCGTGCGCTCGCCCGCTCGCGCGGGCGCCGGGCTCACCGCAGCACCGAGTCGCTGACCGCCGGCCGCCGCGCCCCCAGGAAGAAGATCCCGGGCAGTCCCGCGGTCTGGAAGCCCTCGTTGGGGTTGTCGTTCAGCGTGCTGCGGGCGATCGCCATCGTCCCGGTGCGGTCGTCGGAGACGAAGAAGACCGCGCCGCCGCCCTCGTTGGCGTGGTTGCCGGCGAACAAGCTGCCCCCGATCGAGAGCGTCATCCGGTCGCCGTCGTTATAGATCGCGCCACCGCTGCCGCCGCCGGGCGTGCCCGAGCGGGCGGGGTTGGCGCCGTGGCCGATGGCACGGTTGCCCTTGAAGGTGCTGTTGAGCACCGTCCATGAGACGCCGATGCTGCTCAACGCGCCGCCGTTGCTGCACACGTTGGCGATGAAACGGCTCCCGACGACGTGCACCGGGCGGTCGTCGTACTGCGACAGCGCCCGGACCGCCCCGCCGCCCAGGTCGGGTCCGCTTGGGTCGCATCGGTTCTCGGCGAACGTGGAGTCGATGATCCGCAGCTGACCGCCGCGATCGAAGACGGCCCCGCCGCCACCCCCGTCGAACCGCTGCCCGGTCGAGTTGCCCTCGGTGAAGGTGAGATTCTGGATGACGAGCCGGGGCGTCGCCTGGTCCTGGCAGTGCGACGTCGTCCACACCTGCGCCGGGTCGCAGGTGTCCATGTAGAGGATGCGGCGCCGGCCCTGACCGCTGAGCGTGACCAGTCCGCCGCCGTCGAGCACCACCTCACGGCTGGTGTTGACGACCTTGGCGGTGGTGCGCAGCGTGATCGTCACCGGATTGGGGCCACAGGCGAAGCGGATGATCCCTCCCCGGTGGACCGCCGCCACCACTGCGGCCGATGTGCAGCCGGCCGGCGTGCCGTGGCCCACGACCCGCGTGGCATGCGAGGTGTTCACCGGTCGCCCGGCGGCGGACACCGGGACCGTGGCGACCCCGCGCGCCGCGGCGGCCGCAGGGATGACCGCGGCGCCTGCGGCCAGCGCGGCGATCGCAAGCAGGCGACGCTCGAGCATTCGCCAAGCTAATCAGCTCCCGGCGCTGAACGGGGTCATCGCCAACCCCACCTCCAACAAGAACGACGCCGGGGTCGGCCACCAGCGCATCGCCGACCGAGAGGAGCCCGTGTTCGACGCGGCGGGGGAGCGCTAGGCCCGGCGAGGGTGGGCGAGGCAGACCGTCGCGGCGACGAGGTTCACGGCGGTGAACACGCCGACCAGGGCGATCGGGTCGTGGACGGCGCCTCCCAGCACCGCGCCCGCGCTCATGGTCAGGCCTGAGATCCCGGAGAGCGTCGTCATGACCTGGGCGCGGACGGCCGCCGGGGCATGGCGCTGGCGCAGCGCGATGGTGCCCGAGTAGGCCGGTCCCTCCAGAAAGCCGGTGAGTCCGATCAGCGCGATGCCGGCCACGATCGTCCCGGCCAGCGGCCACAGCAGCGCCGAGAGGCCGAGGATCGCGTAGGAGAGCCCGACCCGGCGCAGCAGCGGCGGCCCGTGCAGCGCGAAGGTCCCCAGGATCGAGCCCGCGGCCACCGCCGCCCACAGGTAACCGCTGGCGTGGGCCGGCCCGTGCAGCGTCTGCACGGCGTACACGGGAAAGCCGACGATCATCAGCCCCCAGCCGAACGCGGCCAGGCTGCTCGAGACCGAAGTGGTCAGCAACACCCGCTGGCGGACCAGGGAGCCCAGTCCGGTGCGCAGCGCGTGCGTCACGCTCGCCGACCGGTCCAGAGGCCTCGCTTCGAACGCTGGGTTGATCGCCACCAGCGCGGCCACCACGACGGTCAGACCGGCCTGGACCTCGATCGTCGGCGCGGCGCCGATCGCTCCCGCCAGCACGCCGGCCAGCGCCGGCCCCACGATCACCGACAGGTTGAGGCTGGTCGCCTCGATCGTCGAGGCATGGTCGAGCAGTTCGGGTCCGGCGATCTCGGCCAGCGCGCTGAAGAAGCTGCCCGTGCTGAACGGGCGCGTGATGCTGTAGACCACGGTGACGGCCGGCAGGATCCAGTTCGGCGCGTGGCCGGCCAGCCCGACGATCGCCAGGAGGGCCACGACGCTGAGCAGCTGATCGATCACGATCAGCACCCGCCGGCGGGCCGCGACGTCGAGCCAGGCGCCCAGCAGCGGTCCGGTCAGCGCGCCGGGCACCACGGCCGCTGCGGCCACCGCGCCGGCGAGCGGCGCGCTGCCGGTGCGGGCGAGGATCAGCAGCACGCCGCTGGTGTTGAACATCATCGCGCTCGTGCGCGACAGCGACACCGTCAGCACGAACCCGGGGTAGCGGGGGCGGCGCCACAACCGGCGGAACGCCCGGTCGACTTCAGTCACCGACGATGAGGCCACCGTTCCATCTTGCCGCAGGCTCCCGGCGCCGCGCCGCGAAGCTGCCGCGGCCTTCGGGGCCGCGCCGCCGTCTGGTCGCATGCGGGCATGGCGTCCGTCGAGTTCGGACGGCTGGACGACGAGGGATTGCCCGTCCGCCGGCCGGGTAGCGCTTGGGCAGAACACAACGACCAAGGGAGGATCGATGGGAGATCGGGCACAGCGCGTCCGCGGCAAGGTGGAGGAGACCAAGGGGAGCATCAAGCGCCAGGCCGGCCAGGACAGCGGCCGTCCCGGCACAGAGGTGCGCGGCGGCGCCGAGGAGCTGAAGGGCAAGGCGAAGAACGCCGTCGGGCGTGCCCGCAGCGCCGCCAAGAAGGGCACCCGCTAGCGCGACACCGCGTCCGCCGGGCGTTAGCGCAGGACGGCGGCGGCCTGGTGCCGCACCGCCTCGGCGACGCGCTCGAGCGTCGCCGAGCGCAGCCGCCACTGCTGCCAGAACAGCCGGACGTCGATGATCCCCCGTTCGTCGAGCTCGACCAGCGGGGGCTGCCCCCCGGAAGGGGCGGCCTGGAGGTCGGGGACCATGCCCCAGCCCAGCCCGAGGCGGACCGCCTGCACGAACGCGCCGGAGCCGGGGACGTGGTGGCGCGGGGGGTCCAGCCGCCGGCGCGATCGCCGCCTCAGATAGCGGTCCTGGATCATGTCGCCGCGGTCGAAGCAGACCACCGGCGCGGCGGTGAGCTCTCGGACGGTCGCCCCGCCGGGGAACCACTCGGCGACGAATGCCTCCGACGCCCGCGCTCGGTAGCGCATGCGCCCCAGCGGCTGGACGATGCATCCCGGCACGGGCGTCCCCGACGCGGTGACCGCCGCCATCACCGTCCCGTCGCGCAGCAGCTCCGCCGTCCGCGTCTCGTCGTCGCGCCGCAGGTCGAAGCTCAGCCGGGGCGTCACCGCCGCCAGCGCCGGCACCAGCCAGGTGGCCAGGCTGTCCGCGTTGACCGCGAGCGCGATCACCGGGGGACCGCCGGCGGCCTCATCGCCCAGCTCGCGCGTGGCGTCGGCGGTGATCGCCTGGATCTGGCGCGCCGTCCGCAGCAGCGTCTGGCCCGAGGACGTGGGCGCGACCGGCTTGGTCCGGGTCAGCAGCACGCGCCCCACCGTCGACTCCAGCGCCTTGATCCGCTGACTGATCGCCGACGGCGTGACGTGCAGGCGGCGCGCGGCGGCGTCGAGCGTGCCCTCCGAGACGGCGGCGGCGAGCGCCTCCAGCTGATCGAGATCGAGCTCCATCGTCATTAGCCACGCTAACGGTCCATCAGAAACATTAGCTTCACACGCAGACTTATGCGGGCTAGCGTTGCCGAGATGTCAGCCGCGCCCGAGTGGACGACCGCGCTCGCCGGGTTTCTGTTCAGCCTGTCGCTGATCGTCGCGATCGGCGCTCAGAACAGCTTCGTCCTGCGTCAGGGCGCGTTGCGCGAGCACATCGGGACCGTGGTGGCGATCTGCTCGGTCTCGGACGTGGTGCTGATCGCCGCCGGCGTGGCCGGCGTCGGCGCGGCGCTGGCCGGGCGACCGTGGCTGCTCGACGCAGTGCGTTGGCTGGGCGTCGCCGCGCTGTTGGCCTACGGCGCCCTGGCCGCCCGGCGCGCGCTGCGCGGGCCCGTCGATGCCGCCGGCGCGCGGCGGCCGGCAGCGGGTTCGCGGCCGGCGGTGATGGCTGCCTGCCTGGCGTTCACCTGGCTGAATCCGGCGGTCTATCTCGACACGCTGATCCTCCTCGGCTCGGTGGCCAACGCCCACCCCGGTCGCCAGTGGTGGTTTGCGGCGGGCGCGTCGGCGGGGAGCGTCGGCTGGTTCATCGCGCTCGGCTTCGGCGCACGGGCATTGTCGGGGGTGCTGAGCCGGCCGGCGGCATGGCGCGGGCTGGACGGGTTCGTCGCCGTGGTGATGGTTATCACCGCCGTCCGGGTCCTGCTGGCCGCCTGACCCGGTCCGGTTTGCCTACGCTCTGAGGGAGCGATGGCACGACCGTTCCTACTGGTTCAGATCACCGACCCACATCTCGGCGCCGATTGGGGCTTCGACGACCCGGGGGCCGGGCTGCGCCGGACGGTCGCCGAGGTGGCGCGCCTGCCCAACGGCGCCGACGCCGTGGTCGTGACCGGCGACCTCGCCGACGACGGCGCCTCAGTGCAATACGAGCGCCTCAGCGCAGCGCTGGAGCCGCTCGGGCTCCCGGTCTATGTCCTGCCGGGCAACCACGACCGCCGCGACGCGATGCGCGCGCATTTCGGATTGCCCGGGGAGGATGCCGACCCGATCCAGTACGCCGTGGATCTCGGGGGCCTGCGGCTCATCGCGCTCGACACCACCCGCCCCGGCGAGGACGCCGGGTCGCTGGACGACGACCGGCTGAGCTGGCTCGAGGACGCCCTCGCGGCCGCGCCGCAGCAGCCGGCGCTGATCGCCATGCACCACCCGCCGATGGCCACGGGGATCGCGGCCTGGGACGCGATCGGGCTGCCCGATCGCGACCGCCGAGCGCTGGAGGCCGTCGTCGCGCGCCATCGGCAGGTGCTCGCGCTGTGCGCCGGTCACGTGCACCAGGCGATGACCGCGAAGATCGCCCGCCGCCCGGCGATGACGATCCCCAGCACGTATGTGCAGGCGCGGCCGGACTACGATCTCGATCGGATCGAGCTGGTCCCCGGCCCCGCCGCCTTCGCCGTGCACGCGGTCAACGGCGCCGGGCTCGTCTCCCACCTGCGGCCGGTTCCCTAGCCGGTCGCGCCGGGTCGGCGGAGGCGCACGCGGTGCAGGGCTTGAGCGCGGGCACGCTCGTGGCATTGGCCGCGTTCGGCCTCGCCGCCGGCGTCGGCATCACCGCGATCGGCCCCGGCGGGGTGCTGGCGACCGCCGGGCTGCTGCTGTTGACCCATCTCTCGCCCGCCGGGGTGGCCGGCACGGCGATCGTCACCCATGTGGCCACCGGCGCGCTGGGCACGGTGGCCTACCATCGCTCCGGCCAGCTGCGGGAGCCCGGCACTCGGCGCATCGCCCGCATCCTGGCCATCGTCGCTGTCGTCGGCGCGCCCCTGGGGGTGGTGGCCAACGGGCTGGTCTCCGGCGGCGCGTTCGGCGTGCTGCTCGCGGTGGTCGTCGGGGTCACCGGCGTCCTGGTCTGGCTGCGCCAGCGGGCCGCGCCGGCCGCGCCGGGCCGCGCCGGGCCGCCCCCGGCAGCACTGATCGCCGCGATCGGGCTCGGCGTGTCGATCGTCGCCGGGCTGTTCGGCCTCGGCGGCCCGATGCTGGCGGTGCCGCTGCTGGTCCTCGCCGGCACCCCGGTGCTCCGGGCGCTGGGCGCGGCCCAGGCCCAGTCGGTGGTGATCGCCGCGGCCGGCACCATCGGTTACCTCATCCACGGGTCGATCGACTGGCCCCTGGCGGCGGTCGTGGGGGTGCCGGAGCTGTGCGGCGTCCTGGTCGGTCACCGCGTCGCGCACGCGGTGCCCACCCGGTGGCTGACCTACGCGCTGGGGGCGGCGCTGGTCGCGCTCGCGCCCTGGCTGGTGCTCCACGGTTGAAGCAGACACTGCTGGCCGGTCGCCATCGAGGCCTCGAGGTCGAGCAGCGCCCGCTTGCGGGGCAGCCCGCCGCCGTAGCCGGTGAGCGAGCCGTCGGCGCCGATCATCCGGTGGCAGGGCACGATGATCGGCACCGGCGTGGCGCCGACCGCCGCGCCCACCGCCCGGGCCCGGTCGGGGCGGCCGATCGTGCGGGCCAGCTCGCCGTAGCTGCGCGTCGACCCGTACGGGATCGTCAGCAGCTGGTCCCAGACCGCGCGCTGGAACGGGGTGCCGGAGATGTCCAGCTCGATGTCGAACGTCCGCCGCTCGCCGGCGAAGTACTGCTCCAGCTGGGCCGCGATCGCGGCCAGCGCCTCCGGGTCGCGGTTCGCCACGTCGTGGGGGGCGTGGTCGTGGGGGAACAGCAGCCGGCGCAGACCGGCCTCGCCCGCCACGAGCGTCAGCGGCCCGAGTGGGCTCTCGTAGATGGTCCAGGCGGAGGTCATGCGGCGTCGTGGAAGATGATGCCGAGCGCGGTCCGCCGGCCGGCGCTGACCGTGGACACGCCGTGGCGCATGCGGACGCGGTGGTGGCGGTGGCGCCCGGCGCTGGGGCGCTCGGTGGTGGGGAAGATGACGAACGACCCCTGGGCGGGGGTCAGCACGTGGGCTCGGCTCTGCGCCCGGGGGCGCTGCTCGAGCAGCACGAACTCGCCGCCCTCGAAGTCCTCGCCGGGTGAGCTGAGCACGGTCACCACCTGGAACGGGAACCACACGTCGCCATAGAGGTCCTGATGCAACGCGTTCCAGTCGCCCGGGCCGTAGCGCAGGATCAGCGGCGTGGGCCTGCTCTGGCCCGCGGCGCGGCAACGCTCGAGCAGCGCCCCGTGCTCGAGCGGGAACTGCTCGCCGTCGCCGCCGAGCAGCTGCGCCCAACGGTTGGCGATCGGCGCCAGATGGCGATAGAAGGCACTGCGCAGCTCGCCGATCGGCTCGGGCAGCGGGTGGTCGAAATATCGGTAGCGGCCATCGCCGAAGCGGTGCCGGGCCATGTCGACGGTGGAGCGGAAGCGCCCGACGTCAAACAGTCCGGCCAGCTCGTCGCATTCGCGGGCGGTGAGCACCGGCGGCGTGACCGCGTGGCCGATCGCGTCGAGGCCGGCGCCGAGCTCGTCCCACGCCAGCGCGTCGACCCGGGCCGCCACCGTGGTGGGGGCATCGATCTGTAGCGTCATGTGGATAGGACGCCGGGCGGCGCGGAAACGTGAGGTCCGGCTGCGGATGCGGAGGCGGCGGGGAAGCTGACGGTGACGGCCAGCCCGCCGGCGGGACGGGCGTGGGCGCTCAGCCGAGCGTCGTGGGCGGTCGCGATGGCGCGCACGATCGAGAGGCCGAGCCCGTGGTGGCCGTCGTCGCGGGCGCTGCGCCCGTCCAGGCGCTGGAAGGGGTCGAACAGCCGGTCGATCTGATCGGCTGGGATCGGTGGGCCCGTGTTGGCCACGCTGATCACCGCGGTGGTCCCGACGACGGCGGTGGCGATCGTCACCTCGCCGCCGGGGATGTTGTGGTCGATGGCGTTGTCGAGCAGGTTGTCGATGAGCCGTCGCACGAGCGCCGGATCTCCGCCGGCCGGGGCCGGCCGCAGGCTCGTCTGCACGCTGAGGCCGCGGGCGCGAGCCTGTGCGTCGCGGCTGCGGAGCACAGTGTCGGCGATCGTCGCGAGATCCAGCGGCTCGACGTGGTCCACGCCGCGCTCGCTGGAGGTCAGCGTGAGCAGAGCCTCGAGCAGCCGCTCCTGTTCGACGCCGGCCACCAGCAGCTCCTCGCAGGTGGCGCGCAGCGAGTCGACGGTCATGTCCGGGTCGGCCAGGGCGACCTGGAGCATCGTGCGCTCGGCGGTCAGCGGCGTGCGCAGCTCGTGAGACGCGTTGGCCACGAACCGCCGCTGGGCGTCGAACGAGGCCTCGAGGCGGGCCAGCAGGGCATCGAGGGTGTCGCCGAGGCGCTTGAACTCATCGTCGGGGCCGGCCAGCGCCAGTCGCTGGTTGAGGCTGCCGGCCGAGATCGTCTGTGCGGTCGAGGTGATCTTGCGCAGCGGGCGCAGGACGCGCCCGGCGGCGAACCAGCCGATGACCGCGGAGCCGAGCGTCGTCAGCGCGAGTCCGACCCACAAGATCTCCAGCAGGTGGCTGAAGTCGGAGTTGCGCTGGTCCACGGCGATCGTGTGATCGGGGGCCGGTACCTGGACGAGGCGATGCAACGCGCCGACCGGGAACGCCGCAACGGAGCCCGGCGGCGACCCGCGCTTGCGTCCGGAGATGGCGGTGGTGACGGTGGCGACCTGGGCCGAGTGGTAGCTGAGCAGGTAGACGAGGGCCAGGATCGCCGTGCCCAGGAGCATCGTCATCCCGCCGTACAGCAGCGTCAGCCGCACCCGGGCGCTGCGCGGGGACAGGCGCAGCCACCGGCGGGGCGCGAGCGATCGGTGCGCGTGAGCCATCGGCGGGGCTCTAGATCCGGTAGCCGCCCTCGCGGACGGTCTCGATCACCGGTGGCTCGCCCAGTTTGGCCCGCAGGCGGCCGACGGTCGTCTTGACCGTGTGGGTGAACGGGTTGGCGGCCTCGTCCCAGACGCGCTCGAGCAGCTCCTCGGCCGAGACGACGCGACCGTCGGCGGCGAGCAGATACTCGAGCACCCCGAACTCCTTGGGACTGAGCGACAGCGGGCGCGTGTCGCGGACCGCGGTGCGCCGGCTCGGATCGAGCGCCAGGTCGCCATGGGCCAGCGTCGGGGGCAACGGGGGGCTGGAGCGTCGCGCGAGCGCCCGGATCCGCGCCACCAGCTCGGCGAAGTCGAACGGCTTGGGCAGATAGTCGTCGGCGCCCAGCCCCAGTCCCTCGACCCGGTCGCGAATCGTGCTCGACGCCGTCAGCATCAGGATCCGGGTCTCGCTGCGCGCGTCCGCCAGCGAGCGGCACACCTCGTCGCCGTGCAAGAGCGGCAGGTCGCGATCGAGCACGACGACGTCGTAGCGGTTCACGGCGGCGTGGTCGAGCGCGTCGCGACCGTCGAAGGCGAGGTCGACCGCCATGCCCTCCCGCCGCAGCCCCTCGGCCAGGGCGGTCGCCAGACGTTTGTGATCTTCGGCCACCAGTACCCGCACATCTTCCTCCTGGTCACGGCATCCGGCGGCCGCCGGGCCGTGCAGCACAGAGGATGACGCACTTCGGGTGACACTCAGGTCACAACCGCCGTGACCGTGCTGTCACCACCCGGGGTCTACAACTGTCCCATCGCACCGCCACCGCCTGACAGGAGGCCTCCCCAGATGGGCAATGTCGACTCTCGAACCGCCGCCCCCGCGCGCCGCCGGACGATGCTCCCGGTCGCCGTCGCCATGGCGTGCGTCGCCATGGGGCTCGCGGGCTGCGGCGGGTCCTCGCCGGGGTCGACCCAGACGACCGCCGGCAACGGATCCGGTGGACCGCCTCAGCAGGCCGCCCAGGCCGCGTTCAAGTACTCGGCCTGTATGCGCAACCATGGCGTGACCAACTTCCCCGACCCGAAGGTCTCCACGAGCCCCGGACAGGTCCGGATCGCCCTGGCGGCGCCGGCGAACCTGAGCTCGAGCCCCCATTTCAAGACGGCCCGGCAGGCCTGCAACAGCATCATGCCCCAGCCCTCCAACGCGAACGCGGCGGCGCAGGCCGCCCAGCAGCGGGCCCAGACCGCCGGACTCTTGTCGTTTGCCAAGTGCGTCCGCGACCACGGCATCAACGGCTTCCCGGACCCCGACTCCCAGGGCCGACTGACCCTGACGATGTTGCAGACCGCCGGGGTCGACGTGCACGCCCCGCAGGTGCTGGCCGCCGCCCGAACGTGCATCCCTGCGTCGCACGGCCAGGTCAACGCGGCCGCGATTGAGCAGGCGGCGAACGGCTCGGGCACCGCCCAGACCTCGTCGGGTGGGTCCACCGGCGGCTGACGCGGCGGGTTCGCGGCCTCGCGGACGGCCGCCGATCGTCGAAAAACGGCGGGCTCGGGACGTGTCGGCTCCGGGCCGCCCCCAGCCGTCGGCAAACGTCCCAACCAACGCCCTCCGCACGCCGCCCGGGGCGTTT
>DATAWL010000076.1:0-44055 GCA_036267215.1 Solirubrobacteraceae bacterium | reverse complement strand
CCGGCCGCGTTGCCGGCGCCGCTGTTGGCGGCGTTGTTGGCGTTCTGCGCCGCCGTGTTGGCCCCACCGACGATGTTCCCACCGGCGATGTTGACCGGCACGTTGGCGTTGACCGCGTTCTGCGAGCCATCCGCGCTGGAGTCCGCCAGCTGGCCCGTCAGCGCCTGCTGGTCAGACAGCTGCGCCTGACCCGAGCCACCACAACCGATCCCGCAGCTGGAGCTGCTGGACTGGTTCTGGTTGTTGTTCTGCTGGGTGCCCGCGAGGTTGCCGGCGCCGCTGCTGGCACCGTTGCTCGCGTTCTGTGCGGCGGTGTTGGCGCCGCCGGTGATGTTGCCACCGGCGATGTTGACCGGCACATTGGCGTTGACTGCGTTCTGCGAGCCGTCCGCGCTGGAGGCGGCCTGCTGGGCGGTCAGCGCCTGCTGGCCCGACAGCTGCGCCTGACCCGAGCCACCACAACCGATCCCGCAGCTGGAGCTGCTGGACTGGTTCTGGTTGTTGTTCTGCTGGGTCCCGGCCGCGTTACCGGCGCCGCTGTTGGCACCGTTCTTGGCGTTCTGCGCGGCCGTGTTGGCCCCACCGGTGATGTTGCCACCGGCGGTGTCCGACGGAGCATTGCTGTTGACGGCGTTCTGCCCGGCGTTGGCCTGGGACTGTGCCGCCTGCAGCGTCGCCGCCCACTGCGACGAACCCTGCGCCTGACCCGAGCCACCGCACCCGACGGAGCAGCTCGAGCCGGTCGACTGGTTCTGGTTGTTGTTCTGCTTGGTGCCGGCGAGGTTGGCCGCGCCGCTGTTGGCACCGTTGTTGGCGTTCTGGACCGCCGTGTTGGCTCCGCCGGTGATGTTGCCACCGGCGGTGTTCGACGGAGCGTTGCCGTTCACGGCGTTCTGCGCCGCGTTGGCCTGTGACTGCGCTGCCTGCACGGTCGCCGCCCACTGCGACGAACCCTGCGCCTGACCGGAACCGCCCGAACCGGCGGATCCGCCGGAGCTGGGATCCTGGTTCTGGTTGTTGTTCTGCTGGGTCCCGGCCGCGTTGCCGGCGGCGCTGTTGGCCACGTTGCCGGCGTTCTGTGCGGCGGTGTTGGCTCCGCCGGTGACATTGCCGCCGGCCACGTTCACCGGAGCGTTGCTGTTGACGGCGTTCTGTCCGGCCTGCGCCTGCGACGCCGCGCCCTGCAGCGTCGCGGCCCATTGCGCCGACCCCTGCGCCTGACCGGAACCGCCGGAACCGGCGCCTCCCCCTGGCATGCCGCCCGCCATCGCGCCGGCCGGTGTGGCCAGTGCGCAGACGGTGACACCCAGAGCAATCCACTTAGATCGCATCTGTCGTCTCTCCTGATTTCGATATCGCTCCGCCCCCCGGGCCTGGCCCGAGCGTCAGGAGCGTTTGGCCTGTTCCGCCACGGCGGGAGCCGGGCGGGGCGGCGGCCGGTTCGTGCATCCGAGTCCGACGCCGCGCGTTGGGCAACAGGCGACCGCTACCCCGGGCGTTCCAATCGGAGAGCGAGCAGCGCGGATCGCCACGCTGAGAGCTCCAGCGAGACACGACCCGACAGCAGGCGGAACGCGCACAGGCTGACGAACGCCAACGCCAGTCCTGCCGTCGCGCCCGACCCGATGCCGGCGCTCGCTGTTGCGGCCGACCCACCGGTCACGCCCGGTGCCAACCCCGGCTGATCGGGGGCCGTCGCAGATGAGGCCTCCGGAGCCGCCTGGCGCAGTCTGCGCCGGCGCTCGCGTCCGGCGTCCAGACGCCGGATCGGAGGCGGGCCCGGCGCGGCGCTGCGCCCGATGAGTCGGGCCGGCGCGCCGGAGAAGTCAAGGGGGTGTCGAAACGGTCTGGGGACACGGGACGCCGCCTCGGGCGATGCCTGCGGGGTGGACGCGACGTGTCGCACGCCGGCGGCTCGTGGCGTGCCCGGCCCGCCGAGCCACTGGAGCAGCAGCACCTGCAGCGACACGCCGGGCCCGCCGGCGGCGGGATTCTGACCGGCGCAGCTGATCAGGGCGCTCACCGCATCGGCCTGCAGCCCGGCGGCCGCACAGCGGCTGCCGTCACCGGCCGGCAGGTTCGCGACCTCCGGGGTGACGTTCGGGAAAAGCGCGTCGGCACTCGGGGGCGACGCGGCGAGAGCGTCGTCGAGAACCGATTCGACGGCGGCCGGCAGCGACGCGGCGATCGAGGCGGGCGAGCTCGGGGCCGACGCCGTCGGCGGCACGGGCATGCTCACGTGCACCGGGAGCGGCGAATCGCCGCCGCGGCTGCCCGCGTCGCCCACCGTGATCTGCACCGGCGCCGGCGCCGACGGCGGGGCCACGGTCGGTGCGGTCGGGGCGGTCGGCGCCTGCGCAACGTTGACGTGAGGCGGCGGCGGCGGCATCGCCGCCGGGCGCGAGGCGGGTGGGGAGGCGACGTCGGAGGCCGCCGAGACCGGCAAGGCCGGCGCACCTCCGGACGTCGCCTCACCCGACTGGCCCGGCGCGCCCACGCCGGAGCCATTCGCTGGACCACTCGCGACCTGGGGCACGAGCGCTTGGGCCTGGGCGACGATCGTCGCCGCGCCGTCGGACCCGGTGGCCGCCAGCGAAGCGGCCGCCTGCGCCAGGTTCTCGCTGCCGACCGGATCGGCCGCCTGGGCGCACGCGGGGATGATGAGCGCGGTCGCGGCCACGAACGTCGCGGCCACCGCCAGCAACGCCCTCAGAACGGCGAGCCCCCGCTCCGCCATGGTCAGGCAATCCCCCGGGCGACCCCCGGAGGGATCGCCACGTTTTGGTAAGTCCCCACACCTTTACAGTCCCCAGCGGCACCTGGGCTGATCCGCCCTAAAAACCCGGTAACCCTTGGTACCATGCCGCTGATACCGCCCAGACGGGGCCTGCGGGGTAGGGCTGAGGTGCCACGGTGAGCTCAACGCAGCGGCCTCTCGCCGGCGCGGCGAGGGAGCGACTGATCGAATCTCATCTACCGCTGGTCAAGGCGGTGGCGCGACGCTACGCGGGTCGTGGCGCCGAGCTCGACGACCTCGTCCAGGTGGGTGCGATCGGCCTGATCAAGGCCACCGATCGCTTCGACCCGGGCCGCGGCGTCGCCTTCGCCAGTTTCGCCACTCCCACCATCGAGGGCGAGATCCGTCATCACCTGCGCGACCGCACCTCCGCGCTGCGGATTCCGCGCGAGCTGCAGTACCTCAGCCGGGAGATCCGCCGCTGCCAGGGACAGCTGGCGGGCACGCTGGGCCGCGCCCCGACCACCGCCGAGCTGGCGGCCGCAGTGTCGGCTGAGGAGCAGGACGTCGAGCGTGCGCTGGCCGCGGAGCAGGCCCGCGATTCGGTGCCGATTCCGGCCGACGACGACGAGTCCCCGCCGCCCGAGATCCGGGCCCCCTACGAGGGCTCTGACGAGCGGCTCGCGCTCGTCGATCAGATGCGCGCACTCGACGATCGCGAACGCCAGATCGTCTATCTGCGGTTCCACGCCGACCTGACCGAGCGCGAGATCGCGCGCCAGGTCGGCATCTCCCAGGCGCACGTCTCCCGGCTGCTCACCGGCGCGCTCCAGAAGCTGCGCGATGAGCTCGGAACCATCGATTCCCCCTCCGACACGGGTGATACCACGATGAAACCACTGATATCGCCCGCAAATAAGGGCGTTCCGAGCTCCGCGCGCGCCGGTATGAGCAAACGCCGCCGCGGGCAGACCCCCGCCGGGCGGGGTGCCGACAATAGAATCCGGGGGGTGACCGGTCCGCGGGCGAAGGCGACCGTCGCCAGATACCTCGAGCTTCCCTATCACGTGATGGTCAAGACCGAGCGCGAGGGGTCGCGCGCCGCGTGGACGGCGAGCGTCGAGGAGCTCCCCGGCTGCATGGCGCGAGGCGACACGCCTGACGAGGCGGTCGAGCAGCTGCGCCCCGCGATGGAGGCCTGGCTGACCGCCGCCATCGCCGAGGAGAAGGAGATCCCCGCGCCGGCCCGCGACACCGCCAAGCCCAAGACGCCGTCGAGCCACAGCGGCCGCTTCCTGGTGCGCATGCCGAGCGATCTCCACGAGCAACTGGCGCTCGCCGCCGAGCGCCGGCAGGTCAGCCTCAACCGGTACGTCACCGACGCCCTCGCCCAGGCGGTCTCCCCCAGCCCGCCGCCGCCCGCTGACGCTCCGATGGTCGCCGTGCCAGCTACGGCGGCGCCGCCCAAGCGAGCCCCGGCGCGCTCGCTGAGGGTGGCGCTGGCGGCCAACCTGGTGGTGGTGGTGGTGGCCGGGCTGGTCGCCGTCGCCCTGCTCGTGCTCGCGTTGCAGCGCGGCATCTGACCGGCCGCTACCGTGACGCGGTCCCGCCCCCGCACGGCGGGCGCGACCACCGACCACAGGAGTGATGTCCCATTTCCGCACCTGATCCGGAATCGAGCGCCCCGAACGAGCACATGGCTCCGGTGGGCGAGATCGAGCTCTGCTACGAGACGTTCGGCGCCGCCGGCTCGCCGCCGCTGCTGCTCATCATGGGCCTCGCCTCCCAGATGCTGATGTGGGACGACGATTTCTGCGAGCAGCTCGCCGCGCGCGGCTTCCGGGTCATCCGGTTCGACAACCGCGACGTCGGTCACTCCACCCACCTGCGCGGCGCCAAGACCCCCAAGCGCTGGCACCTCCTGCTCCGCTCCCCGCGCGGCGCGGCCTACACGCTCGACGAGATGGCCGACGACGCGGTCGGCCTGCTCGACCACCTCGAGATCTCCGCCGCCCACGTGGTCGGCGCATCGATGGGCGGCATGATCGCCCAGCTGATGACGATCACGCACCCCGACCGCGTCCTGTCGCTCGTCTCGATCATGTCCACCACCGGCGCGCGCGACGTCGGCCGTACCCAGCCGCGCGTCGCCCGGCGCCTGCTGCGCCGCGCCGCCCGCGAGCGCGACGCCTACATCGAGGAGCACATCGGGACCTACCGCCTGATCGGCTCCCCGGACTACCCGTTCGACGAGGGCCGCCAGCGCGAGCGGGCCGCCCGCCTGTTCGAGCGCGGCGTCTACCCGGCCGGCAGCGCCCGCCAGCTGGGCGCGGTCACCGCCGCGGGCGACCGCACCGAGCGGCTGCGCGCGATCCAGGTCCCCACCACCGTCATCCACGGCGACGCCGACCCGCTGGTCGACGTCTCCGGCGGCCGGGCCACCGCCGACGCGATCCCCGGCGCGACCCTCCTCATCATCCCCGGCATGGGCCACGACCTCCCGCGCGAGCTGTGGCCGCAGATCATCGACGCGATCGCCGCCAACGCGGGCGTGGCCGCCACCCCCGGGTCCGGCGCCTGAACCTCGACCCGCCAAGGAGACATCATGCGCATCACCCGCAGCTCGCTCGAGACCAATCGCGGACCCGCTGACTGGTTCACCGGCGCCGTGTATATCGATCCCGTCGCCGACCCGGTGCCGCCGGCCCGGGCCGCCGCGGGTCTCGTCCACTTCACCCCCGGCGCGCGCACCGCCTGGCACACCCATCCGTTCGGACAGACGATCTTCGTCACCGAGGGCGTCGGCCGCTGCCAGCGCGAGGGCGGCCCGATCGAGGAGATCCGCCCCGGCGATCGCGTCCACTTCGAGCCCGGCGAGAATCACTGGCACGGGGCCGCCCCCAACCGGCTCATGGTTCATGTGGCGATCCAGGAGGCCGACGACTCCGGCAATCCGGTCAGCTGGGGCCGGCACGTCACCGACGAGGAATACGACCCGCCCGCGTCCTGAGCACGCCCGCGCCCGCATCCCGTCTTTTGGTTGGGGCCACCCGGCGCGCGGGTACGCCTGGAGCATGGGCGGCGTGCGCCGATTCGAATTCACCCGGGACCGACAGGCGCCGTCTGCCGCGCGGCGCGCGGTCAGCGAGGTCTACGCCGATCTCGATCCGGAGACGGCGGACGCGGCCCGGCTGCTGGTCTCGGAGCTGGTGACCAACAGCGTTCAGCACGGCGACGGGGAGACGGTGGTCGTGGTGGCCCACTCCGGCCTGCCGGACGTGATCCGCTGCGAGGTGATCGACGACGGCGCCGGTTTCGTCCCCGGCACGCGCGGGGACCGGCCGGGCGGCGGCTGGGGACTCCGGCTGGTGGAGCAGCTCTCCTCCCGGTGGGGCGTGGGCGACGACACCACTCGCGTCTGGTTCGATCTGCCGATCGGCGGATCGCCCCGGGCCGCGTGCCCCGCCGCCGCGGGGCCCGTCGCGGTGTGATGACCACCATGCTGGTCTCGACCAGCCGGCCGCCCGGCCACGGAAGTCCGCCCGGGGGGCCGGCGTCCATTCCGCCCCCCCGGAGGTCAGGGACTTAGGGGGCGCAATGTCCCTGACCGCTTGGCCGTGGGCGCCCTACCCTCGCGGCGCGGCCCGCTGCAGCCGCGCCAGCATCTCCCAGCGGCGAGCCCGCAACGAACGCGCGCTCAGGCCGAGGGTCCACGCGACGTGATCGGGCGGCGTGCGCATCAGCAGCAGCGCCGCGATCGGCCGGTCGCGATCGTCCACGCGATCGATCAGCCGGTGGACGGACGCCGCCGGCAGGGGCGTCCGTGGCCGGGGCGTCGAGGCGGCGCGCCGGATGGCGGCGAGCAGCTCGTCGGGATCGCCGTAACGCCACACCGCCCCGTCGGCGCCCGCGACGATCGCCAGGCCTTCGAGATCGCGGCTGCGCTCGTCGGCGTAGACGAGGACGCGCGGGGCGCCGGGCAGCTGGGCGAGACGGTGCAGCGCGTGCAGGCCCAGTCCGGCTGACGCCAGGCACACCGCCGGCCGCTCCTGCCGCGCGGCGCGGCCGGCCTCGGCGCTGACGCTCAGCCGGGCGCGAATGCCCGGCCGCCAGCGCAACAGCGCCCATAGGCCGTAGCTTGCGGCGCGGTCGTCGTCCACGATCAGCACCGTCACCGGGGTGATCACAGGACAGTTCACGTCCCCACCGGTCCGCAAGCGAGCGCCGCTGCCTGCGGGGGTTCCGGCCTCGCGCCGGATCGTGTCGATCGTCGCCATCGTCATCGTCGCGGTCCCTCCTTCGACGTCGCCTTCGCCGGCCTCGCCGAGTGGTGTGAGCTCGGCGAGCATCGCCGGTCGCGGACCACGGCGGAATGGGGCCTGGCCTCCATTTGCCCGCGCCCGCGACAAATCCCCGGTGTCCGAGCATCCGCGGGGCGCCTGGCGCCTGGTCATCAGGGCTGGGCCAGCCCGCGGCGGATCGCGTAGCGGGTGAGGTCGACCAGGCCCCGGAGGTCGAGCTTGTCCAGGATGTTGGCCCGATGACGCTCGACCGTCTTCTCGCTGATGACGAGCGCGTCGGCGATCTGGCGGCTGCTGTACCCCTCGGCGACGAGCTTGACGACCTCCTGTTCGCGGGCGGTGAGCGGGTCGTCGCCGCCGAGGAGATCGGGGTTGCCGCCGGCCAGGAGATCGGCGACCAGCGGCGTGACCGCGGCCGAGTGGACGAATCGCTCGCCCCGCATGGCCGCCCGGCAGGCATCGATCAGATCGCGATCGGCCGAGCTCTTGAGGATGTAGCCGCAGGCCCCGGCCGCCAGCGCCTCGCAGAGGTAGCGCTCGTTCTCGTGCATCGACAGCATCAACACCCGCACCTCCGGCCGCCGGCGATGCAGCTCCCGCGCCGCGTGCAGGCCGGTCATCCGCGGCATCGTGACGTCGAGGATCGCCAGGTCGATGTCATGGGTCAGCGTGACCTGCACCGCCTCGAGCCCGTCGCCGACCTCCGCGACGACCTCGAGGTCGGGCTCGGCGTTGAGCACCAGGCGCAGGCCGTGACGCACCACGGCGTGGTCGTCGGCGAGCAGGATCCGCGTGGGGTCCATGGCGGCCAGCCTCGCGGATCGCCGGCGGGCGCGGTATGGGTACGAGACCCCATTTGTCCTCGCGGGCGACGCGACCTCGGTGTGATGGCGTCGCCGGCTCCCCCTGAGCCGGCGACGCCGATCCCGGCGCCCCGTTGCGCCCCCCGGTGCCCGGTTTCCCCCTTTTGCACAGGTTCCGTGGTCCGGCGGGGCGGCGCCATGGGGGCTGACACCCATTCCGGCGCGGCGCCGGCGGCGGGCGGTTCGTCCCGAGGATGGCCGGGTCAGACGGCCGGGCGGGCCCTGGTCCGGGGGTCGCGCACCTCCCGCGACCGGGTGCGGTCGTACGCCCGCAGCCGGCGCACGCGGTCGCTGACCGGCGGATGGGTCGAGAACAGCGTCCGCGCCTGGCCGCCACCGAGCGGGTTGGCGATGTACATCGGCGCCGTGACCGGACTGACCTGAGCGCCGGCGTCTGCGATCCGTCGATCGCCTCCAGCGCGTCGGCCAGCGGGGATGCCCGTCCCATCAGCCGAGCGGCCGTCGCGTCGGCGAGGTACTCCCGCTGCCGGGAGACCCCGAGCTGCAACAGCGCGGCCCCGATCGGGGCGAGGATCATCGCCGCGAGCGCGCCGACCAGCCCGAGTGGATTGTCCTCGCCGTCTCCGGACAGGAACGAGAGCTGCCGCACGTTGGCGGTCGGCGAGTTGCCGGACCGCCGCGTGGACCTCGGGCGCGTCGTACTCGGGCAGCGGCCGGGCGCGGGCCGCGCGCAGCGCGATCCGGTCGGAGTGGGAGTAACCGACGACGTTGAAGATCACCGCCACCGCGACGAACAGCCACAGGAACACGCCGCCGATCGTCGCCCCCAGCGCGATCACCAAACCGGTCAGTCCGGCGACCAGGGCCCAGGTGCGCAGGCGGGTCATCAGCGCGGTGGTGGACGTGGTCATTTGGGTCCCTCTCTTCTGATCGATTGCCAGTCGAGGATCGCCCACCCGCCGCCGTCGCACCATGGGGCGCGACATGTATTGCGCGCCCGCGCTGCGCGGGCGCGCCGTCACGTGCGGGCCCGTGTCCCCAGCGGATCGCGATCGGCGTCGGTGGCATCATCGCGATCGGTCGAGACCGAGAGGTCGTGCCAGGCGGCGTCGGACTGCGCGCGCCGTGCCGCTGCGGCGGTCGCGTACGCGTAGGCCTCGCTGCCGAGGATGAGACGCAGCGGCGGATCGTCCATGGCGGCCACCTCGAGCACGACGCCGGCCACCTTGGCCGGATCGCCGAGCGCCAGCGTCGCCGCGTTGTGCAGCGCGGCCATCGGCCCGACGGTCGGCTCATACGGCGCGCTCACCGGATGGATCGTCATCGACGAGCCCGCCCAGTCGGTCTGCATCCCGCCCGGCTCGAGCACCGTGACCTTGATCCCGAGAGGGGCGACCTCGGCGGCCAGCACCTCCGAGAATCCGCCCACCGCCCACTTGGCCGTCTGATAGGCCGACAGCCCCGGCGTCGCCAGGCGCCCACCGATCGAGGAGACCTGGATGATGTGGCCGCCGCCCTGCGCGCGCAACGTGGGCAGCGCCGCCTTGGTCACGTTGATCACACCGAGGAGGTTGGTGTCGATCTGGGCGCGGAAGTCCGCCAGCGTGACGTCCTCGACGGCGGCAACGTTCGCGTAACCGGCGTTATTGACGACGGCGTCGATCCGGCCGAACGCCTCGACGGCGGAGGCGACCGCGGCGATCGCCGCATCGGCGTCGGTGACATCGAGCGCGAGCGGCAGGATCCGGTCGCCGTGACGGGCGACCAGATCGTCCAGGGACTCCGGGCGCCGGGCGGTGGCGGCGACCTGGTGACCCGCCTCGAGGGCGGCCGCGGCGACGGCGCGACCGAGACCCCGGCTGGAACCGGTGACAAAGAGGACTTGGGACATGAGTGCGGCCTCCTGAAATTTAACGCAACGCAGTTCTCTTATCTTGTTAGCACACTGCCGTTGCGTTAGCTACCATGACCGCCATGGCTGCCAGCACCGCCACCTTTCAGCGCGCCCGCTCCGCGGAGCACAAGACCCAACGGCGGGAGGCGATCCTCGCGGCGGCCGCCGAACTGGCCCGACGGCGCGGCGTGCGCGAGATCTCACTCGCGGACATCGCCTCCGAGGTCGGCATCCACAAGTCGGCGCTGCTGCGCTACTTCGAGACGCGCGAGCAGATCTTCCTCGAGCTCTCCTCACGCGCCTGGGAGGAGTGGGCCGCCTCGGTCGAGACTCGGCTCGCCACCGCCCGCGCCGACGAGGCAGCCGCCGTGCTCGCCCGCTCCTTCGCCGACCGTCCGCTGCTGTGTGACCTCATCGCCCACATCGCCCTCAACCTCGAGCGTCACGTCTCCGTCGAGGCCGTGAGGAGGTACAAGCTGACCTCGCTCGCCGCCGTCCGGCGAACGGCCGCCGCGGTCGCCGCCGTCGTCCCCGGCCTGTCCGAGCCCGGCGCCCGCGAACTGGTCTCGGTGATGGCCCGCCTGGCCGGGTCGACGTGGCAGATCGCCAACCCACCCGCGCCGCTGGCCGAGCTCTACCGCTCGGACCCCGAGCTCGCCCACGCGTGCGTCGACCTCGAACGCGACCTGACGCGGACGGCGGCGCTCCTCATCGCCGGCCTGCTCGCCGGCTGACCACCCCGCGTCGGACCGTCCCGGCCCGGGCGGGCGTGACACGATTCCGTCTGATGGCGCCCAGCGAACCGGAGATGCGCGAGGCGGCCGAGGCCGCGGCCGCACTGATCGAGCCCGGCATGCGCGTCGGGCTGGGTACCGGCCGGACCGTGGCCTGGTTGCTGCAGGCGCTCGCCGCCCGCAACGTGGGCGATCTGCGCTGCGTCGCCACCTCGCCTGACACCGAGCGCGCGGCGACCGCACTCGGCATCCCGGTCGAGCCGTTCGACCGGCTGGCGCGCCTGGACGTCGCGATCGACGGCGCTGACCAGGTGACCGACGACCACTGGGCGATCAAGGGCGGCCACGGCGCGCACCTGCGCGAGAAGATCGTGGCCGCGGCCGCCGAGCGCTTCGTGGTCATCGTCTCGCGCGACAAGCTCGTCGACGCCCTGCACCCCCCGGTCCCGCTGGAGCTCGAGCGATTCGGCCTGGCGGCGACGCTCAGCGCGCTGGGGCAGGCGGCACTGCGACCCGGGGCGCCGGTGACGCCGGACGGCGGGGTGCTCGCGGACTATCACGGCCCGATCGAGGATCGCGAGGCCCTGGCTCGCCGGTTCGATCAGACGCCGGGAGTGACCGGGCACGGCCTGTTCGGACCGCCGCTGATCCACGACGTGATCGTGGGCGGCGACCGGCGGGCGGTACGATCAGGCCACGAATTCCCCTGCAGTGACCCCACACGGGAGTA
This sequence comes from Solirubrobacteraceae bacterium, assembly GCA_036267215.1. Classification (GTDB taxonomy): domain Bacteria; phylum Actinomycetota; class Thermoleophilia; order Solirubrobacterales; family Solirubrobacteraceae; genus Palsa-465. The sequence goes on along the minus strand of DATAWL010000076.1, from coordinate 32,835 downwards.
GGATCTCCGGACGATGAATTGCCGGGGGTGCGGCACGGAGAACCGACCTGGCCGACGGTTCTGTGCGGAGTGCGGGGCCCCGCTGGAGCTGTCGTGCCTGGCGTGCGGCGCGGCCAACGAGCCGGGCGACAAGTTCTGCGGCCAGTGCGGCTCGGCGCTTGTCGACGGCGTCCCGGCCGCGACGTCCACCTCGGTGTCCGAGCGGCGGCTGGTGTCCGTGCTGTTCGCGGACCTGGTCGGATTCACCACGCTGTCCGAGCACCGCGACCCGGAGGAGGTCCGCGAGCTCCTCTCTCGCTATTTCGACAGCTGCCGGACGCTGATCGAGCGGTACGGCGGCACGGTCGAGAAGTTCATCGGCGACGCCGTGATGGCCGTCTGGGGCACCCCGATCGCCCGCGAGGACGACCCCGAGCGCGCGGTGCGAGCCGGCCTGCACCTGACGCAGCTGGTCCCCGAGATCCACCGGGAGCTGCGCGTACGGGTCGGGATCCTCACCGGCAACGCCGCCGTCGCTGTGGGCGCGGAGGCCGAGGGGATGGTGCTCGGCGACACCGTCAACACCGCCTCCCGGCTCCAATCGATCGCCCCGCCCGGCACCGTCCTGGTCGACGATGTGACCCGGCGCGCGAGCGAGGCGGCGATCGCCTACGAGGACGCGGGCGTTCACGAGGTGAAGGGTCGCGAGCAGCCGGTGCACGCCTGGCGTCCCCTCCGCGTGGTCGCGGGCGTCGGCGGCGCGCGGCGCACCGCTGGACTCGAGGTTCCGTTCGTCGGCCGCGACCGCGAGCTGTCGCGGATCATCGAGGTCTCGGAGGAGTCGGCGAGCTCCGGACGGGCGCGGCTCGTCGCCGTCGTGGGCGAGGCCGGGACCGGCAAGTCCCGACTGCTGTGGGAGTACTACAAGTACGTCGACGGCGTGGAGAAGCTGGTCCGGTGGCACCAGGGCCGCTGCCTGTCCTACGGCGAGGGCGTCGGCTACTGGGCGCTGGCGGAGATGGTCAGAGCCCGGGCCGGCATCGTCGAGGAGGAGGACGCGGCGTCCGCCCGCGCGAAGCTGAAGGAGACCGTCGAGCAGTTCATCCCGGAGGAGATGGAGCAGCGGCTCGTCGAGCCGCGCCTGGCGCATCTTCTCGGCCTCGAGCAGCGCACCGCGACCGACCGTGCTGACCTGTTCTCCGGCTGGCGGCTGTTCTTCGAGAGACTGTCAGACGATGCGCCGGTCGTGATGGCCTTCGAGGATCTGCAGTGGGCCGACTCCGGGCTGCTCGAGTTCATCGACTACCTGCTCGAGTGGTCCGCGAACCGTCCGTTGTTCGTCCTCGGCCTGGGGCGCCCGGAACTGCTCGCGCAACGGCCGCGATGGGATGCGATCCGCCTCGCCGCGATCCCCGACGCCGCCATGCGCCAGGCGCTCGCCGGGCTGGTGCCAGGCCTGCCGGAGGAGCTCACGGCGCGCATCCTGCGCCGGGCCGAGGGCGTCCCGCTGTACGCCGTCGAAACCGTGAGGATGCTCCTGGACCGCGGCCTGCTCGCTCAGGAGGGCGCGCGCTACGTCCCGATCGGCGACGTGGGCGAGTTGGACGTGCCCGAGACGCTCCATGCGCTGGCCGCCGCGCGGCTCGACGGTCTGACGGCCGTCGAGCGGGCCGTGCTGCAGGACGCCTCCGTCTACGGCCAGTCGTTCGCGCCGGCCGGAGTCGCCGCGCTGGGGACGCGCGGCGTCGACGACGTGCAGCAGATCCTCGACGGATTGGTGGCCAAGCAGATCCTCGGTCTCAACGACGATCCGCTCTCAGCCGAGCGCGGCCAGTACAACTTCCTCCAGGGCCTGCTGCGGACGACCGCGTACGGGACCCTGTCCCGGCGTGACCGCAAGGAGCGCCACCTCGCCGTCGCCCGCCACCTTCAGGAGGCATGGGGCGAGGGCGCGCCCGAGCTGGCGGAGGTGCTGGCGGCGCATTTCCTGGACGCGGCGGAGGCCGAGCCCGACGCGTCGGACGCCGCTCAGATCCGCGCAATGGCGTGCGACACGCTCGCCGAGGCCGGCCGCCGGGCGCTGTCGCTCGCCCTCGGACCTGAGGCGCAACGCGCGTTCGACCGCGGCGCTGAGCTGGCCGAGGACGGCGCCACCCGGGCGGCGCTCCTGCATCAGGCCGGGCAGGCCGCCGTGCAGGCGGCGAACTATCAGGCTGGGCGGGAACGGCTCGACCAGGCCGTCGCGCTGTTTGAGGCGCTCGGCGATCCGGAGGCCAGCGCTCGCTCGATGGTTGTGCTGGCCGACGCGCTCTCCCGGGAGGACCGCCTCGAGGAGGCGATCGAGCTCAACCGCCGAGCGGTCTCCGGCCTGTCGGACGGGAGCTCGGAAAAGGCATCGGCGTTGGCGTCCCTTTCGGTTCACCTGGCGTTCCGGGGTGACCTGGACGAGGCGTTCGAGGCGGCCGACGCCGCACTCGCCATCGCCGAGCCGTCGCAGGAGTGGCTGACGGTCTGCTACGCGTTCACGACGCTCAGCTACGTCCGGCACCGGCAGGGTCGGTCCGAGGAGGCGATCGCGCTCAGGGAGCGGTGCCTGTCGCTTGCGCTCGAGCACGAGCTTGGGGCGCAGGCGGTGCGGGCGCACAACAACCTCGCCGACCTATGGCTCCAGCAGGACCGCTTCGGCGACGCGCTCACCATCATCGAGCGGGGTCTCGCGCTGGCGCAGTCCCGCGGTGACCGTCGATGGGAACAGGCGCTGACGCTCAACGCGACGACCGCGCGCATCGCCCGCGGCGACTGGGAGCAGCTGCCACCGGTCGCCGACGACGGCCTGCCGGCGGTCGCGCCGCTGTTTCGGCGGGCCTACCTCCCCGCGCTGGCCCGCATCCAGGCCGCCCGCGGCGACATCGCGGCCATTGAACGCACCCTGCGACTCGCTGAGACCGAGGAGGACAGCATCAACCTGGAATACGCGGCGGGGCCCAACGTCGCCCGGGCGATCGTGCTCAACGGACTCGGCCGACATGCCGAGGCCCTGGAGGCCGCGATGCCGATCGCCACCGGCAGCCCGGCGGAGATCGTCAACGAGGACCGCCGTGAGGCCTACCTGGAGGCCGGTCACGCCGCGCTCGCGCTGGACGACCCGGATGCGCTCGAGACGTTGATCAGCTTCGCGAACGACCTCCCTCCGGCGCAGCGTTCGCCGCTCATCCGCGCGGGAGCCGCCCGGTTCGAGGGACTGCTGGCGGCACGTCGGGACGACAGCCGCACCGCGCAGGAGCGCCTGTCCGCCGCCATCCGCGAGCTGCGCGCGATCGACGCGCCGTTCGTGCTCGCGCAGGTCCTGCTCGAGCAGGCCGAGTTGCGCGGCGACGCCGACGAGGCGGAGGAGGCCCAGGCGATCTTCGAGCGACTCCGGGCGACGCCCTGGCTGGAGCGCTGCGGCCGATGCGTCGCGGACGCGGCCGTCCGAGCCTGACCGCACCTACGCCACCGCGCAACCTGAATCTCAGACGAGTCGGTCAACCTAAGAGTTCACGAGGAAGTTGTGTCCGGTGGAGTCGCGTCGGGTAGGATCGACTGCATCGAGGTCTTGTCGGCGGGGCCATACTGGTACTGCTGGAGCACTTCGACCTATGAGCAGATCGCGCTCGCGGCGGTCCGAGGGTGGCGTGCGGGAGCGTTGCAGCTCGCAACGGTCATCCCGAGGTCGGAGTTGCACTCATGCCAGATCAGCCCACGCCCACGCCAGGCCGTCAGATTCCCGCTCGCCGCTATCAGCCGCGGCTCGCTCGAAGCGTGCTCGACGTCGCGACGTCGATCGTGCCCTACTTAGCGCTCTCGGTCCTGGTCGACCTCACGCTTGGGACCTCGGTCCTGCTGACGGTCGCGCTGATCGTTCTCGCCGCCGGCTTCCTGGTACGGACGTTCGTCGTCTTCCACGACTGCGCCCACGGATCGCTGTTTTCAGCCAAGCGTGCCAATCGGTGGGTCGGACGGTTTGCCGCGCTGCTCGTCCTCTCACCGTTTGAACGGTGGCGGCACGACCACGCGGTGCATCACGGCACCTCAGGCGATCTCGAGCGTCGTGGTGTCGGAGACATCGTCACGCTGACGATCGACGAGTACCGCGCCCGGTCGTGGCGTGGCCGGCTGGCCTATCGGTTGATGCGCAATCCATTCGTCATGTTTGGGCTCGGTCCGATCATGGCGATGGTCATCGGCCCGCGGATCGCCACTCGCGCTCAACGTCCGCGCCTGCGCCACAGCGTGCTGAGCACCGACGTTGTCATCGTCTCGCTGGCCGCGGCGCTGTGCTGGCTGATCGGGTGGGAGCGACTCCTGCTGGTGTGGGCGCCGGCGGCGCTGGTTGCCGGATCGGTTGGGATCTGGCTGTTCTACGTCCAACACCAGTTCGAGGACGCCTACTGGCAGGACGCCGCCGACTGGGATTACACCGACGCGGCGCTCCGCGGCAGCTCCTACCTCAAGCTGCCGAGGGTGCTCGAGTTCTTCACCGGCCACATCGGGTTTCACCATGTGCACCATCTCAACGCGCGGATCCCCAACTACAACCTCCGGCGCGCCCACCGCGAGAACTCGATCTTCCATCAGGTGCCCCAGCTGTCGCTGCTGGACGGGCTTCGCGCGGTCCATCTCAAGCTGTGGGACCAGGACCGAGGCAAGCTGGTCTCGTTCGCGCAGGCTCGCCAGCCCGCGATCGCGACCCGCCCCATCGGCGAGCTGTCACGGATCGCGGAGGTTGGCCGCCGGTGAATGCGTGCCGATGGCCGGCTTCTCGAACACGAGCCGGTAGTGGTCAAGCAGCTCGCGCTCGAAACAGACCTGGTTTGCGCTCACTCCCGAGGTGAACGCCAGCCGGAAATCGCGACTCGCCAGCCAGCGCGGCAGCAGCTGGAGCTTGAGCAGCATCTTTCTGACGCTGCGTGAGCCGACCCGCGCGTTCCACTGGCGGATCGTCTCGATGTAGTCGAGTCGACCGCTGATGCTCGACACCAGCCGGAAGTACGGCTGGGCACAGCCGATCACCTGCTCTTGGCCGAACGGAAGCCACGAGCCTGGGAACTGGCGTCCCAGGAGCGCGATGTACCACTCGTCAGACTCTCGCGGCGGCACTGCGCGGAGGGACCTCATGTCGATCCGGGCTCGTTGGAGCATGTTGCGGCCGAACACCATCGTCTGCAGGTAGAAACGAGCCCCCGCGGGCAGCAGGTCGGCAACGCGTGCGAACACGCCCGCGTAGACAGCCTCCTGGCGGCCGGCTTCGAAATCGTCGGGCGAGCAGAAATGCTCGAACGCGCCCAGGCTCGCCACCGCGTCAAACGCGCCGAAACGCTCGCGCTCCAGCTCCCGCGCATCCTGGAGGTGGACGTCCAGGCCGTGACGGCGACAGCTCGCCTGCTGCGCCGCTGACAGGGTCACGCCGACGCCGACGCCCCCGCGGTCGGCAACGTACGCCAGCAGGCCACCCCACCCGCAGCCCAGATCGAGCATCCTCCGTCCGGGACCGATTCCCACCTGCTCAGCCACATAGTCGTGCTTGCGTCGCTGCGCCTCCTCGAGGGTGAGCGAGAAATCGCCGTCGTACTTCGCGCCGCTGAAGTCCGCCAGATCACCCAGGCTCAGCCGAATCACGCGGTCAGTCAGCGAATACGTGAAGTCGATGTCTCTCCGGTCCGCCATCACCCTCCCGGGCAGAGGTCTGTCACCGTCCATCATGGCGCTGGACGCACATTGCGCAAGCAGCTGCCCGTCCAGCGGGTCAGGGTTCTGTGTGGACGACGACGTCGGCGATGGAGGGGAGCTCTTGGCGGAGCTCTTCCTCGAGTTCGCTGGCGAGCTGATGCGCCTGATCAAGCGAGGCGGTCGCGCCGACCGAGACGGTGATGAACAGCACCTCGCCCTCCGGGGTGGGAAGCAGGCGCAGGTCGCGTGCGGGCGTGTGCGCGTAGCGCTGCACGACGGTCTTGATCGTCTCGAGCGCGTGCGGGTCCTCGCCCGCTGACGGGTCGGCGGCGATCGGCTGTTCGAGGGGTTCGAGATGGGTGCGCACGTCGCTCACGGTGGGCAGCGCTCCGATGGCGCGCTCGACGCGTTCAGCGACCTCGTGAGCGGTGGCCAGGGAGCTATCGGCGGGCAGCTTGAGGTGCAGGGAGACGCTGCGCTGATCGCCGTGGTCAAAGATGGTGATGTCGTGCGCTTCGCTGACATCGGGTTCGCTGAGGGCGATGGCGAGGACCCGGTCGCGCAGGGTCAGACCGCGACGGCGAGGTTCGACGTGTACGACGACGTCGCTGTTGGGCAGCGCGTGCTCGATCGCGTGTTCGACGGTGTCAGCGGTGGCGTGGGCCTCGACCACCGCCTGGCCGGGTGGGATCGCGACCACGACGTCGGCGAAGTAGCGTCCGCCGGACTCGCGCAGGCGCAGGCGGTCAAGCTCGACTCCCGGGGCGAGGGTGGCGATCGCGTCCAGGGCGACGGCCCGGGCATGCGCGGGTGCGGTGTCCATGAGCACCTGCGCGTTTTCGAAGATGAGGCGCGCCGCGGCGGTGAAGATCAACCCGGCGACGATCAACGCCGAGATGGCGTCGCCGTCATGAAACCCGGCTCGCACCGCGATCAGGCCGACCAGGACCGCGATCGATCCACCGACATCGCCGGCGAAGTGAAAGGAATTGGAGCGCAGGGCGGTGGAGCCGTACCGGCGGGCGCTGCGGCGTGCGATCACCGCACGGCTGGTGTTGACCACGATCGCCACGCCGATGACCGCGAACACGTACCAACGGGCCGTCAGCGTGCTTCCGTTGCCGATCAGCCGCTGGACCGCTTCGATGACCACGATCACTCCACCCCCGAGCAGGATCGACGCCTCGGCGAGCGCGGAGAGATTCTCGGCGCGGCGGTGCCCGAAGGGATGGGATTCGTCGGCCGGCCGGGCGCCGAGCCGGACGGCGAAGAACGTGACGACGGCGGCGACGACGTCCCCGGTGGACTCGATCCCGGTTGAGATCAGCCCCAGGCTTGACGTGGCCAGGCCGACGCCGAGCATCAGCACCATCAGCGATGAGGCGGTGATGATCGACACCACGGTGGTGCGCCGCTGGCCGGCGGCATCGGTGGCGTCGGCGGCGCGGGCGGTCACGGCGGAAGTCTCGGCCATCGCGAGAGGGTAGGCACTCGAGCGGCACGATTGGCGAACGGCCGCCCCATTCGGTCACGGGCATTCGCCGATCAGCCGCTTGGACGCCTGCCCGCCCGGGGCGGTCAACGACCGAGCGCGACCGCGAGATGCACCCCGGTCGAGACGATGTAGACGAGACCGAGCGCGTGGCGAAACCAGTTGACCCCGTGGGCGAGCTCCTCGTAAGCCCAGATCGTCATCGCCAGATACGACACGGCTTGGGCATCGAAGTGCCCGGGCGCGTGAAGCATCGCGGCGAGCTGACCCGCCACGAACGCCACGATCAGGGCATTGTTCGGGAACTGGACGACCGGAAACCCGCGCGGCCACCCGAACCCCCTCACCCGGTGATAGCCGGCCAGTGCGCTCGTTCGATCCATTGCCTACCAAGACGCCGGCGCGCCGAGATCCTTTCGCGGCGCAGGCCCCGTGGGCTCCGGCGATGAGTCGCGCCGCCCCGGACGGGAATGTCAAGGCAACGGCCGGGGGGTGCACGCGACCGACCGCGTAGGCTCCCCTGCCAGGAGGACGGGTGACGCACGCAGACCGCGAGCAGGACGCGAGAGACGATCGGGACGAGACCCGCGAAGAGCGGCTTGACCGCAACACGATCGAGCTGCTCAACGAGCTGCGCGTCGCCGGCACGGGGATTCAGGTGATGTTCGCGTTTCTGCTCGTCGTGCCGTTCAATGCGGGCTGGTCGAAGACCACCTCGTTCGAACGCACCGTCTACTTCGTCACGCTGGCGCTGGTCGCGGTCGCGACATTTCTGCTGATGGCGCCGCCCGTCCATCATCGACTGCTGTTCCGCCATCGCGAGAAGCCGTATCTGATCGCCGTCGCCAACAAGCTGGCGATCGCGGGGTTGGTGTTCCTGGCGCTCGGTTTCACCGGGATCCTGGTGTTGCTCTCGGACTACGTGGTTGGTGGCGTCGCGCCGATCGTCGCCGGAGTGCTGACGCTGGCGCTCATCGGCGGACTATGGTTCGCGCTGCCGCTCCGGCGCCGCGAGCAAGAGCGCTAGCCACGGCTGCGAGACGGCGCATGCGATGACGGCCTCCCGGCTGCGGCGCGTGCCGCGCGAGCTCGTCGGCCTGTACTGGGACTCGGGCGTGGCCAACGACGTCCCGGCGCTCGCCTGGTTTCTGATCTCGTCGCTGGTGCCGCTGGCTCTCGGCCTCACCGCTCTGGCGGCAGTCGCACTCGGCGACTACGGCAAGGCCCAGGCGCTGTCAGCGCGGATCTCCCAGGTGCTGCCCACGGATGTCCACGATCAGGTCGTCGCGCTCATCCTGCGGACCAAGGAGCAATCGCCGCTGCTGATCGCGGGCTCGATCGTCGCGATGGTCTGGGTCAGCTCGGGAGTGGTGGGCGTGCTCGAGCGCTGTCTGTATCGGCTCCTCGACCGCCCCGGCATCGGATTCGTGCTCGGCAAGCTCCGCAACCTGGCGGTCGCCGGGGTGGTGACCGTGGTGATCCTGATGATGGTCGCTGTGGCCACGGCGGGCACCGACCTGGTCCGACGTCTGAACATCGACGCCGCGGCGATCCGTCTGGCCGTTCCGCTGACCGCGCTCGCCTTGACCATCCTGCTGTGCGGCGCTGTCTTTCGCGTGCTGGTGGGTGGATCGCTGCGGTGGCGAGCGGCGTGGGCGGGCGCCGCGGTCAGCGGCCTGATCCTCAACATCACGCCAACCGCCGCGGGCTACTACCTCCGCCTCGTGGCGGGGAGAACGCCCGTCGAGCTGTTCCTGATGCTCGCCGGAGTGTTGATCACCTGCTACCTCGCGGCGTTCGGGCTGTTACTCGGAGCCGGCGTCACCGCCCGGGTGCAGCTGGGTCGGCGGCTGCGGGGTACTTGATCCCTGCGACGCCCCGGTAACGGCGCATCGCCGGTGGCCGATCAGCCTCCCGCGCCGATCAACGCCACGGCTGCGGCGACGAGTTCGGCGTTGTCCGCGGCGGTGCTGCCGTCCGGCAGTACCAGCGCGTCTTCCAGTCCGACGCGAACGTCGACGCCGGCCGCCCCGGCCGCGGAGATGACCTCCCAGGTCCGTGCGCCCGAGCCGTGCCAGAGCTGCGCGACGCCCGGGGGGATCAGTTCTGCGATGGCGCGGGCGTCGTCCGCGCCACCGTCAACCTCGACCAACGCGCGCAGGACCTGATGAGCGAACGGGCCGCGCCGGAGCTCTTCGGCGTCAGCCGCGACGGCCAGGCCGGCCTCGATCGCGATGCCCGCATGCCTCGCCGCGCGCGCGATGCCCGCCCAGCCGAGCTCGGAGAGATTCACTGAGACGAAGTCGGGTGGTTGCCGCCAGGTGGCGAGGGCGGCCGCGCGGGCGAACGGATCCGGATCGATCGCGGCCGACGTCGAGACGCCGATCGGCAGCCGCGGAACCGCGGCGCGAATCGCCGCGACCGCGGCATCGCAGGCTCTGGCGTCCATCGTCTGTACCCCATCGCGATCCCTCGGATGAATGTGCACGGCGAACGCCCCCGCGGCCCGGACCGCGATCGCGTCGGCGGCGAGCTCCGCCGGCGACAGTGGGACGCCCGGATGCTCGGCCCGGGTGCGCCCTCCGTTCAGGCAGGCCCTCACCGCCATCGCGGACGCCCGCATCCGATCCCCGGCGGTCGGCACGGCCACCTCGACGGCGCGCTCAGGATGAGCATCGGCAGAAGTGTGACGCGTCGGCCGCCGTATCGACAGTGGGCCGCATCGCTTTGGTGTCGAGGATGCGGGCAAGTATGGTGGGCGCGTGAGAGCTTGCCGGGGGCGCGGCGGGAACCGATTTGTCCTGGTGATCGGCGTGGTCGCCCGCAATCACGCGCTCAGCCGGCTGCTGCTCGCCTACGCGGTGATGATCGTCGCCGAGTTCGGCCAGTGGCTGGCTCTGATTGTCTACGCGTACGCACGCGGCGGGGTCGCCGCGGCGGGTTTGGTGGTGATCCTGCAGCTGGTCCCCTCGCTGCTGCTGGGTCCTGTGATCAGCGTTCATCTGTTCCGTATGGGCGCGGGACGGCTGCTTCGAGCTGCCTATGGTGCCGGGACGGTCACGCTGGCCTGCTGCGGCGTGGCGATCCTCGCGGGTGCGCCGGTCGTCGTCGTATACGCCGCGGCGATGGCGTTCTCGCTCGCGCTCAGTGTCAGCCGACCGCTGCATCACGTGCTGATGCCGCTCGTGGTGCGCCACCCGGATGAGTTGACCGCGGCCAACGTCGCGACGAGCTGGAGCGAGGGCGTGGGGACGTTGGTCGGGCCAGCGCTCGCGGGTCTGCTGATCGGACTGGACGGCTCAGGCCTGGCGTGTGCGGGGTTGGCTGGCCTCTGTCTCCTGACCCCACTGCTGGCTCATGTTCAGCCGCTTCGGGCGCAGGCCACGGAGAGCGAGCAGGAAGCGGGGGTTCTCGCCGATCTGCTCGATGCGGCCCGCGTCATCGTCTCGCGGCCAAACACTCGGGCGCTGATCGCCTTTCCGGCCGGCGCGGCCGCGATCGAGGGTGCGATCGATCTGCTCGTGGTCGTGCTTGCCGTCCAGATCCTCGCGGTTGGACCCGGCGGTGCGGGCTACCTCAGTGCCGCGTTCGGCGCCGGCGGCCTGCTCGGCGGAGCCGCCGCCGCCCTGCTGGTCGGGCGTCGGCTCGCGCTTCCACTCGTCGCCGCCGCGCTCGCGGGCGCCGCGGCGCTCGGCGCACTGGCACTGGCCTCCACGGTGGTCGTCGCGGTGGCGCTGCTGGTGATGGTCGGAGCCAGTCGCAGCATCCAGAGCGTCGCCGCCCAGACGCTGCTGCAGCGGTCCACGCCGCTCGATGTGATGGTCTGCGCGTTCGCGCTGATCGAGTCCATCCGAGACCTGGGCCTGGTGTTCGGCGCGCTGGTGGTTCCGCTCCTGATCGGCCTGGGGGGCGCCAAGACCGCGTTCGTCGGGATGGCCTGTTTCGCCCCGATCGCGGTGATCGCCGCCGGACGGCGCATCCGCCGCATCGACGAGGAAGCCTCGATCCCGGTCGTCGAGATGGGTCTGCTGCGCAACACCGAGATCTTCTCGGCACTTCCGGGCGCTTCCCTGGAGACGCTGGCGCGCGAGGCGCGCTATGAGACCTTCGACCCCGGCACCGCCATCATCAGCGAGGGCGACGCAGGGGACAGCTACTACGCGATCACTCACGGTGCGGTGATCGTCACCAGGGCCGGCCGAGAGCTCAGGCCGCTGGACAGCGGGCGGGGCTTTGGCGAGATTGCGCTGCTGCACCCCGTCAGACGCACCGCAACCGTCGTCGCCACGCGCCAGACGACGCTCCTGAGCATCGGTCGCGAAGCGTTTCTCACGGCGATGCGCGCCCACCCGAGCGTCTCCGCGGCTGCCGACGCGGTCGCCAAGGACCGGCTCGAGGACGTGGGATGGACGGGTGCTCGTCTCCGCCCTGGGGATGAGTGAACGGACCAAAAGGTCATCCTCAAGCGCGATGTGGTTGAGCTGGTGGCCCCAACCGCAACGTCCCAGCTGAAATGGCGGCCCCGGCTGACCACTAGTGCACCCAGAGCTGGTCCATCAGCACGCCGAGTTGGGGGTTGTACTGGTAGTCGCCGACGCGGTCGGAGACGAAGTCGGTGATGCTCGGAGTGACTAAGGGCACGACTGGCGCCTGATCCGTGAACCGCCGGTCGGCCTGCGCCCACAGGGCGGCCGCGGTGGGCGATCTGATGGATTCCGCGGCGAGCGCGCGGCGGACCGTCGTGTCGAACTGCGGATCGCAGAAGTGAAGCGCGGGGACGTCGCTCCCCGTGGCCGGCAGCGAGCTCTGGCAGCTGCGGTATTCCGGGCCGAGGAACTCAGACGCCGCTGGATAGCTTGGGGCGAGCACGCTGAGATAGGCCTGAGCTCTCGTTCGCGGGTCGGAGACCAGCGAGAACAAATTGCTGCTTGAGCTAACGCTCCTGACGCGGGCGATGTAGCCAAGCCGGTCGAGTAGTGAGACGAGGTAGCGCCCAGTCGCGGTGAAGTCTGTGAGGTATCCCGGCGCGCTCCAGATCGTGATCGGCGTCCCGCGGGTGCCCGACGCGGCGATCAGGGCTCGGGCCTTGGCGAGGTCGGGAGCGCTCCAGACTCCTGCGCGATTGGGGTCCAGTGTGTAGGGGCAGTAGCGCTCATATCCGGATATGTAGGGCGCGAGCTCCTGGCAGGTGGGGTGCGATTCCTGTCCCAACAGCCGTGCCAACTTGGCGCGGTCGATTGCGAAGTTCAGCGCGCGACGCACGCGCACGTCGGCGAACGGCGCCACCCCCGTATTCAGGCCCAGTTCGATCGTCACGTCGTTGTCCTCGACATGCAGCTGGCTGGCGAAGCGCGTCTGCACCTCGTTCAGACGGTTGGCAGGCGGCGGGTCGATCGAGTAGTCGGCGGCGGCGCGCTCCACGGCGGTGACCGCCGCTTGGGTGCTGGCGCCGGTCCGCCACACGATCCGGTCTGGGTAGCCGTCTGGCTGGGCGGCATGTGACCACTCGTGAAAGTAGGGATTGCGAACGAGCGTGATCTCCCGCGGCGTGTCGCTTGAGAACATGTAGGGGCCGGTCGCCGGCATCGGGTGGCTGCCGATGTCGTGGTCAGGCGTCCCGGCGGGAACCGCGAGGGCGGGCCATAGCGCTAGGCGTTCTAGGAACTCGGGGTCAGGCGCGACGAGGTGAAAAGTGACCGTGTTGCCCGCGTCGTCGGTAACGATCCCGCGCGAGAGATCGCAGCGTGCCGGGCGCGCGACGCACGCAGCGCCTCCCACGAGATTCGGGTAATAAATCGTCCACCCGAGCCTGAGCGAGCGTTCGATCGCGCGGCGGAAGTCCTCGGGCCTGACTGGCTGGCCATTTGAGTAGCGGACCCCGGACCGAAGCTGGAAGGTGTAGGTCCGCCCGCCGTCGGTAGGGGTCGGTAGTGAGATCGCAAGATCGGGAACGACCTGCGCGCCGTCGCTGCCGCCGACGCGTTTGAACGCGGTCAGTCCGTCGTTGGTCAAGTAAAGCGAGTACACCGACGCAAGCGACGCTTTTTCAATGCTCGGATCGAGCGAGCCGAACGGCGCGTTTTGCAGCGCGGTCAACGTGCCGCCACGGTGGCTCGCGCCCGAGTCCTGCGCGCTGACCCATATCAGGCCGCCGACGGCGGCCAGGCCGCGGGGGTCGTTGCCGACCCTGACCGTGCGAACGACGTGGTCGGTGGCGGGGTCGATGCTGACCACGTCGCGGCCGTATTCGTTGGCGACCCAGACCCGACCGGTGGCGACAGCGATCGCGTTGGGCCCGTTGCCGACCGGGATCGTCGCCGCCACCTGGCTGGTCTGCGGGTCGATCCGTGAAACCGTCCCATCGAGGCTGTTGGCGACCCACACCGAGCGCTCCCCGGCGGTGATCGCGTTCGGTCCGGTGCCGACGTTGATCTCGTCGCTGACCTGGTCGGTGTGAGGATCGACGCGCAGGATGCGGCCGTTCGCCGCGTCGCTGACCCAGATCGCGCCGAGGCCCACCGCGAGATCGGTCGCGCCGCCCAGCGTGATCGTCTTGAGGACCGCGCCGCTGTCCGGATCGAGCTTCGTGAGGGTGCCGTCGTTGCTGTTGGTCACCCACACCGCCCCCGCACTGACCGCGATCCCGCTCGGCCCGTTACCCACGGGGATCGTCTGCACGACCCGGTCAGCGGCAGGATCGATCTTCGACACCGTCCCGCTGAAGTTGTCTGCGACCCATACCGCGCCGTCGCCGACCGCGATCGCGCTCGGGGTCGACTCGACCGCGATCGTCTGCTCGACGGCGTGCGTCACCGGGTCGATGCGCGACACCGAGTTGGCGTTGTAGTTGGCGACCCACACCGAGCCGGCGCCGGCTGCCACATCCGAAGGTGAGGAGCCGAGAGGCACCACCGCGGTGATCGCGTCGCGGGCCGGGCTGATCGCCCCCACCGAGCCGGCGGCGATCGCGGTCAGTCGCGCGGACGCGCCGCCTGTCGACGCGGCAACCGCCACGGCGATGGCCGCGAGCGCGATCAGGGTTGCTGTCCCGACCGCGAGCCACCGGCGCCGGGGCTGGGGGCGCTGTCCCCCAGGCGGCAAGACGGGCGGCCCACTCGCCGGAGGCGCTTGCAGCGAGGCGTCGCGATTGAGTAGCGCCACCTCGAGCTGCTGGAGGCCAGGGCTCGGGTCAAGCCCGAGCTGCTCGGACAAGGCGCGCCGGAACTCCTGGTAGACCTGCAGCGCCTCTGCCTGGCGGTCCGAGCGGTACAACGCGAGCATGAGCTGCGCGCGCACCCGCTCCCGCAACGGGTTTTGCTGCACGATCGAGGTGAGCTCGCCAACCAGGTCACGCTGGCGCCCGAGCGCGAGATCCGCGTCGACGCGCTCCTCGAGGGCGCTCAGATGAAGGTCCTCCAGCTGGGCGATCGCGGCTTGCGCAAACGCCTCGTAGGCGAAGTCGGCCAAAGGCGGGCCCCGCCACAACGCCAGTCCGTCGCGCAGAACCGCGGCCGCCTTCGCAGCGTCGCCCGACGACAGCGCGTCGCGCCCCTCCTCGACCGCGGCTCGGAAGCGGTCAAGGTCAAGCTCGCCGCGCTCGACACGCAGCACGTACCCGTGCCCTTGGGTCGTCAGCGGACCATCTGATCCGCCGGGTGTTCGGTTGCCGTTGTCATCAGGCAACGCGACCCCGGTGGTATCGAGCGCCTTACGCAACCGCGAGATGTGGGCCTGCAGGGCCTTCAGAGCGGCGGGCGGCGGGCGCGCTCCCCACAGATCGTCGATCAGTCGATCAGCCGAGACGACCTCATTGGCGTGCAACAGCAAAATCGCCAGCAGTGCTCGCTGTTTGTCTCCGCCCAGCCGGACCGTGCGATCACGATCGCAGACCTCCAGCGAGCCGAGAATCCCAAAATCCATGCGCCCTTTCCTCCGCGCCCACAATCGAGGCTACCACCGCTGCCGCCCCCTGACCAGCCGCGCAAAGGCCGGCGGGTCAACGACTGATCACCGGTTTGTCGCCGCGCTGTCACCGGCTCTGCTCACCGTGCCAGGCGAGCTCGGTCACCAGTGCCGGGCCATCAACACAGGAGAGCGCGATGGCGGGTCAGCACACATACACGGGGCGTGCGCACCACACCACCCCGACCGCGACCGGCACGACAACCGGGAACAGCCTCCCCATCCGCGAGCGGTGGCGCCGGCGTCGCGCCGAGCGCCGCCGCCGCGTGATCGTGCAATGGCTGCGCCGGACCGCTAACCGGGCCGACGAGCCGGATCCGATCGCCCGCCGCCGCCAACCGCTGCTGCAGTACCGCGCGGCCGCGGTCCGCGGCGAGCTGCTCGAGATCGCCACCGCGCTCGAACGCGCACAGAACCCGAGCCCGGCATCTGTCGCGACGCTGCGCGAACTGCTCGCCAACGGCTGCGATAGCCCGCTCTACAACCCAGACATCCACGTCTCTGAGCTCCGCGCAACCCTGAGCCAGGTGCGCGCCGGGCTATCGGGCCAGGACGCTCCGAGGCCCGCTGCGATCCGCGACAGCGCCGGCCGCGACGCGCTGCCCGGCGGCGAGGTCAACCGGGTGCGGGCGAGCGATCCCCACCACCACGTGTAGCACCAACCACCAGGAGGACCGGATCATGTTCAAGACGACGAAACCCATACTCACGGCACTGGCGGTCATCGCCGCCGTGGTCGCTGCCAACGTCGCGCCGGCTTCAGCGAGGCCCTTCGATCTCAATGCGCGCGGGACCATCGTCTTGGTGACTCCACCCAGCGGCCAGGCAACCACTTACTCGACGATCGCCTCGAGCCGCGCCGCCCGCGTCGCGCCCTGCATCCCGATCCCGCGCGGGGTTTGCCTCGCGTCAGCGAGCGTGCGGCCCCGAGGTGCGAGCGTCCATTCTGCGCGCCCGGCGGCGCCTTCGTCGCCGCAAGGACTGCAGTGGGACGACGCCGCGATCGTTGGCGGCGGAATGCTCGTGCTTCTCGCGGGCGGGGCCGCGGTCGCGGTCGCCGGCCGCCGGCGGCAAAACCGCGCAGCAGCCAGCTGACGATCAGTACACCGACCATCTCCATCAACCAAGGACAGACGATGCCGGCGCCCAAGCGCACCCATGCCACACCCAAGATCCCGGCGACACAGGAGCCGCCCGCGTTCCGAGCCGTTCAGGGCGGCCTTGCCACCCTGCGCAACTGGCGCGAAGGGAGCCTCGCCACCGCGATCGTGATGGCCGCTCTGCTGCCGTTTGCCGTGGCCTGGCACCTCAACTGTCAGGTCATGATCGCGGCGTGCCTCATCGGCGCTGCGACCTTCGCCACCGGCTGCCACATCGCACGCGAGCACCGGCTCGCGACGCTGGCGCTCATCCCCGAGTTCATACAGCTGCCCGACCTCGCCGCCACGCGCAAGCGACTTCTCAGCACCCGTAAACGCCGAGCTCTTGCCGCCGGGCTTCGGCGAACGGCGGCTTTGACACAACCGCCGCGTCGGTTTGACTGCTGCCCCATACTCCCCGACCGCGTCGCGGCGGTGCGCCCGGAACTGCTCGAGCTCGCCGACGCACTGGAGCAGATCAACGACCCCGACCCGGTGAGCGTCGCGCTCATCCACGAGCTGCTCACCAACGCCTCCAGCCCGCTCTATAACCCCAACCTCCCGGCCGAGGACCTGGGCGCCATCCTCACCCGCGCGCGTGCCGGGACGGTGACTGAACCGCCGCGTTGACGACCGCCAGGCCACGACGTCGCCTCCACAACTTGACACATGGCCGGAGGTCGGGCGCCCGTCAGATCAGGGGGATTTCTCGCCGGGGGAAGGTGCCGATGCGCCAGATCGTCATGCGCGTTCACGCGATGGCGATCAGTTCAGGCGGGGACCGGCTCGGAGTCCGAGTCCGTCAATGCGCCGGCGAGCTCCCCGCGTGAGCGGATCCCCAGCTTGGTGAACACCTTGCTCAGGTGCCATTCGACCGTGCGGGGGCTGAGGAAAAGGCGGGCCCCGATCTCGGGATTGGACAGGCCGTCCCGGGCCAGCCGGGCGATCTGGCGCTCCTTGCCGCTGAGGTCGTCGCGGGTCTCGGCCGCGCGCTTGCGTACCTTCTCGCCGGTGGCCAGCAGTTCGCTGCGCGCGCGTTGGGCGAACGCCTCCATACCGATCGTGACCAGCATGTCGTGAGCGGTCCGGAGCTCGGCACGGGCGTCGACTCGGCGGCGCTCGCGGCGGAGCCACTCGCCGTAGAGGAGATGCGCGCGGGCAAGCTCGGGGCGCAACTGTGTCTGGCTCAGCCGTTCGATCGCCTCGCGGTAGAGGCGCTCGGCGGCCTCGCCGTCGCTGACCAGCGCGCGTGACCGTGCCTCGATCCCCAGGCCGAACTCGGTGCCGGCCGGCTGTGTCGTCCCGGCCAGCCGGTCGAGCGCGCTCCGGGCGATGTCCGCCCGTCCGCATCGAGCCGCCGCCTCCACCAGCTCGGGCAACCCCCACATGGAGGGATACAGGTTCAGGGGATCCCAGCTGGTCTGGTCGGCGGCTGCCAGTGCCTCCTCGTAGCGCCCGAGGCCGTTGTAGAGGATCGAGGCGGCCCGTCGCGCCTCGGTCGTCGCGACTCCCGGCCCGGACTCCGCGGACTCCTCGAGCGTTGTCTCGATCAGGGCCGAGGCCTCGGTTTCCCTGCCTCTCAGAGCGACGAGCTGGAGGGCGGCGAACGGCGGGATGTGCGCGCCGGTGGCCGCGGTGACCTCATCACCCTCGGCGATCAGGGCAGTCGCTGCCGCGAAGTCGCCGCTCCAGGCGGTGGGCACGCCGAGCGCGACCAGGTGAAACGCGAGCCCCTCCAGGGCTCCGGCGTCGCGGACGAGCTGGATCTGCCGAGCGGAGATCGCCCGCGTGCCGTCGTCGTCCCACATGGCGTTGCTGGCCGCCGTCGCCAGCCACCCCCATCGGAGGAGCGCGTCGACGGAGGTCTCTTCGCTGGTGAAGATGCTCACGGCCCGCCGCAGGGTCGGCGCGGCGGCAGCCCGCCCGTCGATGACGAGCAGCGCGAGTCCGTCCAGGAGGACGTCGCCGGGACGTGAAGGCTGCGGTGACGCCGGGAGCGCTCTGGCGGCGCGGCAGATCTCCGGTAGGTAGCCCGCGTCCGCGCGCTCGGCGAAGGCGGCCGCGCCCCATGCGCTCAGATACGTTTCGCGTGCGAGTTCGAGATCGAGGGACTCGAGCTGCTTGGCGGCCTTCAGCAGGAGCGGGGGAGCGTCGTTTCCCAAGCGCGACACGAACGCGATCTGCCCGCGCAATAGGTCGATCCGGGCTTGCTGGAGCTCGTTGAGCACTCCCGCTGCCGCGAGGTTCAGCTGCGCGAGCGCGGCTCCGAACGCGCCGGCCTGGAGGCTGATCTGCGCGGCGGCCAGTGCGCGGTCGGCCCTCCGGACCGGATCCTCGGTCAACTCGGCAGCGCGCTCGTGGAAGGCGGCGGCCGCGGCGAGGCCACCCCGCGCCTTGGCTCGTCCGGCTGATCGTTCGAGCTCTGAGGCGACCTCCTCGTCCGGTCCCGCGGCTGCGGCGGCCAGGTGCCAGGCTCGGCGGTCCGGATCAACGCTGGAATCCGTCACCTCGGCGAGCGCAAGGTGCACCTCCCGGCGCGCGCCCCCCGGCGTGCCTCGGTAGACCGCCGACCGGACCAGCGGATGCCGAAACGCCACCCGCTCGCCGATCGTCATCAGACCCTCGTTCTCAGCGGCGGCTGCGGCGGAGACCTCGATCCCGAGCCGCTGGGCCGCGCCCCACACCAGCACCGGGTCGCCGACCGGCTCGGCGGCCGCTACCGCCAGGAACCGCTGCGTTTCCAACGGCAGCGCCGCCAGACGCTGCTGAAAGCTCGCCTCGATCCGGCCCGGCAACTCCTGCGGCCCCAACGGCCCGAACCCGCTCGCCAGCTGCGACGCGGTCAACCCCCGCGGCAACTCCAGCAATGCCAGCGGATTCCCCCGCGTGTCCGCGACGATCCGATCTCGAACCCGCTCGTCGAGCACAAACCGAAGAGTCGAGCTCAGCAGCGCACGGGCATCCACGTTGCCCAACCCCTCCACCGCAAGCTCCGGCAACCCCCGCAAGTCCTCACCCGGCTCCCGGGCGGCGAACAGCAACGCGATCGAGTCCGCGCCCAGCCGCCGCGCCACGAACCCCAACGTCAACGCAGACGCCTCATCCAACCACTGCGCGTCGTCCACCACACACACCAGCGGACGCTCCTGCGCCACCTCCGACAGCAGGCTCAACACCGCCAGCCCGATCAGGAACCGATCCGGTGGTCGCTCGCCACTCAACCCGAACACGATCTCCAACGCTTGGCGCTGAGGCCCCGGCAGCCCCGCCACGCGATCCAGCATCGGCGCGCACAACTGATGCAGACCCGCGAACGGCAGCTCCATCTCAGACTCCACCCCCGCCGCCCGCATCACGTTCAGATCCGACGCGACCTCAATCACATACTCCAGCAACGCCGTCTTCCCCACCCCAGCCTCGCCCCGCACCACCAACGCACGGCTCTCACCCTCACGAACCGCCGCCAAAACCCCGTCCAGCACGGCACACTCCGCGTGCCGGCCGCGCAACCTTGTCAACGGTTCTCGGACAGGACGACGGTCAGCCATGAGCAACGCCGCATCGTAGTCCAACCCTCCGGGTGCGCGGACGAGGGTTCTGAAGTGCCTCGGCGTCGACGATGAGCCTGGACGAGGTGGCCGCCACCGATGCTGCTCGGTGGCGCTCACGCGCCGTCCTGGTGCTCCTCCCGAATCCGCTGCTGAACGACCTGCCAGGTGTCGGCGAGGTGCTCGCGGAGCGTCACCTCGGCGTGCTCCGCGTCGCCGGCGCGGACCTGGCGCAGGATCGCGCGGTGCTGGTCCTGGGCGGAGCGGAGGCTGTCGACGGCGGTCACGTAGATGCGGAGGTAGGGCTCGCTCGCCACCCACAGCGAGCTGACAATCGACCACAGCCGCGGCATCTCCGCGGCCTCATACA
The DNA here is from genome assembly GCA_036267215.1 of Solirubrobacteraceae bacterium. Lineage (GTDB taxonomy): Bacteria > Actinomycetota > Thermoleophilia > Solirubrobacterales > Solirubrobacteraceae > Palsa-465. The sequence goes on along the minus strand of DATAWL010000076.1, from coordinate 12,636 downwards.
GCGAGGCGTGGAACTCGCGGTTGGTGTCGCGCCATCCGTCGGGGTCCTCCTCCTGGGCGTCCATGAGCTGGATCATGTCCTCGAGCTTGGCGAGCTGGTACTCGTCTGATGAAAGTCGGCGGGCGGCGCGCCTCAAGGCAAGAGACTCGAGCTCGCCCCGGATCGCGAAGATCTCGTCGAGCTCCTGCTCGTTGAGGGCGTTGATGACGATTCGACGCTTGCCGTCAAAGGACACGAGGCCCTCCGCCTCAAGCCGACGCAACGCCTCGCGCACCGGGACCACGCTCACCGAGAACCGCTCGGCGAGCGGCTTGAGGTGGATCGGCCCGGGCGGATAGACGCCTTGCGAAATATCCTTGCGCAGCTGCGCATGGATGACGTCGGTCGCCGACGGCAGGGTGATCGGAGCAGGCGCGGGTTCGGTCATCGTTGCAGCGGCCGCTCAGCCAGCGGCTCGTAGCGCTCCACTCGCCGATCGATCAGATGATCAGCCAGGCCCTCTCGGGCGTAGCGCATGAAGTAGTCGGTGCTTTGATGGTCCGTGTAAGCCGCCTCGTCGACGTAACATTCATACAGGAAGAACCGGGTGTCATCCGCCCGATCGCGATGGGGCTCGTAGGCGAGGCAGCCCGGCTCGCCCAGCGTATGCTCGCGCAGGGTGGCTAGGGTCTTTTCCACCGCGTCGGCGCAACCGGCGCGGGCGGTGTAGAACACGCAGGCGGCAAAGGCCATCAGGCGGCCGCCTGCATCTGGCGGGTGAACGTGGCGGCGTCCCAGTAGTCGGCCGTCCCGACGATCGCCCCGCCGGCCGACTCGATCAGGAACATGCCCTCCAAATCGAGCCTCTGTCCCGGCGTCCGGAACGGGCCGAGCGGCGCCGCCAGGGTTCCGGTCAACCGGTAGGCGACGGCCGCGTTGCTGTCTGACACGACGACGCGGTGCTGCTCCCACGATGCATCGGGAAACGACGACAGGAACCGGGTCAGCCCATTGCCGACGTCCTCGCGGCCCTCCACGCGCCTGCCCTGCGCAACCTCGTGATGCGTCCCATCCGCCGCGTACAAGGCGACAGCGGCGTTGACATCGTGGGCGTTGTACGCCGCCCAGAGGCGATCGACGAGGTCGCGGACTGACTGCGCCGGCCCCGGCGAGCGGAGCCCATCGTGCTCCGCCTCGGCAGCAAGCTCACGCTCGAGCGCGCTGCGCGCGAGCTCCCCCGTGACATCGTCCAGCCACTCGGCAAACCCGTCGCGGTCCATCCCCAACAGCGCACCGCGACGCTCGGTGATCCGCTCCCGCAGCCGCAGCAGCGCCGGATCGGACGACGGACCGGCGGCAAGCCGCGCGGCGGCCTCGACCATCCGCCGCGGCCCGAACAGCGGCGGCTCGTCGAGGCAGTCCCGCGCACACGCCATCAGGTAGACGCTCACATCGAAGGCATCGCTCACTGCTCACTCCTCCATGGTTCACCGAACTGATCACGGTCGATCTCAGGCCGGCGCGACCGAGCGGCCGCCGCCGGCTGCGCCACCGGGTGGCCGATGGCGATCATCATGTCCGGCCGAATGTGGGTCGGCAGTGCCAGCACGCTCCGCAGCGCGGCGTCGTTGGCGCTGCGGATGAAGCTGACGCCGAGCCCGAGCGCCGGCGCGGCGATGGCGACGTTCTCCGCCGCGGCTCCCGCGTCGACCAACGACAGCAGGTCGCGCCCGAGAGTCCCCATCCGCTCCAACGCCACGGCCAGGTCCGTGCACAGCACCATCACGGCGACGCTGCCGATCGCCCCGAAGCTGGGGGTGACAAGCCGTAGCGTGCGCACACGGCGGGGGTCGGTCACCACAACGATTCGACGCATCAGCTGGTTGCCGCCCATCGGGGCGCGGGAGGCGGCCCAGGCAAGCTGCTCGAGCAGCTCGTCTGCGACGGGCTCATCGGTGAAGGCGCGGTGCATTCGGCGCCTGCGCAGAGCCTCGAACAGCGGCGACGTCGATGGATCGGCGAGCACGGTCACGACCGGAACTCCGGGATCACACGCTCGGCGAACAGCCGCAGCGACGCGCAGGTCTGCTCATGCGGCATCCCGCCGAAGCTGCTGAAGACGATCAGCTCGTCCACCCCCCAGGACCGCAGCTGATCCACCTTCGCGGCCACCGTCGCCGGCGACCCCATCAGCGAGCGGTTCTCGAACAGGTCCGGCCACTCCAGGCTGGCCGTACGCCGCGACAGCGCGCGCCAGAAGTCGTAGGTGTCGGGAAGGCCCCCATCGGCGTCGTCGCCCCGCCACGTACTCCCCGCCGAGCGGCTGTACCAGAGGCCGCTTGGTCGGGCCTCACGCTCGGCCTGGTTGTCGGTCTCCGCGACGTAGACGAGTTCGTTGTGGGCGAGCAACGACCGACCCGACCCGCCGATACGACTCTTCCCGCGCCAGAGCTCGAGGTCCTGGCGCACCTCGTCGAGGGTGTTCATGTAGGTGCCGATCAGACCATTGAGCCCGCTGCGAGCGGCCCGCTCGATCGAATCCGGGCTCACGCCGACCTGCCAGATCGGCGGGTGGGGTTGCTGTAGCGGTCGCGGGAGCACCGACAGCTCCGGCACCTGCCAGTAGGTCCCGGTATGGGAGAACCGGTCCTCGATCCACGCGTGGCGGAGGATCTCCAGTGCCTCGGCGTAGCGCTCGGTCGACTCCTCCATCGGGATGTTGAACCCGTGGAACGCCTCGGGCTGGATCCCGCGTCCGACGCCGAGGTCCACGCGTCCGCCGCTGAGATGATCGAGGACGGCGACGTCCTCGGCAACCCTGAGCGGATGCTCCAGGGGAAGCACCGCCACGCCGACGCCGAGCCTGATGCGCTGGGTCTTGGCGGCGACGTGCGCGAGCGTCAACAGGCTCGACGGTCGGCTGAAGGACGTGAAGTGATGGGAGGTCAGCCACACCCGGTCGTAGCCGAGGCGCTCGGCAAGCAGCACCTGCTCGATGATCTCGTCGTAGCGCTCAGGCGAACCCGCCGGCGTCGTCTGGACGATCATCGTGCTGAACAGCATCGTCAGGCCGCCTTGATCGCCGCGATCGCGTTGATCTCCACCAGCAGCCCGGGGACGACGAGCTCCCGCACCGCAATGAGACTCATCGCCGGCGGCCGGTCTCCGGCGAAATGGCCGCCAAGCGAACGGGCGACCGCATCCTGAAACGCCATGTTGGTGATGAACGCGTCGAGCCGCACGACGTCGGCGAGCGTGCCGCCGGCGCCGGCGAGCACCTCCCCCATCGCCTCCAGCACGACGTCCGTCTGCTCGGCCGGATCCTCGGGGAACTCGAGCGCGTCGAGGTCGTGCGGATGCTCGTGGTAGAGCGGGAGGGCGTTGAGCCCGGCCACGAACACGAGATCGTGGCCGGACGGCACCCTCACGCCCACCGAGTAGGGCATCCGGTAGCTGTGCTCCCGGGTGATGATCGCCTCAATCACGCGGTCGCCACCTTGCCGTTGGCACGTGCGAGATGCTCCAGCACCTCTGCCAGTGGCATGACGTCGGCATATTTGGAGTCGATGTCGAACAGGTTCCAGTCGTGTGGACCCGGCGCGCGATCGCCCACGCACTCCTGCGGGACGATCGTGCGATACCCCCATGAGACGGCGTCGATCGTCGTCGCGCGGATGCACCCGCTCGTCACGCACCCGGTCACGATCAGCGTGTCGACGCGCGCGGCGGTGAGGAACGAGATGAGCGGCGTGCCGAAGAACGCCGACGACGCCCGCTTGACCCACACCGGCTCACCGGGGCGCGGCGCCACCCGCTCGTCGATCTCACACCATTCCGAGCCGTCGACGAGGACGGACAGACCGGGCATCTTGCGCAACCAGGTCGCGCCGTCGCGCAGTCCCGGGTCGAACCCCACCGCCGTGTAGGCGACCGGCAGGGCATGCGCGCGACCCACCTCCAGCAGCGATGCCGTAGCACTGATCTCCTCCGTGAGGTCGCCACCGACAGGCGACTCCGGATTGGTGAATCCCTTCTGGAAGTCGACGACCAGCAGCGCCGCGCGCTCACCGAAGCCGGCGCGCCCACCGATGCCGCTCCGCTCATAGACGCCCTGGGCGCCGAGGATCCGATCCTGATCGCTCATCTGAGGTCCTCCGCCACGATCTCTCCACTGTCGGCGATGAGCTCATCGTCGAGGTAGAAACGGTGATGTCGCAGCGCGAAGTCCTGATGGCACCCGGTCGTCTGCTTGCCGCCGAACGTCGCGTTCTCGCCGAGCGCGAACAGCGTCGTCCCCCACGCGGTCCGGCCGTCCTGCCCGATGATGTCGAGCGGCTCCTGGTAGGCCACCGCGTTCCACAGCGCCCGGGGATGTGACCCCCAGCCAGTGTGGGAGATGGCGAAGCCCTCGGGGTCCTTCCAGCCCTCGATGTAGTCGCGGATCATGAAGGCGTCGTAGCCTCCGTCGATCGCCACGACGACTCCCTTCTCAAACCGCAGCGTCACCGGCGTCGTAAGGTGACGCTTGGTCGGGTACCAGATGTCCCCGGGGTCGAGCACGATCGTCCCCTCCCCCGCGCCGTCGGTCGGGATCGTGTACTGGAACGCGCTCGGCCAGTGATCCCAGCGCCCACGCTCGTCGGTGTATCCGTACTGGCCGAACACCGGACGGTCGGTCTTGTCAAACCAAACGTCCGTGCCGTTGTCCGATTCCAGGCGGATCCTCGTGGCAGCGCGGAGCCGCTCAATGCCGCGCTCGACGCGATCCTTGTCCTCCGTGGACGGGAACATCCGCTCCAGCGCCTCGACCGGATCGTGGACCATGAGCATCCGCGTCCCGCTCTCCAGGATCTCTCGTTGCTGCGAGGAATGCAGCAGCCCTCCCATGGAGAGGTCGATGACCATGTCCGCGCGCTTGAGCGTGTCGACCGCGAGCCGGGAGTTGTTGAGGATCGCCGAGGACACGTTGCCTGAGCGGATCACCGGAACCTGCTCCGGGGGCGCGGATGGCACCATCAGCGTGAGCGACTCGGCCCCGATTCCGCGCGCCGCTCCGTACATCGCCGCCGCGTACTCCTGGTTGGTCTCGGGCTCCGTGAGGATCACCAGCGACTCATCGCTGTGCAGGCGACAAAGGTCGAGCATGCGCCGAAACAGCGGCACGAGCTCTGCTGTCCGGTATGCCGTTGCCGTGGCTACTGCCATGTCGTGACGTCTCCTTTGTCATCGGCGTTCCTCAGGTAGGAACGCGCTTCTGCAAACGGCTCCAGCGGCAGCCGGACGACTCCCGCGCCGACCATCCCCGCCCCAGGCGTGCGGTGGGCGAAGCCGCCGTTGACAAGCGGAGCCACGCCGGTCTCGAACACCGCCCCGACGTCGATCCCGATCGGCGTGCCGCGGTACCTCTCGAACGGGAGGAGGAAGCGGGTGCTCTCCCCGGCGCAGATGCGGCGCATCTCTGCCACCTTGCGGACCGCGTCGAGCGGGTCGGCGCCGAGGAAGGAGGCGAGCGCCGGTGCGGCCGACGAGGCGAGCGCGCCGAGTCCCATGACCTCGGTGGCGAACGAGTCGCCCATCAGCGGGCACGCGTCGGCGAGCGTATGAGGCTCAAAGATGCGCGGCTGACCCAGCGGCGCCTCGGTCGTAAACCAGCGGTCTCCGCATCCGCTCACCCTCAGCCCGACCCGTCGGCCGTTAGCCGCGATCGCAGTGACGATTCCCGGCTCGGCACGGTCGTGCGCCTCGTCGCCGATGACCTTGGCCGCCGCCATCGAGAAACCGAGGAAGAACTGGTTGTTCTCCGCGACCTCCTCCAGGAACCGGGCGGCGAACTCCGGGTCGGCACGTACGAGCGCCGGTGCGAGCGCAAGGACGATCGCTGCCGAGGTGGCAGCGTTGCGGTTGTGGCACTCGTCTCCACGACGCAGGCCCTCCGCCTGGAGGGCGGTGAGCTCGATCGGCGCCGACGTCTGGATCGCGGCGTCGAGCGCGGGCGCGGTTCGGCTGCCGAGATGGCGCAGCCGCTCCAGCGTCTCGGGCCCGTAGGCGCCGTAGCGTAGAGGCATGTCGTTGCCCTCGTGCAGGGGCGCAAACGCCTCGCGGCCCTCGGTGCTGCGGGCTACCACCACCGGGACGCGGGGCGAGATCACGCCCGCCGCGGCGCTGAGACCGCCGACTTCGTGCGCCGGGCGCAGTTCGAGCCCTCCGCCGTCGATGATCGCGCCGGCCTCGTCGAGATCCGCCGCCTCACCCTCGAGGACGAGCGCGCCCATGGCGGCCGCCCGCATCGGCCCGAGCAGGTCCGCCGTATCGATCGGCGGCCCGGCATGCAGGAAGGAGCGGGGGCCGACGGCGTCGCTCACCTCCGCTGCGACCTTGACGCCGGCGAGGTGGACAACCGTCTGATCCAGCGCCGCGAGCGCGGCCTCGTGTGCCGACCCCGCCTGGGCTGCAGCCACCGAGCTCATGGCAGGACCACGTCGGAGGCGGGCTGCTCGACCGCGGCCGACTCCGCCGGCGCCGCCGCCAAGCGGAGATGGGCCAGCGAATGCGGGACGAGCAGGTACACCAATGAGCCGACGACGGCCGAGCTGATGAAGCTGAGATCGACGCCACTCGCCGTCGAGGACAGTGGACCTGTCATGAGGCTCGTGTTGGAGAACATCAGCCCGACGATCAGACCGACGCCCCATGCCAGCACGGCGCGCAGGTTGAAGCCGCCTGCATACCAGTAGAGGCTTCCCCTCTGGCCGAAGGCCTGCAGCTGATCGTGGTCGAAGCTACCGCGCTGCTCGAAGTAACCGATGATGTTGATCATCATCCACGGCGTCACGAGCACGGTGACGATCGAGACCAGAGCGTTGATCGAGTTGACCGCGTTGAACACCACGGTGCCGAGGTAGGCTGCCGCCAGTCCAACCACGCCGAACACGATCCCCACCTGAAAGCGCTGCAGACGCCAGAGGATGGCGTGTAGGTCGAGCGATCCGTTGTACACGCACATCGAGCCGTTGCAGCAGTTGGCGAAGAACGACAGCAGGAAGATCGGCACGAGCAGCACCTTGCCGGGAAACTCGAGCATCCCGGTGATCGGGTCAGTTGGATTGGCGATCGCCAGCCCGATGAAGGCGCCGATGAGCAGCGACAGGAGGTTGCTGAGGAACATGCCGCCGAACGCGGCACCGAACACACGCCACGAGCTCGTCTTCTCCGGGATGTAGCGCGAGTAGTCGCCGGCGAACGGGCCATACGACGTCGCGTTGACGATCGCCACGGTGATCGCCAGCAACCAGGTGGGCCAGTATGACCCGAGCGCGAGCGGCGCTCCCTTCTGGTGAAGGTGGAAATGCGATGCGGCGAGGATGATCACGATCGCAAACACGATGACGTTGCTGATCGAGACGAACTTCTCGTTGGCGACCACGGTGGCGTGGCCGAGGATCCCGATGACCAGCGTGATCGCGGCCGCGATGCCCAGCGCCACCGCCAGCGGACCGTTGCCGGTCCCGGTGCCAAACAGCCGGTGCGCCGTGGTCAGCAGCGCCTCGGCACCGGCCCACGTCACGAGCGCGAAAAAGCCGAGATCGATGATCTGGGCGATGAACGACCCCACATAGCGGCCTCGGATGCCGAACACGGCACCGCTCGAGACGGTGCTGTTCGTGCCCGTCTTGGGTCCGTAGATGGCCATGCCCGCAAACGCGGCGGAGCCGATCAGCGAGCCCACGAGGATCGCCGTGGCCGCCGACCACCAGCCGAGCCCGAACACCACCGGCAGGGCCCCAAGGATGAACGCCGAGAAGTTGAAGTTGGCCCCGAAGAATGCCCAGGCGAGATCCTTTGGGCTGGAGTGACGCTCTTCGGGAGGGATGAAGTCGATCCCGTGCGTTTCCACCTTGCCGAAGGTGTCGACACCAGATGTGGTCGGGACAGACGCGGCCGCCCCGGGCGTTGCACTCATTGTGTTGTCCTTTCCCCTCTTTGGTGTTGCCGCCCTGTCACCACGGCGGATACAGCAGCCCTTCACTCTCGGGCTCACTAGCACCCATCAGCCGCTCCACGCGGTGAAAATCACTGGCGTAGTAGATGAGCGGCCGCGCATCCGGATGCAGGACGACGCGTTGTACCTCTCCGATGAACAACAGGTGATCTCCCGACACCATCTCCTGCGTGCCGAGGCAGTCGACATGGGCGACCGCACCTCGAACGACCGGCGTCAGACCGCGGGCTGCAGTGCCCTCATCGCAGAACTGCGACACGAACTTCGGCTCACGTGGCCGCGCCCCGAACTTCGCCACATCGGCCTGCTGCTGGCCAAGGATGCTCACGCCGAAACGGTGCTCGTGACGAATGGCCCGTGCCGTCGCCGTGTATTCGCCCACGGAGACGAGCAGCGACGGTGGCGTCATCGACACCGAGCAGCACGCGCTCACGGTCAGCCCCCACGGCTGACCGTCCATCCACGTCGTGACCATCACCACCGCCGCTGCCAGGCGGCGCATCGCTTCCCGGAAGTCGTCGGCGACCTTCTCAGCGGGCGCGGTCGTCGTCATGGTGCTCAGATGCCGGCAATCTCACGCGCGGTACGCATCGCGCCTTCGCGTCCGTACTCGCGGTACAGGCGGTCGCGCAGGAAGTTGGCCGGCGTCGCGTTGACGTTCTCGAACAGTTCCGTGCGACCGGCGTGCGAATCGGTTGTGAGATCCCAGACGAAGTTCATCAGCCGGTTCTTGTCGGCGGCGTTCAGACCCTTGCCTGGCAGTAGTTCGTTGAGCAACGGGCCGATCTCCGCGTCGTCGAAGTCGGCCCGTGTGAACCGCATGACCAGCCCCTGGCCACAGAGCTCTTGGATCGTGTGGATGATCCGTGGGTATTCCTCGATGGAGAACAGGCGTCCGGCGGTGAGCATGTTCACGTCCGGCGCCAGCACTCCGCCCTCACTGACGGCGGCCAGGCCCTCCGCGGCCAGCACGCACGCCTTGAGCTGCTGGGCGTACTGTATGAGGTCCGCCATGTAGGCGCGGACCTGCGGGAATCCACCGGTTCCGAGGGTGTCAACCACGAGCTGACCGACGCCGACGAACAGCTCCGCCTTGAACCACAGGCGACACAAGATGTGCCAGTGCGCCCAAACGGTGACCGGGCCATAGAGCTTCAGCAGGTTCGGATCGCCGACATTGAACAGGCGCTCGTTGGGGACGAAGACATCGTCGAAGATGAGCAGCTGATCGGCCTCCTCCCCGCGCGACGCGAGGGGGTGATCGAAGCGGTCGGCGCCGGGATGCGACACCGCCTCGCGGCAGACGAGCTTGAGCCCCTCGGTGGCGACCGGGATTGCGCCCCACACGCAGGCCTCGGGGGGGAAGTCCGGGCGCAGCAGGTTGGTGAAGATGATCTCGTCGGCTTGCGCGCCGATCGACGCCACCGACTTGGCTCCGCGCAGGCGTACGCCGTGCTGGTCGTGAGACGTGATCCGAAGCAGCCCTGCCGACGCGGACGATCCGGCCGAGCGGTCGGCCTGCGGATCGGCAAGCACCTCCGCTGCGATGATGTTGTGGCGCTGGCCGTACTCGATGTAGCGGTCGATGTTGTCGGCGAAGTTGGCGTCGCCGGCGCCGATCAGCGGCTTTGAGTCCGCGAACATCGGCTTGCGCGCCAGGAGTCCGAGGGCGATGAGGGGCGCGAAATCCGGCGGGCGACCGAAGCTCCCGGCCGTCTTGTAAGTCGTGTACCGGATCAGCTCACGGCGGGCAGCGAAGTCGGCCTGCTCGTGGGGAACCTGCCACGACCGGCTCACGCGCTCGCCCTGGTCGTTGACGTAGGTCGTGATCCCGCGCAGATCGGGCTCGAACTGCGCGTCGAAGGTCTCGGCGATGAGATCGATCCCGGGTCCCAGGACCGGGTTCTCCGTGACGTCCGCGACGCGTTCCCCGGCAGCCCACACCGCGCGCCCGTCGCGGAGGGCCTCCTTGTAGCTCGCGCCGGTTCTCAGGCAGGCATCGTCGCGGTCGGCCATGCGCTCGGACTCGCTCCCCAACTCCACCGTCGTCGCATCCATCTCATCCTCCTAGCTCCTGGTTGGCCGCGAGATATTAGATATATCAAATCTTACGCTCGGAAATCAACCCGCCACTTGCGGCACCTCTCGCGGGGAGGTCACCCCCGTAATTCCCGCTGTGCCTGCCTCCTGTGGTGATCCGCGCGGCCGGGGATCGTGATGTGGGCTAGGCCTGATTGGCGGAGCGGACCACGATTTCACCAACGTTCACGTTGTCGGGCTGGGAGAGCGCGTAGGCGACCGCGTGGGCGACGGCGTCGGGGGCCATCGCGATCGCCGCGATCTGTTCGCGCATCTGTGGATCGGGGACGAACTCGGTGTCGGTCGCCCCGGGGCAGACCATGGTGGCGCGGATCTCCGGTCCGACCTCTTGGCGCAGCACCTCGCACAGTGCGCGGACTCCGGCTTTGCTGGCCGCATACACCCCTTGCCCGGGTACCCACTTGGCGGCCGCGGTCGAGGTGACGGTGACGAAGTGGCCGGACCCCTGTGCGCGAAACAGCGGAAGCGCCGCCGCGATCCCGTGCAGCACTCCGCGGAGGTTCACGTCGAGCATCCGGTTCCAGTCGATGAGCGTGCCGTCGGCCAGCGGGGCGACCGTGGCGACCCCGGCGTTGGCCACGAGCGCATCGAGGTGACCGAATGCCTCACCAGCGAGCGTGATGAACTGTCTGAGGTCCTCGGGCCGCGTGACGTCGACGGCGCAGGCGGCGGCGTGCCCGCCCTTGGCCTTGATTTCAGTGACGATGCGCGCGAGCGCATCTTCGCGGCGCGCGCCCAGCATGACCCGTGCACCGCGGGCGGCCAGTAGCCGCGCCGTGGCCGCGCCGATGCCGGCGCTCGCCCCGGTGATCGCGATGACTTGGTCCTCCATCTCCATGGTCGTCTCCTCTTGGCGATCTCGACGGATAGGATGAAGCGGACATGTGTCCGATTCATGCTGATGACATTAGCGGACAACTGTCCGCTTCAGTGGAGCCGCCGGCCCAGCGCGCAGACGCGGCCCGCAACCGGAAGCGGATCCTCGACGCAGCCCGGACGGCGCTCAGCGCCGCCGAGAACATCAACTCCGTCACGATGCACTCCGTCGCCCAGCACGCCGGCGTGGGCCAGGGGACGCTGTATCGGCACTTCCCCACTCGCGAAGACCTGGTGCTTGCCGTTTACCACACCGACGTTGAGCGTCTCATCGCCGCAGCCGCGGAGCTGTCCACCAAGCACGCCCCACGCGAAGCGATGCGCCGCTGGCTGGCCGAGCTGGCCGCCTACGGTCGCGTCAAGCGCGGCGTCTCGCAGGTCGTTCTGGGCGCGGCCACCCGCGACGCGATCGCCCAGCGATGGCGCCCGCTGGTGCTCAACTCGCTGCAATCGCTGATCGACGCCGGGACCCGCGCAGGGGAACTGCGTGGCGACCTCGATGCCGAGGACGTATGGCCGCTGCTCGGGTTCCTCTGGCAGGAGCCGCTGCCCGCCGCACGCGCCGAGCGCCTCGTGGCAGTCGTACTCGACGGGCTCGCCACCCAGCCACGCAACGCGACTCACACGTCGGCGCGCAATCGATCGTGAACCCGGCAGCCCTGCCGGCCTCCACTCGTTGCCACGACCGCGACTATCGAGCGCTGCCGCCCGGCGCCACTACCCGAGGTCGGAACGCGAGGACCTCGGGATTACCGTGCCGCACGCGTCAGTGCTTCGCCGCCGCCGGCGGCGGCAGCCGTCGCGTTTGCATCCCACAGGACCGCGGTGATCTGAGCGATCACCCGGAGACGTTCGCGCACTTCGACGGGCAGAAAATGCTCCCCGTCGACTCGGTCTGTGTAGTCCGTCAGATCCAGCAGGCAGGCGCGCAGCTCTGATTCGGTGAGTCGTAGGATCGCATGCGCACCCGCGGTCGCGAGCGGCGCGAAGCGCTCCACCAGCGACTGCTGCTCGCGCAGCGCCAGCACGTCCTCGGCGCTCTCGGTCGGCTGCCGACGATGGCGGTCAAGCTGCTCTGACAGCGCCACAAAGATCGCCCGGCTCGCGTCGGCCGTGACCGCCGCGGTGATCGCGACCGACCGGTCCGGCTCGTCGGCGCGAACTTCGAGGATCTGAATGGGGTTTTCCTGCATAAGCCGTGGGATGTCGGGGGGGTCCGAATTAAGCCGTGGGGTGTCGGGGGGGGTCCGAATGTCAGGCGCCAGCGCGCGATCAGGCCTTTATTGCGGATATGCCCGCAACCTCATGCTAGAAAACCCCGCCGGCGCCGCTCGCGCAGGCCGTGAGCTCACCCCGCTAGCCCAGGGGCGCCTGCGTGTCGCGGGGCGCCGAGCTCACCGGGAGCGGCTCGAACAGAGCGGCTGCTGCTTCGCGTGGGAGCGGCCTGCTGCGCCGGGTACACTCAGCGAGCGGTGGCAGCTACTCGGGTTGTGCGGTGCGAACAACAGCGGCTGGGCTAGTGGCGTGAGTCAGAAATTCGTGAGCAGCGTCGCGAGTGGCTGGGCGTGGCTGGGGTGGGGCGGCGAACCAAGTCGTACTGGTGGTCCGGCGGGTTCGCCGCCCCGCGCCAGGCGCGTCCAGACGCCGCGAGGCTGCCATCGAATTTGCGACTCAGGACACTA
>DATAWL010000075.1:0-48909 GCA_036267215.1 Solirubrobacteraceae bacterium | reverse complement strand
CCAGGCGGCGCAGCTGGCCGCCCGACAGCCGCCGCACACGCTCGTCGGCCTTGTCCTGCAGGCCGCTCAGGGCGAGCACCTCCTCGACCGCGCGCGGGTGCGGGTACAGCCCGGCCCAGTGGCGCAGCGCCTCGCGCGGGGTTATGTGGCCGTACAGGCTCGTGCTCTGCAGCACGATGCCCATGCGTGCCCGCAGCTCGCGCGGCCGCTGCCCCGGATCGAAGCCGAGCACGCGCACCTCGCCGCCGCTGCGCGCGCGGTAGCCCTCGAGGATCTCCACCGTGGTGGTCTTGCCGGCGCCGTTGGGCCCCAGCAGGCAGAACACCTCGCCGCGCCGGACCTCAAAGCTGACGCCGGCGACCGCCTCGAGCTGCCCGTAGGAGCGACGGAGGTCCGAGACCTCGATCGCCAGGTTGTCAGTGGAAGTCAAGTTCATGCGAGCAGCGTAGGCCCGCCGAAGCGCCCGCGTAAGTGCCACGCCACCGGAATCGGGCATGACATCTGTCACCCGTGTGGCGCCGGCATCCTCGGTGATTACCACGACCCCGCGTGCCGGATGACTCTGGATGATCGGCGCCGGATCGCCGTCCTCGGGCTCACCCGCGCTGGCGTCGGCAAACGTCCCACTCGGGGCCAGCTGGCAGGCCAGTGGGGCGTTTGCCTTCGTGACGGCGGCAAACGCCCCAGTGACTCGCGGGAGCCCGCTCGGTGGGACGTTTGCCGACGCTGCGACAGTGGGAACGTTCGCAGGCGACGCCGGCACCGGCGGGCCCAACGATCGCCCGTCCGTCGTTTTCGCCCGCCGGCAACGGCAGGCAACTGCCGTCAACGCGCCGCGTCGGCCACAAGCCGGTCGCGTCAGTCGGCGCGGTGCAACGGCACGCCCGGACCCTCAGACGCTCCGGCTCAGACGCTCCAGCGGTCCAGCACCTGCGTCTCGCGCTCGTACGCCAGCAGCCCCATCGACCCGGCCTCGAGCTTGAAGCGGGCCCCCGCCGCAACCTCCATCTCCACCCAGCGGGCGGTGAACACGCGCAGCACGTGGCCGTGGGCGAAGGCCACCCCGTTGCCGTCCAGAGCGGCGAACCGCTCCAGCACACGGTCCACCCGAGCGCCGATCTGCGGCGGGGTCTCCCCCCCGGGGCAGCCGTCGCGCCACAGCCACCAGTCAGGCGCGGTCTCGCGGATCTGGGGCGTGGTCAAGCCCTCGTACTCGCCGTAGTCCCACTCCTTGAGGTCCTCGCAGATCTCGGCGACGTCGGCGAAGCCGGCCAGCCGGCAGGTCTCTCGCGCGCGCAGCAGCGGGCTGCACAGCACCAGGTCGAACTGCACCCCGGCCAGCTTCTCCCCCACCTCGGCCGCCTGCTCCCGGCCCTCCTCCAGCAGCGGCAGATCGGTGCGGCTGGTGTGCTGCCCGGACTTGCTCCACTCGGTCGCGCCGTGACGCACCACGAAGATCTGCTCGGCCATGCCTGGCTCCCCCTAGTCGCTCAACTCGACGTCCCCGCCGGTGCGCTCGATCTCGTCGACCTTGGCCCGGCGGCGGACATGACGTTCCTCATAGGAGATCTCGGCGGCCAGGAACGTGGCCACGATCTGGGCGGCGACCTCGGTGCCGATCACGCGCCCGCCCAGGCACAGCACGTTGACGCCGTCGTGCTCGACTCCCTGGTGGGCGGTGTAGTCGTCGTGGATGGTCGCTGCGCGCACGCCGCGGATCTTGCACGCGGCCACGGACACGCCGGCCCCCGAGCCGCACACGATGACCCCGCGCTCGGCGCGGCCGGAGGCGACGGCGCGGCCGACCTCCAGCGCTTTGTCCGGATAGTCGATCGGGTCGGGACGGTCGGTGCCGAAGTCGAGGATCTCATGGCCGCCGGCCCGGATCACCTCGAACAGACGCCCGCGCAGGACGTACCCGGCATGGTCAAATCCGCAGGCGACGATCATCGCCCGACCCGGGTGCTAGGACGGTGCACTAGGAAACCTCCGTTGGCGCGGGCGACGAGGACCCGTCGCGTTCATGGACGGCCAGCAACGCAGCCCCGAGCACGCCCGCGCGGACTCCGTGACGTGCGGCGCGGATCATCGTCCGCTTGCCCAGCCCCGGGAGCACGTAGGCGGCGGCGGTCCGCCGCGCCGGCGTCAGCAGCAGCTCGCCCGCGCGAGCCGCCCCACCGCCGATCACGACCTCCTCGGGGTCGAACGTGTTGATGACGTTGGCGATGCCGATCCCCAGGCGCTCGCCCCAGAGCTCGATCAGCCGCTGTGCGTCGGGGTCGCCGTCCTGCGCGAACTCGACCGCCTCGACGCCCGTCAGCGGTTCGCCCTGGGCCCGGTGCTTGGCCAGCGCGGACCCGGGGTGCGCGTCGGCGAAGGCCGTCACGAGGTGGTCGAGCGCGTGCCCGGCGGCGACGCCCTCCAGCGAGCCGGGCTGCGGGAAGTCGCCGGCCGCCGGCACCGGGCCGCCGCTGAGGTCGAGGCCGACCATGGTGTGGCCGAGCTCCCCGGCGCCGCCGGTGGCCCCGCGGTAGATGCGACCCCCCAGCACCAGGCCGCCGCCGACGCCGGTCCCGACGGTCAACATGACCAGGTCGCGCGCGACCATCTGCAGCTGCTCGTCATGGGCCTCGGCCAGAGACGCGACGGTCGCATCGTTGTCCACGAACACCGGCACGCCGACCCGATCGCCCAGCACCTCCCGCAGCGGTACGTCGGCCAGCGGGATGTTGGCCGACGACACGACCCGGCCGGTCTCGAACTCGACGATCGACGGCACCCCGATCCCCACCGCGTCCAGCTCGTCGCCGCGGACGTGGTCGATGATCCGCACGAGCTGTTCGATCAGGGCCTCCTGCCCGGACAGGTCGGTCGGCTCGATGGTCGAGTCCGACAGCTCGCCGCCGCGCAGGCGGGCGACGGCGATCTTCGTACCGCCGAGGTCGACGCCGATCACGTCGGTCATCGGTGGTCCCCGCCGGGCAGGTCGGCGGCCGCGGCCTGATCCATCAACACGGTGATCCGCTTGGCCTCGGGGACCAGCAGCGACGCCGGGACCGCCGGATCGGGCTCGGTTCCGGGCCCGAAGGCCCTGGCGATCGCGTCGGCTTTGCTCGCCCCGGTGGCCAGGAACACGACGTGGCGAGCCAGCGCCAACGTGGGCAGCGTGCAGGAGATCCGGGGCACGAACGGCTCGAGTCCCGCCTCGGGCACCCCCACCACCAGGCGTGAGCGTTCTGCCAAGCTCGCCTGATTGGGGAACAGCGACGCGCAGTGGCCGTCGGGGCCGATCCCGAGCAGCAGGAGGTCGAAGGCCGGAGGGCCGGCGCCACGCAGGATGCTGTCGTAGTCCTCGGCACCCTCGGCGTCGCCCAGCTCCCCCTTGATGCGATGCATCGCCGGCTGGTTGTCGCCCAGCGGATCGAGCAGCGACTCCCGGATCATGCGGTAGTTGGCGCGATCGTCCTCGGGGCCGACGGCCCGTTCGTCGCCCATCCACATCCTGGTGCGGCTGAGGTCGATTCCGACCGTCCCCACCGCCTCGACGAAGTGGCCGTATGCGGCGCGGGGGGTCGATCCGCCGGTGAGCACGATCTCCCCGCCGCCGATGACAGCGCCCACCATCAGCGCGGCACAGGCGCGCGCGGGGTCGTCGACGATCTCGAACGACAGCGTCATGCCGGCGACAGCTTACGCGCCGCCTGGAGAGCCGGTAGATACGTCGGATCGCGCAGCAGCGTCTGGCGCACGCCCTCGCCGAGGATCCCGCCCTCGCCCCGTGACGCGCCCAGGATCTTCCACGCGCGCTCCACGCCGTCAGGTGTCCGCTCGGTTGCGTCGAGGCCTCCCAGGCCCCGCTGGAGGGACAGGGCGCTGCCGTCGCCGCTGTGCACGGTGACGCCGGCGAGGCCGGGCGCCTCCTGCTCGGCGGTGTGCAGCGAGACGACCACGTCGCGGCCACCGCCGAGGCCATCGGCCGCCCTGCGGCCATCCCACAGTCGCAGGTAGCTGCGCTCCCAGTGCAGGCGCGTCGACAGCCAGCCGGCCAGCAGCAGGGCGCTGGCCATCGAGGTCTCGCGGTGACGGATCTCGAGCTCCTCGATCGCCTCCAGCGCCGCCCGGCGATCGGGGAGGTCGAACGTCGCGGCCAGGCGCTCGCGCCAGGGCGTCGTCCGCAACCAGGCGAGATCGACGATGTAGGCGTAGTCGCGCAGATGCTCGACCCGGGCGAACGCATCGGAGGGATCGTCGATGTCGTCGGAGTCGACCAGCATCACGTCCGTGAGCGGCAGCAGCGCCTCGACCGCCTCGGGATGCTGGTGGGGCGACCAGACCACCGTCGGCAACTCGCCGACGAGGATCGGGTCCGCGATCGTCTGCAGCGCAAACAGATGCTCCGGGCCCATGTCGATCTCGACGGCCTCGTGCATGACGCCGAGGCCGCTGCCATCGGGCTCGTGATAACTGACGGTGGCCACCGCGTCGAGCGTTCGCCGGCCCTCCTCGACCGCGCACAGCAGGGTGCGCGACGCGTGGTAGCGGCCCACGCGCTCCAGCCGGTTGGCGATCTCGCCCTTCCACTCGCGGTCGACGACGACGACGAGGTTGATCACCCGCGCCGGCGCCAGCGCCTCGTTGGCGGCGTGGCGCCCGCGCAGCAGCTCACGCAGCGCCGCCTCGATCGCGTCGGGGTGGGTGTCCTGCGCCGCCCAGACGTCCTCGCTCACAGCCGCCGCCACACGTGCCCGGGCCCCAGCAGGCCGTTGGCCTCCCGCGGCCCGGATGACCCGGCTTCGTACTGAGGGATGGTCGAGGACTTGTCCTTGTCCCAGGCCTCGAGGATGGGGTCGATGATGCCCCACAGCGCCTCGATCTCGTCGTTGCGGGTGAACAACGTGGCGTCACCGCGCATCGCGTCGAGGATCAGCCGCTCGTAGGCCTCGGGCGACTCCGAGAGGAACGACGTGCCGTAGCGGAACTCCATGTTGACCGGGCGGATCCGCATCCGGGTGCCGGGGATCTTGGCCCCGATCGACATCGATACGCCCTCGTCGGGCTGCACGGTGAACACGATCTGATTGGCCTGGATTCCGACCGACCCCGAGCTCTGCAGCGCCATGTGCGGGATCTGCTTGAGGATCACCGCGATCTCGGTCAGCTTGCGCGAGAGGCGCTTGCCGGTCCGCAGGTAGAACGGGACGCCGGCCCAGCGCCAGTTGGAGACGTGCAGTCGCAGCGCCGCGTAGGTGGGGGTGCGCGAGTAGCGCGCCACGCCGTCCTCCTCGCGGTACCCCGGCACCTCGACGCCACCGACGACCCCCGGCGCGTACTGGGCCCGGACGGCCATCGACTCGACCTCCTCGACCCGCGGCGGGACGATCGCCTCCAGCACTTTGAGCTTCTCGTCGCGCAGGCGATCGGCGTCGAACGCCGTCGGCGGCTCCATCGTCAGCAGCGCCAGCAGCTGGAGCATGTGGTTCTGGACGAGGTCGCGCAGCGCGCCGGAGTGCTCGTAGTAGCCGGCCCGGCCCTCAATGCCGATGTCCTCGGCCGCGGTGATCTCCACGCTATCGATGTAATTGCGGTTCCACACCGGCTCAAACAGCGCGTTGGCGAAGCGCAGGGCCAGCAGGTTCTGGACCGTCTCCTTGCCCAGGTAGTGGTCGATACGGAAGATCTGCTGCTCGTCGAAGACCTCCAACAGCTCGGCGTTGAGCGCCCGGGCCGAGGCCAGGTCATAGCCGAACGGCTTCTCGATCACGATCCGCACCGACGCGTCGGGCAGCCGGTTGAGTCCGGCCGCCCCCAGCTTGGCGGCGATCACCGGAAAGAACTCGGGCGCGGTCGACAGGTAGAAGACCCGATCGAGCCGGCGTCCGGCCTGCTGGTCGAACCCGTCCAGCGTCTGGGCCAGCTCGGTGTAGACCGAGTCGTCGTCGAACGAGCCCTGGACGTAGCGTGAGTCGTTGAGCAGTCCCTCCAGCACGTTGGGATCCGGCCGGCGGCGGCTGAAGCGCTGGATCGAGTCCAGCAGCGTGTCACGGAACTCCTCGTCCTCGTGCGTGCGCCGGCCGACGCCGATCACCTCGAAGCGCTCGGGGAGCTGACCCTCGTGGGCCAGGTTGTACAGCGCCGGCAGCAGCTTGCGATGGGCCAGATCGCCCGTCGCCCCGAAGATGACCAGCGAGGTCGGGTGAACCGGGAGGCGCTCCAGCCCCTCGACCAGCGGGTTCTCGATGTCAGCCGCGCTGAGCGGCGAGGTGGCGCTCACTGCTTCTTGCCCAGCCCGATGAAGCCGATCTGCATCAGTCCTGTACCTCCGCGGGGGTTGACAGCGCGCCTAGAGCGACGTCACGCACCTTGTGCTTGGCTCACACCCGTAGGTGCTCACTTCTTGGCGGCCTCTTTCTCGATGCCCGCCAGCAGGCGATTCATGGCATCCACGAACTGATCGACGCCGTCCTTGAGCAGTTCCTCGGTGACCTCGGTCATGTCGATGCCGGCCTTGGCCAGCGCCTCGAGCGTCCCGGTCGGGTCGTGCTGCGCGGTCGGGCCCGAGAGGTGCCCGTGGTCGGCGAACGCCTGCAGGGTGTTGAGCGGCATGGTGTTGACCGTGTGCGGCCCGACGAGCTCGTCCACGTACTTGGTGTCCGAGTACTTCTCGTTCTTGGTTCCGGTCGACGCCCACAGTGGCCGCTGGTAGTGAGCCCCAGCGTGATGCAGCGCCTCCCAGCGGGGGCCGGAGAAGTGCTCCTCGAACTTGCGATAGGCCAGGCGCGCGTTGGCCACCGCCGCTGTCCCGAGCAGATCGTCGTGGCCGCCGATCGCCTCCAGGCGCTTATCGACGGCGGTGTCGACGCGGGAGACGAAGAAGCTGGCCACCGAGGCGACATCGAGCGGCTTGCCCTCGGCCAGCCGGCGCTCGAGCCCGGTCAGATAGGCGTCGATCACCTTCTCGTAGGCCTCGACCCCGAACAGCAGCGTGATGTTGATGTTGATGCCCTCGTAGATGCCCTGCTGGATCGCGCCGAGGCCCTCCGGCGTCCCCGGGATCTTGATCATCACGTTGGGCCGGTTGACCCGCTTCCAGAAGTCCCGCGCTCCGGCGATCGACTTCTGCTCGTCGTGGGCCATGTCGGCCGAGACCTCGAGCGACACGAATCCGTCCTGGTGGTTGGAGGCGTCCCAGGTCGGGCGGTGCACGTCGCACGCGAGCTGGACGTCCTTGATCGCCAGGTGCTCATAGATCGCCTGGGGATCGAGATCCTGCCCGGCGAGCTCGCGCAGATCGTCGTCGTAGTCCTCGGAGCCGAGGATCGCCTTCTCGAAGATGGACGGGTTGGAGGTGTTGCCACGCAGCGAGTCCTCGTCGATGAGGCGCTGGAGCTCCCCGCCGGTGATCAACGACCGCTGGAGGTAATCCAGCCACGGGCTCACGCCGGCCTCGACCAGCGACTTCAGTCTCGCGTTGACGTTGGTGGCTTCAGTTGTGCTCATCGTGCTGAGCTCCTTTGGCTGGATGACTGGCCGCCACCGTCGACGTTCCCGCCCGCGCAGCGGCCGTTACATCTGAGAATAGACGGATCTCCCCGCAAGCAAACGATGTTCGTGTGAATTCGTCGCGGTGGCGGAAGCTCTCCGCGATCAGCCGAACAGAACGCCGTAGCGCTCGTATTCCTCGACCGGCACCCGCCGCACCTCCGCGGTGGCCTCCTTGAGCGACACGAGCCCGATCTGGGTGGCCCGCAGCGAGGTCATCATCCCCCACTGGCCGCCGTGGGCGGCGTCGATCGCCGCCAGGCCCAGACGGGTGGCCAGCACGCGATCGAACGCCGTCGGCGTGCCCCCCCGCTGCACGTGCCCGAGCACCGTGGTCCGCGTCTCAAAGCCGGTGCGCTCCTCGATCTCGCGTTCGAGCACCTGACCGATCCCGCCCAGGCGCGGATGCCCGAACTCGTCGACCGATCCGGTGGCCAGGCGGAGCGTGCCCTCCTTGGGAGTCGCCCCCTCGGCAACCACGACGATCGCGAAGTAGCGGCCGCGGGCGTGGCGGCGGTTGATCAGCCGGCACACGTCGTCGATGTCGAAGGGCAGTTCGGGGATGAGGATCACGTCGGCGCCGCCGGCCAGCCCGGAGTGCAGTGCGATCCAGCCCGCGCTGCGTCCCATCACCTCGACCACCAGGTTGCGGTGATGGCTCTCCGCGGTGGTGTGCAGCCGGTCGATCGCCTCGGTGGCGACGTGCAGCGCGGTGTCGAAGCCGAACGTGACGTCGGTCGCGCCCAGATCGTTGTCGATCGTCTTGGGCACGCCGATCACGTTGAGGCCCTCGTCGAACAGGCGGCTGGCCGCGCCCAGCGTGTCCTCGCCGCCGATCGCGATCAGCCCGTCCAGACCGTGGCGTTCGAAGGTGGCACGGACCTGGTCGACACCGTCGGGACGCTTGAAGATGTTGGTGCGGCTGGAGCCCAGGATCGTGCCGCCCCGGGGCAGGATCCCGCGGGTGGACTCGAGCGTCAGCTCCTCGGCGACGTCCTCCAGCGGCCCCCGCCAGCCGTCGCGGAACCCGATCAGCCGATCGTCGTAGCCGTCGATGCCCTTGCGGACCACCGCGCGGATCACGGCGTTCAGGCCCGGGCAGTCCCCGCCGCCCGTGAGGATCCCAATGCGCACGGCGGGAATCGTAGACCGCGGGCCAGCGCGGGCGCGGGCCGGGTCGATTCGGACCCCCCCGCTCGGGCGAGCGGCCACCCCCCAAGCCGGGGGTGGGCGAGAACGTGCGGTCTCTCCTGACGGTGTCACCGTCGAGACCGGACGAGTAAGTTAGGCCGATGTCTGCACGCCGGCGACCCCGGATCGGCCCTCGCACGGCGTTCGCCGCCACCGCCGCGCTCGGCGGCGTGGCTGCGGCCGCGGCCCTGCAGCGCCGCCATCTGCATACGCTTGCGCACGATCCGGACTACGTCGCGCTGAGCGCCCCGCTAGGCGGCCGGCCGCTGGCGATCGCGTCCGTCGACGGCACCGAACTGCATGCCGAGGCGTTCGGCGCCGAGGGTGACCCGACCGTCGTGCTCGGCCACGGCTGGACTGAGCAGCTGAGCTTCTGGGGCCCGGTCATCCGCCGGCTGACCGACCGCGGCCTGCGCCCGGTCGCCTACGACCTGCGCGGTCACGGCCGCAGCGCCCCCGCGGCCGACGGCGATTATTCGCTCGATCGCTTCGGCGAGGACGTGGAGGCGGTCCTGGCGGCCGTCACCCCCGAGGGCGAGCGGGCCACCGTGGCCGGCCATTCCCTGGGGGCGATGTCGATCGCCGCGTGGGCCCGGCGTCACGACGTCGCGGCCCGGATCCGCGCGGCGGCGCTGGTCAACACCGGGTTCGGCGATCTCGCCTCGGGACATCTCCTGTTCGGCGCCCTGGCCAAGTGGGCCAACCACCCGTGGGCGAGCCGGGCGGTGCTCGGGTCCCGCGCGCCGGTGCCGGCATTCTCGACCCCGGCGCAGGAGTCGATCATCCGCCACATCGCGTTCGGCCCCGACGCCACCCGCGGCCAGGTCGCGTTCTACGAGCACATGCTCGTCGCCACGCCGCCGGACGTGCGCGCGGCCGTCGGAGTGGTCCTCTCAGAGATGGACCTGTGGGACGCCGTCGGGCGACTGACCGTCCCGACGCTGGTGATCGCGGGCGACCACGATCGGCTGACTCCGCCGGCGCACTCCCGCCGGATCGCCGCCGAGCTTCCCCAGCCCGCCGGGCTGATCGAGCTCGAGGACACCGGCCACATGTCGCCGATCGAGCGCCCGCGCGAGGTGAGCGTCGCCCTCACCCGCCTCGTCCGCGAGCCCGCCGCGGTGCCCGCCGGGTCCGGCGAGTCCGGCGGGGGGATCTGACGGGGTGGCGGCGGTGAGTCACGTGAGCACGTCGGCAAACGTCTGTTGGGTGCTGCGCGAGGATCCTGACCTGGCGGAGACGATCGAGCCCGGCCGCCGCGCCCAGGCGGTCGACACGCTGGTGGCGCGCGAGGTCCGGATCCCGACCGGCGCCTGGGCCGGCCGCGCGATCCCGATCGATGACGGCGGCATCGGGCTGCTCGTGCTCGAGGGCGTGATGCTGCACCGGGTCGGGATCGACGACCGCTTCGGCGCCGAGCTGGTCGGCGAGGGCGATGTCCTGCGCTCGCTTCAGGGCGAGCCCGACAACTCCACCCTCCCGCTCACCGTCGAGTGGCTGGTCCTCGAGCGCTCGCGGGTGGCCGTCCTCGATGAGCGGTTCGCCCGCCACCTGACCCGTTTCCCCCAGGTCGCCGGCCGCCTCTTCGGCCGGTCCGTCCAGCGGTCGCGCCAGCTCGCCGTCAACATGGCGATCGTCCACCAGGCGCGCGTGGACGTCCGCCTGCACCTGCTGTTCTGGCACCTCGCCGGCCGGTGGGGCCGAGTCCGCAGCGACGGCGTCGTCGTCCCGCTGCGACTGACCCACACCGTGCTGGCCGATCTGGTGGCGGCCCGCCGACCGACGGTGACCAGCGCCCTGTCGGAGCTGAGCCGCCAGGGCCTGGTGCGCGCCGTCAACGACGGGTGGCTGTTGACGGGCCCGGCACCCGGCAAGCACCTCGGCGTCGACCCGGCGGTGGCCGGAGCCCAGACCGGCGGCCGGCCTGACTTGACGCGGCGCTAGCCCGACCCTCACCGGCAGGCGGACCCGTTGCACATCGACCCTTACATCGTTCTCGGCAGCGCGATCATCGGCCTGCTGGTGGGCATGACCGGCGCCGGGGGCGGCGCCCTGATGACGCCGATGCTCATCCTGCTGTTCTCCGTCAAGCCGTCCACCGCCATCTCCAGCGACCTGGTCGCCGCGGTGGTGATGCGCCCGTTCGGGGCGGCGGTCCACGCCCGCGCCGGAACGGTCAACTACCGCCTGGTGGGCTGGATGGTCCTGGGCTCGGTCCCCGCCGCCTTCCTCGGCGCCTATCTCCTGCACCTCCTCGGCAACGCCAACTCGGCGGAGACCACGATTCAGGAGCTCCTGGGCGCGGCCTTGCTGATCGGCGCCGCGGCCATGGCGCTGCGCTTCGGACTCGACCGCCGCGCGGGGCAGCACCGCACGGCCTACGTCTCGCAGGTGACCCCCCGGCCGCTGCTGACGGTGGCGGTGGGGGTCGTCGGCGGGGTGATCGTCGGCATGACCAGCGTGGGCTCGGGCTCGCTGATGATCGTCGCCCTGCTGTTCATCTACCCCCGGCTGGGAGCCAACCAGCTGGTGGGCACCGATCTCGTCCAGGCCGTCCCGTTGACCCTGGCGGCGGCGCTAGGCGCGCTGGCCTTCGGCCACGTCGAGCTGTCGGTGACCGGGTCGTTGATCATCGGTAGCGTCCCCGCCGTGCTGATCGGATCGCTGCTCTCCTCCACCGTCCCCGATCGCTACGTCCGCCCCGCGATCGCCTTCGCGATCTTCGCCTCGGGCCTGAAGTACGTCGGCGTGGCCACCACCGCGCTGGGGTGGATCCTGTGCGCCACGCTGCTGGCCGGCGCCGTCGCCTGGCTGGCGGTGGCCCGGCCCTGGGTCCGCCAGGCGACGCCGGGCGAGGCGGTCAGCCGCGATGACGCAGAGGCGCCCCCGGGAGCGGAGGCGCGGGACCTGATGCGGCGATGACCGAGCGCGTCGACGTCGAGGTCGCCGGCGGCCGGCTGGCGACGTTCCGCCTCGGCGCGCAGCGCCCCGACGCACCGCTGGTGCTGGCCATCCACGGCATCACCTCGACCAGCCGCACCTGGCTGGCGGTCGCGCGCGCGCTCGGCGACCGGGCCGCGCTGATCGCCGTCGACCTGCGGGGCCGGGGGCGCAGCAGCGAGCTGCCGCCGCCGTTCGGGCTCGACGCCCATGTCGCGGACATGCTCGCCGTGCTCGACCACGTCGGCCTGGAGCGGGCGGTGGTGACCGGACACTCGCTCGGCGCCTACATCGCCGCCCGGCTGGCGGTGCGCCGGCCCGACCGGGTCGACCGCCTGATCCTGGTCGACGGCGGCCTCACCATCCCCGAGAGCCGCGACGTCGACCCGGAGCGGTTCATGGCCGACTTCCTCGGCCCCACGCTGGCCCGCCTGCGGATGACGTTCCCGGACCCGGCCGCCTACGTGGACTGGTGGCGGGCCCATCCGGCGGTGGCCACCGCGGACATCGACGCCGGCGACCTCGAGGAGTACGCCACCCACGACCTCGCCGGCGAGCCGCCCCAGCTTCGCTCCTCGGTCAACCCCGAGGTCGTCCGCGACGACGGCCTGGACCTGTTCGGCGATCCCGACGCCGAGCGGCTGACCGTGCCCGCCGTGCTGCTGTGCGCCCCCCGAGGCATGGTCGACGACCCCAACCCGATGCAGCCGCTGACCCTCGTGGAGCGCTGGGCGGCCGCAGACCCGCGGCGGCGCCGGGCGATCCCGGTGCCCGACGTCAACCACTACACGATCGCCTGGGGCGCCCACGGGTCGCAGATGGTGGCCGACGCGATCGCCGAGGCGGTGGCCGCCGCCTCGTCGTCCGTGTGACCGGACTTCCAGGGCGAAGTTCCCGTACAGCGTGGAAAACGTGACAAACCTTGATCGCTTGGAACGGTTTGTCCCTCAACCGACGCCAGGCGTCGATCCGCGCACAAACGTTGAAGCGCCCACCTGGTTTGTCCCGCTTCCCACGTAACGGAGGCCGATCGGCGCGCAAACGCCGCCAAACCTCGATCGCAAACCCAGGTCTGGCGGAACTCGACCCGCCGCTGGGCACACTGGCGCCGAACCATTGAGCGCTCACCAGGTATGTCGGCAAACGGAGGGTCGAGGGACACCGCAACGGCCCCGTAGACCGATCCTCTCCTCCCAAGGCCCCCGGACTATGCCGCCCGCGCCACCGCCGCGATGTCGGCCTCGGCGATCGCCAGCCCGATCGCGCCCAGCAGCTCGGCCCGGTCGCCGAGGGTGGCGGCCACCACCCGGACGTCGGCGCGCACCGCCGGGATCGCGGTCTGCGTCAGCCCCTCGCGGACGGCGTCGACCAGCAGGTCGCCGGCCACGATCAGCTCGCCGCCGACGATGACCAGCTCCGGGTTGACGACGTTGGCGATCGCGCCGGCCACCCGGCCCGCGGCGATCCCGGCCGCGGCGAAGCGCCCGGCGCACAGCGCGTCGCCCTCCCGGGCCAGCGAAGCCGCCTCGTCCAGCGTGACCGCACCCCCGAGCGCGGGCCGCAGGTCCTCGAGCAGCCGCTGGGCCCCGGCGACGGTCTCCAGGCAGCCGCGATTGCCGCAGCGGCACAGCACGCCGTCGGCGTCGACCGGGATGTGGCCGAGCTCGCCGGTCATCCCGCTGTGGCCGGTGAACAGCGCGCCGTCGAGCACCAGGCCGCCGCCGATGCCCGAGGAGAGCATCAGGTAGACGACGTTGGCGGCCCCGCGGGCGGCGCCGGTGCGAACCTCGGCCAGCGCGCCCAGGTTGGCGTCGTTGCCGACGTGCACGGGCACCCCGAGCCGCCGCTCCAGCTCGCCCCGCAGCGAGATCGCGTCCCAGCCGGGCAGGATTCCGGCGGCGGCCAGGCTCCCGCTGTCGCGCCGGACGGGCGCCGAGATGGCGGCGCCGACGCCGAGTAGCCGGTGGCGCGGCAGCTTGGCCCGCGTGACCAGAGCGCTCAGTCCCTCCACCGCCACCGCGATCGCCCGCTCGGCCTCGTTGTCGACGTCGAGCTCGGTGCGCGACTCGGCGATCAGCGCGCCCGCCAGGTCGGCGATCGCCACCCGTACCGAGCTGTGCCCGAAGTCCACGCCGCCAAAGGCGCCGCGCTCGGGGTTGAGCGCCAGCAGCGTCGGCGGCCGCCCGGACCGCCCGGACCGCCCCGCGACCGTCACCGGCTCGCGCTGCTCGGACACCAGCCCCTGGGCCTGCAGCTCGCCGACCAGCTTGGACACGGTCGCCCGCGACAGATCGGTCCCGCGGACCACGTCGACGCGGTTGGCCGGGCCCTCCCGGAAGAGGAAGTCCAGCACCCGCAGGGCACTGCGCTCACGCGGACCGAGCGACGCGGTCATCCGCTCATCGCACCCCGAGCAGCACCTCGACCACCAGCTGGTCCAGCGCCTCGTTGTGGTAGCCGCGCTGCGCCAGCGCGTCGAGCTCGCCCGCCTGGGACTTGAGCGCGTCGGCCTCCCCCACGCCCGCGGTGGACGCCTCGCCGAGCTGCGGCGCCGAGGCCGCCGCCAGCGCCTCCTGGACCTCCGGCAGCGAGTCGAAGTGCCGCGCCCTCTCGGCGAGGGCCGTGTAGGTGCGCATGCAGCCGCGGGCGAACGCCCACACGCCCTCCTCGTTCTCGTTGCGGTACGGGTGGGCGTCGAAGTGGCGCGGCCCGGCGTAGCCGGCGCGCTCCAGCAGCCGCACCAGGTGGAAGGCCTCCTTGAGATCCTCGGCGCCGAACCGGAAGTCCTGGTCGTAGCGGCCGATGCGCTGGCCGTTGAGATCGATGTGGAACAGCTTGCCCGCCCACAGCGCCTGCCCGACCCCGTGCATGAACGACAGGCCGGCCATCGTCTCGTGGGCCACCTCCGGGTTGACCCCGACCATCTCGGGCCGGTCGAGCATCGAGATGAAGTGCAGGGCGTGGCCAACCGTCGGCAGGAAGATGTCGCCGCGCGGCTCGTTGGGCTTGGGCTCGATCGCGAAGCGCAGGTCATAGCCCTGTTCCACGACGTAGTCGGCGAGGACGTTGATCGCCTCGCGGTAGCGCTCCAGCGCGTCGCGCGGATCCTTGGCCGTGCCCACCTCGGTGCCCTCGCGCCCGCCCCAGAAGTCGTAGACCTCGGCGCCCAGCTCGGCTCCGAGGTCGATCGAGAGCATCGCCTTGCCGATCGCCGCCCGCCGTACTCCCCGGTCGTTGGAGGTGAACGCGCCATCCTTGAACGCCGGATGCGTGAACAGGTTGGTCGTCGCCATGCCGACGCCCAACCCCCGCTCCTCCAGCGCGGCCTTGAACGCGGCGACGATCCGGTCGCGCTGCGCCGGCGGCGTGCCGTAGGGGACGAGATCGTTGTCGTGGAGGCTGACGCCCCAGGCGCCGGCGTCGGCCAGCTTGTGCACGGTGTCGACGGGGTCGCGGGGCGGACGGGTGGGCTCGCCGAACGGATCGCGGCCGGGATTGCCGACGGTCCACAGCCCGAAGGTGAACCGCGGGGCGGGCGACTGCTGGTCTGAGGTCATGGGGGTGGTGTCGCTTTCGTCCTCGAGTTTTGTCTAAGATTAGACAGAATGAGGGATGGGGACAGCGGCGAGCGCCGCGAATGGTACGGGCGCCAGGCGTGAGCACCGCGCGGATCATCGGGATCGACGTCGGGACCTCGTCGGCCAAGGGCGTGGCGATCGATGAGGACGGCGCCCTGCTGGCCGAGGTCGAGCGTGGCTATCCGGTGTCGATGCCGCATCCCGGCTGGTCCGAGCAGAACCCCGAGGACTGGTGGACCGCCGCGCAGGACGTGCTGACCACCCTCGGCGGCGACCGCGCGGACGGCATCGGGCTCACCGGCCAGATGCACGGGCTGGTCGCGCTCGGCGCCGACGACCGGCCCCTGCGCCCCGCCATCCTCTGGAACGACGGCCGCAGCCAGCCGCAGGCATCACGGATCGAACACCAGCTCGGGATCGAGCGTCTGGTCGCGCTCAGCGGCAACCGGGCGCTGGCCGGCTTCACCGCGCCCAAGCTGATGTGGCTCGCGGACAACGAGCCCGACGTCCATCGCCGGATCGCCCACGTGCTGCTGCCCAAGGACTACGTCCGCCTCCGCCTCACCGGCGAACTGGCCACCGACGTGTCCGACGCCTCGGGCACGCTGCTGCTCGACGTCGCCGCGCGGCGCTGGAGCCCCGAGCTGATCGAGGCGTTCGGCGCCGATCCCGCCTGGCTGCCGACGGTCCACGAGTCGCCCGCGGTCAGCGGCACGACGTCCGACGGGGTACCGGTCGCGGCCGGCGCCGGCGATCAGGCCGCCGGCGCGCTCGGCGTCGGGGTCGTCGGCGACGACAGCCCCGCCTCGCTCGTGCTGGGGACCAGCGGCGTCATCTTCGCCGCGCGCGATGCCTACACCCCGGACCCGCAGGGCCGGCTGCACGCCTTCTGCCACGCACTGCCTGACATCTGGCATGTCATGGGGGTGATCCTGTCGGCGGCGGGTGCGCTGAGCTGGCTGGCCGATGCGCTGGAGGCGGCCGACGACATCCCGGCCCTGCTCGAGCAGGCGGCCGCCTGGTCGCCCGGGGTCGAGGGGCTGGCGTTCGCGCCCTACCTGTCGGGCGAGCGCACCCCCTATCCCGACAGCGACGTCCGCGCCGCGTTCGTCGGCCTGGGGCTGCGCCACGATCGCGGCGCGCTGGTCCGGGCGGTCCTCGAAGGCGTCGGCTACGCCCTGCGCGACGGCCTGGACCTGATCGCCGCCGATGGGCCGCGGCCGGCGTTCGCCCGCGTCTCCGGCGGAGGCGCGCGCTCTGACCTCTGGCTGACAATCCTGGCGTCCATTCTCGAGCTGCCGCTCGAACGCACCGCTTCGGGGGCCGGCGCGGCCTACGGCGCCGCCCTGCTCGGCGGCGTCGCCGGCGGCGTGTTCAGCGACGCCCGGACGGCGGCGGAGATCGGCGTCCACGCCACCGGGCGCGTCGATCCGGTGCCCGAGTGGGTCGACGCCTACGCCCGGCATCGCGCCCGCTACCAGGCCCTGTACCCCGCGATCAGCGAGCTGCCGGCGTGACCTCCGCGGTCCCGATCGACCTCCCGGTCTCGCTCCAGCGAGTGCTCGACGAGCTCGAGGTGTGGCGCCCGCGGTTCGAGCGCGGCGAGCTCGAGGCGAGGAGCAACGGCCGCCCGGCGCCGCCGACCGCTGCCGGCGAGCGCTTCGCCATCGAGCTGCACGGCACCCGGGCCGCCGGGCTGGGCCATCCGTCCGCGGCGGGCGCGCTGCACGTGACTGACCGGTGGGCGCGGGTGCTCGGCGACGACCCCCGCCCGGCGCGGGAATGGCGGCTCGCTGAGCTGGAGTGCGTCAGCGCCCTGGGCAACTGGCGAGGGCTGACCTTGGTCCGGACCGGGGGCGACACCGAGCTCGTGGTGGCCGTGACCGACGAGACGCCGACGTGGCAGGACGCCGCCGGCTGGCTGAAGGTCGAGGGGGCGTTCGCCGCCGCCGCCGGTCGCCTCGGGCGGTGGGCGGCCGAGCTGCCCGCGCGCCTGACGGCCGCGGGCCACGTCTGACCGGACGGCCGCCGGCCACGTCTGACCGGACGCGTCTGCGAAGCTGTCGCCATGTCCGCGACGGCCGCACCCACCGTCCCGCGTCCGGCGCCCGCGGCGGTCGACGCCGGCCACCGGGCCCTGGCCGACCTGCTGGGCGCGGACCGGGTCCGCACCGGGGCCGACGATCTCTCCCAGCACGGCCACGACGAGTCCTTCCACCCCGAGGCGCGACCGGACATGGTCGTCTGGCCGCGCAGCGTGCAGGAGGCCGCGGGCATCGTCCGGGTCGCGGCCGCGCACCGGCTGCCGCTCATCCCGTTCGGCGCCGGCACCTCGCTGGAGGGCCACGTCGCCGCACTGGCCGGCGGGATCTCCGTCGACATGCGGGAGATGAACCGGATCGCGCAGCTGTCGATCACCGACCTCGACGTGGTGGTCGAAGCCGGCGTGACCCGGCGGGCGCTCGACGCGCGGTTGCTTCCCGAGGGCGTGTTCTTCTCCGTGGACCCGGGTGCCGACGCCACCATCGGCGGGATGGTCGCGACCGGCGCGTCGGGGACGACGACCGTCCGCTACGGGGCGATGCGCGAGAACGTCCTGGGCCTGACCGTGATCGATGCCCGCGGCGAGGTGGTGCGGACCCACTCGCGGGCGCGCAAGTCCTCGGCCGGCTATGACCTGACCCGGCTGATGATCGGCTCGGAGGGGACGCTGGGGTTGATCTGCGAGGCGACGCTGCGCCTGCACCCCACCCCGGAGGCGATGGCCGCGGCCCAGTGCACCTTCCCGTCGCTGCACGCGGCGGTGCAGTGCGTGGTCCAGGTGGGCCAGTACGGCATCCCGGTGGCCCGCATCGAGCTCGCCGACGAGCGCCAGATCGAGGCGATCAACCGCTTCGACCAGACGTCGTTCGCGCTGGCGCCGACCCTGTTCATCGAGTTCCACGGCACGTCGGAGGCCGATGTCGAGGCCCAGGCCCGCGACACCGCCGCGATCGCCGCCGAGTTCGGCGGCAGCGACTTCGCCTGGGCGTCCGACGAGACGCAGCGGCGCCGGCTCTGGCACGCCCGCCACCGGGCGATGGAGGCCACCCGAGCGATGCGGCCGGGCAGCGGGGCGCTGACCACCGATGTGTGCGTGCCGATCTCGGCGCTGGCCGACTGCATCGAGGCCACCCAGGCCGACATCGCCGAGCACGGGCTGACGGCGTCGATCGTGGGCCACGTCGGCGACGGCAACTTCCACACCATCCTGCTCGTCGACCCCGCCGACCCCGCCGACGTCGACCGCGGCGAGGCGTTCCACGCCCGGCTGATCCGCCGCGCCCTGGAGCGCGACGGCACCTGCACCGGCGAGCACGGGGTCGGCTACGGCAAGGTCCGCTTCCTGATCGAAGAACACGGGTCCGCCGCCGTCGAGATGATGCGGGCGGTCAAGCGCGCCCTGGACCCCGACGGGATCTTCAACCCGGGCAAGACGGCGTCAGCCGCCTGAGCCCGCGAGTCAGCCGCCTGAGCCGGCCAGCAGCAGCGCGACGTACCCGTCGGCGATCTCCTCAGGAACGAGCGGCCCCCGCGGCCGGTACCACTGGGCGGTGTGGTTGACCATGCCCAGCAGCGCCAGCAGGGCCAGCCGCTGCTCGCCCCGCACCCGGCAGCGCCCCAGCGCGTCGGCGACCAGGCGCTCGAACGCCTTGCGGCTGGCCCGCACCTTGCGCCAGCGCTCGCCGGACTCGATCAGGTGGCGCTCCTGCTGGAAGACGAGCATGTGGTCGCGATGCTCGACGACGTGGGCCACCCACAGGCACACCAGCGCCCGCAGTTGCGCCTCGGCCGGCTGATCGGCCGCCAGCAGCTCGGTGGTCTGCTCGAGCAACGGCTCCATCAGCTGATCACAGATGGCGGTGAGCAGCTCCTCCTTGCCGCCGAAGTAGTGATACAGCGCACCGGTGGCCAGGCCCATCGTCGCCGCCAGCTCCTGCATCGTCGTCTGGTCATAGCCGCGCTTGGCGAACGCCTTGGCGGCCTGGTAGACGACCTGCTGCTGACGGCGGTCGTAGCGCTCGCGGAGCGCCGGGCGGGTGGGTCGGGCTGACACGATGCTGCACTCTACCGAATATCCATTCGGACTTTGAACACCAGTTCGTTATAGTTGCCGCCATGGACTTCGCCCTCGATGACCAGACCGAGCTGCTGCGGCGAACCGTGCGGGAGTTCGCGCAGGCCGAGGTGGCGCCCGCCGCCGAGGAGCTCGACCGCACCCACGCCTTCCCCTACGAGATCGTCGCCAAGATGGCCGGCCTCGGCTGGATGGGGATCCCGTTTCCCGAGGAGGTCGGCGGCGCCGGCGGCACCAGCCTCCAGTACGCGATCGCCGTCGAGGAGCTCACCCGAGCCGACTCGAGCGTCGCCATCACCCTGTGCGCCCACACGTCGCTGGGCACCCAGCCGATCTATCTGTTCGGCTCAGACGAGCAGCGCGCCGAGTGGCTGCCCCGCCTGTGCAGCGGCGAGATCCTCGGCGCGTTCGGGCTGACCGAGCCCGAGGCCGGCTCCGACGCCGGCAACACCCGGACCCGCGCCCGCCTGCAGGACGGCGACTGGGTGATCGACGGCGCCAAGCAATTCATCACCAACGCCGGCACCGACATCTCCGGCGTCGTCTGCATCACCGCCCGGACCGGCGACGAGGAGATCTCTAACCTGATCGTCCCCAACGGCACCCCCGGCTACGAGCAGGCCGCGCCGTATCGCAAGATGGGCTGGAACGCGTCGGACACCCGGCCGCTCAGCTTCACCGACTGCCGGGTCCCGGAGCAGAACCTGCTCGGCCTTCGCGGCAAGGGCTTTCACCAGTTCCTCCAGGTGCTCGACATCGGCCGCATCGGCGTCGCCGCCATGGGCGTCGGGCTGGCCCAGGGCGCGCTGGACCAGGCGCTGGCCTACGCCAGGGAGCGCCGGGCGTTCGGCAAACCGATCTCCAAGTTCCAGGCGATCCAGGCCAAGCTCGCTGACATCGCGACCGAGATCGCCGCCGCCCGCCTGCTCACCTACCACGCCGCCTGGCTCAAGGACCAGCGCAAGCCGTTCTCGCTGGTGGCCGCCCAGGCCAAGCTCAAGACCGGCCGGCTGGCGGTCAAGGCGGCCGACGAGGCGGTTCAGATCCACGGCGGCTACGGCTACATCGAGGAGTACCCGGTGTGCCGCTTCTACCGCGACGCCAAGATCCTGACGATCGGCGAGGGCACCGACGAGATCCAGCAGATGGTCATCGCCCGCGCCCTCGGAGCCTGAGCCCGGACCGATGAGCGCCACCGACGCCGGCCCTGAGCTCCCCACCGCGGCGCGGATCCGTGAGGTCGGCCCGCGCGACGGGTTCCAGAACGAGCCCGAGGTCATACCCACGGCCACCAAGGTCAAGCTGATCGACGCGCTGGCCCGCACCGGCCTGCGCCGGCTGGAGCTCACGAGCTTCGTCCGACCCGACGTGATCCCCCAGCTGGCCGACGCCATCGAGGTCCTCGAGGCCGTCGACATCCCGGACACGGTCAGCCGCTCGGTGCTGATCCCCAACGAGCGCGGGCTCGACCACGCCCTGCCGATGCGCGAGCACTTCGACGAGGTCAACGTGTTCATGTCCGCGTCCGAGAGCCACAACCTCCACAACGTCAACCGCACGATGAGCGAGTCGCTCACCGGCCTCGAGCGCGTCCTGGGCCGCGCCCGCGAGGCCGGCCTGCGCTGTGAGGCGGTCATCAGCGTGGCGTTCGGGTGCCCCTACGAGGGCACCGTCCCGCCCGAGCGGGTGTTCGAGATCGCCCAGCGCCTGGTCCGCGCCGGCGCCCAGGAGATGGGCTTCGGCGACACGACCGGGATGGCCAACCCCCGCCAGGTCCGGGCCTTCATCGCCGACGCCCGCGACCGGCTGCCCGGCGTCGAGCTGACCGCCCACTTCCACAACACCCGCGGCCAGGGGCTGGCCAACGTCTACGCCGCGCTCGAGGCCGGCATCGACTCGTTCGAGGCGAGCTTCGGCGAGCTGGGCGGCTGCCCGGTGCCGCCCGGGGCGACCGGTAACGTCGCCACCGAGGACGTCGTCTCGATGCTGCACGAGATGGGCATCGACACCGGCATCGACCTGCCGGCGCTCATCGGCTGCGCCCGGGCCGTCCAGTATCACCTGGGCCGACCGCTGGGCAGCCACACCCTGGTGGCCGGACCGATCGACTGGCACCGCTGGGCCCACCAGGTCCAGTGATGTTCGACGCGGTCCTGATCGCCAACCGCGGGGAGATCGCCCGTCGGGTGATCCGCACACTGGACCGCCTGGGCATCGGTTCGGTGGCCGTCTACACCGCCGCCGACCGCCACGCCCCCCACGTGCGCGAGGCCGTCTGCGCCGTGCAGATCCCGTCGTACCTGGACATCGACGCGATCCTGGCCGCATGCGGACAGTGGGACGCCCAGGCACTTCACCCCGGCTACGGTTTCCTGTCGGAGAACCCGGCCCTCGCCCGCGCCTGCGCTGAGGCCGGGGTGACATTCATCGGCCCTCCGCCCGAGGCTGGCGAGCTCATGGGCGACAAGCTCCGCGCCAAGGAGGCGGCCGCCCGCGCCGGCCTGCCGGTGGTTCCGAGCTTCACTGAGGCCGCGGCGCGGGAGGCGGACGGGCGCGACATCTATCCGCTCCTGGTCAAGGCCGCCGCGGGGGGCGGCGGGCGCGGCATGCGCGTTGTGGAACGCCCCGAGGACCTCGACGCCGCGCTGACCTCAGCCCGCCGCGAGGCCCGGGCCGGCTTCGGCGACGACCGGGTGTTCATCGAGCGCCTCCTGCCGCGGGCCCGGCATCTCGAGGTCCAGATCATCGCCGACACCCACGGCAGGGTGCTGCACCTGGGCGAGCGAGAGTGCTCGCTCCAGCGCCGTCACCAGAAGGTGATGGAGGAGTCCCCCTCCCCCGTCGTCTCGCCCGAACTGCGCGCCGCGCTCGGCGCCGAGGCCGTGGCCCTGAGCCAGGCCGCCGGCTACGTCAACGCCGGCACGGTCGAGTTCATCGCCGACTTCGCCAACCCGGCCGAGCACTACTTCCTGGAGATGAACGCCCGCCTGCAGGTCGAGCACCCCGTCACCGAGATGGTCACCGGCCTCGACCTGGTGGAGCTCCAGCTGCGCGTCGCCGCCGGCGAGCCGCTGCCGATCAGCCAGGACGACGTCGCGCTGGACGGCCACGCGATCGAGGTCAGAGTGACCGCCGAGGATGCCGCGCGCGACTTCCTGCCCGCTGCGGGCCCCGTGCTCGCCTACGCCCGCCCCGCCGAGACCGACGTCGTGCGCGTCGACGACGCGATCGAGCCCGGCACGACCGTGGACACGAGCTATGACTCGCTGCTGGCCAAGGTCATCGCCCACGGGGCCGACCGCGCCCAGGCGCTGGCCCGGCTCGAGCGCGCGCTCGCGGGCTTCACCGTCCTCGGTGTCACGACCACGACCCGCTACCTGCGCGGCCTGCTCGCCGACGACCGGGTCCGCGCCGGGGAGCTCGACACCGGGCTCATCGACCGTCGCGGCGTCCCGGACGGCCCGATGGGCGACGAGGGCGTGGCGGTCTCCGCCGCCATGCTCATCCTGGCCGAACGCGCCGCGCACGCCCGCGACGGCGGCGATCCGTTTGACCGTGTCGACGGTTGGCGCCTGGGCGGTGTGCGCGTCGCGTCGCACTGGCGCCTGTCGGTCGGCGGTGGCGAGCCGCTGGACGTCACCGTGGCGCCCGAGTACGTGGACATGGTGAGCCCGCTGGGCGGCGGCCGCTTTGCGATCGAGGGCCGGGGCGAATGGCTGCTCGCGCGCGACGGCGACGTGACCTGGATCGGACACGGCGGCTCGGCCTGGGCGGTGCGACCGGCGGGCCGCGCCGCACTGGGCGACGCCACCCTCGCCGACGGCGATGTGCGCGCCCCGATGCCGGGCCAGGTGCTGCTCGTCCACGCCGCCACGGGCGACACGGTGGCGGCCGGCGACCCGCTGGTGGTGCTCGAGTCGATGAAGATGGAGCTGGTGCTGACCGCCCCCCTCGACGGCGAGCTGACCGAGCTCAGCGTGGCCGTGGGTGACCGGGTGGCCATCGACCAGCCGCTGGCCCGGGTCAGGGCGACGGACTGAAATGCCGATCCTGCGCAGCCACATCAGCCCCGGGTCCGAGGAGTTCCGCGCCAACCAGAAGGCCAACCGAGCGCTCGTCGACGACCTCAACGCCCAGCTCGAGCGCGTGGCCGCCGGCGGCGGCGAGCGCGCCCGGGAGCGCCACGTCGGCCGCGGCAAGCTGCTGCCCCGCGAGCGGGTCGACCGGCTGCTGGATCCGGGAGCGCCGTTCCTGGAGTGCTCGGCCCTGGCCGCGCATGGCCTGTACGACGACGAGGCGCCCGGCGCGGGGATCATCACCGGCATCGGCCGCGTCAGCGGACGCGAGTGCGTGATCGTCGCCAACGACGCCACCGTCAAGGGCGGCACGTACTACCCGATGACGGTCAAGAAGCACCTGCGCGCGCAGGAGATCGCGCTGCACAACCGGCTGCCGTGCATCTACCTGGTCGACTCCGGCGGCGCGTTCCTGCCCCGCCAGGACGAGGTGTTCCCCGACCGGGAGCACTTCGGCCGGATCTTCTTCAACCAGGCCACGATGTCGGCCCAGGGCATCCCCCAGATCGCCTCGGTCATGGGCTCGTGCACCGCCGGCGGCGCGTACGTGCCCGCGATGAGCGACGAGACGGTCATCGTCCGCGACGAGGGCACCATCTTCCTGGGCGGGCCGCCGCTGGTGAAGGCGGCCACCGGCGAGGAGGTCACCGCCGAGGAGCTGGGCGGCGGCGAACTGCACTCGCGCACCTCCGGCGTCACCGATCACCTGGCCAGCGACGACGCCCACGCGCTCGAGATCGTCCGCGACATCGTGGCCACCCTGGCGCCGCGCGCGGGTGGGCGGGGATCGTATCCCTGGGAGCGCCGGCCCACTGAGCCGCCGGCCGTCGACCCCGACCAGCTCCTGGGCGTCGTCTCCGCGGACCTGCGCAAGCCCTACGACGCCCGCGAGGTCATCGCCCGCATCGTCGACGCCAGCCGC
Source organism: Solirubrobacteraceae bacterium (assembly GCA_036267215.1). Taxonomy (GTDB): domain Bacteria; phylum Actinomycetota; class Thermoleophilia; order Solirubrobacterales; family Solirubrobacteraceae; genus Palsa-465. The sequence goes on along the minus strand of DATAWL010000075.1, from coordinate 24,546 downwards.
TGGAACGAGTTCAAGGAGCTCTACGGCCCGACGCTGGTGACCGGCTTCGCCCACATCCATGGCCACCCCGTCGGCATCCTGGCCAACAACGGGATCCTGTTCTCCGAGTCCGCGCTCAAGGGCGCCCACTTCATCGAGCTCTGCGACCAGCGGCAGATCCCGCTGGTGTTCCTGCAGAACATCACCGGGTTCATGGTCGGGCGCGACTACGAGGCCGGTGGCATCGCCAAGCACGGCGCGAAGATGGTCACCGCGGTCTCCACCGCGCGCGTGCCCAAGCTGACCGTGATCCTGGGGGGCTCGTTCGGCGCCGGCAACTACGGCATGTGCGGTCGGGCCTACTCGCCGCGGATGCTGTGGATGTGGCCGGGCGCCCGGATCAGCGTGATGGGCGGCGAGCAGGCGGCGACCGTGATGACCGAGGTGGGGCAGCCGGAGGTCGGCGCGCAGCTGCGCGAGCAGTACGAGCGCCAGGGCCACCCCTATTACGCCACCGCGCGCCTGTGGGACGACGGCGTGATCGATCCGCGCGACACCCGCGACGTCCTCGGGCTGGCCCTCTCGGCCGCCGCCAACGCGCCACTGAGCGATGTTCGCTACGGCGTGTTCAGAATGTAGGTCCCATGGAGACGGTCAGCTCAGCCGACGGCAGCGCCATCGCGTACGAGTTCTCCGGGCGCGGACCCGCCCTGGTCATCGTCAACGGCGCCTTCAGCGACCGCACGTCCGGCCGGGAGCTGGCGGCGGCGCTGGACCACGACTTCACCGTCTATCGCTACGACCGCCGGGGCCGCGGCGACAGCGACAACAACGACGTCTACACCACGCTGCACGAGGCCGAGGACCTCGCGGCGGTCGCCGATGAGACCGGCGGCCAGCCGTTCGTGTTCGGCCACTCGTCCGGCGGCGCGCTGGCGCTCGAGGCCGCCGCCGCCGGAATGGGGATGCGCGGTCTCGTCGTGCACGAGCCGCCCTACATCCGCGGCCCGTCGACGTCGTCGCAGACCGCTGACCGGTTCGCGAAGGAGGCGGCCGAGGGACACCAGGCCGAGGTCGCCGAGGAGTTTCTGCGCAACACCGGCGCCTCCGAGGAGGAGGTCGCCGAGATCAAGCACTCGCCCGCCTGGCCGCACATGGTCCTGATGGCCCCGACCCTCCCCAATGACATCCGTCTGGTCAACGAGGGGGTCGTGCCCACCGAACGGCTGAGCCGGATCGCCAGCCCGGTGCTGGCGACCGCGGGCGGTCTCAGCGCCCCCTGGGCGCTTGCGGCGGTCAAGGCGGTCGCCGCCGCGGTGGCCGACGGGGAGTGGCGGATCATCGACGGGGTCGCCCACGGCGTGCCCCCGGAGATCATGGCCGGGGTGCTACGGGACTTCTTCGTCGCCCAATGGGCGTGAGCCGGATCTTCATCACCGGCCCGGCCGACGGCCCGCTGGCCGCCTGCGCTCAGCTCACCGGCGTCGAGACCTGAGTCGCCGGCTCGGCGGCGGCCGGCGGGCGGCCGGCGCCGGTACGAGCCGCCCCGACCTCGAAGTCGCGGCTGCGGATGAGCACCAGCGACAGGACGGCCGCGACCAGCGACAGGATCGCCCCCACCAGGAAGATCTCGTTGAGCGCGGTGACGAAGCTCGCCCGGACCGCGTGGACCGCGAGCGCGCGGGCGGACGGCGGCAGCGACGACAGCCCGGACGACGCGCCGCCGCCCTGGGCCACCGCCGCGGCCAGCGCCCCGGCGGCGTGGGCCGGCACCGGCGAGCCGCCGCCGGTCAGCAACGCCACGATGTGGGTGCGCACGGAGTGGGAGAAGATCGCGCCCAGACCGGCGATCCCGGTGGCGATGCCGATCTGGCGGAAGGTGGAGTTGATGCCGCTGGCCATCCCGGCGCGGTCGGGGGTGACCACGCCGATCGCCGTCGAGGCCAGCGGCGGGTTGATCAGCCCGGTGCCGGCGCCGGCGATGATGAACCCGGGGATGAGATGGGTCCAGCCCGACGCCTCGGTCAGCCCGCGCATGAGCAGCAGCCCGATCCCGACCATGACCAGACCGGGGGCGATCAGGAACCGGATCGGGACCACCGCGGTCAGCCGTCCGGCGAGCGTCGAGGTCAGCAGGATCCCGCCCGACAGCACCAGGAACCGCAGGCCGGTCTGGAACGCCGAGTAGCGCAGGATGTCCTGCATGTAGAGCGTCAGGTACAGAAACAGCGCGAACAGCCCCGCCGAGAGGGCGAACGCCGCGATCGAGCCGCCGGTGAACGTCGGCTTGCGAAACAGCCTGAGGTCGAACATGGCGTCGTCGCCCTGGAGCACCTCCGCGAGCAGGAACAACGCCATCAGCACCACGGCGCCGATCAGGCAGGCCAGGATGACCGTCGAGCCCCACCCCTTGGCGTTGCCCTTGATCAGCGCGTAGACCAGCGCTCCCAGCGAGCCGCTGAACGTGATCACGCCGATCACGTCGGGCCGGTGGGCGCCCGGCTGGCGCGACTCGTCGACGCGCAGGATGGAGATGATCACGCCGGCGACGCCGATCGGGAAGTTGACCAGGAAGATCCAGCGCCACGACAGGCCGCTGGTCAGCGCGCCGCCGACCACCGGGCCGATGGCCACCGCCAGTCCCGTGATCGCGCCCCACACGCCGAACGCCGTGCCACGCTCGCGCCCCTGGAAGGCGCTGCCCAGCAACGCCAGCGAGGTGGAGAACATGGCCGCCGCCCCGACGCCCTGGGCGCCGCGGGCGAGGTTGAGCCACAGCGGCGTCGCCGCCAGCCCGGACAGCAGGGAGCTGAGGCTGAAGATGACCAGGCCGATCACGAACAGCCGCCGGCGGCCGAACAGGTCCGCCAGCGAGCCGGTGGTCAACAGCAGCGCCGCCAGCATCAGCGCGTACGCGTCGACCACCCACTGCAGGTCGCTGAAGCTGGCCTTCAGGGAGACCTGGATGGCCGGGAGGGCGACGTTGACGATCGTCACGTCGAGCAGCAGCATGAACGTGCCCACGCATACGGCGATCAGCGTCCACCACTTGCGATCCATCGGCTGACTCCCTTGCTCGTAGTCCGTCCCGTCCGCCCCTCAAGGCTACCCAGGCGGCCCGCTGAGCAAGGGGCGTCCCCGGTCGCGGCGAAACTAACGGCATGTCCGTCCCGATCGGTCATGTCGCCGTGGCGGCGATGGTGCCCAGCGGTCAGGGCCTCAAGCAGGTGGGCGAGCTGGCGCTGGCCTTCGTCCTGTCGTCGCTGATCGGCCTGGAGCGCGAGTGGCGCCAGAAGTCGGCCGGCCTGCGCACCCACGCCCTGGTCGGGTTCGGCGCCGCCCTGCTGGTCCTGGTCTCCAAGTACGGATTCAGCGACGTGCTCGGCAGCCGCGTGGTGCTCGACCCGTCCCGGGTCGCCGCGCAGATCGTCACCGGAGTGGGCTTCATCGGCGGCGGGCTCATCTTCGTCCGCCAGGACGCTGTCCGGGGCCTGACCACCGCCGCGATCGTCTGGATGACGGCGGCGATCGGGATGGCGTGCGGCGCGGGCCTGGTCATCCTGGCCGTGGTGGCCACCCTCGGGCACTTCGTGGTCGTATTCCTCTATCCCTACGCCGCCCGCGCCCTCCCCCGGTCGCGCTACGTGAGCTTCGGGCTGCGAGTCATCTACGAGGACGGCCGCGGGATCCTCCGCGACGTGCTGGCCGCCTGCACCGACGCCGGGTTCTCGATCCTCCGGGTCGACGCCCGCCACCTCGGTCGAGAGGCCCACGGCGCGCCGGCGGTGGCGGTCAACCTGGAGCTGTCGGGCCAGCCGCGCGTCGGCCCGCTGGCGGGCACGATCAACGACCTGCCCGGGGTGATCGAGGTCGACGCCCGTGATGTGGACGACACCGACTCCGCCTGACCGCTCCGATCTGGCGAGCGCTCAGGGCAGCTCGCGGCGCACGAGCTCGACGACCGGGAGCCCGGCCGGATCCAGCGAGGGCCGGCAGGCGCGGTGCTCGTCGGCTCCCAGCGCGGCGAATGCCCCCTCGACCGCGCGTACGTAACCGGCGTCGATCACCGCGGTCGCGCTCCGAAGGCCCTCGGCCAGGCGCTCGCGCGCCTCGTCGGTGCCGACGTAGGCCCACACCCGCGCCCCGCCCGCGTCGACGCGGTCGGACACGTCGACCCGCCCGTAGTTGCGCTCGCGCCGGTCCAGCGCGGGCAGGATCGCGGCGTCGACCGGCAGGCACACGCCGTTGACCCTCGCGTCGGACGGGAGCAGGTCCAGATAGGCGACGAACACCGCGGGCCGGCGGCCGGCGGCGTCGGTGTAGTACTTGTAGCCGGGCAGGTCGCGGCGGTTGTCCATCGCCACGCCCCAGGTGCGGCGCGCGCCGGACAGCTCCGCGACGAACCCGTGCGGACGGATCTCGCGCGTCGGAGCGGGCTCCAGGCGCGCCGCCAGCGAGCCGTACCCGAACACGAACTCGGGCCGCGACGTCATCTCGACGCCGTCCCGGCCCCGTCGGCCTGGCCGGATGACCGAGATGACGGTGTCAAATTGCGCGTGTTTGTCCAACTTTCGTCCGCATTGCTCATCGGCGCCACCGCGAGAACCGATCCTGTACGCCTCACGCCCCGAAAACGGATCGGGGCCGTTTCCAAGGAGGGAACCCCATGAAGAAGTTCCGTGTCTACCAGGCCTGCACCACGCTCGCCGCCATCGCCACCGTCGCGATCGCTTCCGGAGCCGGCCTGAAGTTCTGATCCAGGTTTCGGGGACGCCCTCCCGCCACCGGGAGGGCGTTCCCCGAGGATCGGGTTCTTCTTCGGGGTGAGAGCGATGCGCATTCGATCAGTCAGGCTCTATTGCGAGTTTGTCTTCCTCGCCGGTTGTCTGGCGATGGTGTTGCTTGTCGGCGACGCCCACCTCCGGTACATCACCGATGACCCGGTGACGTTCGGCATCCTCTGCGTCGGGGTCGTCCTTGGCGAGATGCTGCCGATCAAGATTCCCCGTCGCGGCGACGACGAGACGCTGACCCTCTCCGCCGCGTTCGCCATGGCCATGCTGTTGGTGGGCGGACTGGGCCCCGCGCTCATCGCGCAGGGCGTCGCCTCCGTCGTCCAGGACGTCACCTCGGGCAAGCCCTGGTGGCGCACCCGCTTCAACCTCGGCCAGTACACGCTGTCGATGGCCGCCGCCTGGCTGGTCATCAAGGCCGTCTCGGTCTCGCCGCGCCTGGACGTGCTCCACCCCTTCTCCAGCCGCCAGCTCCCGGCGATGCTCCTCGCGGCCGGCGCCTTCTTCCTCGTCAACGCCTGGGTGGTCGGCACCGCGGTGGCGATGTACCAGAACGTGCCGGTGCTCCGCTACTTCCGCAACAACCTGTCGTTCGTCGTCATCACCGGCGGCGTCGTGCTCCTGGTGTCGCCGATGGTGCTGGCCGCCGCCGCCTACACCGTGGCCATCGTCCCGCTCTGCCTGGCGCCGATCGTCGCCATGTACAACTCGGTCTCGCAGACCGCCCGCAGCGAGCACGCCGCTCGCCACGACTCGCTCACCGCCCTGCCCAACCGGACGGCATTTCACGAGAAGATGACCGCGGCGATCGAGGACGACACCGTCCCGGCGTCGATCCTGCTGATGGACCTCGACCGCTTCAAGGAGGTCAACGACACCCTTGGCCACCGCTACGGCGACCTTCTGCTCATCCAGGTCGCGCAGCGCTTCAACGACGTCATCGGCACCGTCGGCCAGATCGCCCGGCTGGGTGGCGACGAGTTCGCCGTCATCAGCCCCGGCGGCGATCCCCAGGAAGCCCTCAAGCTCGCCCACCGGCTCGCCGACGCGCTGCGCGACCCGTTCGAGCTCGAGGAGATGGTGGTCGACGTCCAGGCGAGCGTCGGCATCGCGTTGTTCCCCGACCACGGCCACGGCGTCGAGACCCTGCTCCAGAAGGCCGACGTGGCGATGTACCGCGCCAAGGAGACCCGGTCCGACGTCGCCCTCTACGACGAGCGCCACGATCACCACAGCCCGGCCAAGCTGGCGCTGACCGCCGAGCTGCGCACCGCCGTCGACACCGAGGAGATCGTGCTCTGGTACCAGCCCGAGCTCGACCTGCGCACCCGCGAGGTGCTGGCCGTCGAGGCGCTGGTGCGCTGGGACCATCCCCGCCTCGGCGTGCTGCCGCCCAGCTCGTTCGTGCGGATGGCCGAGGCCACCAACCTGATCAAGCCGCTGACCCAGCGCGTCATGGAGATCGCGCTGCTCCAGGTCGCGGACTGGCACGCCCTCGGCCTGGATCTGAGCGTGGCGGTCAACATCTCGGCCCAGGTCCTGGTCGACCACACCTTCACCGAGCAGGTGCTGGCCGCGCTGCGCCGCGCCGGCGTCGCCCCCGAGCGGCTCAAGCTCGAGGTCACCGAGAGCGCCCTGATGTCGGACCCGGTGACGGCGCGGACGGTGCTGCGCGAGCTCGACGCGCTCGGCTGCGAGATCTCGATCGACGACTTCGGCACCGGCTACTCGTCGCTGGCCTACCTGGCCGATCTGCCGGTCTCCGAGGTCAAGATCGACCGCTCGTTCGTCACCCGCATGTCGGCCGGCTCCAGCGAGAAGATCATCGTCAACTCGACCATCGACCTGGCCCACCACCTCAAGCTGCGCGCGGTCGCCGAGGGCGTCGAGGACTGGTCGATGCTGCCCGAGCTGGAGGCGCTCGGCTGCGACGCCGCCCAGGGCTACGCCATCAGCCATCCACTGGCCGGCGCCGACGCCACCCGCTGGCTCCTGGACTTCCGCACCATGGCCGGCTTCGAGCGCGCGATCGGGCAGGCAGCATGATCCTGATCGCCCTCGCTGTCCTGTGCCTGCTGTCCGTGCCGCTGACCGGCGGCAAGCTCAGCCGCCTGGCCGACCTCCGCGTCCAGGGCACCTGGGTACCGGTGCTCGCGCTGGCCCTCCAGGTCGTCATCGTGACCATCCTCCCGGGCGGCAACCCGACGCTGCACAAGGTGATCCACATCGCCACCTACGTCCTCATCGGCCTGTTCCTGTGGTTCAACCGGCGCGTGCCCGGGGTCAAGCTGATCGGGCTGGGCGCGTTCTGCAACGCGCTGGCCATCGTCGTCAACGGCGGTGTGATGCCGGCGTCGCTGAGCGCGCAGCGCCTGGCCGGGCTGCACATCGGGACCGGGTTCCAGAACTCGGCGGCGCTGTCGCATCCGCTGCTGCCGTTCCTGGGCGACATCATCCCGTGGCCGGGGCCGCTCCCCAACGTGCTGAGCGTCGGCGACTGCGTCATCTACATCGGCACGCTGCTGCTCCTGCACCGGGTGTGCGGGCGGCGCGCGGCGCGACGCCCGGCCCAGCTGACGCCGGCCGGCGACAGCGCCTGAGCGCGGCGTCTGCCGCCGCGGCGGCGTCTGCCGCCGGGCCGGCGGCGTTTGCCGCGGGGCGCCCGGGGTAGGGCGGCCCAGAGTGGCCGAGACCAGCAGCCATCGCTTCGGCTCGAGCCGCCCGTTCTCGATCGGGGTCGAGGAGGAGCTGTTCCTCGTCGACCCGGTGACCGGGCGCCAGAGCAACTCCTCGGCGGCGGTGGTCGACCGCGTCGGCGAGACGACCGGCACCGTCAAACCCGAGCTGCACGCGTGCCAGGTGGAGCTGATCACCGGCGTGTGCGGCGACGCCGGCGCCGCGATCGACGACCTGGCGGCGATGCGGCGGGCGGTGCGGGCGACCGGCGCGGGGCTGATGGGCACCGGGACTCACCCGTCAGCGTTGGAAGGCGAGGCGGAGATCACCGATTCCGAGCGCTACGAGCGCATCCGCGACCTGCTGGGTGACGCCGCGGTGACGCCGGTGGCCGGCCTGCACATCCACGTCGGCATGCCCGACGCCGGGACGGCGATCCGGGTGTTCAACCGCCTGCGCCAGCACCTGCCGCTCCTCCAGGCGCTGGCCGCCAACTCGCCGTTTCGCCACGGCCGCGACACCGGCCTGGCCTCCGCGCGCGAGGTGACCCTCCGCAGCTGGCCGCGATCGGGGGTGCCCCGGGCGCTGGCGGACTTCGACGACTTCTGCGCCCTGGCCGAGCTGCTCACCCGAGCCGCTGACGTCGCCGACTACACCTGGTTCTGGTGGAAGCTGCGACCCCATCCACGGCTGGGCACCGTCGAGATTCGCGCGCTCGACGCCCAGGCATCGCCGGACGACGAGGCGGCCATCGTCGCGCTGACTCACTGCCTGGCCCGCGATGCGGCCGACGCCGTGGCCGAGCCGGCGACTGACGTCGGGCCCGAATTGATCGAGGAGGCTCTGTTCCGCGCGGCCCGGTTCGGTACCGAGGCCCGGCTCCCCGACGCCGACGGGCGGCTGCGGCCGGTGCCGGAGCTCCTCGACGACGCGTTGGCGATCGCCCGGCGCCACGCCGCCGAGCTGGGCTGCGCGGATCAGCTCGAGCTGCTGCCGGGCATCCTCCAGCGCCGCGGCGGCGCCGGACGCCAACGCCGCTTTTACGAGATCGCCGGCATGGACGCCCTGCTGCGCGAGCTCACGGCGCTCACCGGAGACTGAGCGCCGCCCGCGCCCTCACTCGGGGTGATCGCCGCCCGCTCCCCGCAGTCGGGATCGGTCATCTCGCGCAGCTTGGCGGCGGCGCGACGCAGCAGCCGCGAGACCTGCATCTGCGAGCAGCCGAGCTCGCGTGCGATGTCGGTCTGCTTCATGTCGTGCCCGAGCCGCAGCGACAGGGCCTGGCGCTCGAGATAGGGCAGCCGGGTCATGGCCACGCCCAGCGACATCGTCGCCTCGACCAGGCCGTAGCTGTCATCCTCGCCCCCGAGGCTGTCGCCCAGCGTGTCAGGCTCCTCGTCCTCGGCGCCGTTGACCGGCGCGTCGAGGGAGACCGAGTAATGCGCGGTTCCGGCGTCGAGCCCGGCGAGCACGTCCTCGGCGCTCACCTCCAGATACTCGGCCAGTTCCTCGATGCGCGGATGGCGCCCGGTCTGGGCGGTGATCTGCCGGGCGGCGCGCTCGACGCGCAGTGCCATCTCCTGCGCTCCCCGTGGGACGTGGGCGGACCAGCCCGTGTTGCGGAAGTAGCGCTTCAGCTCGCCGAGGATCGTCGGGATCGCGAACGCCGGAAAACGCACGCCGCGGTCGGGGTCGAACCGGTCGATGGCGCCGAGCAGGCCCAGCGACGCGACCTGGACGAGATCCTCGAGCGGCTCGTGCGGATTGGAGTAGCGCGCGGCCAGCTTGCGGGCCAGCGGCAGAAACCGGGCGAAGAGCTCGTCCCGGGCCTGCTCGTCGCCCTCGTCTCGCCAGCGCGCGGCAAGGGCATTGGTCTCGGGGGCGTGAATCGTGCCCGTTGCATGTAATACGCCGGACTGCGCTTGCGTAAGCATCGCGTCTCCTTGTTTCGGGCTGTTCTACGAGGCCCGTCAGAAAACCGCTCCGCGATCGCCTGCCGTTTCGACCCACCACACACCTGCCGCGCACTCTGTCGCTGAGCAGGCTCCACTGAGGTTCTTCCCCCTCTGGGCCTCCCCCAACGCTCCGGCGTCAAATCCTCGCTCTCAGTGGCCGCCGATTGTCAGCGTGCAAACCGTTTGGGGGCGCCTAATGTGCTCATCGCGGACCGCTGCTGACAGCGATCTGACGCTCCGGATTGCGGCCCACACGGGTCGGGTAGCTCATCGGCGAGCGACCATGAATCCGCTGCTATTTGCCGACTGGGGGCGCTTGAACCGCCTCTTCACCCGCACGATGTGGGCCCTCGCCGCCATCCTGGTGTGCGCGGTCTGCATCGCGCTCGCCGACCCTGGCACCTCCTCGCATACCGCGGCGTCGGCGCACCCGATCGCCTCGAGCGCCTCGAGCGCCGGCGCGACGCGCTAGCCGGCGGAAATCCAGCGGGCGCAGCAAGTAGCCGGCGGAGATCCAGCGGGCGCAGCAACACCCGGAGTCCCCGGATACGACTTGAATATCGGTCCCATCGGGGGAAGCGGGCGGGCAGGCGAGGTGCCGCCGACGCCGTACCCACCCGCCATTCCCGAGGGAGGAGAGGGCCTATGGCTAACAGGCCGGGGGCTTACTACCCAGGAGCGCATGGGTCCAATCACCGGTGCAAGCTGATCCGGGCTCGCACTCACAAACCGCTCAGCAATGTGCGCGATTTGCGGTGGTCGGCGACGCTCAGCCGACCGCCGCGCCGAGCTGCTGGCGGGCGAGCGCATCCGGCGGCTCGCCCTGGAGCAGCCAGGCCCGATCCGCGGTCCGGCGCAGGCGCCCCTCCTCCTCCAGCTGGCGCAGCGCGGTCGTCACCGACGGCCGCTGGGCCCCGACGAGTCGCGCCAGCGTCTCGTGGGTCAGCCTGAGCGGCACGACGACGCCGTCGGGCGTCACCCGGCCCCACCGGTCCGCCAGGTGCCACAGCAGCACCAGCAACCGGAGATCGACCCGGCGCAGATTCGAGACCGCCAGCGTGATCGCCAGCGAGTGGGCGCGGTTCCATGCTCCTCGCAGCACCCCCTCGACCGCCGCCGGCCACTGGCCCAACACCCGCGTGAAGCCGGGATCGAGCACCGCGACCCGCGCCGTGTGCAGCACCGTCCACGAGATCTCGAACGGGATCGGCGCGCCCTCGCCGTCGCGGTCGCCGGGTCGCAGCAGGTCGCCGCGACCCACCAGCTCGCTGGCCAGCGGCCGGTCGAGCACGACGTCGCGGCTGAGCAGCCCCTCCAGCACGAGCAAGCCCAGATGACCGGGCGGGCTCAGTGACACGCTGGGTGTCCACGGGCCGGTCTTGAGCACCAGCAGATCGGCGATCAACTGGCGCCGGGCCAGCTCCTGCTGAACTGGCTCGAGGTGCTCGATGACCTCAGGGAGCGCTTCCGCTACCCGCACGCGTCGGGGCCTGGCGGTCATGGACGTCCTCCGAGCTTCGAGCTGCCGGTCGGCTGGGGCCGTGGTCGTCATAACTGTGACATGAACCGGAGAGTGGGGCGGCCGTCGCGCCCTAGCCCTGCCGGCCCGAGGTCAGCGCCGCGGCGGCGAGCGCGATCATCCTGACGCAGTCGTCCACCTCGAACGCCGTCGAGTCGATCGCCAGGTGATAGAGGGTGGGGTCGTTGATGTCAACGTCGTAGAACTGGCGCAGGTAGTCGGCGTGCGCGCGGTCCAGCGCCCGCAGCGTCCGTTCGGCGGTGTCGCGGTCGAGCTCGCGGACGCGCATCGCGTGCTCGATTCGCGCCTCGTCGGACGCCGTCAGGCGGACGCGGAGCACGTTGGGGTTGGTGCGCAGCGCGGCCACCGCACCGCGGCCCAGGATGACTCCGGCGCCGGTCGCCGCCTGCGACAGCAGCGCGTCGCGCGAGGCATGGTGAAAGTCCTCGGCGGTGGCGGCGTCGTCGGGAAGCGGGGCCGGCGCACCGGTGTAGGCGCCGACGAATCCGGACAGCAGGCGCTCGAGCAGACCCTGGCCGGCAGGCTCCTCCTGGTCCAGCGCCTCCCGGACGGGAACGTCGAGGCGCTCGGCCACGGCCAGGGCGATGCCACGGTCGACGAACGGCGCGCCCAGGCGCTCGGCCAGCGCCGGCCCGATCTGGCTGCCGGCGGCACCGTAGGCGGCGGACAGGGCCACGATCGTCATGACGTCGGGTGCGGCGGGGGTATCACCGCCCTAGGGATACCCGTGCGGGCGTACGGTAAGCCCTCGCGCTCGCCGCGTCAGGCCGGCATGCGGCTGACCAGCTCCTCGGCGATGGCCAGCGAGGAGGTGGCGGCCGGCGACGGGGCGTTGCGCACCCACACGACGTTGCGGGTCACGCCGAGCCGGAAGTCATCGACCAGCGACCCGTCCCGGTCGACCGCCTGGGCCCGGACGCCGGCCGGCGCCGGGACCGCGTCCTGAACCTGGAGCTCGGGCACGTAGCGCTGCAGCTCGGAGATGAACGCCCGCTTGCGGGCGGAGCGGTACAGCTCGCCGGCACCGGCCCGCCAGTGGCGGCGCATCATCCGCGCCGTGCCGGGCCAGCTCAGCGTCTCGAGCAGCTCTCGCCAGCTCACCGTGCTGCGCCGGTAGCCCTCGAGCGCGGTCGCCAGGACCGCGTTCGGGCCCAGCCACACCGAGCCGTCGAACCGGCGGGTCAGGTGGACGCCCAGAAACGGCAGCGTCGGATCGGGCACCGGATAGATCAGCCCCCGCACCAGATGGGTGCGATCGGGAGCCAGCGCGTAGTACTCGCCGCGAAACGGGACGATCCTCGGCTCGGGGTCCTCGCCCGACGCGCGCGCCAGCCGGTCCGCGTGCAGGCCGGCGCACACGATCACCCGATCGGCCGCGATCATCTCGCCGGAGCGCAGGTGGATCCGCGGACCCGTGCCGTCGCCGTTGATCCGGGCCACCGCGGTGCCGGTGCGGATCTGCCCGCCGGCGGCGGTCACGTCGGCGGCCATGGCGTTGGCCACGGCCACGAAGTCGACGATCGCCGTGCGCGGCGAATGCAGCGCGGCCACGCCCGTGGTGTAGGGCTCGACCGCGCTCAGCTCGGCGCCCTCCAGCCACCGCACCCCGGGCACGCCGTTGGTCGCCGCCCGCTGGGACAGGCGACGCAGCGGCTCGAGCTGGCGCTCGCTGGTGGCGACGACCACCTTGCCGCATTCGTCATAGGTCACGCCCTTCTGCGCGCAGAACGCCTGCATGAGCTCGCGACCGCGGGTGCACAGCCGCGCCTTGAGCGATCCCGGCGCGTAGTAGAGCCCAGCGTGGACCACGCCGCTGTTGTGGCCGGTCTGGTGGCGGGCCAGGGCGGCCTCCTTCTCCAGCACGATCACCTCGTCGCCGGGCCGCGACGCCGTCAGCAGCCGCGCGGTGGCCAGGCCGAGGATCCCACCACCGACCACCGCTACCCGCATGCGCATCCTCGAGTCATTTTTCTGACATTCAACGCCGTCGTGTGTCGAAGTTCGGACACAGCCAATCAAACGATCGCGGCAGCTGCCGATTTGCGACGTGCACTCTTACTCGCCCTCCGGAGCCCAATGAGCCTGCTTGCCCGTCGCATCAAGCCCGTCCTCGCCCTCGCCGGCCTCGCGCTCACCTGCGCGCTGCCGTCGGTCGCCCACGCCGCCGTCGCCCGCGACGCCGCGAGCAGCCCGGGCAGCGTCGAGCTCGACCAGCCCGCCTACACCGCCCACGAGGACCAGGGCTACCTGACGATCACCATCGAGCGCACCGGCGACCTCAGCGGCGAGGAGCACGTCGGCTACGGGGTCAAGCAGCAGGACGCCCAGAACGGCATCGACTTCGACGCCATCAACAATCAGTACGTCGTCTTCGGGCCCGGCCAGAGCACCTACACCTTCAACGTCAAGATCATCGACGAGGGGATCGACTCGACCCCCGTCCACGCGCTGGCCTACCTCTACGGCTCGTGGCCCGACAGCATCGGCCCCAACAACAACTCGCCGGTCACGATCCTCCACGACGACCCGATCGCGCCGCGCGACCCGGCCAACCCGCTGGGCGTGGCCACGCCGCTGACCGGGAATCCGCTGGCCGGCGCCCCTCTCTACGTCGACCCCAGCTCGGGAGCCGCCCAGGCCGAGCACCACTACGCGCACTCCAAGCCCGCCTGGGCCGCGCTGCTCGGCGACATCGCGTCCGAGCCCGGCGCCCACCGCTTCTACATGTGGAACATGACCGGCAACATCGCCGGGCAGGTGTCCCACTACCTCGAGGGCACCCAGATCCAGCAGCCGGGCACGACCGTGATGCTGTCGACCTACAACCTGGTCCACGAACGCTGCGGCTACACCGCCACGCCGGCGGTCCAGACCCGCTACGACAACTTCATGCAGCAGGTGGCCCAGGGGATCGGCAACTTCCACGTCGTCTTCTTCCTGGAGCTCGACTCGCTGATCACCGCGCCCTGCCTCACCCACGCCCAGCTGGCCGTTCGGGACGCCGAGCTCAAGTACGCCATCTCCGTGCTCGAGGCTGATCCCCACGTGCTCGTCTACCTCGACGGCGGCGCCGCCGACGCCGCGCCCGCCCGCCGGCAGGCCGCGTTCCTGCGCGGGGCCGGCGTCGCCCAGGCCCAGGGCTTCTTCGTCAACTCGACCCACTTCGACTGGACCTCGACCGAGATCCACTACGGGCAGCAGATCTCCCGCATGCTCGGGGGTGCCCACTTCATCGTCAACACCGGCGAGAACGGCCGCGGCCCGCTGCGCCCCCACAATCGCGTCAAGCAGGGCAACGAGGTCCTCTGCAACCCGCCCGGCCGCGGTCTGGGCCCCCTCTCGGTCCTCAACGCCGTCGCCCAGCCCACCGCCTACGCCGAGACCGACGGCCTGCTCTGGTTCTCCAACCCGGGCGGCAGCGGCGGCCAGTGCGTCCCCGGCGCCCCTCCCACCGGCGTCTACTGGCCCGCGTACGCGGTCATGCTGGCCCACAACTGGGTCCGCACCGTCAACGGCCCGCGCTTCTCGCTGCTGCAGTCCCCGTTCGCGGGCGTCGCGCGCCTGCATCACTGAGCGCCTGCGGGCCGCCGGGGGCCGGGTGTCGCCGGGGGCGGGTGTCGCCGGCGGCGGGTGTCGCCGGGGGCCGGGTGTCGCCGGGGGCGGGTGTCGCCTGGGGCGGGTGTCGCCGGCGGCGCGTGTCGCCGGCGGCGCGTGTCGCCGGGGGCGGGTGTCGCCGGCTGACGCGGCGGGCTTGCGGCCACACGATCGGTGGCCGTCATGCGAAACAACGGCGGGCCATCGAGGGCAGCGACGGTCCCGGCGGCGTCGGCAAACGTCCCAACCAACCCGCCCGCGGAGACGCCAGGGGCGTTTGCCGTCCTCACGACGGCAAACGCCCCACCCAACCGTCGACCGCCCTCCATTGGGACGTTTGCCGACGCCGCGTGCGGCCGACCACTCGCGGATCCCGCTCGATGGCTCGCCGTCTTGAAGCGTCCGGTCCCGGCGCACGCCCCCGCCGCCCGGCCGCCCAGCGGCCCGCCCCCGGCCGCCCGCCCACCCACCGGCCCGCCCCCGCTGACGCCCCGGGTAATACTGCGCAGCTCACGCCCTGAGCAGAAAGGTCCACGCATGCGCTTTGCCTCGGTTGTACGGGACGGGAAGCCGGCGGCGGTCGCGATCGAAGACGAGCTCGCGGTCCCGCTCACTGACATCGCGCAGCTCGGGGCGCTGACCCCGACCGAGGTGCTGCGCGACCCGCCGCTGGACCGCGATGCCGCGTTTCCGCTGGCGGAGGCGAGCCTGCGGCCGGTGATCCCGGCGCCGGGCAAGGTCATCTGCGTGGGGCTGAATTACCGCGCCCACATCGAGGAGACCCACCGGGAGGAGTCGGACTATCCGGTGCTATTCACCAAGTTCGCCAGCTCGCTGACCGGGCCGTATGACCCCATCCCCTGCCCGCCGGAGTCCGAGGCGGTCGACTACGAGGGAGAGCTCGCGGTCGTCATCGGCGACCGGGCCCGGCGGGTGCCCGTCGACCGCGCCCTGGAGTACGTCGGCGGCTACACCGTCGCCAACGACGTGACCATGCGCGACTACCAGTACAAGACCCACCAGTGGCTCCAGGGCAAGGCCTGGGAGGCGAGCACGCCGCTCGGCCCGGCGCTGGTCACCCCCGACGAGGTCCCCGACCCGGGCAGGCTGACGCTGCGCACGACCGTCAACGGCCAGCAGGTTCAGGAGGCCTCGACCGAGCTGCTCATCTTCCCCATCCCGACCCTGATCAGCGTGATCTCGGAGTTCACCGCGCTGGCGCCGGGCGACGTCATCTTCACCGGCACCCCGGCGGGCGTCGGCTTCCGTCGCGAGCCGCCGCTGCTGATGAGCGACGGCGACGTCGCCGTGGTCGAGATCGGGGGCATCGGGCGGATCGAGAACCGCTTCACCACCGAGCGGCCCTGACTAGCCTTAGGGGAGAACACCGCGCCACGATCCTTGGACGGAGGGCTAAAGCCCCACCGTCCGAATGCCGACAACATGGACGAATATTCCATTTCGTGTCAGGACGGAGTCCTCATGAGCCCCACTCGAACCCAGGCCTACCGACGCGTCATGCACACCCTGGCGGAGCTCGGCCCGGCCAAGCTCCTCCCCGCTGAGCAGGATCGGATCCGGGTCGCCGCTGACAACCTGATCTTCAGCGCCGGCCTCGCCGAGGACATCGCCGCCCTCGAGGCCCTCGAGGACATGGAGCGCCTCTGCGACGTCCTGGTGGAGAGCGGTCGCTGGGAGCAGATCACGGCGACGCAGCTGGTCGACGACGTGCGCGGCTGCGGGCCGGAGCTCCAGCCCGAGCTGAAGGCCGCCTAGCCCTCGACCGCGGCGGCCACCGCCGCGGAGAACGCGTCGACCTCGTCGGCCGTCGTGTCCCATGAGCACATCAGGCGGACCTCGCCGATGGTCTCGTCCCAGTTGTAGAACGGCCACGACGCCCGCACGCTGTCAGCCGCGGCGGCCGGCATCACGGCGAACACCCCGTTGGCCTGCACGCGCTGGGTGATCCGCACGGCGGCGACCTGCCCGAGCCGCTCGGCCAGCCGGGCCGCCATGGCGTTGGCCTGCCCGGCGTTGCGCCGCCACAGGTCGCCCTCGAACATCGCGACGAACTGGGCGGCCAGGAAGCGCCCCTTGGACGCCAGCTGCAGGGTCTGCTTACGCAGGTAGCGCGCGCCGTCGGCCAGCTCGGGCGCCAGGAACACCACCGCCTCGCCCATCACCATCCCGTTCTTGGTCCCGCCCAGGCTGAGCAGGTCGACCCCGACATCGGTCGTGATCTCCCCCAGCCCGCAGCCGAGTCCGACCGCCGCGTTGGCCAGCCGCGACCCGTCGACGTGCAGAAGCAGCCCCAGGTCGTGGGCCGTCCGGGCCAGCTCGGCGATCTCCTCGGGGGTGTAGCGGGTCCCGAACTCGGTGCTCTGGGTGATCGTGACCAGCCGCGCCTGGGCCGCGTGCTCGTCGCCCACCCGGGTGACCCGCGCGCGGACATCGTCGGGGGTGAGCTTGCCGTCGGGCGTCGGCGCGGTCAGGAGCTTGACCCCGGCGATTCGCTCGGGGGCGCCGCACTCGTCGACGTTGACGTGGGCGCTCTCGGCGCAGATGACCGCCTCCCACGCCCGGCAGGCGGCGCGCAGCGCCACCACGTTGGCCCCCGAGCCGTTGAACACCAGCAGCGCCTGAGCGCGCTCGCCGAAGTGGCCGCGCAGGATCTGCTCGGCGCGGGCGGTCCATGGATCGGCGCCGTAGGAGACCGCGTGACCATCGTTGGCGGCGGCCAGCGCGGCCAGCACGTCGGGGTGGGCGGCGGCGTAGTTGTCGGAGGCGAACGACTTCACGCGCGGAGCCTACGCAACTTGCCCGCCAGACCTGCGCAACATTGGCGCCACGCCGATGTTCTATCCATCATCGAGTCGCTGAGATCCAGCTCAGACGGACGAGTGCGCTTAAACTCCCCTGGCCCGGCGGGTGACGGCTTGCAGCGCGTCGGCCGGCACGCGCCATCATCCGGCCCTCGACCGCAACGAGGACCGGCTGCGGTGGCCTGACCCATGCGCCCTTCCTTGCCTGCACACCTGGACCGTCGGCGCGGACTCCCGGCCCGCTGCGCGCTCCTCGCCCTGCTCCTCATCGCGGCCCTTCCGGCGGTCGCGCTCGGCGCGCCGGCCAACCGCAGCATCCGCTACCACGGCTACCGGGTCGCGGTGCCGGCCGGGTGGCGGGTGATCCGCCTCCAGGGCGCGTCGACGGCGTGCGTGCGCTTCAACCAGCACGCCGTCTACCTGGGCACGCCCAGCGCAAGCCAGATCTGCCCGGCCGCGGCCGCCGGGCGCACCGAGGCCATCCTCGTCTCGCCGGCACGCTCCGGCGCCGCCGCCCGCGCCCTGCTGCCCGCCGGGCCCGGCGCGGCCAACCGATCGCAGGAGCTCCAGCTGGTCAGCGCCGCCGACGGCGTCACCGTCACCGCCACCTGGAACCGGCACCCCGCCCTGATCGAGCGCGCGCTGGGGCTGCGCTCGCTGACCGCCGCCGCCGCCGCCACCCGGGCGCGGCGCCCCGCGTCTGAGGTCGCCCACGCACGGAGCGCCAGCCGGTCGTTCGCGCAGGCCCGGGTGACGGCGGCCCCATCGACGGCGGGCGAGATCTATACCGGGTCGGGGTTCGACGCCTGCTCGACCCCGAGCCCGTCGCAGATGGCGGCCTGGGGCGCATCCCCGTATCGAGGGATCGGCGTCTACATCGGCGGCACCAACATGGCCTGCTCCCAGCCCAACCTGTCGGCGACCTGGGTCGGCCAGCAGTCGGCCGCCGGCTGGCACCTGATCCCGATCTACGTCGGGCTCCAGGCCCCGTCGAACTCGTGCGGGTGCGCCGCGATCTCCAGCTCGACCACGACCGCCGCCGGCGAGGGCGCGGCGGCCGCACAGGACGCCGTCACTGAGGCCCAGGCGATCGGCCTCGGACCCGGAAACCCGCTCTACGACGACATGGAGTCCTACAGCCGGACCACGACGAACACCGACGCGGTGCTGGCGTTCCTGTCGGCCTGGACCACTCAGCTGCACGCCAGCGGCTACGTCTCGGGCGTCTACTCGAGCTCGGACTCCGGGGTGGAGGATCTCGTCGCCGAGTACGGCACCGGATACGCCGAGCCCGACGAGCTCTGGATCGCCAATTGGAACAACCAGCAGAACACCGCCGATCCCAACGTGCCCAGCACCGAATGGGCCGCCCATCAGCGCCTGCATCAGTTCGAGGGCGCGCACAACGAGACCTACGACGGGGTCAAGATCAACATCGACGGCGACTACATCGACGCCGCCACCGCCGCCGCCGGCAACGGACCCGGGGTCGCCCCGCCCGCGCCCGCCCCGGCGCCCTCGCTGGCCGTGTCCAACGGGCCCGACGGCAGCGTGGACCTCACCCCGAGCTGGCTGTATGAGCCCGGCATCAGCACCTGGCAGATCGTCGGCGGCTCCAGCCCCACCGCGCTGGGCTGGGTCGGGCCGGCGGCGGCCGACGGCGCCCACCTGCCGATCGTCACCACCAGCGCCTTCTCCTACTACGCCGTGCAGGCCCTCAACGCCAGCGGTCAGGTGATGGCCACCTCGGCGCCGGTGGCCGACCCCGCCCACCTGGCCATCTTCGGCCAGGGCGCGTTCGCTCCCCGACAGGGCCTCGGCGCGGTGCCGGTCGGTTGCTTCAACGTCCGGCCGTGCGTCCTGAGCACGACGATCACGGCCGGCCGCACCACGCTGGCCACGACCAAGCCCGAGCACCTCTCGACCAGCGTCGGCCTCACCTACTTCCAGCTCACCGCCAGGGCCCAGTCGCTGCTTCAGCACGCCAAGCACCACCAGCTGGCGGTCAAGATCAAGATCCGCGATGGCGCCGGGGGAAGCGTGACCCGACCGCTGACGCTGACGTCGTTCTCCACCGCGGACCCCAATCCAGCGCGCAGCACCAGCTCGTCGCCGCAGATCCGCTTCATCGGCACGACGGAGTTCGTGTCCAACGGCTGGGTGGGCGGCGTGCTCGTGGCCTGCGCCTCAGGCGCGCCCTGCCAGACCAAGACGGCGCTGACCGCGGGCGGCAGGACGATCGCCAAGAGCGCCGCCGGAACCCTCGGCGCCGGGCAGCTCGGCTACCTGTACTTCACGCTGACGGCCGCCGGGCACCGCCTCATCCAGCACGCGGCCGGCAACCAGCTGGCGACCGTCGTCGCCGTCAGCACCCCGAGCTCAACCGCGACGAGCAGCAGCAGCGGCGGCACGGGCGCCGCCAGCCCGGTCAGCGGCGGGGGCGCGAGCAAGACCGCCCGCGCCCACGTCGCTCTGGTCGCGTTCTACTAGACCGGTCACCGCCCCGGCCACTGCGGCCAGGAGCCGTCGGTGAACGGGTCCAACGGCCCGTTGTCGCCGGTCAGCGTGCCGGGCTGGTAGGCGATGAACGCCGGGGTCCCCAGCGTTCCGCCGTTCGCGGCGTCGATGGCGTTGGCCCGCGCCTCCAGCGACGACGGATCGGCCAGCGACCCCCAATGACCGGTGTCGACGCGCCGCTGGATCGCCTGCACGCCGGCCACCAGCTCCGACGGCGTGAAGTTGCAGTGGATCTGGCGCTGGACCCAGGACTGGCGCAGGAGCTGTCCCGACCCGGCCCGGTCGACGACCTGGCGGTAGTTGTTCTCCATCTGGATCGGCACCAGATCGTCGGCGATGGTGTGCATATCCAGCTCAGGCACCTGGAGCCGGCCGGTGGCCTGCGAGGTCTGCTCCAGCCAGCGGACGGCCTTCGGGTCAGCGGTGGTGTTCGCGTCGCGGGTCAGCTCGCGCAGGTCGGCCCCGAGGTTGAGCCCGGCCTCGCGGTAGAGCGCCTCGACCTCGCCCAGATACGGCGAACGGGCCAGCTGGGCGGCGTAGTTGACGCCCTTGTCCCAGGTGGGGCTGCCGCCCGCGGCCTCATCCACCTGCTGGGTTCCGGTGACCGTGAACGGGATGATCCCGAACGGCACGCCGCTGAACTCGGTGAAGTACTGCCCGGCCTCCTGGGCGTCGTAGTCGCTGGGCGAAGGCATCGTCATGCCCGGGGCCCAGTCGGTCACGTTGAGAAACGCCATGGCCAGGGCGAGCCGCGCCCGCCCCTGCGCCGTGGTCTGAGCCTGCACGCCGAGGGCCTGCAGCTGGCCCGCCGCCGTCACCGCCTGCGCCGGGGTGGTGTAGCCGGCCAGCTGAATCGGCTCGCTGGCAGCGAGCAGCTGGTTCATGGCGAACTCGCCGTCGAGCTGGTAGTTCTCGAGCCGGACGCCGCCGGCGACGATCCCGCAGGTGCTCAGCGCGCCGTTGATGCGCCCGTTGGAGCCCTGGTCCTCGAGCGAGCTGATCAGGCCGCCCATCGAGGTGCCCAACGCCAGCACATCGCGGGGCCGGTGGGGCAGGACGGACCGCTCGACCGCAGACAGCGTCTGGAACTGGTCGGGCAGCGCCGAGCCGAGCGCCCACAACGGCCCGTTCGGGTCATATCCGGAGCCGGCCATGGCGTAGCCCATGCCGAGCAGCGTCGCTTCGGTGGTCGCGTCGGGCGCATCCTGCGGTGCCAGCGTCCCGTAGCCGTGGCTGTAGAGCAGCAGGGTGCCGTTCCAGTTGGCGGGGACGTCGGCGACCCATCCGCCGCCGTCGCTGGTGGTGCCGGTGTAGTGGCCGGGGCCGGCCGCGTGGGCGGCCGGGGCCACTGCCAGGACGGCCATCGCCACCGTCGCGGCCAGCGCGGCCCGCGCCCGCGAAGTACTCGCTCCAAGCATCGTCACAACCCTCCCTCCGAGCGTCACCGCGGCGACGCGATTGACGCAGCGAACCTAGTCTGTGACAAGTAACTTGTCAAGCCGCGCGCGATGCCCGCGCGTCCGCTGCCCCCGCCGCCTGATCAACTACTCTTGAGCGGGTGAAGCCGGCGACCGCGCCCGCCCTGCAGCTCGAGCCGAGGAGCTCCGCCCGGCTGGGCTATCTCATCTACCGGGTCGAGCGCCTGCTGCGGGCCCGGATCGACGAGTCGGTGCGCGATCACGGGGTGACGACCACCGAGTATGTGACCCTCAGCGTGCTGCGCCATCATGACGGGCTGTCCTGCGCCCAGCTGGCGCGGTGGGCGTACGTGACGCCCCAGGCGATGAACCTCGTCGTCTCGGCGCTCGAGCGCCGCCGCCTGGTCCGCCGCCGGCCCGATCCCGCCAACCGGCGCGTCCTACGCGCCTCGGTGACCCCCAAGGGCCTCGAGGCCCTCGAGGCGTGCGACGCCTCGATGGACGCGATCGAGGCCGACATGGTGCGCGACCTGACTGAGGTCGAGAGCGACGCGATGCACGATGGCCTCGCTGCCTCGGTGCGGTCGCTGGAGGCGACCACGCGGCTGCCGCAACCGCGCGCGCTGCGCAGCGCGCGCAAGCGCCCGTCATAGTCCCGGCGATGCCGCCGGCCGAGCCCCAGACGATCGTCAGCGCGCCGACTGAGGCCGCGATCTTCCTGGTGGTGACGATCGCCTCGGGCGCCGAGGACGCGGTCCGGGACCTGATGGCCGACGCCGGCGGCCTCAAGCGCTCCGTCGGCTTCCGCGTGCCCGAGGCCGAGCTGACGCTGGTCGTCGGGATCGGCGCCGCGCTGTGGGACCGCGTGTTCGGGGACCCTCGCCCGGCGGGGCTGCACCCGCTGCCGGCGTTCGCCGGCTCGCGGTACACCGCCCCCAGCACCCCGGGCGACCTGCTCTTCCACATCCGCGCCCACCGGTTCGACATGTGCTTCGAGCTCGCCCAGCGCATCACCGACCATCTCGGAGCTGCGGCGACTGTCGTCGACGAGGTGCACGGCTTCCGCTCCTTCGACGAGCGCGACCTGCTGGGGTTCGTCGACGGGACCGAGAACCCCGAGGGCGCGGCCGCCCACGCCGCGGTGACGATCGGCGACGAGGATCCGGCCTTCGGCGGCGGCAGCTACGTCGTCATCCAGAGGTACGTTCACGACCTGCCCGCGTGGGACGCCCTCTCGACCGAGGCCCAGGAGGCCGCCATCGGCCGCACCAAGCTCTCGGACATCGAGTTCGCCGACGAGGTCAAGGCGCCCAACTCCCATCTCACGCTGAACGTGATCGAGGACGAGAACGGCGATGAGCTTCAGATCCTGCGCTTCAACATGCCCTTCGGGCGGGTCGGCGCCCGGGAGTTCGGCACCTACTACATCGCCTACGCCCGCGACCCGGCGATCATCGAGCGGATGCTGACCAACATGTTCATCGGCGACCCGCCCGGCACCACCGATCGGCTGCTGGACTTCTCCACCGCGCTGACCGGGACGCTGTTCTACGTGCCGACCATCGCGTTCCTGGACGACCCGCCCGAGCGCGCCACGGAGGCCGAGTCATCCGCGGCGGATCCGGGGGCGACCGAGCCGGCCGCCGCCGCGCCCGACGCGCCGGCGCCGCCCGCGAGCGACGGCTCGCTGCACATCGGCAGCCTGCGCCCGTCGTAACTCGCGCCCCGCGGCCCGCCGTCGATCGGCGTTGACGCGTACCATTGTGGCCCCCCGGCGGCAGAGAGATGCAGACCGAACCCGACAGCTCTGGCTCACTGCGCGGCGCACTGACGCCGCAGGCCCTGCGTGCGGCCCTTGTCCCCCAGCGGCCCGTGTTCGCCAACCCGTGGGACTCCGAGGTCGACATGTTCGCGTGCTACTTCGCCGTGAGCCTCGTCGACCCGTTCCTGCTGTGGCTCGGCGGCAAGGTGATGGGCGCGATCTTCGGCTTCAACTCCCGCTGGCCGATCGGCCTGTTCATGATCGCCGCACTCGTCGGGGCCGCCGGCTTCATGACGATCGTCGGCCGCCGGCGCACCAGCCTGTCAGTCGACGTGCTGGCCATCGCCGCGTGGATCGTGCTCGGGCTGATCGTCGCACCGGTGCTCGGCCTGGCCTTCTCGACGACCGCCGGGGTGATCCTGTACGCCGTCCTGCTGCTGGGGATCTTCGGCTACGTGCTCGCGGTCGGGCGCTTCGAGACGGCCTTCTACCGCACCGTCAGCTGGCCCGTCACCTGGAGCCTGTTGGCGCTGCTGTTCGCCTTCTGCGCCCACCGTCTCGTCCTGTTCCAGTAGCGGCCGGCCCGCCCCGGACGCCGCGTGCCACCCTCGACGCGGGTCGCCCGCTCGGGACGTCGGGGGCCAGCCCTGAGGCGGGCCGCCGCGCGCTCAGCGCTCCGTCAAATAGAGCTTCGTCCGCGGATCGCGCGACAAACCTCACCAAAGCTCCGAGCGGAACCTCCATGATTGTGGGGCCGCGGTTACGCGGCGGCCGGGGTCGAGCAGCTTGGAACGACCCTCGCAATGCGCTGCCCGCCCACTCCGACACACGCCAGATCGATGCGCGGGCGCCATTTCCGGATCGCCGTGATCGCTCTGCCCGCGATCGCCATCCTGGCCGTCGGCTCGCCGGTCGATGCGGCCACCGCGGCGGTCCACCGGCGGGCGTCCCGGCCCCGCCCGACCAAGCGCTGCCCCAAGACCACGTCGCGGCGATCGCGCAAGCGCGTGCCGGCAAGATGTCGGCGCCGGACGCGCAGGGTGACACACGTCCGACGCAGCCGCCCGACGCCCAAGAAGCGGCCGCATCCCGCGCCGCCGCCCCCGAGCAAGCCGGCCCCGCTGATCGGCCCCGTCTCCAAACCCGCCGCTCCGAGCACAGGCTCGCCCACGACCGGGGCGCCCAACCTCGCCACCACCAACCTCTCGCCCACCGCCACCGTCTCGACGACCGGCGCCGGGGCCACCCCTCCGGCCCAGTCGGCGGCGGCGGCCCAGCTCAGCGGCTCCACCACCAGTCCGGCCACGCCCGCCTCCGCGACCGGCAACGAGCCCGCCCCGGCCACCTCCGCGCCGAGTACGAGCGATGCGTCGTCGGCGTGGGCGCAGCCGGCGTTGACGGATCCGACGGTGATCCAGTTGAGCGCAAGCAACTACAACCTGGTGCTCAACTCCAGCCAGGACTACATCCTGCAATGCCCGCCCGGCCCG
>DATAWL010000074.1:0-29965 GCA_036267215.1 Solirubrobacteraceae bacterium | reverse complement strand
TGCTGGTCAAATCCCAATACGATGCTCACTCGGGGCCTCCTCAAGCTCCACGGTCTAAACGCCTGCACCGACATGCTCCGCGCTTGAGCTGAGGAGGTCCCTACACGTCGCGCGAAACGGACTGCTCATGACATCTTTCGTAATGCCAGTGGGCTCAGCCACCGCCGCCGCCGCTGAACAGCGACCCGATGGCGGATGAGCCTCCAGTTCCGGAGGACCCGGAGGTGGTCGACGATCCGGGGGTGCGATTGCCGGAGTCGGTGACCGACGCCGCGCTGACGGTTCCCCCGGAGCCGGTCACGCCGCTGATGACGACGGTGTCCCCGGGCCGGATGGCCGACCGTCGAGCCGACTGCGTCTTGGTGATCTTCGTCGCCGACGACAGCTTGACCTTGACCGTGTTGCCCGAGCTCTCGGTGACGTCGATCGTCTTCCCGTCAACGCCGGCGACCGTCCCGAACGACGCGCTCCCGCCGGCGCCGCCGGCGAGGGCGCCGGCCCCGGCAAAGCCGGCGGCTCCCGTCGCGCCGGACGCGCTCGAGCGCGCGCCGCTGCCAAACAGCGACGCCGCGCCACTGCGGGCGCCGGCGCCGGTGCCCCGGCCGGTCCGCGCAGCCGCGGCGCCGCCGGTGGTGCCGCCGGTGCCGAGGGCCGCGAGGCCGGTGCTCGAGTTCGACAGCTGGCCCTTCTCGACTCGGATGCCGGCGTAGAAGCCGATGGCGCAGGTGAGGACCGCGCCCAGGGCCGCGCTGCGGCGATTGAAGAACTGGCGTCGCGGCCGGCGAGGGAGCGGTTCGTCGGCGGTCCCATCGTCCCGCTGTTCCTCCCAGTCCTCCTCGCGACGATCGGTGGGGAGTGTGGTCATGGGTCTCCGTGGCAGGGGCCTGCGAGAGCTCGGCGTGGGGGTCATTCGAACCTCAGTGCTTCGATGGGACGCAGGGACGCGGCGCGTCCAGCGGGATAGGTGCCGAAGAACAGCCCGATCAGCACCGAGGCGCCGAACGCCAGGCCGATCGAGTAGGGCGCGATCACCGGATGGACCCCGGCGATCTCAAACTGGCTGCCGACGACGCCGGCGATCACCCCGGCGATGCCGCCGAACAGGGATACGAGGACGGCCTCGACGAGAAATTGGGTGAGGATGTCGCTGCGCCGAGCGCCGACCGCCTTGCGGATGCCGATCTCCCGGGTGCGTTCGGTGACCGAGACCAGCATGATGTTCATCACGCCGATCCCACCGACGAGCAGTGAGATCGCCGCGACCTCGCCCAGCAGGGTCGTGAACACGCTACTGGTGGAGTTCGAAGCCTGAAGGATCGATCCCTGGTTGACGACGGAGAAGCTCTCCGAGTCAGAGCCGGGTGTCTCGGGCAGCAGCTTGTCCAAAATGTCGGTGACCTCGGTCTGGGCGGCGCCGAGCTGCTGGCGCGACTTGGCCTGGACGGTGATCGAGTTGATGCTCCCGTACCCCGTGAGCGTGTCCTGCACCGCGGTGAGCGGCGCGACGGCGACGTCGTCCTCGTTTGTGCTGCCGTTGGAGCCCTTGGAATTGGTCTCGCCGATCACCTCGAAGTCGGTGCCGTTGACCTGCACGGTCTGACCGACCGGGTCGGCCCCGTTGAACAGCTCCTGGACCACGGTCGGTCCCACGACCATCACCCGGGCGTGCTGGTTCTCCTGGGCGCCGGTGAACCAGGAGCCGGTGGCCATCGTGTAGTCGCGGGCGCTCTGGTAGCTGGGCGTGGTCCCGACGAACGACGACGGGCTGTACGTCGTGCCGTTGTAGGTGAGGGTCACGTCGGAGGCGTTGACAACCGGCGATGAGCTGGCCACGTCGGGCGCGGTGAACCGGTTCTGGAGCGCGGTGGCGTCGGCGACGGTCAGCGGGTTGGCATCAAAGCCCCCGCCGCCGCGCAGCCCACCCAGGGTCGGGGCCGAGCTGACCAGCAGCACGTTGGAGCCCAGCGCCTCGATGTTGGCCTGGACGGCGGCCGAGGAGCCGGTGCCCACGGCCACGAGGACGATGACCGAGCCCACGCCGATCATCAGTCCCAGGATGGTCAGCCCGGACCGCAGCTTGTTGGCGGCCAGCCCGCTGAGCGCGATGCGGACGATCTCGATCACGAGGGCGGCTCCGCGTAGGCGTTCTCGTTGTCGGAGACGACGAGCCCGTCGGAGAGCTCGATCACCCGGTCGGCGTGCTCGGCCACCTCATGCTCGTGGGTGATGAGGATGATCGTGCGGCCCTCGTCGGAGAGGCGCTCGAAGATGGCCATGATCTCCCGCGTCGACGCCGTGTCGAGATTTCCGGTGGGCTCGTCGGCCAGGATCATGGCCGGGTTGGTGACCAGCGCGCGGGCAATCGCCACCCGCTGCTGCTGGCCGCCTGACAGCTCGGACGGCAGGTGGTCCACGCGGTTGGACAGCCCGACGTCCTTGAGCGCCCGCAGCGCCCGCCGGCGGCGGTCGGAGCGGCTGAGCCCGGCATAGGCGAGCGGCAGCTCGACGTTGGCCAGCGCGCGGGTTCGCGGGATCAGGTTGAAGCTCTGGAACACGAAGCCGATCTCGCGGTTGCGCAGGTCGGCGAGCTCGTCATCATCGGCCACCCGGATGTCGCGGCCGTTGAGCCGGTAGACGCCGCTGGTGGGAATGTCCAGGCAGCCGAGGATGTGCATCAGCGTGCTCTTGCCGCTGCCGGAGCTGCCGACGATCGCCAGGTACTCGCCGCGTCGGACCGTGGTGGTGATGCCGCGCAGGGCCCGCACCGAGATCTCCCCCAGGTGGTAGGTCTTGGTGACCTCGTCGAGGTCGATGACCGGAGGCGCGGAGGCCATCATCCGCCGCCGCGGAACCCGCCACCGCCGCCACCGAACCCGCCACCGCCACCGCCACCGAACAGCCGAGCGACCCCGCCGCCGCCCAAGCCGGTGGTCCCGCCCCCGAGCGTGCCGGTGGAGCCCGACGAGGTTGCGCCGGTGCTCAACGACGGCAACGTCTCGGTCACGACGACCTGCTGGCCGGAGCTCAGGCCGCTCACGATCTGGGTCCGGTCGTCGCCGACCAGGCCCACCACCACGGAGGTCGAGAGCTCCTTGCCGTTCTTGAGCAGGTTGACGCGCGCCACCGTGCCGCTGGTCCCGGTCACCGCGCTGTTGGGGAGGTTCACGCCGGTGGCCTGGCCGGTGATCACCGCGGCCGACGCACTCATCCCCGCCTTGACCTGCGGATCGTTCTGGTCGAGGGTCAGGGTCGCGTCGTAGCTGACCACATCACTGCTCGTCGTCCCCAGCGTCGAGATCTGGGTCACGTGCGCCCCGAGCTCGACCCCGGTCAGCGCGTCCAGGGTGACGTTCGCGGCTTGGCCGACCTTGACCTTGCTGATGTCCGACTCGCTGAAGGCCACGGTCATGGTCAGCGTGTGCGTGTTGACGATCTCGATGAATCCCGAGCTCGATGAGCTCGAAGCGCTCGAGCTGGTCGACCCGCCGAGGGTGCCGGCGGCGCTCGACCCGACCGCCGCCGAGCCGGAGCTCGCGCCCGACGAGCTCGACGCATCGGAGCTCGACGAGCTGCTCGAGCCGCTCCCCGAGACCGCGTCGCCGGGCGAGATGTCCTCGATGTTGACCACCGTCCCGGTGGCCGGCGCGTACAGGTGGGTCTCGTGCAGGGCGGTATCGGCGTTGGTCAGCGACGCCTGCGCGCTGTCGACCGAGGCCTGGGCCGACGCGATGTTGGCCGCGATCGTCTCGGCGCTGGTGGTGCTCGTCTGACCCGAGCCGCTCGACCCCGAGCCGCTCGAACGCGACCCGGTCCCCGAACCGCTCGACCCCGAACCGCTCGACCCCGAGCCCGACGAGCCCGAGGACCCCGACGAGCCCGAGGAGCCCGACGAACCCGACGAGGAGTCCGAGCCGGATCGTCCGGAGCCTGAGGTCCGCCCGCCGCTGCTCGAGCCGGTCGACGGCGTGGTGGTGGTGCTCGGCGCGGTGACCGTCACCGTGGTCGTCGTGGGCGAGGTCGAGGTCGATGTCGACGGGGTGGTGGAGGTCTGCGTCGGCTTGTAGGAGACGAATTCCGTCGACTCCGTCGAGGTCGGGTCCTCGAGGCTCGTGCTGGAGGTGGTCGACTGGTCCTCGGCGTTGGTCAGGTTGTCCTGCGCCGCGGTCAGGTTCTGCTGCGCCTGGTCGACGGTCAGCTGGGCCGCGGTCGGATCCAGCGTGGCCAGCAGCTGGCCCTTGACGACGTGGTCGCCTTCCTTGACGTAGACGTTCTGGAGCGTGCCACTGGTCTGGAAGTTGGCCTCGACGTCGGTGCCCGCCTCGACGTTGCCGGTGCCGGTCACGGTCGACTGGATGAGACCGTCGGTCGCGGTGATGACCTCGCGGGAGGTTCGCGCCGAACTGGTCGGGGGTCCGACCTCGAGGACCGCCGCCGCCACCGCGACGGCAATGAGGGCCGCGAGGCCCAGGATGTGCCAAGGAATTCGAATGTTCACGCAGCCGCCATCGTCGTTCGCAGAACGGTCACCGGCGGATCAATGTGCGCGATTCAGATAAGAGTCGGTGGTGAGAACGCTGAGACTTTCCTGAGAGGTGGGCTCGGGAGCCACCACGGGCAGCGCAATCTCGAAGATCGCGCCGCCGTCGGGGGCGTTGCGCGCCGTCACCGTGCCGCCGTGCGCGACGACGATCGCCTTGGCGATCGACAGCCCGAGGCCGGCCCCTCCCCGGCCGCGGGCACGGCCGTGCTCGGTGCGCCAGAAGCGCTCGAACAGCTGCTCGCCCGCGTCGGACGGGACGCCGGGTCCGTGGTCGCGGATCCGAATGTGCGCGCGTCCGTCGCCGGCGCTGAGCCCCACCTCGATCGGGCTGCCGGGCGGGGTGTGGATGACGGCGTTGCGCATGAGGTTGGCCAGCAGCTGGCGCAGCTGGTCGGGGTCGCCACGCACGGCGGCGGGACCTTCGGCAACCAGGGTGACGTCGCGATCGGGCGCCATGACGCGCGTGTCGGAGACCGCGTGGTCGGCCAGTTCGCGCAGATCGACGACCGTCCGCGGACGGTCGGGAGCCTGATCGAGTGCCGCCAGGACCAGCAGATCCTCGACCAGCACGCCCATCCGGGCCGCCTCGGCCTCGATCCGCGACATCGCGCGCTCCAGCGTGGCGGGATCGTCGGCCGCGCCCAGCCGGAACAGCTCGGCGTAGCCCCGGATCGACGCCAACGGGGTGCGCAGCTCGTGCGAGGCGTCGGCCAGGAAGTGACGCAGCCGGTCCTCGCTGGCCTGACGGTCGCTGAACGCCTGCTCGATCTGGCCCAGCATCTCGTTGAGCGAGCGGCCCAGCCGCCCGACCTCGGTCCGCGGGTCATCCCCGCTGACCCGGCGCGACAGGTCCCCGCCCGCGATCTCCGAGGCGGTGCGGCCGATCCGCTCGAGCGGGCGCAGCCCGATCCGGATGACCACCCACCCAAGCGCCACCAGGGCCAGGATGACCCCGAGCCCGACCAGGACCTCCACCACGATGAGGCGGTGCAGGGTGTCGTCGACCTCGCGCAGGGGGACGGCGACGAGCACGGTGTCGTTGCCCACCCGGAACGACGCCGCCCGGTAGCGCAACCCGGAGCCGCCCTGGGTCTGGAGGGTGTAGAGCTTGAGCGGCCCCCCGGCCTGGCTGAGCGGAAGATGAGCCGAGAGCTTGGGCGGTGGCAGGGTCGCCTCGCCATAGCTGAACGGCTTGGTCGCGCGCAGGACCGTGCCGTTGGGTCCCAGCAGCTCGCCGAACGTGCCCGGCGGCAGCAGCGCCTCGGGGTTGGGGCCCGGGCTGCGGTGGTCGAGCAGGCGGCGCAGCTCCCCGCCGAACGGCCGCCGACCCGCCCCCGCGGGCGTCCGCGGCGCCGGCCGCAGCTGGAACGAGACCGGCACCAGGGCGGACTGGACCTGCTGGTTGACGCGGTTCTCCAGGAATGAGCGCTGCTCCTCATAGGTGACCAGCGCGGCGACGCCGAGTCCGGCGGCGACCAGAACCACCATGCCCGTCAATAGGCGCGCGCGGAGCGACATGGCTCACTCTCGCGGCAGGCGCAGCGCGTAGCCGACGCCGCGGACCGTGTGCACCAGGGGCGGCCCGTCGACGTCGATCTTCTTGCGCAGATAGCTGATGTAGGTCTCCAGCACCCGGGCATCGCCGCCGAAGTCATAGCTCCAGACGTGGTCCAGGAGCTGAGCGCGGGTCAGGACCCGCCGGGGATTGAGCAGCAGGTAGCGCAGCAGCCGGTACTCGGTGGCGGTCAGCTCGATGCGACGCTCGCCGCGCCGGACCTCGCGGGTGTCCTCGTCGAGCTCGAGATCGGCAAACTGCAGCCGGCTCGGAGCCTCGGCCGCGCCGCTGCGACGCAGGATGTTGCGCAGCCGGGCGATCAGCTCCTCGAGGCTGAACGGCTTGGTGACGTAGTCGTCGCCGCCGGTGGTCAGCCCCCGCACCTTGTCGGAGGTGTTGTCGCGCGCGGACAGGAACAGGATCGGGACGTCGGCGCGCTGCTCGGCGAGCCGGCGCGCCACCTCGAAGCCCTCCATGTCCGGGAGCATCACGTCGAGCACCATCGCGTGGGGCCGCCAGTCGCGCACCTGCGCGAGCGCCTGGGCCCCGGTGTCGACCGCGGCCACCTCGAAGCCGTGATGGCGCAAGGCCATGGAGACGACGTCGACGATGCTCGGCTCGTCGTCGACTACGAGCACGCGCAACCGCTCGGTGTGCTCAGCCACGGGCGCATGCTCGCGTTCGAACATCGGAATGAGCTCAAGGTTAGGTCAGAGAACGGTGAGAACCACCCGTTGATTGGATTCGATCCAAAGCGGGTACTGGACCGACACCATGCCTACAGCCACCAGTGCTCCCCTTCAGCTCCCCCGGACCGCCCGCCCGGGGAGCCTTGGTCCCATCCGTAACGAGGTGCTTTTCGTCCGCTGGCAGCAGCACGCCGATCGCCAGGCTCGGGATGAGCTTGTGGCGAGATTCCTGCCGCTGGCCCGCAAGCTGGCCCGCCGCTACTCGGGCGCTCGCGAGCCGTTCGACGACCTCCTGCAGGTCGCCAGTCTCGGGCTGGTGAAGGCGATCGACCGGTTCGATCTCAGCCGTGGTACGGCGTTCTCGTCCTTCGCCGTTCCCACCATCCTCGGGGAGCTCAAGCGCTACTTCCGCGATTTGGGTTGGGCCGTCCACGTGCCCCGCGGCGCCCAGGAGCGGGCGGTGAAGGTCGAGGAGGCCCACCAGCAGCTCAGCTCGCGTTCCAACCGCGCCCCGACCGTGCCCGAGCTGGCCGAGTATCTCGAGCTCAGCATCGAGGATGTGCTGGACGCCCTGGAGACCTCGCGTGCTCATCACGCCACATCGCTGGACGCGCCGTACGACGACGGCGAGGGCGAAAGTGGGACCATGGTTGAATCGTTCGGAGACCTGGATCCCAGTTTGCAGTCGGCCGACGAGCGGGTCACGATCGTCACCGCCGCGCATCAGCTTCCCCAGCGGGAGCGCGAGGTCCTCGCGCTGAGGTTCGTGCACGACCTGACGCAGACGCAGATCGCCGAGCAGATCGGCGTGTCGCAGATGCAGGTGTCTCGCATCCTGCGAAGAGCCATTTCGCATCTGTCGGACATAACCGAGGGCTGATCGCGGGTCGGGGGCTGACTCGCAACCGGACGTCCGCCAATCCGCGCGCGCGGGCGGTGGTCCGGCGGGAGCGCCCGGCAACCTGCTCTGTGCTGCGGTGATCGCCGACGGTTCCACCGTGCGCCTGCGCCTCGAGAGCAGGCCGCAGACCCTGACCATCGTCCGCGGCATGCTCGGCGGAGTGGCCGAATTGCTCGCGATCGATCCCGAGCTCCTCGACGATCTCAAGACGTCCGT
Organism: Solirubrobacteraceae bacterium; assembly: GCA_036267215.1. Lineage (GTDB taxonomy): Bacteria > Actinomycetota > Thermoleophilia > Solirubrobacterales > Solirubrobacteraceae > Palsa-465. The sequence continues at coordinate 22,064 of DATAWL010000074.1, read as the reverse complement.
CAGCGAGGCCTGCAACAACGTCGTCCTGCACGCCTACGGCGGCGAGGCGGGACCGATGGAGGTCGGCCTGTTCATCGGCGAGGAGCAGTTCAGTGTCACCGTCGTCGATCGCGGCGTGGGCATGCCATCCCCGCCGCCCGCGGGCGATGTCAGCCAGGGCATCGGCCTCTCGGTGATCCGGGCGCTGACCGAGGACGTCCGCTTCAGCTCCGCCCCGGGCGGGGGGACCGAGGTGCAGATGGACTTCGCGGTGCGTCGTGAGGGTCGCCGCCTGTTCACCGCGCCGCCGGACGCCACCCCCGACGGGGAGCTGCAGCCCACCTCCGAGGGCGAGGTCGTGGTCTCGCTGTCGCCGGTGACCCTGCTGCCCGGGGTGCTGGGCCGGCTGGCCCGGACCCTGGCCGCCACCGCTCACTTCTCGCTCGACCGTTTCTCGGACGTCTACCTCGTCACCGACACGCTGGCCGCGCATGCCGCCAGCGCCGCCGAGGGCCAGCGGATCGAGGCTCGGCTGACCGCCGAGGATCGCCGCCTGGAGCTCGTCGTGGGCCCGTTCCGCAAGGGCACCGGGTCGCGTCTGGACGTCCAGGCGACCGACCATCCAGCCTCGCCGCTGGTGCTGCTGTCCGATCAGGTGGCGGTCGAGGACGCCGGCGGCTCAGAGCTGTTGCGGGTGGTCGTCATCGACCACCGGCGCTGACCGGCGCTCGCCGGCGCGACCCGGCGGGGTCGTCGCCCGCGCCGGTGATTTCAGTGGCCGTCGAGCAGCTCTTCAGGCGTGTCGACCAGGCGCAGCCGCTCGGCCACCCCGGTCAGATCAAGCAGCCGCTGCACCTGCTGGGAGCCCTTGACGAGACCGAGCTCGCAGCCCTCGGCGGCCAGCCGCTGATGGGCCCGAACGAGGATCGACAGGCCGGTGGAGTCCATGAAATCCAGGCGGCGAAGGTCGATGACGACCAGCTGGGTCGTGGGCCCGGAGATCTGATCGAGCTCGGCTTCGAGCTCGGGACCAGAGGCCAGATCGAGCTCCCCGCTCACCGCGACCACCGCTGCCGCAGCATCCCTGCGGACCTCGACACGGAACTGATTCTGCACGCTGGGCACGAGCCTACTGATCTCGGCGGTGCGATGTTGCCGTCGTGAGAGTCGCTCGCCAGGTTTGGAAGTCGATGCGACAGGTAACGGTAGTTGGTGGAAGACCATCTCGATGTCTGGCGATCCCTCACCCCCTCCCGGAACAGGGTTCGTGCACGAGGCGCTCATGTATCGGTCGGAGACGGAGCTGCGCGATGCGCTGCGCGTGCTCCTGCGCGACGCCGCCGCCGCCCATGAGCCCGTCCTCGTCGTCCTCCCGCAGCCGCACCTGGACCGGATCCGCGACGCGCTCGGCGACACCGGAGCCGAGGTCCGCTTCGAGGACATGGAGGCGGTGGGACACAACCCCAACTGTCTGCTGGAGATGGTCGCGGAGTGGGTCGAGGGCCACGGCGGCCGCGCCCGCGTGATCAGCGAGCCGGTCTGGCCCGGCCGCAGCTACCCCGAGACGGTCGAGTGCCTGCGCCACGAGGCGCTGGTCAACCACGCGCTGGCGGGGACCGGCGCCACCGTCGTGTCCACCTACGACGCCGAGCATCTCGACGCTCAGACGCTGGCCGGCGCCGAGATGACCCATCCCACGGTCCGCGAGGGCGGCGAGGCCCGCCGCAGCGCGTCCTACGGCGACCCCCTGGACACGCTGGCCATGCAGCTGATCGAGCAGTGGCCGATGGAGTCGCCGTCAGGGCCCGTCTTCGAGCATCCGTTCACGGGCAGCCTGCGGGAGTTACGGCGCGACATCGCCGGCGATCCGCTCGTCGGCCGCCTCAGCTCCCGGCGCCGCTCGGACCTCGTCTTCGCCATCAACGAGGCCGCCACCAACGCCGTCAAGCATGGCGATGGGGCCTGCACCGCCCGTATCTGGCACGACGGGCGCAGCGTCGTCTCCGAGGTCACCTTCGACGGGACCCTCGACGACCTGCTGGCCGGACGCCGCCGCCCCGAGTTCGACGCCACCGCCGGGCGCGGCCTGTGGCTGATCAACCAGGTCTGCGATCTGGTGCAGCTGCGCAGCGACCGGTCGGGGACCACGCTGCGGATGCACGTGCGCGACGACTGACATCCGTACGTCGGCTGGTGGTCCGTGGCGCCGTGAGCGAGGACAAACCTCGATTGCCCTCCGAGGTTTGTGGCGTTTTCCACGTCACAGGGCGATGTGGGGACACGCCTGCGGGCGCCCGGCGGGTTTGTCCACGGCTCCCGGGCTAGGAACGGTCGGCCGTCAGCTCCCGCAGCCGGGCCACCGACTTGCGCAGCAGCCGGCTGACCTGCATCTGGGACACCCCCACCCGCCGGGCGATCTCGGCCTGGGTGAGGTCCTCGCCGTAGCGCAGGTAGAGGATGCGCCGCTCGCGCTCGGGTAAGCGCTGGGCGGCGGCGAACACGGTGGCCTGGTCGTCGACGCGGTCGAGCCGGCCGTCCTCGGTGCCCAGGGCGTCGAGGCGGTTGTCCGTCTCCTCGTCGCCGCTGCGGGGCGCGTCGAGCGAGACGGTGTCGTAGGCCTCGCCGGTGAGCAGGCCCTCGAGCACCTCCTCCTCGCTGCACTCCAGGTACTCGGCGAGCTCGCCGACCGTGGGCGAGCGTCCCTGCAGCCGGGTGACCTCGCGCCGGCCGTCCGCGATCTTACGGGCCAGCTCCTGGGCGCTGCGGTCGACGTGGAGCGCCCACGCGGTGTCGCGGAAGTAGCGCTTGAGCTCACCCACGATCGTCGGCACCGCGAACGAGGTGAACGCGAATCCCCGCGTGGGGTCGAAGCGCTCGACCGCCTTGACCAAGCCCAGGCTGGCGACCTGCACGAGGTCGTCATAGGGCTCGTTAGTTGCCGCATATCGGCGCGCCAGCTTGCGGGCGAGCGGTAAGAACCGCTCGATCAAGGCGTCGCGAGCCCGCACATCGCGGCACTCGTACCAGCGGTTGAACAAATCACCCGAGCCAACGGCCAAGATGGACGGTGATGTGACCGCCATCGCTGACCTCCCTAGTCGCAGACCCCTCAGTTTTATCACAGCCGCCCCGTGTGGCCCCGGTCGCGCATCCGCCAAAAACACCATGTTCACGGGGTGAGAGCCCGTCTCGGGCGCTGATGGCGCTCGGGCGGATGAGAGAGCCCGTCTCGGGCACTCATGCCGCTCGGGCCACGTCGTGCGCCACCGCCGCCGAGTCCTGGTCGTCGTCGAGCAGATCCAGCACCGCGCGCTCCAGCCGGGTCCGCCGGCGATCGTCGGGACCGTTGAGCGCGCCGATGCGGTCCAGCTCGCCGCCGATCGTCCATCCCGACTGGTAGCGATCGATCACCCGGGGGTCGATGTAGGAACGGCGCGCGACCGCCGTCGTGTTGCCCAGCACGTCGGCCACGCCGCGTACGGCGCCGTCGATCGCCCGCTTGCGGGCCCGCCGGCTCGTGGCCTCGCGGCCATCGGCGGCCAGCGAGACGGCTGCCAGCATGGTGGCGTTCCAGGTCCGGAAGTCCTTGGCGCTGTACTCGTCGCCCATCAGGGCCTTGAGGTGCTCGCTGATCTCTTCTGAGCGCACGCCGTGCCAGCGACGCCCCTGGCGGTAGGCGAGCAGCTGATCGCCGCCGGCGCGCCGGCGCCTCAGCGCGCGCACGACCGTGACCGCCGGCGGGTCCTGAACCGCCTGGACCTGGCGCACCCCGCCCTTGGCCGCGTAGTCGAAGATGGCCTCGTCGCCGGACAGCGTCACGTCGTCCTTGTGCACGGTGGCCAGCCCCCGGCCGCCATCGTCATCGGCGTACTGCTCGGACCCGATCCGGAACAGCCCGACGTCGAGCAGACGGATCGCGCACGCCAGCACCCGTTCGGCATCCAGCGCGTCGCCGGCGCGCAGCGTGGCCAGCACCCGTTTGCGCAGGCGCGGCAGCGCGCGGGCGAAGTCCTCCATGTGGGCGAACTTCGCGCGGTCGCGCAGCTCGCGCCAGCGCTGGTGATAGAGGTACTGCTTGCGACCCGCGGCGTCGACGCCGGTCGCCTGGAGGTGGCCCAGCGGATCGGCGCAGATCCAGACCTCCTCCCACGCGGGCGGGATGGCGAGCGCGCGCACGCGCTCGAGCGTCCCGGCGTCGGTCAGCCGCTCGCCCCGCTGATCGGCGTAGCTGAACCCCCGGCCGCGGCGCACTCGGCTCAGCCCGTCGCCCGAGCAGTCCGAGCGCCTCAGCCGAGCGCGGCGACCGGGCGCGGCGCGGCCCCGGCTCCCCATCAGGCGTCGCTGAGGCTCCGGAAGCGCTCGGTCATCCGCGCGTCAGGATCGTCGTCGTCGTCGTCGTCGTCGTCGTCGTCGGCGGCGGCGGCGGCGGCGGCGTCGTCGGCGTCGTCGGCGTCATCAGCCGGCTGCCCGTCGCCGGAGTCGTCGGGTGCCAGCGCGGTGTTGACCTCCTGAAGCACGGACTCCAGGAAGTGATGCAGCGTCTCCTCGCTGCCCTCATCGACATCGCGCACCCGCACCGTGGCGCCCTTGAGCGCCACGACGCCGACGGGACCCCCGCCGAGCAGGGTCACCGTGCGCGCGAACGCCGGCTTGAACCCCTTCGGGCGGTCGCCGTCGATCCGGACGGTCAGAACGCCGTCACGGACCTCGGCGCCGCTCCACTGAAGCGAGGCGGCCTCCATATGACTCCGCTACCCGGTCCCGACACGCGCAAGCGCGAGTCAGATGGCCGCCCCGCGGCGCCCGCTGAAGAACAGCACCAGGGCCACGATCGCCAGCAGGAACAGCAGCGGGTGGATGATCACGCCACCGGCGATGGCGATGATGAGCAGGATGACGGCGAGAGCCAGGAGCATTCCCAATCCCCTTTGTTTGGACGGTGTGCGACTGCACGAGAGCTACCCCGCCGACCGCCACCCAAGCAACGGCGCGTCCTCGGTGCGCCGGTGATTGGAATACTGCAAATCCGATGGGCAGCCCATACACCTCCGAGTTGGCCGAGACGCTCGCGCCGGGTCTGCTGCGCCGGTTTGAGCGCTACGTCCAGATCGACACCCAGTCCGCGCGCGAGCGGACGCAGTCGCCCAGTACGCCGGGACAGCTGGATCTGGCCCGGGTACTCGTGGACGAGCTGATCGAGGCGGGGATCGACGACGCCGCCCTGGATGAGAACGGGTACGTCACCGCCAGCCTGCCCGGCAACGCCGGCAACGCCGGCAACGGCCGCGCCATCGGCCTGATCGCCCACATGGACACCAGCCCCGACGCCCCCGGCGTGGGCGTGGCGCCGGTCGTCCATCGCGATTACGACGGCGGGGTGATCGCGCTGCCCCGCGACGGCACGCGACTGGATCCGGCCTCGATGCCCGAGCTGCTCGGCAAGCGCGGTCACGACATCGTCAGCAGCTCCGGCGACACCCTGCTGGGCGCTGACGACAAGGCCGGCGTCGCCGAGATCATGGCGGCCGTCGCCCACCTGGCCGCCCATCCGGACCTGCCGCACCCGCCCCTCCGCATCGCCTTCACCCCGGACGAGGAGATCGGCGAGGGGGCGACCCTGTTCGACATCGAACGCTTCGGCGCGTTCTGCGCGTACACGATGGACGGCTCTGAGATCGGCGAGTTCCAGGACGAGACGTTCAGCGCGTTCGAGGCCATCGCCGCCGTCCGCGGAGTCGACGTCCATCCCGGTCATGCCACCGGCAAGCTGGTCAACGCGCTGCGGCTGGTCGCGCAGATCGTGGCCGCGCTGCCGTCAGACCGGCTGACGCCCGAGACGACCTCGGGGCGGGAGGGGTTCATCCATCCCTACGAGATGAGCGGTTCGGCGGCCCGCGCGGAGGTCCGGGCGATTCTGCGCGACTTCGACGAGGACAAGCTCGCCGGGCACGTCGCCCTGTTCGAGCGCACCGCGCGGGAGGTGGTGGACCGCGCCCCCGGGGCCGAGCTCGAGCTCGAGGTCCGCCGCCAGTACCGCAACATGGGCGAGTACCTCCGGGCGGTCCCGTTCGTCGTCGACGCGGCGCGGGCGGCGATCGCCGCCGAGGGGTTGGATCCGGTGCGGATCCCCATTCGCGGCGGCACCGACGGGTCGCGGCTGAGCGAGATGGGTCTGCCGACCCCCAACATCTTCACCGGCGGGCATGAGTTTCACTCGGTCCGTGAATGGGCCTCGGTCCAGGACATGGCCGCCGCGGCGGCGACCATCATCCGCCTGGCCGAGGTGTGGTCCTCTCCGGAATGGACGGCGAAGCGGTGAGCTCGGGTCCGACCTCGCTGGCCTCGCTGGACGGAGACATCACGCCCGTCGGCGAGGCGATGCTGCCGGTCACTGACGAGGGGCTGATCCGCGGCGACGGGGTGTTCGAGGTGATCCGGGTCTACGACGGGCAGCTCTACGCCTTCGACGAGCACCTGGCGCGCATGGAGCGCTCGGCCGCCAACATCCGTCTGCCGGTCGATCTCGAGGCCGTCCGGGCTGACGCCCACCGGCTGCTGGCGCGGGCCGGGACCGGTCCCGACCACGATCTGCTGCGGATCATGGTCACCCGCGGCGGCCGCCGGATCCTGATGACCGAGTGCCTGCCCGACCATCCCGAGCGGATCCGCCTGATGTCGATCACCTACGCGCCGACCCGGATCCTCGACGGCATCAAGTCGCTGTCCTACGCCGGCAACATGCTGGCCGGCCGGCTGGCCCGGGAAGCCGGGTTCGACGAGGCGCTGCTGGTCACCCCGCACGGCCGGGTACTGGAGGCGCCGACCAGCTCGATCTTCTGGGTCGCCGATGGACAGCTGCTGACCCCGCCGCTGGACGAGCACATCCTCGCCTCGATCACCCGCGCGCTGCTGCTCGACGTCACCGACGCCCGCGAGCGGTCCTGCACGCTGGACGAGCTCTACGCCGCCGACGAGGTGTTCCTGGCCTCGACCACCCGCGAGGTGGAGCCGGTCCTCGCGGTGGACGAGCACACGTTCGACGGGCCCACGCCGGTCAGCGACGCCGCGCGGGCGGCCGCGGTTCAGCGCATCACGGCTCAGCTGGCGTCGGCGAGCGCACGCTGACGAGGCTCGGGAGCCCGCGCTGAAGGTCCTGACCGTGATCGGCAACCGGCCGCAGTTCATCAAGGCCGCGGCGGTGTCGCCCCCGCTGCGCCGGTCCCACGAGGAGTTCCTCGTCCATACCGGCCAGCACTTCGACGATCGCCTGTCCGCGGTCTTCTTCGCCGAGCTCGGCCTGCCCGCCCCCGATCGCGAGCTGGGGATTGCGCTGGGCACCGCCAGCTCGCAGACCTCCCGCATGCTCACCGCCCTGGAGCCCGTCCTGGCCGAGGAGCGGCCCGACGCGGTCCTGGTCTACGGCGACACCAACTCGACGCTGGCCGGCGCGCTGGCCGGCGCCCAGGCCGGGGTCCCGGTGGCCCACGTCGAGGCCGGCATGCGCTCGTTCGACCGCTCGATGCCCGAGGAGCTCAACCGCGTGCTCGTCGACCACGCCGGCTCCCTGCTGCTGTGCTCCACCGACGTGGCCATGGCCAACCTGCGCCACGAGGGGGTGGCCGGCCGCGCTGAGCTGGTCGGAGACGTGATGGTCGACATCGCGCTGACCATCCAGCCCCAGGCGCGTGAGCGCACGGACCTGGTCACCGCCCGCGGCCTGCAGCCCGGCGCGTACCTGCTGGCCACCGCCCACCGGGCCGGTAACGTCGACGATCCCGACCGTCTCGCCCGGCTGGTGGCGCTGCTGACCGGGATGCCGGCGCCGGTCGTCATCCCGCTGCATCCGCGCACCGCCGCGCGCCTGGAGACGGCCGGCCTGCTCGAGGAACTGCGCGCCGCCCCGGGCGTGACGGTCACCGAGCCGCTGGGCTACTTCGAGCTGACCGCGCTGCTGTGCCAGGCTCGTGCTGCGCTCACCGACTCCGGCGGCCTGCAGAAGGAGGCCTACCTCGCGGGCGTCCCCTGCATCACCATGCGGGCCGGGACCGAGTGGACCGAGACCGTCGAGCTCGGCTGGAACGCGCTGGTCGATCTCGACCTCGAGGCCGCGCGGGCGGCGCTCGAGCGCCCGCCCCCGGCGTCACCGCGGCCGGCGGTCTACGGCGACGGCCATGCCGGCGAACGCGTCGTCGCGGCGCTTACACTGCTGCGCCAATGACCGCGTGCTCGACATCGGCGCGCCGGAAATGACCGCGGACACGCGGTCAGTCGGCGTGGTCGGCCTGGGCTACTGGGGGCCGAACCTCGCCCGCAACTTCGCCGCCATCCCCGGGTGTGAGCTGGCCTGGCTGTGCGATGCCGACGCCGCCTCGCGCGAGCGCGTGGGCCGGATGTTCCCGGGCGCCCGGCTGGCCGCCGAGCTCGACGACCTGCTGAGCGACCCGGAGCTGGACGCGGTCGTACTGGCCACGCCGGTGCCCACCCACGCCGACCTGGCCGTGCGGACGGTCCAGGCCGGCAAGCACTGCTTCGTCGAGAAGCCACTCGCCCAGTCCGCGGCCGCCGCCCAGCGCGCGGTCGCCGCCGCGCAGCGCGCCGGCCGGGTGCTGATGGTCGGCCACCTGCTCGAGTACCACCCCGGGGTGCGCAAGCTCAAGGAGCTGACCGCGTCGGGCGAGCTGGGCGAGGAGATCTATTACATCTACGGCAACCGGCTCAACCTGGGCAAGCTCCGGGCCGACGAGAATGCGCTGTGGAGCCTCGGCGCCCACGACGTCTCCGTCGTGCTCTACCTCGCCGACGAGGAACCCAGCGAGGTGGTGGCCCACGGTCAGTCCTACGTGCGCCCGGGCGTCGAGGATGTCGTGTTCTGCTTCATGCGCTTCCCCTCGGGCCTGACCGCCCACCTGCACCTCTCCTGGCTGGACCCGCACAAGGAGCGGCGCTTCACCGTCGTCGGCTCGCGGCGCATGGCCACCTTCGACGACATGGAGCTCGAGCGCAAGCTGACCGTCTACGACAAGGGGTTTGACGAGGACGCTCGCACCTACGGCGAGTACATCACGCGCAGTGGCGATGTATTCTCGCCGCGGGTGGCGAACGTGGAGCCGCTGCGGATCGAGTGCGAGGAATTCGTCTCCAGTATCCGCGACGGCCGCAATCCGCTGACCGATGGGGCCGACGGGCTACGGGTGGTGCGGGTGCTCGAGGGACTGCAGCGCTCGCTGGACGAGAACGGATCCGGGGTGAGACTCGATGGGTGACGCACTGACACAGCGAGGGGGCGGGGCGTTCGTGGCGCAGTCGGCACAGGTTGGCGCCGGCGTGTCACTCGGCCCGGGGGCCGTGATCTACGACGGCGTCGCGATCGGCGCGGAAAGCCGCGTCGACGCCGGGGCGATCGTTCACGCGGGGACGATCGTCGGCGCACGCTGCCTGATCGAGAGCGGTGTCGTGCTGGGGAAACGGCCGCGGCTTCGGCCCGGCTCCAGCGCCGCCGGCTCCGTGGATGACCTGGTGATCGAGGACGACGTGACCGTCTGCGCCAACGCGGTCGTCTACGCCGGCGCGCTGGTGCGGCGCGGCGCCATCGTCGGGGACCAGTCGCAGGTTCGCGAGCGCTCGATCCTGGGCGAGCGGTCGGTCCTCGGACGCGGGTCGACCCTCGACTTCAACACGCGCGTCGGCGCGCGGGTCTCGATTCAGACGCTGGTCTACCTCACCGCCGAGACGGTCGTCGAGGACGACGTGTTCATCGGCCCGGGCGTGGTGATGACCAACGACAACGCCATGGGGCGTCACGCGCCCGGCGAGCGCCTCTCCGGCGCCACGCTCAAGCGAGCCTGTCGCGTGGGCGGCGGCGTCGTCCTGACGCCGGGAGTGGTGATCGGCCAGGAGGCGTTCGTGGCGGCCGGCGCGGTCGTCATCCGCGACGTCGGCGACCGAGAGGTCGTGATGGGCGTGCCCGCGCGGGCGGTCCGCCGGGTCGACGACGAGGACCTGCTCGAGCGCTGGCAGTAGGCGGCGTCAGCCGGCGCTGACGGCCGCGTCAGGAGGGGGGCCGGCCGCCATGCCGCCGCCGGCCTCGGTCCGGATGACCTGCTCGCGGCCGGGGCCGACGCCGATCAGCGCGATCGGAACGCCGACGAAGTCCGAGACGAACTGGAGGTACTCCCGCGCGGCCGCGGGCAGCTCGTCCTCGGCGCGGCACTCGCTGAGGTCCTCGGTGAAGCCGGGCATCTCGATGTACTCGCCGGCGGCGTGGTGCAGCACCGTCTGGTGATAGGGGAAGTAGTCGAACTCGGCGCCCTCGGCCCCGCGGTAGCGAACGCACACCCGGATCGGATCCAGCCCGGCGAGCACGTCGAGCTTGGTGATGGCCAGCGCGGTCATGGAGTTCAGTCGCGCGGCGTAGCGCAGCGCCACCAGGTCGATCCAGCCCACTCGCCGCGGCCGACCGGTGGTCGTGCCGTACTCCCCGCCGCGCTCGCGGATCTCGTCGGCCAGCGGCCCGTCGAGCTCGGTCGGGAACGGGCCGGCGCCGACCCGGGTCACGTAGGCCTTGGCCACGCCCCACACCTCGTCGATGTCCTTGGGACCGACGCCGGCGCCGATGCAGGCCGCGCCGGCGACGGGGTTGGACGAGGTCACGAACGGATAGGTCCCGTGGTCGATGTCCAGCAGCGCCCCCTGGGCGCCCTCGAACACGACCATCTGGTTGCGATCGAGCCGCTGCAGGACCAGTCGCGAGGTGTCGGCGATGTAGGGCTCGAGCACGTGGCCGTAGGTCAGATACTCGTCGGTCATCGACTGCAGGTCCAGGCGCGGATCCTTGGCGTAGGGCCGCAGGGACAGGCGCTTGGGATCGAGCGCGGCCACGATCTTCTTCTTGAGGATCTTCTCGTCGAGCAGATCCTGGACGCGGATGCCGAGCCGGGCCGCCTTGTCGGCGTAGCAGGGACCGATGCCGCGGCGGGTGGTGCCGATCTCCAGCTTGCCGAGCTTGGCCTCGCCGGCGTGGTCGAGCATCATGTGGTAGGGCATGATCAGGTGGGCGTTGGCCGAGATCCGCAGCGAGCTGGTCTCGACGCCGCGGCGGCGCAGCTCGTCCAGCTCGTCGGTGAGGACCTTGGGGTCGATGACGACGCCGTTGCCGATCACGCACAGCTTGCCCGGATGCAGGATCCCCGACGGCATCAGGTGCAGCTTCCACGTCTGGCCGTTGCGGACGATGGTGTGGCCGGCGTTATTGCCGCCCTGAAAGCGCACGACGGCATCGGCACGCTCGGCGAGCATGTCCGTCACCTTGCCCTTGCCCTCATCGCCCCACTGGGCGCCGACGATCACAATTCCTGGCACCCGCTCAGTGTAGGGCGGCCACGGATGCGTTTGCGGGAGGTGGCCCGCGCCCGGCGCTCGCGGCGTCGGGCGGCACCCTGACCACTTGACACCTAGGGTTTCTATGCCTAGCATGACCAGGCATGAGAGCCGAAGTCCTCAAGGGCCACCTCGACGCCCTCATCCTGGCCGTCGTCGCCGACGCGCCGCTGCACGGCTACGCGATCATCGAGGAACTCAAGCGTCGTAGCGTCGGATCTCTCTCGCTGCCCGAGGGCACCGTCTATCCAGCTCTGCATCGCCTCGAGGCGGCGGGCCTGCTGAGCAGCGCCTGGTCGCGTGGCGAGGGCCGTCGCCGTCGCGTCTACGAGCTGACCCGCCGCGGCGAGCGCGAGCTGGGGGTGCGCCGCGGCGAGTGGCGCGAGTTCGTCAAGGTCGTCGAGGCGGTGATGGCATGAGCTCGGTGTATCTGCTGGAGCTGCGGCGCCGGCTGACCGCCCTGGGCATCACCGGATCGCTGCGCGGGCGGATCGTCGACGAGATCGCCGACCACCTCGAGTGCGACCCCGATGCCGACCTGGGCGATCCCGCCGCGCTGGCCCGCCAGTTCGCCGACGAGCTGGGCAGCGTTCGGGCCCGCACCGCGGCGCTCGCCGGCTTCGCCGGCCTGGTGGTGGCCGGGGTCGTGTTCAGCGCCGCCTTCCTGGTCGCGCCCAACGGCATGCTGCGCGGCATGCAGAGCGCGGGTCCCCACGTCCGGTCGATCCGGCCGCCCGGCTGGGCGATCGTCCCCGCCGCGCTCGAGGTTCTCTTCACCCAGCTGGCGCTGGCCGCCGGGTGCCTGGCCGCCCTGCGCTGGTTCTGGCGCCGAGGCTCCGGGATCCTGCCCGCCGCCGAGGCGGGCGTGCTCGTCCGCCGGGCCGTGGTCGGGGTGGGCGCCGGGGCGGTGTGCATGGTCTGCCTGGCCCTGGTCGCCGTCGCCGGCCGCTCGGAATTCGGATCCGGCTGGACGGGGGTCACCATCGCGGCCGCCGGCCTGGGGCTGGTCGCCCTGTTGGCCACCCTCCCGTCGCTGTGGGCGGCCGCCCGGGTGCGGCCGGTCGCCGGCGGCCGGGCCGGGGACGTCATCGACGATCTCGGGCCGCTGGCCCCGGCCGGGCTGCGCGGGCGCCCCTGGCGGTTCGCGCTGCTGGTCGCCGCCGCCATCGCGGTGCTGCTCACCGTCGTGTCGCTGCCGGCCGGCGACTTGTACGACGGCGCGGCGCGGGGGATCTTCGACGGGCTCGCCTGCCTGATCGGCTTCGGGCTGCTCGGACCCTACCTGGGACTGTGGTCGCCGCGCCGGCTCGACGGCGGCGACGAGGCGCCCGGACGCCCAATCGCGAGCTAGCCCTCGCCGCGGCGTACCGCGGGCGAGTCAGGCGGTGCGCAGGTCCATCCGGTGATCGTGACCAAGCAGCGGCAGCTCGTCGCACATCTCGGTCAGCCGCGAGACGGTGCGGGCGTGGATCTGCTCGCACAGCTCGTCGCGGTCCAGGCAATTGGTGGTCAGCACGATCGTCCGCTTGTCCTCGTAGCGCGCGTTGATGATCAGGTAGAGCTCTTCGAGCACCCAGTCGTTCTTGCGCTCGGCGCCGACGTCGTCGATATGCAGCAGGTCGACGGCGGCCAGCCGGTCCAGCAGCTCGTTGTGGTGACCGCCGGCGTCGAAGGTGTGGCGGATCTCGTTGAGCAGCCGCGGCAGCGAGTAGATGGCTGCGGTCCGCCCGGCCTCCAGCGCGGCCTTGGACACGAGCATCGCCAGCGTGGTCTTGCCGGTCCCCGGCGGGCCCATGAACCACAGTCCCCGGCCGGCGTCGAGCTGGTCCTCGATGGTGGCGGCGTAGCGGCGGGTGGCGGCCACGATGGCCGGGTCGATCTCGTTGACGGGCGGGCGATCGAACGAGACGTCGCGATAGCGGCGCGGGATGACCGCGGACAGGCTGTGCGCGCGGGCCCGGGCCATCCGCTGGGGCCGGCAACGGCAGTCATAGGCGGTGTTCGTCTCCAGGTCGTAGACGAAGCCCGACCCGTCGCACTGCGCAAACGGGCACGCGTCGCTCATGCCGCGAACCGCTCCCCGGCATAGTTCATGAACTTCGGGTACTCCTTCTGGAAGGTGAGCACGACCTCGCCGACTGGCCCGTTGCGGTGCTTGGCGATGATGATGTCGGCCTCGCCCTGGCGCTCGGAGTCCTTCTCGTAGTACTCCTCGCGGTAGATGAACATGACCAGGTCGGAGTCCTGCTCGATCTGGCCGGACTCGCGCAGGTCTGACAGGATCGGCTTCTTCTCGCCGCCGCGCTGCTCGACGGCGCGGCTGAGCTGCGACAGGGCGATCACCGGCACGCCCAGCTCACGGGCCAGACCCTTGAGCCCGCGGCTGATCTGGCCGACCTGCTCGACGCGGCTCTCGATCCGGCCCTCGTGACGCATCAGCTGGAGGTAGTCGATGATGATCATCCCCAGGCCGCCCTTGATCTGGCTGTGCAGCCGCCGCGACTTGGCCCGCACCTCGAGCACGCCGGTGTCGGACGAGTCGTCGACGTACAACGGCGCCTCGGCCAGGCGCTGGCAGGCCTCCAGGATCTTCGGCCACTGCCGCTCGGGCACCTTGCCGCGGCGCAGGTCCTCGCCCTTGATCCGGGCCTGGGAGGCCACGAATCGCTGGGCCAGCTCGGACTCGGACATCTCCAGCGAGAACAGCGCCACCGCGTGGCCGGCCAGCACCGCGTTCTCGGCGATGTTGGCCACCAGCGCCGACTTGCCCATCGACGGCCGGGCCGCCAGCACGATCAGGTTCCCGGGCTGGAACCCGCCGGTCTTCTCGTCGAGGTCCTTGAACCCCGACGGGGTGCCCGTCAGGGCCGTCTTGGACACGGACAGGCGGTGCAGCTTGTCCGTCTCCTCGTGCAGGATGTCCGCGATCGAGCGGATCTTCTTCTGGCGGTCGTCGGTGGCCACCTCGAGCACCGACCGCTCGGCCGCCTCGACCAGCTCGCGCGCCGGCGCCTCGCGCGAGAGGACGCTGGCCTGGATCTCGTAAGACGCCGTCAGCAGCGCCCGCAGCTTGGCGTTGTCGTGGACGATCCGTCCGTACTCGCGGGCGTGCCCGGCGGCGGGCACCCAGCCGGCCAGCTCGTCGATCGTCGCCGGGCCGCCGACCTCGTCCAGCTTGCCGTGCTGGCGCAGCTTCTCCGACACCGTCAGGTGGTCGATCTTGTTGTCGCCCTCGTAGAGCTCGAGCATCGCCGCGAACACCGCGCCGTGCTGCTCGCGATAGAAGTGCTGGGGCCGCAGCTGCTCCTCCACCAGCAGCGAGTGCAGGTGGCGCTCGTCGAGCAGCACCGCGCCCAGGACCGACTTCTCGGCCTCGAGGTTATGGGGCGGGACGGCGATGTTCTGCACGGCGCTCATGGCGGGTGTCCGAGGATATGCCCGGGGTCGGCGGCGGCGCTGGCGTCGTTCCCGCAAGCAGCGGGAGATTGTGTGACGCGGCGGCGGACGGTCCGCCGGCCGCCGCCCCCGGGCGCGAGCGCCCGCGCCGCGGCTCAGCTCACGACCGTGGCCGGCGGACGGCCGTGCACGAGCACGTCGCGCAGCGCCTCGACCCCCTCGCGGATCCCGGCCGCATCGGCCTCGGGCGAGGACCAGGCGATGTGCGGGGTGACGAGCAGCCCCGGCGTCTGCAGCCGGGGGTCGCCGGCGGCCGGTGGCTCCTGTGGCCACACGTCCCAGGCGGCGGCGGACAGCGCCCCCGAGCGCAGCGCCGCGACCACCGCGTCGAGGTCGACGAGCGAGGCGCGCGCGACGTTGACCAGCGCCGCTCCGGGCTTCATCGTCGCGATCTCCGCCGCGCCCAGCAGCGGCGGCGTGCCCGGCGCGCCGGGCACGTGGACGGACACCGCGTCAGCGGTGGCCAGCAGCTCGTCGAGGCCGATGGAGGGCACCTCGGGCGGGGCCGCCACCGGGTCGTGGCCGACGACGTCGATCCCGAGCGCCCGGGCGCGGTGAGCCAGGCGGGCGCCGATCCGCCCCAGACCGACGATCCCCAGCCGCTGGGCGTCGAACCGGCGCAGCATCGCGCCCTCGTCCCAGCCGCCGGCGCGGGTGTCGTCGCTCAGCCGCCACAGGCCGCGCCAGGCGCCGAGCACGCAGGCCAGGGCATGGTCGGCGACCTCGTCGCTGCAATAGGTGGGCGTGTGGGCCGCGATCAGCGCGCGGCGGCGCAGCTCGTCGAGGTCGAGGTGGTCGATGCCGGTCGAGCAGGTGAGCACGAGCCGCAGCTGCGGGTACGGAGCGACCTCGGCGGCCCCGACGGGCCGGCTGGCGGTGACCAGCGCGGCGACCCGCCCCCGCTCTGACTCGGACACCTCCTCGCGCACCGCCACCTCCCCGGCCAGCGCGGTCGCGAACGCATCCGGCGCGAAGGTCCGGTCGATGAACAGCGCGATCGGCAGGCGGTCGCCCACGTCAGCCACGGCCGCAACCTACCAGCGACTCCCGGCCACCTGGGCGAAAGGGCAGCCTGACGTCGGGCGGAGACGGTGGCCACGACCCACGGCCAATCTGGCCCCCACAACCGCTGTTAGGCCGCGACCACCATGGTCTTGACCGCAGCGGTGACGTCGTCGGCGATCTCCACAACAACCATGTAGGTGCCGATGTTGCGAATCGGCTCGTCGAGGTGGATCTTGCGCCGGTCGATCTTGAGTCCCCGCGCATCCCGGATGGCGTCGGCGATGTCCTGGGTCGTGACCGACCCGAACAGCCGGCCGTCGTCGCCGGCCTGCTGGGGGATCGTCAGCACGGTCCGCCCGAGCACCGACGCGCTCTCGCGTGAGCGCTCCTCGGCCTCGCGCAGCGCGCGCTCGGCGTCCTCCTGGCGGCGCTGGGCCACCTTGATCGAGTTCTCGGTCGCCGGCTCGGCCAGCTTCCGCGGCTGCAGGTAGTTGCGCAGGTACCCGGCCGAGACGTCGACCACGGTCCCGCGCTCACCCAGCGTCTCGACGTCTTGAATCAGGATCGCCCGCGGCATGACATGGCTCCTGGCTAGCGGTCGCGGTCGCGGTCGCGGTCGCGATCGCCGCGACCACCGCGGTGGTCGCCGCTGCCCTCGGCCACGTACGGCAGCAACGCCAGCTCACGGGCACGCTTGACCGCGCGGGCCACCTGGCTCTGGTGGCGCCGGCACGCCCCGGTGATCCGCCGCGAGCGGATCTTGCCGCGGTCGGAGATGAATCGACGCAACATGGACACGTCCTTGTAGTCCACCTGCTCGATCTTGTCCCGGCAGTACGGGCACGACTTGCGACGGGTCGAAGTCGGCCCGCCCTTCCGATCGCGCCGGCGCACCGGTCGTCTACGTTGCTTTGCCACTCAGATCAGCCTAGCTTGGTTGGGAGTTCTTTGCCTTTTAGAACGGGATGTCGTCGTCGGTGCTCGCACTCACCGGAGTGCGCTCGAAGTCCCCGGTGTCGATCGGGACGTCGCTCTCCGCTGTGCGCGCGCTGCTCGAGAATCCGTTGCCGTTTCCGTTGCCGCCGTCCTCACGGCTGCCCAGGAACTGAACGGACTCAGCGATGATATCCACCGATTGGCGCTTGTTGCCGTTCTGGTCCTGCCACTCGCGCCACTGCAGGCGACCGTCGATCGCCACGGGGCGGCCCTTGGACAGGAACCGGTTGCAGTTCTCGCCCTGCGCGCCCCAGACGGTGACGTCGAAGTAGTTGGGCTGATCCTCCCACTGGCCGGTCTCGCCGTTCTTGCGCCGGCCGTTGCAGGCGATGCGCAGCGAGCACACGGAGTTGCCGCTCGAGAGCGCCCGCAGCTCGGGGTCGCGGGTCAGGTTGCCGGTGATGACCACCCGGTTGATGTTGCCTCCAGCCATTGCTCTGGCTCCTTTCGATGAACCGCTTGAAGCTCGTGTTCGAGTCTATGGCCGCGTCAGACGGCAACCCGGCCGCTCGCCGGAAAATGGCACGGAATCGTTACCCGGCGACGCGATCTGGCCGCAGACCGTCACGGTTTCGGTACGAATCGGGCCTGAGGGCCGGGCGCTCAGGCCTCGGGGGCCGCCGCGGCCTGAGCGCCGGCCGGAGCGGCGGTGAGCACCGGAGGAGGCGCGTCCGGCGCAGGGGGCGTGCCCGGCACCACCCGGATGATCCGGAAGCGCAGGACCGCATCATCGATCCGCAGGTTGTGCGACAGCCCCTCGAGTAGGGCGGTGGGACCGGTGAACTGCAGCAGGTGGTACTCGCCCTCGGTCTGATGGTCGATCTCGTAGGCCATCGGCCGGGCGTGCCAGTCGTCGTTGCGCTCGATCGTGCCGCCGCCGCTCGTGATCTGCGCCTCGACGTCGCCGACCAGCTTGGCGCGGCGCTCGTCCTCGGCGGACGTCGACAGCACGATCATGAGGTCGTATAGGCGGGCGTGCTCGGGCATGAGAAGAAAGGGCGCAGGGCCCGGTCAATCGACGGGCGACTATAGCGGGTGCCAAGATCGCCCGATGCCCGCGACGCCCCGGCCCGAACTGCCCACGCTGCAGTTCGACACAGACGAGGACTGGCGGCGCTGGCTGGCCGAGCATCACGACGCCACCCCGGGGGTGTGGATCAAGTTCGCCAAGAAGCGCGCGACGATCACCACGGTCACTCACGACCAGGCGCTGGAGACCGCGATCTGCTTCGGCTGGATCGACGGGCAGGTCAAGCCGCTCGACGACATCTTCTGGCGCCAGCGCTTCACCCCGCGCGGGCCCAAGAGCAGGTGGTCGCAGATCAACCGGGCCAAGGCCGAGCAGCTGATCGACGACGGCCGCATGCAGCCCGCCGGCCTGGCCCGGATCGAGGCGGCCCGCGCCGACGGCCGTTGGGACGCGGCCTACGAGGCGCAGAGCGCCGCCACCGTCCCCGATGACCTGCGGCGGGCGCTCGAGGCAGAGCCCGCGGCCCGGGAGTTCTTCGCGACCCTCACCGGCCAGCGCCGCTACGCCTTCCTGCACCGCCTGCACCACGTCAAGACCCCGGAGGCGCGGGCCCGGCGGATCGACCGCTACCTCGAGCTGCTACGCGAGGGCAAGACGCTCAACTGACGGCGGCGCGCCGAGGCTGGCGGGGCCGCGCCGAGGCTGGCGGGGCCGACGAGCCCTCCCGGCGCCGGCTCGGGTGAGCCCCGTGCTGGCGGCCGGCAGTCGCCGGTCCCTGGAAAAGGCGGCCACGAAGGGGAGGGCAGCGGCTCCGGCGGGTTGAGCGTCGGCAAACGTCCCAATCGGCGCCGGCTGACCATTGGGTGGGGCGTTTGCCGTCGCCACGGCGGCAAACGTCCCACGCGGCTCCGGGGACGGGTTGGTTGGGGCGTTTGCTGACGGTTTCGGGCGGTTGGGCCGCCCCGTGCCCGCGCGAACGGTTGATGGCGGGTCTGACCCGCTTCGTGGCCGCCGTTCTTGCGCGCGACCGGCGACTGCCGGCGGCCTGCGCGGGGCTCACCCGAGCAGACGTAGGCAAAGCCGACGAATAGGGCAAACGACGGCAGAGCGCGGTCGGCCGCTAGGACTGAGCCGGCGTGCGCCCCTTGGCCTGGATGTCCGCCAGCTGCTCGTCGATCCAGTCGCCCGGGTTGCGGGCGGTGACGATCGAGATCAGCCCCTCGTGACGGCGGCGGCGCTCGGTGATCGGCATGGTGAGCGCCGCGTGCAGCGAGTCGGCGAGCTCCTGGATGTCGAAGGGGTTGACCGAGAGCGCGTACTCGCCGAGCTCCTCGTGGGCGCCGGTGTTTTCCGAGAGGACGGAGACGCCGGCTCGCTCGTTGACCATCGGGCCCTCCTTGGCGACGAGGTTCATGCCGTCGAACATGGCGTTGACCATCAGCACGTCGTAGTGCTTGTACGCGGCGACGGCCTCCTCCAGGTCGTCGCGCAGCTTGAGCTGGATGGGCATCCAGTCCGGCGAGCCGTGGCGGTGGTTGACGACGGCGACGACGGCCTCGATGCGCTCCAGGTACTCGGCGTACTCGGGGACGTCGGTTCGCGACGGCATCAGCTGGGCGATGAAGGTCACCTTCTCGCGGAACTCGGGGTGCTGCTCCAGGAAGGTGTCGAAGGCGCTGAAGCCGCGCAGGACGTTCTTGCTCAGGTCCGCGCGGTCGACGCGCAGGATGAGGTGGTCGCGGCGGCGGCGCAGCAGCTCGGTCTCGAACTCGCTGACGCGGGGGCGCCGGGCCACGGCCTCGATCGCGCCGGAGTCGATCGGCAGCGGGTAGGCGCGGACCCAGACCTCGCGGTCGCCGACCCGGACCACCCCGGCCTCGTGGTCGACGTCGAGCCCCATCAGGTCCTCGCAGCACTGGAGGAAGTTGCGCCGGTAGGAGCGGGTGTGGAAGCCGACGATGTCGTTGGACAGGATGCCGTCGTAGATGTCGCGGCGAATGGGCGTCGGCAGCACCCGCCAGGAGTCCGATTGGCTCCACGGGATGTGAACGAAGTGGTGCAGGAAGACGTCGGGCCGCTCGCGCCGGATCATCGCCGGCAGCGTGTAGAGGTGATAGTCGTGGACCATCACCACGGGGTGCGAGATGTCCGCGATCTCGTCGAGCACCGCCCGCGCCAGGTCGTCGTTGACGACGTTGTAGCCGAACTCGTAGGCCTCGGTCTCGTTGCGGCGGATGTCCGGCGCATTGGACAGATCCCACAGGTAGTGCTGGATGAACCACAGCAGGGGGTTGGCGATGATGTTGTAGAAGCCGTCGTAGGCCCGCGCGTCGGAGGCGACCAGCTTGACCCGGTACTCGTTGCCCTCGGGGCTGCGCACCGGGAACGGCCGGCCGTCATGACGCTCGGCCTGCGCGATGTCCTCGTCGGTCATCGCCGAGGCGATCCAGGTGACCGGCCGGTGCGACGCCAATCCGATCAGCGCGGTCACCAGGCCGCCGGTTCCCCGGCGGATCTCCCCGTCGGGTCCGAACGTGACCGGTCCGCGGTTGGAAACGAGAACGAGGGGAGTGTCCGATGACATCGAGCGACCCCAGACGATAACCGGCGCTCAGCGCGCGGACATCAGCAGCCGCTCGATTCCGGCATCGACCGCCCGCACCAGCTGGGCGTGCAGGGCCGGATTGGCGGCCGAGATCGACGACATCTGGAACTCGTGGCCGGCGCCGAGCAGCTGCCGGCCGTCCAGCGGTCGCCCCCAGCCGTCGGAGACAACGCCGCCCGCCTCGCGCAGGCACAGCCACGGCGCCGCCAGGTCATAGGGCGAGTTGTTGAGCACCTGGCCACCGCCGACGCGCTCGAACGCCGCTCGCATCCCGGGCACGTCGTCGATCATCCGCGAACCCACCTCGACGACCGCATCGAGCTGGCCGGTGACGATCCGGGTCATCGCGAACGCCTGGGACCCGAGCTCGAAGGTGCCGCCGCCCACGGAGGAGCCGTCGATCAGCTCGGCCAGCAGCTCGGCGGTCGGCCGCGCCGGCCGCCCGCGAAACCCGTAGCCCCAGAACATCCGCGAGAGGTCGGCGTTCGCGCTCAGCGCCACCGGGCGCGAGGATTCCACGACGCCCCGGCCCGCGGCGGCCACGAACACGTCGCCGGACTTGATCTCGACCACGCACGCCTCGGAGACGTCGGCCATCGTCGGGTCGCCGTCGCCCAGCGGCGCCAGCGCCACCGCCACGCAGGCGGACTCCAGGCCGGCCAGCGCCGGTCGCGTCCCGTCGATCGGGTCGACGACCAGCACGTCGGTGGCGTCGGGCGCGGCCACCAGGCCGCGGTCCTCGGAGTAGTAGGCCACCCGGGGCGCGCGACGGCCCAGGAACGCGACCAGCGCCGTCTCGGCCAGTTCGTCGATGGCGAACGTCACGTCGCCGCCGGCCGCGTCGCCGGCGTGATCGCGCCCGGCATGGCGCCCCAGCTCCGGCAGCACCCGGTCGCGCAGTTCGACCGCCAGATCGCGCACGAGCGCAACCCGTTCCAGCGCCGGCGCAGTGGTCACCACCCCAACGTAGCGATCCGGCCGCCGGGCCGGATTGAAGCCTCCGATAAATCCCACTGATTCAGTGGTCTTGATAGCGTCCCACAGGCCGCCGACTGCAAGGAGAGACCGATGAGCAATACCGACGAGCTGCTGGCCAACAACGAGGGCTACGTGGCCGCGTTCGACAAGGGCGACCTGCCGCTCCCACCCGCCCGCAAGGTCGCGGTCGTCGCCTGCATGGACGCCCGGCTCAACGTCTACGGCGCGCTCGGGCTCGGCGAGGGCGACGCCCACGTGATCCGCAACGCCGGCGGCGTCGTCACCGATGACGCGATCCGCTCGCTGGCCATCTCCCAGCGGCTGCTGGGCACCGAGGAGATCATCCTCATCCATCACACCGGTTGCGGCATGCTGACCTTCACTGACGACGACTTCAAGGCGACGATCGAGCAGGACACGGGGATCCGGCCCGAGTGGGCGGCGGAGGCGTTCCCCGATCTCGACGCCGACGTGCGCCAGTCGATCGCCCGGATCAAGGCGTCGCCGTTCATCCCGCGCAAGGATGCGGTCCGCGGCTTCGTCTACGAGATCGAGACCGGCCGCCTGCGCGAGGTGTCATAGCCGGAGCTCCGCCCGGGCGCCCGCGACTGCAGCCCGCCGTCGCCAGTACACCGTTCCGAAACTCGCCAGACCATCAAGCGACTTCCGAAACGCTGCACTAGCGTGTCACGGCATGAG
>DATAWL010000073.1:0-19350 GCA_036267215.1 Solirubrobacteraceae bacterium | reverse complement strand
ACTACGCATTCGACTTCTACTGCGACACCGAAATCGTCCACATCGCGCTGGGATCCCACCACATCCCCCAGCTCGGACTCGGACTCGACGAGGACCAGGCATGAGCATCAACACCGCCGAACAACTCGTCAACACCCCGCCGGCGCAGACTCCGTTTGACATCATGCGCGCCGCGTTCGTCGAGCTGCGCGTGACCGACCTGGACGCGTCCGAGCGCTTCTACGCGCAGCTGCTCGGAATGATCGTCTCGGCCCGCGGCGATGACGCGGTGTACCTGCGCGGCTGGGAGGAGCGCCAGCACCACTCGCTGATCCTGCGCCAATCCGCCCCCGCCCACCCCGCGTGCGCCGCGCGGCTCGGGTTCCGCGTCCGCTCCGAGCACGACCTGGAGCTGCTGGCCGAGCACTTCGACGCCATGGATCTCGCGACCCGCTGGCATGAGGCCGACGCAGACCCGGGCATGGGCCGGTCGCTGCACGTCACCGACCCATTCGGCTATCCCCTGGACTTCTTTCACCACATCGCCCAGTTCGAGACCCAGCACCAGCGGTTCGACCTGCATCGCGGCGCGCCGCTGTTGCGCTTCGATCACCTCAACCTGCACTCCCCGCGCGTCGAGGACACCTTCCGTTTCTGGTTGTCGCTCGGCTTTCGCTGCAGCGAGTACATCTCCACCGACGATCAGGCCACCGAGCGGATCACCGGCGCGTGGCTGCTGCGCAAGCCGACGGTGCACGACGTCGCGCTGACCGCCGGGACCGGCCCCCGGTTGCATCACTTCGCCTACTGGATCGCCGAACCCGCCGGGGTGCTGCGCGCCTGCGATCAGCTGGCCGGCGGCTACCGGTCTGATGTGATCGAGCGCGGCCCGGGCCGCCACGGGGTGTCCAACGCGTTCTTCGTCTACCTGCGCGATCCCGATGGGCACCGCATCGAGCTGTACTCGTGCGACTACTACACCGGCGACCCTGACCACCGACCCCTGCGCTGGTCGGTCAACGACCCGCGGTGCCGATCCTTCTGGGGCGCCCGCGCGCCCGACAGCTGGTATGACGAGTCCAGCCGGCTGCTGGGCCCCGACGGCGAGCTGGTCGCAATCGAGCCGGCCAACGTCGACGAACGCGCTCAGCACAGCGAGGTGCTGGCGTAGTGGCGCTGCCTGACGGGCTGGCCCCCGGCAAGGTCATCGCCGTCCACCTCAACTATCACAGCCGCGCCGCTCAGCGTGGCCGCACGCCGACCGAGCCGTCGTACTTCCTCAAGCCGTCGACGTCGATCTCGCCCGGCGGCGATCTGGTGCGCCCGCCGGGGACCGAGCTGCTGGCCTACGAGGGCGAGATCGCGATGATCATCGGGACGCCGGCTCGGAACGTGACGCCCAAGCAGGCGGCCGAGCACATCGGCTGGTTCGCCCCGGCCAACGACGTCGGGCTCCAGGATTTCCGCTGGGCTGACCGCGGGTCCGGGGTGCTGGCCAAGGGCCAGGACGGGTTCACCCCGCTCGGACCCGCGATCCCGGCCGACGGCGTCGATCGGGCGGCGCTGCATCTGACCACGACGGTCAACGACGAGCCGCGCCAGGACACGACCGGGGCCGATCTGATCTTCACCTTCGCCGAGCTCATTGCGGATCTCAGCCGGTTCATGACGCTCGAGCGCGGCGACGTCATCCTCACCGGCACCCCCGCCGGGACGGGCGTGATCGTGCCCGGCGACGTGGTCGAGGTGACCCTGGAGGGCGCCGGCAGCGTGACCAGCCGGGTGGTGGCCGGGACCACCGAGCTCAAGCCCTACGGCGCGATGCCGAGGGCGACCCCGGAGGCGATCGCGTTCGCGACCGGGATCAACACGCCGCGGCCGGCGCCGCTGTCGCGCGACGCGGTCGCGATGCTCAAGCAGGTGTCGACGGCGACGTTGACGGTGCAGCTGGGCCGCCTCGGCGTGCAGACGACGTTCTTGGCCGGGCTGGCGCCGACGCGGCCGGATCTGCCGATGGTCGGCTACGCCCACACGCTGCGCTACGTCGCGATCCGCGCCGACGTGCGCGAGGCGATGCGGGGCTCCGAGGACGCCCAGAAGCGCGCGGTCGAGTCGGTGTCGCCGGGGGATGTGCTGGTCATGGAGGCGCGCGGCGAGCCCGGCGCCGGGACGATCGGAGACATCCTGGCGGCGCGACTGCTGGCGCGCGGTGGCGCGGGGATCGTGACCGACGGCGGGGTGCGCGACACGCCCGGAGTGGCCGACCTGGACCTGCCCACCTATTACAGGGCGGCGAACGCGTCGTCCTTGTGGACCGCGCACATCCCGATGGACATCGACGTGCCGATCACCTGCGCCGGGGTGCTGGTGATGCCCGGCGACGTGGTCGTCGGCGACGGCGAGGGCGTCGTCATCCTGCCCGCCAAGCTGGCCGAGCGGATCGCCCACGATGCCTACGAGGTCGAGCGCAAGGAGGCGTTCGCGCTGGAGCGCGTCAGGGCCGGCGAGAGCTTTCGCGGCCTGTACCCGCTGTCCAAGGAGCGCGAGGGCGACTACGAGCGCTGGCGCGCCACGCAAACCGAGGAGCCGAGCCCATGAGCAGCCCGTTTGCCGCCGATGCCTCCGCGGTACGCGGCGCGATCACCCCGCTGATCACCCCGTTCACCGACACCGGCGAGATCGATCTGCCCGCCATCCCCCGCCTGATCGACTGGCAGCTGGCCCGGGGCAGCCACGGGATCTCGGTCGGCGGGTCCACCGGCGAACCGACGTCACAGACCGTCGCGGAGCGCATCCAGGTCATGCGGGCCGCCGCCGCCGCGATCGCCGGGCGCGTCCCGTTCCTACCCGGGACCGGAACCGCGCTGATGGCCGAGACGCTGGAGCTGACCGCCGAGGCCCAGCGCCTCGGCGCCAGCGCCGCGCTGGTCGTCACCCCCTACTACGGCCGGGCCCAGCAGGACGGGCTCTACCAGTGGTACGCCCGCGTCGCGGACGCGTTCCC
The DNA here is from genome assembly GCA_036267215.1 of Solirubrobacteraceae bacterium. Lineage (GTDB taxonomy): Bacteria > Actinomycetota > Thermoleophilia > Solirubrobacterales > Solirubrobacteraceae > Palsa-465. The sequence goes on along the minus strand of DATAWL010000073.1, from coordinate 16,367 downwards.
GGACCTGCCGATCATCCTCTACAACGTCCCCGTCCGCGCGGCCGTCGACATCCACCCCCAGACGGTCGGCCGGCTGCGGCGCGCACACTCCAACATCGTCGGGATCAAGGAGACCACCCGCGACTTCGAACACGTCTCCTACGTCCTGGACCAGGCCGGATCGGATTTCATCGCCCTCTCCGGGATCGAACTCCTGTGCTACCCGATGCTGTGCCTCGGCGGCCGAGGCCATCTCTCGTGCGTGGGGAACTTCGCACCCGAGCCCGTCGCCCAGCTCTACGACGCGTTCATGGCGGGCGACCACGACCGCGCCCGCGCGCTGCACTACGACCTGCACGCACTCGTCGACGCCGCGTTTGCCGAGACCAACCCCGTCCCGGTCAAATGGATCATGCACCACCTCGGACTGCTCTCCTCAGACCACGCCCGCGAACCCCTCGCTCCACTCAGCCCGGCCGGACAGGCCAAGGTCCGCGCCCTGCTGACCGACAACCCCCACGTCGAACTCCCCGCGCAGCCGGCCCCGTTGCTCAGCGCGCCGGCGGGCTGACCGGTCAGATCAGCCCGGCCACCACCACGTCCTTGCCGGGCGTGATCAGCTCCGCGACGACCGGCTCGTTGAGTTCCACGCCGATTCCGGGCCCTTCGGTGGGGTACAAATGCCCGCCCTGGTACCGCGGCACCTCGAGGGCCAGGTCGTCCGTGATTGGCTCGTCGACGGTGTTGAACACGTCGTGGATGTGCAGCGGTCCGAGGTTCTCGTGGGCGAACCGCGACGCCCACGCGTTGCTGCACAGCAGATGGCTGTAGACCGCAGCCTCGAAACCGCAGCCGGCCATGCACCCGCACATGACGCTCAGCCCCGCCGACTGGGCGAGCGCGATCCATTGCTGGGACTTGAGCAGACCGCCCGCCTTGGGCACCTTGATCATCAGGCCGTCGGCCGCATCACGTCGGATGATCCGCTGCACGTCCGCCAGGGTTCGGGCTGACTCGTCGAGGTAGATCGGAGTCGACAGCCGGGCCCGTAGCCGGGCGGCCCCATCCAGGTCCCATTCCGGGAGGGGCTGTTCGATGAACCACATGTCGTAGGGCTCGAGCGCCCGTATCGCGTCGAGCGCCTGCTGGTAGATCCAGTGGCCGTTGATGTCGACCCACAGCTTGATCTCAGGACCGACCGCCTCCCGGACCGCGGCCACCATCTCGATGTCGTCGGCCAGCGTCCCGTGGCCGGTCTTCAGCTTGAGCGCGTCGAACCCCTCCGCGACCGCTGCGCGGGCCATGTCCACCGCCGGCTCGGGCTCGGCCGCCGACATCACCCAGGCCAGCTTGATCCGATCCGTCGACCGGCCGCCGAGCAGCTCGTAGACCGGTACGCCGTAGAGCTGGCCCTTGATGTCGTGCAGGGCGTAGTCGATCAGCGCCTTGGCCTGGCTGTTCTCTCGGCACAGGAAGTCCATGCGGGCGACGATTCGCTCGATCTGGGTGGCCGGTTGCCCCTGGAGCGCCTCCGGAAACAGGACCGTCGCCACCATGGCCATGATCGACTCCTGGGTCTCGCCGAGATACCACGGCGAGACGTTGCCGGAGTCCGCGATGCCGACGATGCCGGCGTCGGTATGGAGCTTGATGAGGACGCTGTCGATCGAGCGCAGCGTCTCCTCACGCATGGTGAAGGCATGCTTGAGCGGCGAGGACACCGGAAGTAGCTCAACCCCGGTGATGCGCGGCGCGTCCCGCGTCAACGGCGACTCGAGGACGGTCGACGGCGTGTGGGCGGACATGCGCTCCTCCTCCTTCATTCGCTTGGCGAACTGTTCGGAACCGAACGATACCCGAGCGCCATACTTCTGCGCCATGTCTCAGGCGCCCGACGACGGCGCGGTGCTGCTCAGCAAGCTGGGCCACCGGGCCAAGCGGCTGTTCACCCGGCGCCTGGCGCCGCTCGGCCTGCGGGCCAACCACGTGCAGGCCCTCGTCTTCCTCAATGGGCACCCCGGGGCATCCCAGCGCGACTTGGTGCAAGCCCTGCGGGTGACGCCCAGCACCATCGTGGAGCTGATCGACGAACTGGAGGCGCGGGGCTACGCGCGGCGGGAGCGCAACCCGGACAACCGACGCGCATCGTTGATCTCGCTCACGCCCAGTGGCCGGGCGACCCTGCACCGAGCCCTGGCTCTGTCGCGCGAGGTCGAGGGTCAGCTGCTCGACCCGCTCGACGCGGCCGACCGCGAGCGGCTCCTGGGCTACCTGCGAACCATCGACGAGCACCGACCCGCGATCCCATAGCGGTCGGGCCAGCCTGTAGCCTTCAGGGCGCAGATGAGGTGGACGATGATCCTCGGCCGGCGGACCGGATCGCTGAGGGGGCCGGTAGGGCCCTTTCGGCGTCCCCATGGCGCGGGACGGAGGCCATGACCGCCGTCGCCGGCGTCGACGCCGGGAGCACCGGGTCCAAGGCGGATCGCGCCTACGAGACGCTGCGACAGTGGATCGCGCAAGGCGTCTACCAGCCCGGCGACCGCCTCATCCTGCAGCGCATCGCCCGCGACCTAGACATCAGCCCGGTGCCGGTGCGGGAGGCGATCCGCCGGCTGGAGGCCGAGGGCTTTGCCAGCTTCCAGCGCAACGTGGGCGCCCGGGTGTCGAGCATCAACACCACGGCCTACGCCGAGTCGATGCAGACTCTGGCCGTCCTGGAGGGAGCGGCCACCAGCCTGGCGATCGGCCGGCTGACCAAGCGCGATCTCCAGGCCGCTACCCGGATCAACGACCGGATGGCGGCCAGCCTGTCCAAGCTCGACCCGTTGAGCTTCACCCAGGCCAACAAGGAGTTCCACGAGACGCTGTGCCGCCCATGCGGCAACTCTCATCTGCTGTCCGTGATCGAACTGGAGTGGTCGCGGCTGGCCGCGATCCGGCGCTCGACTTTCGCCTTCGTGCCCGAGCGGGCTCCCGGCGCGGTCGAGGAGCACCGGCAGCTACTCGACCGCCTGCGCGACGGCGCTCCGGCCATGGAGATCGAGTTGTTGATCCGCGAGCACCGGCTGACGACGGTGCGCTCGTTCCTCGAGCGCCGCGCCGAGCTCGACCACTCGTGACGCGCCGGTAGCCGGCCGTCGCCCGCGCCGGCCTCACGGAGGGCCGGCGCCGCGGAAGCAACGCCAACCCACTCGATGGCCGGGGCGGTTGTCAGACCTCGAGCTTGTCAGAAGGCGAAATCATCGTATACGATCTGAGCGTCGGTTTCGGACCCGGCGTGGACACGCGGGCGTAGCCGACGTCGTCACCACACCGTCGTGAGGAGAGGGTTGAGGCCAATGGACGACAACGGGTCTGCGATGGACAGCCGGGCGGCGCTGGCGCTACACGGTGTCCGGGTGCTGGATCTGACCCATCAGGTCGCGGGACCCTCGGCGACGCTCGCGCTCGCCGTGCTGGGGGCTGACGTGGTCAAGGTCGTCGCCCCCGGCGACCGGTCCAGCCACGACCTGCTGCCGTTCTACTTCAACAACGCGTCCAAGCGCTCGATCGTTGTCGACCTCAAGACCGACGAGGGCATGGAGCTCGTGCTCGAGATGGCCCAGCACGCCGACGTGTTCGCGGAGAACTTCGGGCCCGGCGTGATCGAGCGCCTCGGCCTGTCATACGAGGTCCTGCGCGAGATCAACCCGCGCCTGGTGTACGCCCAGATCAAGGGGTTCGCCCGCAACTCGCCCTACGAGCGCTTCCCGTGTTGGGACCCGATCGCCCAGGCCATGTCCGGCGCGTCGAGCGTCACCGGCGAGCCCGACGGGCTGCCGATGAAGCCGGGCCCCGACGTCGGCGACACCGGCACCGGCATGATGGCCGCGCTGGGCATCATCGCCGCGCTGTATCAGCGGGTCAGTACCGGCGAGGGCCAGCTCGTCGAGGTGTCGATGGCCGACAACGTTGCCGCCGCGCTGAGGATCCAGTACGGCTATCCGGTGGGACAGAACATCCCCACCCCTCGGTTCGGCAACGGCCCGCCGTTCACCTTCCCCACGTCGCCCTCGGGACTGTTCGAGTGCACTCCGTTCGAGACCAACGACTATGTCCACATCCACTGCGGCAACGAGCGCCAATGGCAGGCGCTGCTGACCGCCATCGGGCGCACCGACCTCAGCGACCACGAGCCCTACCAGGGCGCGGAGGCGCGGGGTCGCTGCAAAGAGGAGGTCGACGAGATCGTGGCCACCTGGACCCGGCAGCGAACCAAGCTGGAGGCCATGCGGGAGCTGGGGGCGGCCGGGGTGCCCGCCGGCGCCGTCCGCACAACGCTCGAGCTGCTCCACGACGACGACCTCTACGCCCGGGGCATCTTCGTCCGCGTCCCCCACCCGGAGCTGGGGACGGTGACGATTCCGGGATGGCCGGTGCAGATGTCAGCCTCGCCGGCTCGGGTCACCGCGCCACCCCAGCCGGGCCAGAACGGCAGCGAGGTGATCAGCGACTGGCTGGGGACCTCGCCCGAGGCCGCCCGGGAACAGGCCGACGCCGTCGCCGGTGGCGGAGTCCGCCGTGGCTGACGGGACGGCGGTGGCGCCGGCCGCGGCCACTGGGCCGGCGGCGTGGGCTCGCGGGCGCGCCGCGATCGCGGGCGTCGGCCAGACCGCGCTGTCCAAGGCGGCCGAGGAGACGGTGCTCGAGCTGGCCGTGCAGGCCTGCCTGGAGGCGTGCCGCGACGCCGGCCTGGACCCGTCGGACATCGACGGGATGCTGCGCTTCGGTGGGCCGTTCGAGACGGTCGGTCACGCCGCCCTGGTGCGGAACCTGGGCATCCGGGAGCTCGGCTATCTGGGTGAGGTGCCGATGGGCGGCGAGGCGTCCGGCGGCATGATCCATCACGCGGTCGGCGCGCTGCTGTCCGGGCGAGCCACCGCCGTGCTGGCCTACCGGGCGATCAAGCAGAGCGCGGGCAACCGCTTCGGCCGGGCCGATCAGGCCCTGCACGGCGGCCCGCCGGTCGACGAGGACGTCGTCATGGGGGGCGACCAGGCCTTCACCTGGCCCTACTGGATGATGGCCCCGGCCCATCTGTTTGCCCTGTGGGGCAGCCGCTACATGGCGGAGAACGACCTGTCGGATACACAGTTCCGGGACGCGCTGGGGCGGGTGGCCATCGACCAGCGCCGCTACGCCAACACCCGCCCGGAAACCCTGCTGCACGACCGGCCGCTGGATCGCGAGCAGTTCGAGGCCGCCCGGCTGATCAGCTGGCCGCTGACCCTGTTCATGATCTGCCTGGAGAACGACGGCGCCTGCGCCGTGGTCATCACCACCGAGGAGCGGGCCGCCCAGCTCGACTGCCGCCCGGCCCCGATCCTGGCCACCTGCCAGTCGCTGGCGCCTGACCATGAGCCGATGAGCATGTACGCCGAGGAGCTGCTCCAGATCTTTCCGGCGCAGCGTGCCGAGCGTCTCTGGGCCGACGCCGGGATCGGCCCCGACGACGTGTCCGTGGCCCAGCTCTATGACGCGACCTCGCTCATGACCCTGCTCAGCCTCGAGCTGTACGGCTTCGTGCCCCGGGGGCAGGCGTGGCGCCACGTCATCGAGCACGGCATCGGTCCAGACAGCCCGCTGCCGATCAACACCCATGGCGGTCACCTGGCCGACGGCTACGTGCAGGGCATGACCGGCGTGGTCGAGGCGGTGCGCCAGCTGCGCGGGACCGCCGTCAACCAGATCGACGGCGTGACGGCATCGTTCTACGGCGGGCCGTCGGGCAGCGGGCTGGTCCTGGGCACGACCGAGCTCGTGGAGCGGGTGCGCACGGAGTCACCCGCATGAGGATCCTGCCGGCCCCGAACGAGCTCACCGCCCCCTACTGGGAGGCGGCCCGGGAGCATCGGCTGGTCATCCAGCGCTGCGACGCATGCGGCCGCCTGTCGCATCCACCGGTGGCCAGCTGCCCCGCGTGTCACGGCAGCGCGTTGCGCTGGGATCCGATGAGCGGTGAGGGCGAGGTCTATGCCTTCACCTGGGTCAGCCACTCCGTGCACCCGGTGTCAACGGGCAAGACCCCGTACATCCTCGTGCTGGTGGCGCTCGCCGAGGGTCCCCGAATCCTCACCAACCTGCGCGACTGCGCGCCCGAGGACGTTCGCGTCGGATTGCCGGTCCACGTCACGTTCGAGGACGTGTCGGACACGGTCTCGCTGCCGCAGTTCACCCCGCGCCGATCTGACCCCAGTCAAGGAGCGTCGACATGACCCCAGCGATGATCATCGACGGCCGGGGCGTGGCCGGCGATATCACCTTCGATGTCGTCAATCCGGCCAGCGGAGCGGTGTTCGCCCAGGCCCCCGAGTGCAGCGACGCCCAGCTGGACGAGAGCGTCGCCGCCGCCGCCCGCGCCTTCCCCGCGTGGAGCGCCAAGGTGGACGACCGGCGCGCCGCCCTGGCCGCGGCGGCCGACCGGCTTGAGACCCGTTCCGAGGAGATCGTCACCCTGCTCACCGCCGAGCAGGGCAAGCCGCTGGCCATGGCCCGCATGGAGCTGGCCGGGTCAGTCGGGGCGCTGCGCGCACTGGCCGGCGCCGAACTCCCCCGCGAGGTCATCCAGGACGACGCCGAGGCCCGGGTCGAGGTGGTCGGCCGGCCGCTGGGCGTGGTGGCGGCGATCACGCCATGGAACTTCCCGGTGGTCATCGCCATCAACAAGCTGGCGCCGGCACTGCTGACCGGCAACACCGTCGTGCTCAAGCCCTCCCCGCTGACACCGCTGGCCACGCTGGCCATGGCCGAGGTCATCCACGAGGCGTTCCCGGCCGGCGTCGTCAACGTCATCAGCGGCGGCGACGGGCTGGGCGCGCGGCTCAGCGGCCACGAGGGCGTACGCAAGATCACCTTCACCGGCTCGATCCCCACCGGCAAGGCGATCGCCGCCGCCGCGGCCGGCGACTTGAAGCGAATCACCCTCGAGCTGGGCGGCAACGACGCCGCGATCCTGCTCGACGACGTCGACCTGGCAGCGATGACCGAGCCGCTGTTCTGGTCCTCGTTCCTCAACACCGGGCAGGTGTGCGCGGCGGTCAAGCGCGTCTACGCCCCGGCCGGCCGCTACGACGAGGTGGTGCAGGCGCTGGCCGCACGGGCCGCCGCCACCACCATCGGCCCCGGCGACGAGTCCGGCGTGGAGCTGGGACCGCTCCAGAATCGCCGCCAGCTCGACCGCGTGGCCGAACTCGTCGACGACGCCATCCGCTCGGGCGCGCGCTGTGTGACCGGCGGGACGCGGATCGACCGCGATGGGTTCTTCTACGAGCCCACGGTCCTCGCCGGCGCCGCCGACGGGATGCGCCTGGTGGACGAGGAGCAGTTCGGGCCGGCGCTGCCGGTCATCGCCTACGACCGGCTCGAGGATGCCGTTGCCGCCGCCAACGGCACACGTTTCGGTCTGGGGGGATCGGTGTGGAGTGGCGACGAGGAGCGGGCCGCCGCCGCCGGCGCGCGCCTGACCTGCGGCACCACCTGGATCAACACTCACGCCCTGCCGCTGCCGTTCGCGCCGTTTGGCGGGCGCGACTGGAGCGGCATCGGCGTCGAGGGCGGCCGGTGGGGCATCGAGGGCTTCGTGGACTGGCACACGGTGTATACGGCGCGCAGCCGCGGGGCCAACGCCGAGGCGGGCTTCGCGGAGACGGTGGCGTGAGCGGGCTGGAGGGCAAGGTCGCCTTCATCACCGGGATCGGCAAGGGCCAGGGCCGGTCGCACGCCGTGCGCCTGGCCCGCGACGGCGCCGACATCATCGGCGTCGACGCGCTCAAGACCTATCCGTGGATGAACTACCGCTTGGCCGAGCAGCCCGACGTCGACGAGACCGTCCGCTTGGTGGAGGCCGAGGGTCGCCAAGTGTTCTTCCAGCGCGCCGACGTCACGGACCTGGCGTCGCTGGAGGCGGCGCTGACGGCGGGTGTGGCTGAGTTCGGGCGCCTGGACGTGGTGGCGGCCAACGCCGGCGCGTTCCCCAAGGGGGACCTGACATGGGAGGCTGACGCCCCGGCGTGGCGGGAGTGCATCGAGGTCAACCTCATCGGCGTGTTCCACACCGTGCACGCCGCGGTCCCCCACATGCTGCAGGCCGGCAACGGCGGTTCGATCATCATCACCAGCTCCGGCGCGGCGATCGTGTCCGGCAGCTACCTCTCGGACTACTCGGCGGCCAAGGCGGCGCTGCTCAGCCTGACCCGCACCCTGGCAGTCGAGCTGGCCCCCCACTGGATCCGCGTCAACGCCATCTGTCCCGGCGCGGTCAACACGGACATGATCGCCAACGAGGCCATCTACAAGATGTTCCGCCCGGATCTGGAGGCACCGACTCGCGAGGACACGATAGAGGTGTGGAAATCCAAGCACCTGCTGCCGGTGCCGTGGCTGGAGCCGTCCGACATCTCCAACGCCGTGGCCTGGCTGGCCTCCGACGAGGCCCGCCTGGTGACCGGTGTCACCCTGCCGGTCGACGCCGGTAACACCATCAAGTACTTCTGATCGCGAGGCGATGAGCGACCGCCGGTTACGCATGGACGCGTCTCAAAAAATCGTATATGGTCTGACGAGCTACCCGCGCCGTCGGGAGGAGATAGCAACCGCGGCCCCGGCGCGTCATCCGGCGTCATGAACAGCGTCATCGTCTTCGCCATTCTCGGAGCATCCGCCGGGGCCATCTACGCCCTGGGGTCACTCGGGATCGTCCTCACCTTCCGCGGTTCGGGTGTCATCAATTTCGCGTCGGGCGCGATGGGGATGGTCGGCGCGTTCGTCTTCTACCTGCTGCGCGACCAGCACAGCGTCCCCACGGCCGTCGCCGCCGTCGCCGGCGTGCTGGCCGCCGGTGCGCTGGGCTATGGCACTCACGTGCTCATGCTGCCGCTCAAGGCGGCCAGCAACCTGACACGCATCGTGGTCACCCTGGCGCTGATGGTGGTGCTGGTGGGTGTGGTCGGACTCGAGTACCCCGCGGGTAACACCTACACCGACACGTCACTGCTGCCCACCGGCTCGGTCAGCTTCCTGGGGGTGCGCGTCGGCGCCAACCAGCTCCTGGTCATCGTCGTGGCGGCGGCGATCGCCGCTGTGGCAGGCGCCGTCTACCGCTGGACACGCTTCGGACTGGCCACCTCAGCGGTGGCCGAGGACGGAGAGTCACTGGCCACCCTGGGGTGGTCACCCGGCATGGTCGCCGGGGCCAACTGGGCTTTGGGCGGGGCACTGTCAGGACTGGCTGCGATCCTGCTCTCGCCGATCACCGGCCTGTCGGTCGGCCTGGCCACCTCGCTGCTCATGCCGGCGCTGGCCGCGGCCATCCTGGGCAACCTCACCTCCTTCCCCATCACCTTCCTGGGGGCGGTCGCGATCGGCGTCGCCCAGTCCGAGCTCAACCAATACGTCAACGTCCAGGGGATTGGCGATGCGGTGCCGTTCTTTGCCGTGCTGGTGTTCATCGTCGCCCGCGGCCGCGCGCTCCCGGTGCGCGGACACGTGATCGAGCGGCTGCCCCGGGTGACGGTGGGCCAGATCCCGTGGGTGCGCGCGATCATCGCCATCGCCGTCGTCATCCTGCTCATCTTCGCCGTGCTGCCGGCCACCTGGGTCAACGCGTTGACGTTCACCTTGATCGGCGCGGTCGTCCTGCTCAGCATCGTCGTCCTGACCGGCTTCGCCGGCCAGATCTCGCTGGCCCAGTGGGCGATCGCCGGCTGCGGCGCCATGTGCATGGCCAAGCTCGTCGTCGCGGGCGCACCGTACTGGCTGGCGATCGTCGGCGGGGTCGCGATCTGCCTTCCGATCGGGCTCGTCCTGGGCGTGGCCGCGCTGCGCGCCCGCGGGATGGCCCTGGCCATCGCCACGTTGGCGTTCGGCATCTGCGTCGTCGACCTCGTGCTGTCCAACAACGACCTCAACGGCGGGGCGGCCGGGCTGAACATCGGGTTCTTCAAGCTGTTCGGGCTCGATCTGGATTCGACGATCTTCCCTCAGCGCTACGCGGTGTTCGTGCTGGTCGTGTTCGTTGCGCTGGCCATCGGCATCGCCAACCTCCGCCGCGGCCGTACCGGCCGGCGCCTGCTGGCCATCCGGGCCAACGAGCGCGCCGCCGCCGCCCTCGGCGTCAACGTCCTGGGCTCGAAGATCGCCGCCTTCAGCTACGCGGCGATGATCGCTGGTCTGGGGGGCATCCTGACCACTCTGTACTTCCCCAGCGCGCTGTTCTCCGGCTATGACGCGATGACATCGATCACCCTGATGTCCAACGCGGTCATCGGCGGCGTGGGCTTTCTCCTCGGCCCGCTCGTCGGTGGCGCCGGTCAGAACGGCGGGCTGGGGTACCAGTTGCTCGACACGATCTCCTCCAGCGCGGTCACTGACCTGTCGCTCGTGTTCGGCGCGCTGACGCTGATCGTGCTCATCCAGGCCCCCGACGGCATCATCCCCCTCCAGGCCCGCGACCTGCGGCGGCTGGCCGGCAGGATCCTGCGGCGGACCATCGCCCCTCCCCGGCCGGCGGTCGAGCTGGGCCCAGAGGCGCCGATCCAGCGGCGCGAGCACGCGACGACGCTGCGGGCCCACGGGCTGACCGTCACCTTCGGCGGCGTGTGCGCGCTCGGCGATGTCAGCTTCGAGCTGCGGTCCGGAGAGGTGCTGGGGGTCATCGGACCCAACGGAGCCGGCAAGAGCACGCTGGTGGACGCCGTCACCGGCTTCGTCGCTCCGCAGCAGGGCTCGATCGTGCTCGACGACACCGAGCTCCGGCGCCTGGGCGTTACCGCCCGGGCCCGCCTCGGCCTCGGCCGCGCCTTCCAGTCGCTGGAGCTGTTCGAGGACATGACCGTCCACGAGAACCTGCTCGTCGCCGACGACCCCGGCGGGCTGCGGCCGTGGCTGACCGACGTGGTCGCACCCGGGCGCGCTCAGCTGGGGCCGGCGGCCACCCAGGCGGTGCACGACCTCGGCCTCGCCGATTCGCTCCAAGCGTATCCCGGCGAACTGCCCTACGGGCGGCGGCGGCTGCTCGCCATCGCACGGGCGGTGGCGGCCGATCCGACCGTCCTGCTGCTCGATGAGCCGGCGGCAGGCCTGGACGAGCGCGAGCGGGCCGACCTGGCCGGCCTCATCACCCGGCTGGCCCACGACCGGGGCCTGGCCGTGCTGCTCATCGAGCACGACGTCAACCTGGTCTCGTCGGTATCGGACCGGATGCTGGCACTCGACTTCGGACATGTCATCGCCGCCGGATCGCCCGACGCGGTGCGCGATGACCCGGGCGTGCGCAGTGCCTATCTGGGGCTGCCCGCCGACGACGTGGCCGACGAGCAGGCCGAGTTGATCCCAGGCCTGGACACCGCTGCCCCCAGCGTGGCCGAGGTCAAGGCGGAGGGATGAGCGTGGCGACGAGCGGCGACGCGACGGGAACCGGGCCGGTGATGCTGGCGGCCCGCGACGTGTCCACGGGCTATCACGGCGTTCCGGTGGTGCGCGACCTCACCCTCGAGGTCCGCGCAGGCGAGGTGGTGCTGTTGGCCGGACCCAACGGCGCGGGCAAGACGACGACGATGATGACCCTGGCCGGAGCCATCCGTCCGCTGAGCGGCACCACCGAGTTCGCCGGCGAGCCCACCCGGCTGCCCATGCACAAGCGCGTCCGTCTCGGCCTGGGAGTGGTCACCGAGCGACGCTCGATCTTCTACCGCCTGACCGTCGCTGACAACCTGCGGCTGGGGCGCGGGGCGATGGAGGACGCGCTGGGTCACTTCCCGGAGCTGCGAGCGCGCCTGGGCGTCAAGGCGGGCCAGCTGTCCGGCGGCGAGCAGCAGATGCTCTCGCTCGCCCGGGTCATCGCGGCCAAGCCGCGGGCGGTGATCGCCGACGAGATGTCACTGGGGCTGGCGCCGATCGTGGTCAAGCGGCTGCTGGCCGCCCTACGTAGCGCGGCTGACGCGGGGTCCGCGGTGCTGATCGTCGAGCAACACGTGCGGGTCGCGCTGGAGATAGCCGACCGGGCCTGCTTTTTGAAGCGGGGATCGATCGTCCTGCACGGCAGCGCGGCTCAGCTGCGCAACGAAGAGCGCGAGATCGAGGAGGTCTACCTATGACCACATCCTCCGGCGGCCCCTAGCGGCCGGCGCGGTCCGCCCTCGGCGGGCGGTGACCGCGCGCACGATCGCAGATCGATGGTGTCGTGACATGCAGCGGGCGACGGCCTGAGAGTCACAGCTGCGCTGACAGTGCAGGCGCACGCCCCGGTGCACCTGACCAATGCCGGTCCTCCGAGACCGCGGGACTCACTCACAGTGAAGGGAACGAGGAGCACATGAGACAGCACAAGAAGGCCTGGCTGGCGGCGGTGGCCGCGGCGGTCGCCCTCGCCGGATGCGGCAGTTCAAGCGGAGGCGGCGGATCCAGCGGCGCGGCAAGCAGTGGCTCACCCATCTCGATCATGCAGATCACCCAGCCGGTGGCAAACGGCCAAGACCTGTCATTGGGCGTGCGCGCCGCCGTCGACGCGATCAACGCGTCGGGCGGCATCGACGGCCACACGCTCAAGTTCACCTTCTGCCAGGACGGTTCGCCGCCGCTCGGGGACCCGAACACCAGTGCCAACTGCGCCCGGCAGGCAGTGCAGAGCGGTGACGCCGCCATCGTGGGGGCATTCACCATCTACGACACCAACATGTTCCCCATCCTGAAGGCCGGGCACGTGCCGTTGATCGTCGGTCCGTCCGGAGATCCCAACGACGCAACCAACGCGGACGCCTTCCCAGTCACCGAGAGCGGCTTCCCGATCCTGGTGGGACAGGCCGAGGTGCTCGCGCAGCAGGCGCACTGCAAGAAGATCGGCGTCATCACCCTGGCCGGTATCCCATCGACGAATGACATCGTCAACTCCGTCGACGCCGGCGCCAAGGAGGCCGGCGCGGGGGTGGCCGCCCCCTCACTTGTCACCGAGACCACGGCCGACTTCAGCCCGTCCATCGCCAAGCTTTCCGGCGAAGGCGTCGACTGCGTGGTCGACGGATTTCCCACCACCGCCCAGACCCAGCCGATCCTCCAGGCCATCAAGAGCTCGGGTACCGGGATGAAGATGTCGGTCAACATCGACGTGCTGACCAAGAGCGCGATCAGCTCGATCGGCCCGCTGCTCAACGGGGTCTACGGCTCAGACTCGGCCTACGAGAATGCCCTGGCCGGCACCGACGACACCGCCGACGCGACCCCGCAGGAAGCGGCGATGATCGCCAACATGCAGAAGTACGAGCCGGCGGCCCTGGCGCAGAACCACTCCGACTATCCCGGCTATGCGTCGATGATGGTGTTCGAAGCCGCGGTCAAGAAAGTCGTTGCCGCCAAGCAGCCGGTGACGGCGGCAAACGTGTCCAACGCGCTCAACCACCTGCAGGTGTCGACCGGGATCGTGCCGCCGCTCAACTTCGCGCAGTCCGGCACGATCAAGGCCGAGCCGAGGATGTTCGACACCATGGTCAACTTCTTCCAGGTGAAGAACGGGAAGCTGGTGGCGCTGACGCACAAGAACTACGACACCGCGCCGGCACTCAACCAGTACCCCAACGGCTAGATTCACGATGACGAGCTGGCCGTACTGCTCGAACCCAGCAACGGCGCCCGCCACGAGCAGATCCTCGAGCTGGCCCAGGCGGCTGGGCACGCTCGTCACCGCCGGCACGTTTTACTTGCCGGGCCCGTTGGCCGTGGCCGTCGCCACGGCCAACGGGATGAGTAGCGCCGTCTGACCGTCACCCGAAGGAGAGACCCGCCGATGATCACACAGGCCGCAGTGCTCCACCCCGGCGCCGACAGCTGGGCGATCGAGGATGTCGAGCTCGACCCGCCGCGCGAGACCGAGGTCCTGGTCCGCATCCACGCATCCGGCCTGTGCCACTCGGAGGAGCACCACCGCACCGGAGACGTGCCGCTCGACCACCCCACCATCGGCGGCCACGAGGGGGCCGGCGTCGTCGAGGCAGTCGGGACCGGCGTGCGCTCGGTAGCCGCCGGCGACCACGTCGTGTTCTCCTCAATCCCCACCTGCGGCCACTGCGCCCCGTGCGTCACCGGCCACGGCAACCTGTGCGACGAGGGTCGCTGGATCGGATCCGGTCGACAGCTGCTCGACCACACCTCACGCCATCACCTGGCTGACACCGACCTCAACCTCATCTGCCTGATCGGTGCCTTCGCGTACCACACCGTGGTCGGCGAGGCATCGATCATCAAGATCGACCCGGACATCCCATTCGACAAGGCGTGCATCGTCGGGTGCGGGGTCCCCACCGGATGGGGCGCGGCGGTCTACACCGGCGCGGTCCAGGCCGGCGATGACGTCGCCGTGCTGGGCGTCGGCGGGATCGGTGCCAGCGCCATCCAGGGCGCCAGGTTCGCTGGAGCCCGCCGCATCTTCGCCGTCGATCCGGTGGAGTTCAAGCGCGAGCAGGCCCTCGAACTGGGGGCGACGCACGTCGCCGCGTCGATCGAGGAGGCGATCGAGCTCGTGCGCGACGTCACCTGGGGCCTGCTGTGCCAGGTGACGGTGTGCTCGATGGGCGTTGGCCGAGGCGAGCTGATGGGCTCGATCATGGAGCTGTGCGCCAAGCACGGCCGGGTGGTGGTGGTCAACATTCATCCGGTCAGGGACACGCCGCCCACCATCGACCTGCTCAACCTGGCCGGCTACGAGAAGCAGGTGGTGGGTTCGATCTTCGGTTCGGTCAACTCGCGCCGCGACGTCCCCCGGCTGCTGGCCCTGTGGCGCGACGGTCATCTCGACCTGGACCGGATCGTCACCCGGACCTACGACGGACTGTCATACGTCAACGAGGGCTACGAGGACATGCGCAGCGGTCGCAACCTGCGCGGCGTGCTGGATCTCACCCAGTGGTCGCCGCGCTGACCACCGCCACAAACCAGACACCCACAGGAGGCTGAGATTTGACTGCTCGTTCCGTTCCCCCGTTTCGCGCCGATCATGTCGGGTCGCTGCTACGGCCGCCGTCCCTGGTCGACGCCCGCGCCGCGTTCGCCGACGGCGGGATCACCGCCGACCAGCTGCACGCGGCGGAGGACAAGGCGATCGCCGACGTGGTCGAGCTCCAGCTGTCGGTCGGGCTGAAGGGGATCACTGACGGCGAGCTGCGGCGCGGCTCCTGGCACATGGACTTCATCTACGAGCTCGACGGGGTGAGCAAGCTCGACGGTCGGTCCCAGTTCACGTTCCACAACGACCAAGGGGACATCTCGTTCACCCCCTCAGCGATGAGGATCGACGGCAAGGTGGGGCTGAGCCACACCATCTTCGGTGACGCGTTCACGTCGCTACAGCGGATCCTGGGTGACCGCGGACTGGCCAAGCTGACCATCCCCTCGCCATCGATGGTTCACTACCGGGGCGGCCGGGCCGCCATCGACACGTCGGTGTACCCGGATCTGGATGCGTTCTGGTCCGACCTCGAGGCCGCGTATCGCGACGAGGTCGCGCGCGTCGGCGAGCTCGGGTGCCGCTACCTGCAGGTCGACGACATCAGCTTCGCCTACCTCAACGACCCTCACCAGCGCGCGTACGTTGGTGAGGTCGGCGGCGACCCCGAGCACCAGCACGAGGAGTACATCGCCCACCTCAACGCCGCGCTGGCCGACCGCCCCGACGGCATGGCGGTGACCGCCCACATGTGCCGCGGCAACTTCCGCTCTTCCTGGGTGGCGGAGGGCGGCTACGACTACGTCGCCGAAGCGCTGTTCAATGACCTGGCCGTGGATGGCTTCTTCATGGAGTGGGACGACGAGCGCTCCGGCGGATTCGAGCCGCTCCGGTTCGTGCCTCCGGGCAAGATCGTCGTGCTCGGGCTGATCACCAGCAAGCAGCCGGGGCTGGAGACCAAGGACGACATCAAGCGGCGGATCGAGGCGGCGACCCGCTTTGTCGACATCGACCAGCTCTGCCTGTCACCCCAGTGCGGCTTTTCCTCGACGATGGAAGGCAACGCGCTGACCGTGGAGGATCAGGCGGCCAAGCTGAGGCTGGTGGTCGAAGTCGCCGATGAGGTGTGGGGGTAGGGCGGCCACCTGCTGCACCATCGGCCGCCGACCGGATCGTATATGATTCTCGCAACGACGGGCCGCGGTCCAGGAGCGCCCGTCGAGGGGATGCAGTGACCGACACCTACCCAACACTGACCGGCACGACCAGTGCCCGTTATGGCGTGCAGGAGCATTTCATTGGTGGGCGGTTTCGCGCGAGCGTGTCGGGCGAGACGTTCGCGTCGATCAATCCGGCGAGCAACCAGGTGCTGGCGCTGGCGGCGTCGGGGGAGGCAGCGGACGTCGACGCGGCGGTC
>DATAWL010000072.1:0-78658 GCA_036267215.1 Solirubrobacteraceae bacterium | reverse complement strand
CCATCAGCGGCTCCCCCCCAGAACCGGCTCGATGAGCTGCACGCTCGCGCTGCACGCGGGGAAGTCCTTCGAGTAACCCGTGTACTCCCAGGCCACGGCGTTGTCGTTGACGTATTCGAAGAACGCGCGGTGCTCCTGTTCCTGCCAGCCGGGCATGAACATGAAGTCGTCCAGGACGATCTGGGCCCCCGGATGGAGACGGGGGGCGAGCAGATCGAAGACGGTCTTTGCCGACGTGTAGAGGTCACAGTCGACGTGAATGAACGCCACCGGCTCGGGATGCTCCTCGAGAAAGGCCGGGAGTGAGTCGGAGAACCATCCCTTGACCAGGGTGACGTTGTCCGGCATGTCAGGTAACTGACCACCCAGGTCGAACTCCCCCGCCTTGAGGGTCGACCACGCCTCCGGAAGGCCCTCGAACGAGTCGAATCCGCAGAACTGGACCGGCCGCACCGCCGCCATCTGGCGCAACCACGAGCCCGTCCAGACGCCGAACTCCAGGAACAGCCCGTCCGGCGCCGCAAGCACGGCGTCGCGCCGGAGCTCGTAGTGCGTCTTGCCCAGATGCAGCGGGATGTGGTCGAGGACGAACTGGGCCGAATCGCGCAGCGCGATGTCCTGCATCACGGCGTTCATGTCCGAGCGGCGCTGCCACAGCTCCTCGGCGACCTGGCGGATCATCTGCTCGATGCGCTCGTAGTCGACGGGCGCGACCGGAGCCTGGGCGGGGGTGCGATATGCCGCCCGAGCGCGTCCGGCCCTGGCCCGCAGCGAGCGAGCCAGGCGACGGGCTCGGGGCAGCAGCAGGCCGCGATCGGGAGGCGGTGCGCCGTCGGGCGTGGACGTCGTCATACCCCGAACGGCAGGTCGTCGGCGATGTCACGCAACCGCGGTGCGCCGGCGTCGCGTGGGGACGGGATCAGATCCGCCGCCGGGATGGGCCATTCGATCGAGACATCGGGATCGTTGTACGCGATGCCGCGCTCGGTCTCGTCGGCGTAGTAGTTGCTCTGCTTGTAGATGACGTCGGCGACGTCGCTGAGGACGCAGAAGCCGTGGGCGAAGCCGATCGGGCAGTACGCCATCCTCAGATTCTCGTCGGTGAGCTCGAAGCCCTCCCAATGGCCGAAGGTGGGTGATCCCCTGCGGATGTCGACCACGACGTCATAGATCGCGCCGCGCGAACAGCGCACGAGCTTCGCGGCGCCGGCGCCGATTTGGAAGTGCATCCCACGCACGATCCCGTAGCTGGAGCGGGATTGGTTGTCCTGGACCATCTCGTCCGGGATGCCGAGCTCCGCGAACACGGTGCGCCGGTAGGTCTCGGCGAAGAACCCGCGGTCGTCGCCGATGATCCGGGGCTCAATCAGGATCGGCCCGTCGAGACGGGTGTCAAGTCGCTGCGCGTTCATCGTGTCGGGCTCCGTCATCGGGTGCGCGGTGCGGGACGAGCCCGGCAGCCGCCATGTAGTCGTCGAGCATGTCCTCCCATGACCGGAGGACGGGCAGGCCGAGCGCGTCGGCGCGAGGCCGGGCCAGCACTCCGTTGGGTGGCCGCGAGATCTGCCCCTCGCCGCGCGCCGTCGCGATGGGCTCCACGGGGACCGTCAGCTGCGCCCGCTCCATGATCGCCACGGTGAACTCATGCCATGAGCACTCCCCGGACGAGGTCAGATGGACGAGGCCGTCGACGCCGCGCTGCACCGCGTCGATGATCGCTCGGGCGAGGTCGGCGGTGAACGTGGGCTGCAGGCGCTGGTCGGCGACCACGGACAGCGCCCCCTGATCCTGAGCGCGCACGATCATCCGCGTGACGAAGTTGCCGCCCTTGCTCGCACTGCCGTGCAGGCCGTAGAGACCGGCGGTCCGGACCGCGAGCACGCGGCGTCCATAGGCGAGCGCGGCGTACTCGCCGGCGAGCTTGGTCAGCGCGTAGATCGATCGAGGCGACGGCAGGTCGTCCTCGCCGTAGGGCAGGTCACGATCGCCGTCGAACACGTAGTTGGTGGAGAGGTGAACGAGCGCGGGGCTGCGCTTGGCCAGCTCACGGACCGCATCCACGTTGGTGCGCCACGCCAGCTCGGGATTCTGCTCACAGGCGTCGACGTTGTGGTACGCGGCGCAGTTGAACACCACATCCGGTTGCTCGGCGTCCAGCACTCGCTCCACCGCGGACACGTCCGTGATGTCGAGCTCTGCATGGGCGTAGCTGCGGGCGCCGGAGCCCAGCAGGCGAGCGAGATCGGAGGCGAGCTGGCCCCCACCGCCTGTGATCAGAGCCTTCACAGGACAGACGTGAAGGTGTCAAGCGCAGGCTTGACGCTGACCAGCAACTCGAGCCACCGGATGTTGTAACAGCGCGGGTCGGTGAGCCGCGCGGGATCCAGGCCTTCGATCCTGCCGACGACATCAGTGACCGCCTCCAGCACCGAGCGCCGCGGGATGAAGCCAAGCGTCATCGACAACTTCGCATTCGAGCACTCGTAGTCGCGGGTGAGCTTGGGCTGGGGAACCTCCTCGAGGGTGACCGTCCGGCCGGTCAACTGCACCGTCCCGGCGACGATCATCGCCAGCTCGCGGATCTGGTAGTTCGCGTGGACCACGTTGAAGATCTGCCCGCGCACGGCAGCGGCCGGGGCCTCGTAGGCGGCGATCATCGCGTCCGCGCAGTCACGGATGTCGACGAGCGGCCGCCACATCCATCCGCCCCCATGGAGCTTGAGCGATCCCGCGAGCAGGGCGTCCTTCACGAAGGTGTTGACCACCAGGTCAAAGCGCATGCGCGGGCTCCACCCATACACCGTCCCGTTGCGCAACAGCACCGGGCACAGGCCCTCCTCGGCGAGCTCCAGCAGGCGCTCCTCGGCATAGCGCTTGGAGGTGGCGTAAGCGGCGACGGGCGACACCGCGGCGTCCTCGGCGTGCATCCCGGGCGGCAGCCCGTCGTACAACGAGCAGGAGGAGGCGAACACGAATCGCTCGATGCCCCGCTCCAGGCATGCCCGGCCCAGAGCTTCGGTGGCCAGGGCGTTCATCTCCCAGTTGGCCTCGGGGTCGAACTCGGCCGTGGGATCGTTGCTGAGCCCGGAGAGGTTGATCACGCCATCCACGCCCTCGAACGCCGCGTCGGGCACATCGCGCACGTCGGCGACGACCACCTCGACCTCGTCGCGAAAGCCGGCCAGGGCCTCGTCGCCGAAGTAGAGCCGGTCGAGGACCCGAACACGGTAGCCGCGCGCCAGGAGCCGCGGCACCAGCACGCACCCCAGGTACCCGGCGCCGCCTGCCACCAGGATGCGCTGGTTCGGGTCCGGCGCCTCGGCTGCGAGACCGTTGCTCCGCTCCACGGTTCGGTCGATCGGATCGGGCTGGCCGGACACGCGGCCTAGGCTACCGCAGAGATCCGGCGCGACCCGGCCGCCGGACGCGCGCTGGTGTCAGACGGATAGCCTTGCGACCATGCAAGACGACGCGGAGCCCGCCGCCGCCATCCACGAGGCGCTCGATCCCGCCGCGACCAGTCCCGAGCGGTTCGAGCCCGATGCCGACGGAGGTAAGCTGGTCCACGCCGAGCACATCGCGCGGTACCGGTGGGCTGCGGAACTCGCCGAGGGTCGCACCGTCCTGGACGCTGGATGCGGGACCGGCTACGGGAGCCTGGTACTCGCGCAGGCGGGCGCGCACCGGCTCGTGGCGATCGACGCATCCGCGGAGGCCGTCGCGCAGACGCAGGCACGGCTGGGCGAGCGCGGCGAGGCCACGCGGGCCGACGCGCGCGAGCTGCCGTTCGCGGACGAGAGCTTTGACCTGATCGTGTGCTTCGAGGTGATCGAACACATCGGAGGCGGGGACCGCGCGCTGGCCGAGTTCGCACGGACGCTGCGGCCGGATGGCGTGCTGGTCATCTCCTCCCCCAACCCGCGGCGCTACCTGCAGGGCAACCCCCACCACGTCCACGAGTACGTGCCAGAGGAGCTGCAGGCCGCGCTCGGCCAGCATTTTGCGCACGTGAGCCTGGCCGCTCAGCGGGCCTGGCTCGGTTCCTTCATCGCCGGCCAGGAGCAGCTTCACCAGCTCCAGGACGCCGAGCAGAACCTGATCTCGGCGGCGCTTCCGGGATCGGACGCCGATGCAGAGGGAACCTACGTGCTCGCCGCCGCGGGTCACGGCGAGGCGCAACTCCCCGCGCCCCGGCTGGTCTTCGGCGGGGCGTTCGAGGTCAAGTGGTGGATGGAGCAAGTCCGCGAGCGCGAGATCGTCGCCGCGCGAGCGCAGGAGACCGAGGCGCGGTTGGCGGCGCTCGAGGCGCGCCTCGTGGAGGTCGAGCAGGAGCGGGCGCGACTGCTCAGCGAACGACCGCAGTTCGAGCGGGCAGTCGCTGACCTGGCCCGGGCCCGTGAGGTGATGACCGACCTTCAGGAGTCGGTCAGCTGGAAGCTGACGACACCACTTCGCTCGGGGAAGCAGATCGTGCAACGGACTCGTCGGCCCCCGCAATGAGGAATGGGTGGCGCCTGGCCAGCGCCGTCCAGACGTCCGAATCGTCGATGTTGGTGACGGCGATCATCGAATGGCCGATGACGCGGTAGCGGCCGAGGATCTCAGGCACACGGACGCCGCCCCATCCGTGCTCGGCAAACGAGCACCACAACGCGAAGTCCTCCCACCCGAACAGCCGCGGATCGGTGGCAAAGCCGCCGACCGCGAGCAGCGAGCTGCGGCGAATGAGCGCCATCGCGTCGACGAAGTTGCCGTAGCGCAACGTGCGCGGATCCCATGCGGGCCAGCTCAGGAGCCCGGCGGGCCGACCGCCGCGGCGTTCCTCGAGCAGGCCATAGGCGAAGGCGGCATCGGGGGACGCGTCCAGAGCAGCCGCGAGACGCTCGAACGCGTGCGGATATACGACGTTGTCGGCATCGAGGATGAATACGTACTCGGCTCGTGCGTATTCGGCGCCGAGGTTGCGCGCCCGCGGGAGCCCCGCGTTGTGGCGGCGATGCACCAGAGCGCCGGAAACCCACGGCATGGCCTTGAACGTCCGGGTGACCACCTCGCCGGAGTCGTCTGTGGACGCATCGTCGACGACGATCAGCTCCAGGTCGCGCAACGAGCTCAGACCGGCGCTGCGCATCGCCTCCTCGACGTGCTCCCGGTAGTTGTAGACGCTGATCAGCACGCTCACCCGCGGACGGGCAGCCATGGGCGGCCCGAAGCGCCGGACCTGGACCTCGTCGACGGCGCCGTCGGCCTCGACGGCCTTGAGACGGCGGATCGCCCGCTGTAGGTCGCGCTGCTCGAGCAGAATCCGCTTGACGGCCATGCGCAGCACCTGCTGCTCGCTGCCCTGCTTGCGCAGTACCTGCTCGTATCCGGTCGGCCGCGGCGGGGTGAGCTTCGGCGCCGGATGAAGCGAGCCGCCCGTCGCCGGTTGCGGAGCAGGAGCGGAGCGCAGCACCTTGTGAGCGGCATTAGTCAGCACCGTGATGGAGTCAGACAGGCGAAACTGCTGCCGTAGGAACTCATAGGCGCCGTGGCGAATGCCGAAGAGGCGATGGTGGTCGCGCAGCAGGGCGTCGATCACGAACGGGAAGTCCTCGAGGCCGGCGCTCACGTAGTGACTGCCGGGCATCAGCGGGTCGATACCGACCGAGTGCTCGGTCAGCACCACGCATCCGTTGGCCATCGCACCGACCATCCGCTGCCACTCGAGATAGCCGAGCTCGGAGCGATGGATGTTGAGGAGGATCTTGGTGGAGGCAAGCATCCTCCACTTGCGCTCGCCCGAGATGTAGTCCTCCGACCCCGCGGTGTGTGGACGGCTCGTGTCAAACAGATGGAACGCCGCGCGCCTGGACGTGAGCACCTCGCCGCACGCAGCGATCGCGGCGCAGCGCCGCTCGGTCACACCGCCCATGAAGGCGACGTCGATGGGCCGCTCCTTCTGCTCCTCGCCCTGCCAGTGGTCCCACCCCGGCACGTAGCCCAGCTCCAGGAGCGATGCATCCACGCCTTTCCAGCGCAGCGCGTCACGACCGAGCGCGTTGATGTCGACCGCGGCGGCGCACTGCCGGGCGACCTTCACCGCCTCCTCGAACCACTGGGTGCCGGGCTGCTCGGTGCACAAGGCGATGGAGCGGGCCAGCTGGGCCGGCGATGGATGGACCGCGGGATAGGTGAGCGGGAGGTATTCGTGCGGCACGAATACGTACACGAGCTCCGCGCTGGCCGGCGGGAAGTGATCGACCGCGGTCTCGGTCTGAAAGCCGCCGGCGTCGTCCACCGCCTGCCGGAACGCATCGAGCAGCTCCTCGAAGAACACGTTCTGGCCACTTGCGGACACGAAGCACAGACGTGGGGCGGCTGACACCGCCCCAGCGTAGTGGGTCTCCCCCGAGGCCCGCTGGGTGATCGATTCCCGAGACGATGGCTACGATCACGCTCGTGAGCGCCAGGCATCTTCCGCAGCCTCCGTACGAGCTCGCAAGCCGGGTGGGCTCACTTGATGGCGCCGAGGACCCGTGGTCCTTCTACGACTGGCTGGGCGAGGCGACCAGGCGCGACATCGAAGCGGCGTTGCCCGAGGGCTTCGGTCTCGACGGACGGAGCGTCCTGGATTTCGGCTGCGGAGCCGGGCGCACGCTGCGCCATTTCGTCGCCGACAGGCGTTCGATCGAGCTGTGGGGCTGCGACATCGACGCGTCGAGCATCGCCTGGCTGCAGGAGCACATGGCCCCACCCCTGCACGTGTTCGTCAACGGGGAGCGTCCACCGCTGCCGCAGCCTGACGAATCGTTCGACGTCGTCTACTGCATCTCGGTCTTCACGCATCTCACCGATAGCTGGAGCGAGTGGCTGCTCGAGCTGCACCGGGTGCTCAAGCCGGGGGGCCTGTTGATCGCGACGTTCATGGGCGAAGGCCAATCCGAGGTGATCGCCGGTGAGCCGTGGGACGACAGCCGGGTCGGGATGCTCGTTCTGCTCCCCGGGCAGTCGTGGGACCACGGAGGTCCGATGGTCATGCATTCGCCGTGGTGGATCGAGCAGCACTGGGGGCGGCTGTTCGATGTGGTACGCCTGCAGGAACACGGCTTCGCGTCGTCCCCCGGCCAGGGGCACGGCGTCGTCACGCTGGTCAAGAAGCCGGTGACGGCGGACGTCGAGCAGCTGCGCGCTCCCGGCGACGACCCCCGCGAGGCCGTCGCTCTCGCTCACAACGTCGAACTGCTCTCCCGCGAGCTCGAGGCGCTGCGACCCCACACGGCACGCCTGGAACGGGAGCTCGAGGGCGCGCGGTCGATCGGGCTGCAACCGGAGCCGTCGGGCCCCGCCCACACCGGTCATCCGGCCCGGCGCGGCGCCCGGCGCGCGAAACAGGTGGCATGGCCGGCGCTGGGCACGCTGGGGATCGCCGCGCTTGGCCTGGCCACCCGCGCAGCGAGCCGGCGGCGCCGCAACGCCCCGGCGCGAGGGTGAGCGGGCGCCTGCCTCTGGCCTCGCTGCGACCGCAGCTCGACGCCACCTCTGACGGGCTGCGGTGGACGGTGGACCCCGATGGGGTGCGCGGCCGCGTCCTCATCATGCGCGGCGGGTCGGCGGCGACGTTTCCGCTCGTTCTGGGCGGCCCGGTGGCGTTCACCGCTCGCGCGATGCTCCTACCCCATGACTGGCGCGATCGGGAGGGCCTCGCCCGCGCCTGGATCCGGGTCAGCACGGCGGACGCAGGCTCTCATGAGGTGTTCAGCGTCACGCTCGCCGCCTCAGACAGCGGCCAGCCGCGCGGGCATCGTGCCGACCTCCCGCTTCCGGCAAAGACCACTGCGCTGACCCTCGGCGTCGACATCGAGGGCGCACGCGAGCCCCGCGCTCTGAATCGCGCCATCTGGGTCGACCCGATCCTCACCGACCCGGCCGCGCGGCCGCTTCACACGCCTCCCCCGCCGGTGGGCGGTCACGCTGGCGACGAACCACTCATCTCGGTGCTGGTGCCGGTGCACGACCCGGAGCTGCAGATGCTGGAAGACGCGATCGAGTCGGTGCGGAGCCAGACCTACTCGCGCTGGGAGCTGTGCCTGGTCGACGACGGCTCGCGCAACCCGCAGATCGTCCACTCGCTGGAGCGACACGCCGCCACCGACCCTCGCATACATCTCACACGCCACGACACGGCGCACGGCATCTCCGGGGCCACGAATGCCGCATTGGACCGTGCCAGCGGACAGTTCATCGCCCTCCTGGATCACGACGACGCCCTGACCCCCGACGCATTGCACCGGGTCGCCGAGACGATCGCGGCGGACCCCGCATTGGACATGGTCTACTCCGACGAGGAGATCGTGCTCGAGAGTCGCCGGGTCTGGGGACACTTCAAGCCTGATTGGTCGCCGGACACGCTGCGCACCAACGGTTACACCTGTCACCTGGGGGTGTACCGCCGCGACCTGGTGCGTGAGATCGGCGGCTTTCGCAGCGAGTACAACGGCTCGCAGGACGTCGACATGATCCTCCGGCTCATCGAACGCACCGACCGGATCGCCCACATTCCCGACGTCCTATACCGCTGGCGGGTCCACGCCGGATCGACGGCCGGCAACAGCCACGCCAAACCCTACGCCTACGTCGCCGCGCGCAACGCGATCGCCGGACATCTCGGGCGCATCGGCGTCGACGGCGAGGTCGCGTTCGGTCCACCCGGGTTGTACCGCCTCACCCATCGCGTCGACCCGGCGCTCACGGTTGACCTGGCGCTGGCGGTGACGGAGACGACCGGCCTGGCCGAGGCGGCGACGTCGTGGTGTGAGCAGCCGCACCCCGCCTGGCGCGTCGTCCTCGGCGCACCCGAGGCCATCACGGACTCCGCACTGGACACCCTCATCTCCGCCGGCGTCGCACCCGAGAACGTCACCGTCGTCGCGGGAGGGGGGCTGGCCGACGCCGCAAGCGCCGCCACCGCCGAGCACCTCGTGCTCATGCAGACCCCCGCGATGGGCCTCACCCGCGACTGGCTAACCCGCCTGCTCGGCTACAGCGCCCAGACGGGCATCGCCGCCGCCGGCCCCGTCCTGCTCTCCCCCGACGGGCGGATCGTGGAGGCCGGCATCGCCCTGCCCGACGGCATCGCACTCCACCTCCTCCACGGCATGCGCTCCTCGATGGACAAACTGTTCGGGTACGGGACCTCGGTGTTCAACGTCAGCGCGGTGAGCGGCGTGCTGTGCACCTCGCGGGCCTCCTATGAGCGACTGGGCGGGCTGCGACCCCAATACCGCGGGCTGGCTCTCATCGACTACTGCCTGCGTGCCGCTCAGGACGGGCGCCGCACGGTCATCGTCCCCGACGCCCGCCTGCGCGCCATCGGACCTGACATCACCACCAACGACCTACCCGCCCTGTGGGACCTCCGCGCCGACTGGGCCGGCACCCACACCCGCGATCCGTACTACAACCCCAACTACCGTGCCGACCGCGGCGATTTCACTCCGACGGCCGGCTGAGCGACCGATGATCTCCTCGGCACTGAGGGCCGCCGCCGCTCATATCCACCGTCGCACGGCTGACGGCGCCCCGCCCGCTGGACAGCGACTGGCGCTCGCGTCACTGCGCTCGGCGCTGGACGAGCGCTCGCGAGATACGCGGTGGGCGCTCCATCCCGACGGGGTGCTCGGTCGTGCGCTGGTGGTCGAAGGCGGCGCGGCTGCGACGTTCCCGTTGCGTCTCAAGGCTCCTGTCACGTTCGCGGCCCGCAGCATGCTCCTGCCTCACGACTGGCGCGACGGCAGCGGGACCGTCCGGCCTTGGGTCGCGGTTGCCGACGCCGCCGGCCAACGGAAGCTGTGGGCCGAGTCCCTCGTGGCCTCGGACCGCGGACGCCCGCGCGGCCACCCCGTCCAGGTCATGCTCCCCGCCACAACCAGGGCACTGACCCTCGGCGTCGATGTCGCGGATGCCGAGGATCCACGGTCCCTCGAGCGCGCTATCTGGCTGGAGCCGGCCCTGTTCGATCCCACGGCGCCGTCTGCTCTGAGTCCATCCCCGCCCACCACGCCGCCCACCGTCGGCGACCCGCTGATCTCCGTCCTGATGCCGGTTCACGACCCGCCGCTGGCGATGCTGACCGAGGCGATCGCCTCCGTCCATGCCCAGACGTACCCCCGGTGGGAGCTCTGCCTCGTCGACGACGGTTCGAGCAACCCCCGGATCGCAGCCGCGCTCGAACACGCGGCGACTATCGATCCGCGCGTCCGCCTCATTCGCCACGAGACGCCTCGCGGCATCTCCGCCGCCACCAATGCCGCGCTCGCCAGAGCCACGGGCGACTACGTCGCCCTACTCGATCACGACGACGTTCTCATCCCCGATGCGCTCCGCGAGGTAGCCGACCGGATTGCGGCCCAGCCGGGCCTGGACATGGTCTACTCAGACGAGGCTGTCGTGACCGAGGACGGGCAGCTGATCGAGCACCATCCCAAGCCCGGGTGGTCCCCTGAGCACATGGCGGCACTCATGTACACCTGCCATCTGGGGGTCTATCGCCGGCACCTGGCAACCGAGGTCGGCGGGTTTCAGACGCGCTTCGACGGCTGCCAGGACTACGACTTCGTACTGCGCCTGGTCGAACAGGGCGGGCGCGTAGCCCACGTCCCCCGCATCCTCTATCACTGGCGCGCACACGCCAGCTCGACCGCCGGCGGCGACCAGGCCAAACCCTACGCCTACCTTGCGCAGCCGGGCGCGATCTCCGAACACCTCCAGCGCAGCGGGATCGACGCCGACGTGCAGTTCGGACCATCGCCCGGCCTGCATCGCATCGTTCACCGGGTGAACCCAGCCGACACTGTGGACCTCGTCCTGGCTATCCGGACCATCGATGGTCTGGCGCAGGCCGCCGCCTCCTGGCAGGCTCAACCCCACCCCGCATGGCGCCTCATTCTCGCCGCGGCGCCGGAACTGCTGCCGTCGGCGCTCGCGGTCCTGCGCGACACCGGGCTGACCACGGACCGCCTGACCACCGTCGCCACCGACGCGGATTGGGCTGAGGCAATGGCCACGGCGGCCGCCACCGCGACCGCTGATCACCTACTGCTCATCGAGCAGCCCGCCATCGGGCTGACCCGCGACTGGCTGACCCGGCTGCTGGGCTACAGCCAGCAACCCCACATCGCCGCCGCCGGACCGGTCATCCTCGCTCCGGATGGACGCATCCAGCACGCGGGCATCGCGATCCCCGAGGGCATCCCCCTCTACCTGCACCACGGCGACGACGCGCGTGCCGCCCCGCCGGTCGTCTACAACCTCAGCGCGGTGACCGGGATGGTATGCACGCGCCGCCAAGTCCACGAGCGGTTGGGCGGACTGCACCCCGAACACCACGAGCTCGCGCTCATCGACTACTGCCTGCGCGCCGGCGACCACGGAGACCGAGCCGTCATCGTCCCCGACGCCCGCCTGCGTACCACCGGGCCCGACCCCGCCACCAACGACCTGCCCGCCCTCTGGAACCTTCGTGCCGACTGGTCGAGCACCCACAAGACCGACCCCTATTACAACCCCAACTACCGCACCGACCGCGGGGACTACGTGCTGCGCCGCTACGACTGAGCCGCAGTCGAGCGTCGCGCCAGCGGTTCGGGCACGAGCACGCCGCGCCAGCCCCGATCGGCCATCCGGGACCACAAGTGGTGGTCGAGGCCGCGGTGCCCGTTCTGGCTCGTCCCGAAGCCGCCGAGGGCGCGGAGCCGGTCGGCCCGGACGAGTGCCGGCGCTCGGAGGTCATCGCTGCGGTGTGCCAGCCAGGTCTCCCACCGCCGGTAGCTCGCCAGCGATCGTCCGTCGACCTCCTGGATCGAGTAGGCGAACGCGGCATCGGGCGCGCTGCGCAGACCAGCGGTGAGGGCCTCCAGTGCCCTTGGGTAGATGGCCTGGCCAGCGTCGAGAATCAAGCACAGCCCGCCTCGCGCTCTGGCGAGGGCGGCATCTCGGATGCCCGCGAGATCCGGACCGGGGGCCCGGACCAGGCGGGCCGGGACGAGCGGGTGCGCGTCCATCCAGCTCCGCGCATGCTCCAGCGCCAATGGATCCGATCCTGCGATGACGAGCTCGAAGTCCGCGAACCGGCTGGCCGTGACCGAACGCAGCGTCGCGACGAGGTCACTGGGCTCGCCGGCAGCCGCAGTGACGATCGTCACCGCCGGGCCCGAGGAGCCCTCCCAGGAGGGCGTCTGCGCCACAACCTCGTGATCGGCAGGCCGCCACGCGGCCTCGCGCTCCACGGTGGTGGTCGCCGCCTGACGGTCCGCCACCGGCCTGGCGGCGGGGGGCGAGCCCAGCGAGGCACCCGGCGAAATCGGCTCGCCCACCAACTCGACCAGCGCCGCCCGCAGCACCGAGACCGGAAGCGCGTAGGGAATCCAGTTGCGCAACCGTTCGTAGGCGGCCTCACGGATCCTCGCCAGCCGGGGCGGGTCGCGCAGCAGGCTCTCGGCCACGAAGGGAAGCGCGTCCGGGGAGCTGACGAGCAGGTGCTCGCCCGGGGTCAGCGGGGCGATCCCGTGCGAGTGCTCGGTGACCACGACGGCGCCGGCGTGGATGGCGTCGAGCGTCCGCCGCCACTCCAACAGAGTCTGCTCGCCACAGTGCAGGTTGATGACGACCTTGGTCTGCGACAGCAGAGCCCAGCGCTCGTCGCCCAAGAAGGTCGCGCCGGCGACCCGTCCCGAGTCGCGGTCCGCGAGGTGGACGACGCAGCGATGACGAGCGAGCACCGGCGCCGCGCGAGCGAGATAACGCCCCCGGCGGTCGGTATGGGCTCCGACGAAGGCGATGTCGACCGGGCGCGGGCGGTCGGCGTCGAAGCGATCCTGCGACGCCGAGTACCCGGGGCGCAGCATCCGGCTGGGGATTTCCAGCCGCTCGAGGGCAAGGTGCGCACGCTGGTCCAGGACGAACACGGCACCGGCCCGATCCAGCATGGCACGATGCTCCGCATCCGCCGCCCGTGGCGCCGCCTCCAGCGCGAGGAAGACAGTGCGCCGCAGCACCTCGTCGCCGGGCAGTGCGTCGCGGCCCGCGCCGGCGACGTACGCCCACGGGTCCAGTAGTACGTAAACGCGGTCGGGTCGCGCCTCGGGGAAGTGCCCGAGGTGAACCGTTGACGGGATCGCCTGGAGCTCGAGCTCGTAGCGCAGCGTCTCAACGAGCTCGGGCAGCGACGGATCGTGATCGGCGGAGAGGACGAAGGCGGCCTCGGGCATCGGGCGATCGTATCCGGCCGCTTCGGAGATCCGACGGTAGCCTCTCGGCGGTGGACACCGACCTGTCGAACGCGATTCGCGACAAGGATCAGCGGATCGCCGAGCTCGAGGCGCAACTGCAGGAGCGCGATCGGGTCAGCGACCTGCTCACGGACGCGGAGCAGCGGCTGGCGCAGGTCCCCGAGCTCGAGACCAGGATCGCTGACCTCGAGGCCGACCTGGCGGTGGCCCGCCATGAGACCGCCGTCGCCCGCCAGGAGGCGCAGCAGCTCGACCAGATGCTGATGTACGGCCGGCGGATGCTCCGCTACGTCCGCCCCTTGATCAAGCCACTGCGCGACGCGCGGCGCCGGCTGCGCGGCTGACCCGGTGTCGCAGACCCCGCTGGACGGCAAGCGACCGGGGCGCCTGGCCAACCTGCCCCGGCGTGTCTACCTGACCTACCGCTACCACGGAGTCTCGGGGCTGGCCCGCCATGCAGGGCGGTTCCCGCTGCGCCTTATCGGTCTGGACCGGGCTCTCGGCCTGGGCACGGGTTCACGCGGAGCCTCGGCGGCAGCACGGCGCTGGTACCGCGACCACGGCCGGCCGGTGACCGTCGTCATTCCCAGCTTCCGCGACGCGTCGCTGGTCGCCAAGCTCGTCGCCGCCATTCGCCGCACGACGCCGGCCGATCGTGTCCGGATCGTCGTGGCCGACGACGCGAGCGGCTCGGACCACCTCGCGGCGCTGGCGCGGATCGACGCGATCGAGGTGATCGCCGGTGAGAGCAACCTGGGGTTCGCCGGCAACGCGAACCGTGGCCTGCGAGCGGCGGACCCCGAGCACGACGTCGTACTGCTCAACTCCGACGTGATCCCGCTGCGCGACTGGCTGGCCTGCCTGCAGTACGCGACGACCGTCGCTGCACGGGTCGGGATCGCCGGCGCGAAGCTGCTGTATCCGGACAACCGGATTCAGTACGCCGGGACCATTCGCAACGCGAGCGCTCCGGAGTGGTTCGATCACCGGTACCGCGGCAAGCCCGCGGACTGGGGGCCGGCCGACGTCGCCGGTCCCACGCTCGCCGCCACCGGCGCCTGCATGTACATCCGGCGCGAGGCCCTGGACGCGATCGGCCCGTTCGACGAGAGCTACGGAATGGGCTACGAGGACGTCGACTATTGCCTGCGTGCCTGGGAGGCGGGCTACCAGGTGGCCTACGTCCCATCCGCCCGGCTCTACCACCACGAGTCCGCGACACGCGGCGTCGCGCTCGGGGAACGGGAGCGGCGTTCGCAGGATGTCTTCTGGAGCAGATGGACGACGTTTTTCGGCGGGCGCCCGGTTCTCACCGAGGACGGCCGGCTTCGTGTCGTCTACGTCACCGAGGGAACGATCCTCGGCGGCGGGCATCGCGTCGTATTCGAGCACCTCAACGGGCTCGCCGCCCGGGGGCACGAGGTGGAGCTCTGGACACTCCAGGAGGCCCCCAAGTGGTTCGAGCTGCACTGCCCGGTGCGGACCTTCCGCGACTACGACGAACTGGCGGACGCGCTCGCCCCCCTTGACGCCGTCAAGGTCGCGACGTGGTGGCGCACGGCGACCGCGGTGTGGCGAGCCAGCGTCGTGCACGGCGTGCCGGTCTATTTCGTCCAGGACATCGAGACCAGCTACTACCGCGACTCGCCGCCGCGACGCCATGAGGTGCTCGACACCTACCGCCCGGAGTTCCGCTACATCACGACCTCGGCCTGGAACCAGTCCCGGCTGCGCGAGCTCGGGCTCGAGGCCGCGCTCATCTCGCCGGGGGTGGATCACGACACCTTCGCCCCGCTGCCGGGCACCGAGCGGCGCGGCGACATGGTGCTGGCGATCGGCCGCACCGACCCGCTCAAGGACTTCTCGCTGACGGTGAAGGCATGGCGGCGCCTTCCGCAGCCGCGCCCGGAGCTGTGCCTGTTCGGCAGCCATCCCGAGCTCGCCACCGAGCCCGGAATCCGCTACACGCGCTCCCCGGCCGATCGCGAGATCAACGAGCTCTTCAACCGGGCGGCGGTATTCCTGCAGACATCAGCCCACGAGGGATTCTGTCTGCCGATCCTGGAGTCGATGGCGACCGGGGGCGCGGTCGTCTGCACCGACGCTCACGGCAATCGGGACTTCTGCGCCGACGGCGAGAACTGCCTGATGCCGGACGCCACCCCGGCCGCGGTCGCGAACGCCGTCAGCCGTCTGCTCGGCGATCCGGCGCTGCGCGAACGACTTGGGCGCGCGGGGCTCGCCACGGCGGCCGGCTACGACTGGCCGACCCGGATCGAGGCGCTGGAGCGCTCCCTATACGCCATCGCCGCTAGAGATCCTCGGCCACGCGGGGCGCGATCCGGTTGAATACCCAGAAGCCCAGGACGAACACGCCGCCGATGATCGCCACGGGCTCGGCGAGCGCCGCATAGGAACCGAGCAGACTGGCCGCACTCGGCGTCGCATGGTTGATGAAAGCGTGGCGGAACTCCTGGAAGATCACCGCCAGCGGGTTGAGCATGTAGATATGCACGAGCGCTGGGCTGAGGTGTTCCTGGACCAGCGCGATCGGGATGATGATCGGCGAGGCGTAGAAGATGACCTGGCTGACGACCTCCCAGATCGGCTGCACGTCGCGGAAGTAGACGAACAGCGCCGATAGCAGCATGGCGATCCCCGTGCAGAGAACCACCAGCGACCCGACGATCAGCGGTACCTCCAGCCAGGTGAGCATTGGCCGCACCCCGGCGATCAGGGCGAAGATCGTGACGACGATGAGGTTCAACGAGAGGTTGAACACCGCCAACAGCACGATCGAGAGCGGGATCACCAGGCGGGGGAACTGGATCTTGCGAACCAGGACCTCGTTGTCCACGACGCCGCGCACCGCGTTCATCGTCGCCTCCCCGAAGAACGTGAACAGGACGATCGACGCGAGCAACTGGGCGCCGTAGAAGTTGTAGTCCGGGCCCTTGTTGTCACCGACCTTGGCCACCTTGGTGAAGAAGACGTAGAGCACCAGAAACAGCAGCAACGGGCGCACCAGCTGCCAGAGGTAACCGAGCGCGGAGCCGAAGAAGCGCAGCTTCCACTGCGTCAGGGCGATGTTGAACGTCAGGTGCCAGAACCGTCGCCAATCGCCGGTGATCGCGCGCGGCCCGGTGATCGGACGACCGAGCGCCGCGTACGGAATCGCGTCGTACTCGGCGGAGACCTCAGGTGGGGAGGCCTGCAGCGTCACGATCGCGTGCGCTCCGCGTGGCCCGCGCCGGTCCGAGTGATCACGGACCGCACCGGCAGGTCGATGAGCCCGCCCAGGGCCGCCGGGCCGGTCACGACGAACGAGAAGCTGCCCTCGAACCGATCGATCACGTCCAGGCCAGAACCGCGGTGCGCGAGCTGGAACACCGGCCCGTAACGACCCGGGGCCAGGACGTTGTCGAAGGTAAACGAGAAGACGACCTCATCGCCGGCTCCGAAATAGCCGGTGCGCTCGTTCTCGACCTCAGTGGTGGCGACCAGTACCAACCGGTGCTCGGCGTTGTAGATCTGGACCGTTGCCGCCGGATCGGTCAGGTCGACGAGGAACAGCACTCGAGCGTGCAGCGTCACCTGCTGGTGCTGCGCGACCGCCGTGAGACGTCCCCCATCCGGCCCCTCGAGCCACACCTCCGCCACGCGGGCTTGGCCGTCACCGCTGTGGCCGGATTCACCGCCTTCGCCCTGGCCGTCGCGGCCGAAGTTCAACTCCAGATAGCGGTCGGCCACCTCGTGTGGCTCGCCCAGATAGACCGGCTTGCCTCGCTCGAGCAACAGGGCTCGATGGCAGAACCGCTGCATCGAGCCCATGTCGTGCGTGACGAAGATGATCGTACGTCCCCGATCGCGCAGCTCGTTGAACACGTCGAAGCACTTCTGCTGGAAAGCGGCGTCGCCCACCGCGAGAACCTCGTCGATCATCAGGATGTCCGCGTCGACCTGGATCGCGACGCTGAACGCGAGGCGGACGTGCATACCCGATGAGTAGTTCTTGAGCTTGAGATCCTTGAACTCCTCGAGCTCGGCGAACTCGATCACGCTTTCATAGCGTTTACGCGCCTCCCGCGGGGTGAGCCCGAGCATGATCCCGTTCATCACGACGTTGTCGCGGGCGGCCAGATCCGGGTTGAACCCGACGCCCAACTCGATGAACGTCGACAGCCGGCCGCGCACCCAGATGTCGCCGTCCGCCTGGTAGATGCCGGCCAGGCATTTGAGCAGCGTGCTCTTCCCGCTCCCGTTGCGGCCGGCAATGCCGAAGAACTCCCCCGGCTCCACGGCCACCGATACGTTGTCGAGCGCCTTGTAGGAGTTGCGGCGGATCCGGCGCCGAGGATGCATCGCGCGCTCCTTGAGCGTATGCACCTGCTCCTCGGGCACGGTGAACGTCTTGCTCACCGACCGCGCGACCACCACCGGCAGCCGCTCGCCGCCGACGGCTGGAGTTGGCATGGACGAGAGAGTAGCCGACGGGCCCCGCGTGAATGCCGACACTCAGGCGCGCCCTTCGAGTGAGAGACGCGCCACCAGCGCAGGCGGCAATCGGTGCGCATGCCCGCCGAGGAGGCCTCCCGCGGCCCGGGCAGCGTGGTGCAGTGCAGACGCCACGAGGAGGGAGGTACCCCTGGCGCCGGGTGCGTTACTCGCCGCGCGCGCCCATCGCCAGTCGCCGGCGATGCCGCCGCGGACGTTGCGCACCGCCGCTCGCGGAGCCAGCGCCCATCCATAGACCTCGCGCACGGCCCGCGCCTCGTCGAAGCTGCGGCGCAGCCACTGCCCGGCGGAGTAGTCGTGAGAGTGGATCACGGCCGCGTCGGGGGCGTAGACCTTGGCGTAGCCGGCCCGCAGCATGTCCTGGGCCAGCAGGTGATCCTCGGCGTAGGCGACCTGGCGGAACGGCACCCGTTCCCACGCCGCGCGCGCGACGCAGCCGTTGGCGTCGGTGAAGAAGCCGAGGTGGCCCATGAATGCGCTCGGCGCGACGTCGCGTCGCGCGGGATCGAGCGCGTCGATCCGCGGTCGGCCGTCGATCGAGAAGGACTGAAACCAGCCGGTGAGCTCGCGCCTGACCATGATGCTGGCTTCAGGCCGCGGCCGGTAGGGACCGAATGCCAGCCCCACGTCGGGGGCCAGTGTGAACGCCGCCACCAGCGCGGCCAGCCAGCCCTCGCCGTCCGGGACGGCGTCCTGGGTCAAAAACGCGACGTGGTCGCCCGCAGCGCGGGACATCAGCAGGTTGCGGGTGCCGCCGTGGGAGAACTCCGCCCGGGCGATCTGGATCACGTGGGCGCCGTGGGCGCGTGCCAGCGCCACCGTGTCGTCGGCCGATCCGGAGTCGCACACGAGCAGTTCCATGTCGGCGTCGATGCGCTGCGCGCGGACGGCCGCCAGCGTCCGCGCGAACCCTGGTCCCGCGTCGAGCGTGGGGATCGCCACCGTCACCGAGCTGCTCATGACCCGAATCTTGCCGACGTCAGCCCCCCATCGCTCGGCGGGCTCCCGTGACCACGCTCTGCTCTACCCTGCGCTGCGATGCAGCGCTCCGCTCAGGCGGCGCCAGAGCGGGCCCGGCTCCGGCGCTTCGCTCCGCCTCGCAGCCTCGCCGCCCTCCTCGCCATCGTCGTCGGTCTCGGACTCGTCTGGTCGCTCACGGTGCCGCCCTTCCAGTCGCCCGACGAGCTGGCGCACTTCGCCTATGCCCAGGGGCTGGCCGAGAGCTTCAGGCTCCCCGGAAACCCCGGACGGCTCGGCGCCTCCAGCGACGAGTCGCTCGCGGACGGCTCGGTGGGAGCGAGCCGAGGGGCGTTCTGGCCGCAGGCGTCGCCCCCGGACTGGAACCGCGCCGATTACGCGGCGTATCTGGCCATCGAGGACTCCGCCCATCGTCCGATTACAGACAACGGCTCGGGGCCGAGCTCGGCTGACGGCAACCCCCCGCTCTACTACCTGTACGCCGCGGCGGCGTACCTGATCGACCACGGTGGGACCGCGTTCGGACGGCTGTATGCGATGCGCATCGCCGGCGTCCTGTTGCTGGCGCTGACCACGCTGGGAGCGTGGCTGCTCGCCGGCGAGGTCTTCGCTCGTCGCCGGCTGCCCCAGCTGACCGCGGCCGCCGTCGCCGGCCTGATGCCGATGGTCACGTTCATGTCCACGTCAGTCAATCCCGACGCGATGCTCATCACGGTGTGGACCTTGGACCTGTGGTTGGGGGCGCGGGTGATCAACCATCGCGCGCGCGACCGCGACGTGATCGCGATCGGCGCGCTGACCGCCGTCGCCATCTTGACCAAGGCCACGTCCTACGCGCTGGTGGCGCCGGTCCTGCTCGCGGTGCTGTGCGGATGGCTCCGCCGTCCTGCGCCCGAGCGACGGTCCGCGCTCGCCGCGCTGGTGGGCGGGGGCGTGCTGCTCGCGGCGCCCGTGCTCGGCTGGGTCGCCATCGCGCCGTCGCTGGGTGGCACGGGCATCACGACTGTGGCCAACTCCGCCGCGCACCCATTCACCGCCCGCCGGTTTCTGAGCTATGTCTGGCAGTTCTACCTGCCCCGGCTCCCGTTCATGGCCCCGCAGCGAACCACCCCCGGCCTGCCGGCATACGACATCTG
The DNA here is from genome assembly GCA_036267215.1 of Solirubrobacteraceae bacterium. Taxonomy (GTDB): domain Bacteria; phylum Actinomycetota; class Thermoleophilia; order Solirubrobacterales; family Solirubrobacteraceae; genus Palsa-465. The sequence continues at coordinate 58,761 of DATAWL010000072.1, read as the reverse complement.
GCTGCGCCAGGGGGCCGGGACGTTCGGCTGGCTCGACGTCACGCTCCCGGGCTGGATGTACCACGCCGCAGCCTGGCTGGCGGGCGTGATCGCGGTCGCCGGCATCGCGCTGGTCACACGCCTTCGCAACCGCCGCCACCTCGCGCTCCTGGGCTTCTTCGCCCTGACGCTGATCGCGCTCCTGGGACTGCTGCACATCACCGAGTACCGGGCGCTGCTGCTCGGCGAGGGCCAATTCCTCCAGGGGCGGTACCTGCTGCCGGTCGTCGGCCTCCTGGGCCTGGCCTTCGGCCTCATCGTCGCGCGGATTCCGGGTCGCGCCCGCATCTGGGTCTGTTCGCTGACCATCACCGCGCTGCTCGCGGTGCAGGTCATCTCGCTCGCCACCATCGTCCAGGCCTACTATCTGTGAGGCCGCGCATCAATCCGGGGCTCAGGTGGGGCGTGCCGGCCGGCCTGGCGGTGCTGGCGATCCTCGGCCTCCTGGCCGCGGGCAGCCGCCACGTCGTGGTGCGCACCGCGTCCGCGGATGTGCCCAACCAGTTCCCGATGCCGGCGCTGCGTCCCGGCCGACAGGCCTGCGAGGGACCGCTGACCAGCCATGGCCCGGCCCGCAGCGTCGGGTTCTGGGGAGCCGCCGCGAGCCCTCTCGCGCAGCTCACGGTCACCGTACGCGACGCCACGACCCATGCGATCGTCGCCTCCGGCTCCCTCGCGGCGCGGTCCGCGGAGACGGAGTGGGTGGCGCACCTGCGTCGCCAGGTGCCCGGCGGGCTGCCGCTGGAGATCTGCGTCGCCGACGAGGCCGGAACGTTCTCGCTGGCCGGCTCGCTGGGCGGCGCGCCGGGCGTCGTGGCCACCGGGACGGCGCCCCGCAACGCGCTGTTCTCGCTCGCCACCCTCGATGCGGGCAACCACTCGCTGCTGAGCGCGCTACCGACTGCGTTCGCCCGTGCGTCGCTGTGGCGGCCGAGCTGGGTGGGCAGCTGGACGTTCTGGGTACTGACCGCCGTCGTACTGGCGACGTTCGGGCTGGGCGTGGTGGCCGTGGTCAACGCCGCCGATGAGGACGAGCCGCCCCCGCCCCCGGGTCCCGACGGGCCCGGACCGGCGGACCCGTCGCCGGACGAGCGGTCAGAGTCCCGCGAGGATCGCGCGCAGACCGTCTCGTAGGCTGACCGTCGCCTCCCAGTGCAGCTCCTGGCGAGCGCGGGTGACGTCGAGGCAGCTGCGCTGCACCTCGCCGGGCCGCCCGGGCTCGAACCGGGGCTCCAGCGGCGGGCGGTCGCTGACGTCGCGCAGCGCGTCGAGCAGATCGAGCACGGAGGTCTCGCTGCCGTGGCCGATGTTGAACGGGCCGGTGAGGTCGGAGCCGGCCGCCAGCAGGTTGGCCCGAACCACATCGGAGACGTCGACCCAGTCGCGCGTCTGCCTGCCGTCGCCGAACACCGTCGGCCGCCGCCCCTCGACCAGGTGGCCGCAGAAGATCGCGACGACGCCGGCCTCGCCGTGGACGTCCTGGCGCGGCCCGTAGACGTTGCCGTAGCGCACCGACGCCGTCGACAGGCCGTGCAGCCGGGTGTACAGCGCGCAGTACCCCTCGGCGGCGTACTTGCTCTGGCCGTAGGGCGCCAGCGGGGCGATCGCGTAGTCCTCGGGCGTGGGCAGCCGGCGGGCGTCGCCGTACAGACCGCCGCCGGTGGAGGTGTTGACCACCCGCCGCACGCCGGCGCGCCGACAGGCCTCGAGCACCGCGATGGTGCCCAGCACATTGGTCGTCGCGTCCCCGGCGGGCGCCGCCACCGAGTAGCGCACGTCGATCTGGGCGGCCAGGTGAAAGACCACCTCCGGGCGGACGGCCGCGAGGATCCCGGCCACGTCCTCGGCGTCACGGACGTCGGTCTCATGCAACGTGGTCCCCTTGGCCAGGGCGCCCTCGAGGTTGGCCCGCTTGCCGCTGGACAGGTTGTCGATAACCGTCACGTGGTCGCCGCGATCCACCAGCGCGTCGACGAGGTTCGAGCCGATGAAGCCGGCACCGCCGGTGACCAGACAGTCCATGACTGGCGGTCAGCTTAGCCTGGATCCTCCGCGCCTGGGGGTCGCCTCGCCGCCGGGTTCTCGCAACGAATGTTGCAAGGAGGCGCCCAGCACGTGCGCGGCCTCGTCCGAACGTCGAAACTTGAGGCGTTGACGGGCTCTCGACAGGGCAAATGCGTAACTTGCAGCACGAAATCCCGTTGTTACGAGGTGTCTGCAGCCAATTCAGCCTCTTGACCAGGGGAGATCAGGAGTGACCATGTACCCCCAGGGGTCGACCGAGCCACAACTGAATACCGCTGTCCCACGGCCCGAGACGGTCGAGGTCCTGGGCGTCCCCCTGGGCGTGATCGACTACGAGAGCGCGCTGAACTGGATCGACGCCAGCGTCGCCAACCGCGACCGCGGCTACGTCTGCGTGTGCAACGTCCACGCCGTGATGGCCTCCGCCGAGGACCCGGAACTGCGCTCCGCGCTGCTGAGCTCCTCGCTCAACGTGCCTGACGGCCAGCCGCTGGTGTGGGCGATGAACGCGCTGGGCAACTCGCTGGAGGATCGCGTGTACGGCCCGGAGCTGATGGCCCGTCACTGCGCCCGGGCGGCCGAGTCCGGGCAGCGCCTCTACCTCTACGGCGGCCGCAACCAGGGCGCCCTGGTGCAGCTGGCGCTCAACCTGCGCCAGCGCTATCCCGGCGTCCGGATCGTCGGCGGCTACTCGCCGCCCCATCGCCCGCTCACCGACGAAGAGCGCGGGGCGGTCGTCAACGAGATCAACCACTCGCGCGCCGACGTGGTCTGGGTCGGCATCGGCGTCCCCAAGCAGGAGAAATGGATGGCCGAGATGCGCGACGAGCTCGAGGCGCCGGTGCTGGTCGGCGTCGGCGCCGCGTTCGACTTCCACGCCGGCCTCGTTCCCCAGGCGCCCAACTGGCTCCAGGAGTCCGGTCTGGAGTGGGCGTACCGGCTGGCTCACGAGCCGCGCCGGCTGTGGCGGCGCTACCTGCGCTACAACCCGCGCTTCGTTCGCTCGTTCAGCCAGCAGCTGATCGAGCACCACCGCGACCCGTCGGGCTAGAGGCGGCGGCCCGCGCGGGCCCGCCGCGCGCCGCGGCCGGGCGTCGACGCGGGAGCTCGCGGGCACAATTGTCAGTCGTGCGCACCTCACCGTCCGCATCCATCGTCATCCCCACGCGGGACCGTCCCGGCTACCTCGGCGTCGCCCTGGACTCGGTCGCGGCCCAGGCGCGGGCCGCGGGGGCCGAGATCATCGTCGTCGACGACGGCCGCGACGGGACGGTGGCCGCCGTCGCCGGCCGCCACGGGGCGCGCGTGGTGCCGGCGCCCGCGCCGGGCGGTCTCAACCGGGCGCGCAACGCCGGCATCGCCGCCGCGCGCGCCGATCTGATCGTGCTCATCGACGACGATGTCGCGGCGCCACCCGGGTGGCTCGACGCGATCCTGGCCGGGGCGGGATCGGTCCCCGACGCCGATGTCTTCGGTGGGCCCATTCGCGCCGCGCTCGAGGGCGGCGGACCCCCCGGCTGCGGCCGCGAGTCCGCGCCGATCACCACGCTGGATCTGGGCGACGCCGACCGCGACGTGGAGCTGGTCTGGGGCGCGAACATGGCGCTGCGCCGTCGCGCGCTCGATCGCGCCGGGCCCTTCGACGAGCGCCTGAGCGGCCCCGGCGACGAGGAGGACTGGGAGCGCCGCTACCTCGCCCGGGGCGGACGCGTGCGCTACCTGGCGGCCGCGGGGCTGCAGCATCGTCGCACCGCCGCCGACGCGACCATCCGCCGGCTGGCGGGAGCCGCCCATCGCCAGGGCCGGGCGTCGCGCCGCTACGACGTGCACAAGGGCACCCCCCCGCCGCTGAGCGCCGAGCTGCGCACCCTGGCGGGATGCGGCTGGCACATCGTCGCGCGCCGCTGCGCCAACGGGCTGATCCTCACCGCGCACTCCGCGGGGCGCTTGCGCGAGGCGCTGAGACCCACCGGCGAGCCGACGTGAGCACCACGCCATCTCTGCCCGACGTCTTCTCCGGCACCAGCGGCCAGGTGTGGGGCATGCGGGCCACCGGCCGCGCGCTCGTCGCCGACGCCGCCTGCGACGCCGCGGCCTGGGCGACGCTGACTCCGTGGCGACTGCGCCGGGTGGCCCGGGAGGCGCCGGCGCGCCGGGTGCTGGCCCTCGGCGTCGAGCGCGCCGGCGAGGCCAACGTGCTCGCGGCGGCGCGATCCGAGCTGGCCCGCTCGCACCACGACGTGCAGTTTGCCGCCACGGTCGCCGGGAGCCGGGGCAAGTTCGAGAACCTCAACGACCTGCTGGCCACGCACCCCGCGGCCGGGCACGACTGGCTGCTGCTCGTCGACGACGACGTCGTCCTGCCCCGCGGGTTCCTCGAGGTGTTCCTGTTCCTGGCCGAGCGCTTCGATCTGGCGCTGGCCCAACCGGCCCACCGCTGGCGCTCGCACGCCGCGTGGCGGGTCACCCGGCGCCGGCCCGGCGTGCTGGCGCGGCAGACCCGGTTCGTCGAGATCGGCCCGGTCAGCGCGCTGCGGGCGATCACGTTCGACGCCCTGCTGCCCTTCCCGCCGCTGCGGTTCGGCTGGGGCCTGGACCTGCACTGGTCGGCGCTCGCGCGGGAGAACGGATGGCGCCAGGGGATCATCGACGCCACCCCGGTCCGCCATGGCCTGCGCCGCATCGCCGCGTCCTACGACCGCGGCGACGCGGTCGCCGAAACCCAGCGCTTCCTGGCCGAGCGCCCCTACACCCCGGCCACCGAGGCCCAGCGCACCCTGGTCGCCCACCACCGCTGGTGATGCGCGTGCTGATCGTCGCCGAGTCTTACCCCCGGGGCGCCGACCCGACCCTGGGCGCGACGGTGCCGGCCGAGGTGCTCGGTGGCTGACATCGGATCGGCCGCGTATGAGCGCGACAACTTCCTGGACCGGCGCAGCCGCCAGGCGACGCTCGAGCGCCACTACGCCCATATGCAGGCGCGGGAGCGCGCGCTGCTCGACCGGCGCCTGGAGCTGGCCGGCGGCGACGTGCTGTCGGTGGGCTGCGGCTGGCATCCCGGGCGCCATCTGTTCCCGGCGCCGGCGTTCCGGATGGTCGCCGCCGACGCCGACCCGGCGCGCGTCGCCGGCGTGCTGGAGAGCGGCCGCGCCGACGAGGGCGTCGTCGGCTACGCCGGCGCGCTCGGTCTACCCGCCGCGTCCTTCGACGTCGTCCTGTACCGGCTGGTGCTCCACCACATCGTCTTCCAGGGGCCGCTGGGCCGCTGCTTCGCCGAGGCCGCCGCGCTGCTGCGGCCCGGCGGCGCGTTGATCGCGATCGAACCCGGCCTGTGGCACCCCGTGGGCGCGGGCCTCGCGCTCGCCAATCGGGCCGGCCTGGCCACCCGCGTTCACGGGACCCCGGACGACGTCCCGCTCTCGCCCCGCCGGCTCGCCGCCGAGGCCCGGGCCGCGGGCCTGGCGCCCGAGCTGCACGCCGTCACCTACACCTGGCGGCGGCTGGCCCCGGGCGTCCAGGGGGCGCTGGCGCCGCTGGACCGGCTCGGCTCCCGGCCGCGGCTGGCGCCGCTGGGCCACACCCTGATGTTGATCGCTCGCGCCCCGGGTTAGGACCATGTCAACGCCGTCTGCACGCCCCCAGCGATTGCTAGCCTCCGCACCCGTGTCGTCTCTCGCCGCGGCGCCAGAGCGTGCCGGGCACGGAGTCCCGGCGCCCCCATCGCGACCGCCTCGCTTGCGGTCTGGCGTGGACACCGCCCTCATCCTCGCCATCGCCGGGGCCGCGTTCGCGCTGGCCATCCTCACCAGCGGCAATGCCGACCCCGACGTGCCCGTCGGCGGATCATGGGCCTGGCCGGAGATCGCCACCACCCTCGTGGGCGCGGCCGCCTGCGCGGTGGCCATCGCCGTCGGCGGACGCGGGCGCCGCTGGGGCCTGGCCTCCGTGGGGCTATTCGGGCTGTTCACGGCGTTCGCCGCCCTGTCGATCCTGTGGTCGGTGCAGCCCGACTGGTCGTGGTACGGGACCGACCAGCTGCTGGCCTATCTGAGCGCGTTCGCCGGCGCGGTCGCCCTCGCGCGGGTGTTCCCGGCGCGCTGGACGGCGCTGGTGGGCGCAATGGCGGTCGGCATGACCGCCCTGGCCGGCTACTCGCTGCTGGCCAAGGTGTTCCCCGCCACGCTGGCCGCGGCCAGCACCTACGGCCGCCTCCAGGCGCCGTTCGGCTACTGGAATGCGATCGGGCTGGCCGCGGCGATGGGCGTGCCCGCCTGCCTGTGGGCGGCGGCCCGGCGCGAGGGCGGCCCCCTGACCCGGGCGGCGGCAGCGCCGGCGATGACCGTGCTGTTCAGCGTCATCGTCCTGTCCTACTCGCGGTCGGCGGCGCTGGCGGCGGTCATCGGGGGCGGCGTGTTCATCGTCTTCGTGCCCCTGCGCCTGCGCAGCGCGCTGATGGCGGCGGTCGGCGGGCTTGGCGCGGTCCCGATCGTGATCTGGGCGTTGGGCAACCACGCGCTGACCACCGACCACACCGCGCTGCCGGCGCAGGACAGCGCCGGGCACTCGTTCGGGATCGTGCTCGTGATCGTGCTGGTGGTGGTATCGGCCGCCGGACTGGTGGCCGCGCTGGCCATGGACCGCGTCGCGCTGCCCGAGACCCTGCGCCGGCGGGTGGGGACGGCCCTGATCGTGCTGGTCGCGTTGGTCCCGATCGCCGCGATCGGCGGCCTGGCGGCGTCGCAGCGCGGGTTGACCGGCGAGATCTCGCATGCGTGGCAGACGCTGACGACCTCCAAGGGCACCGGCGACACCTCGGCCCGCTTGACCCAGCTGGGCTCGAGCCGGCCGATGTACTGGCACCAGGGTCTCGACGTGGGTGCGCACAACCTGCTCGCCGGCGCGGGCGAGCTCGGCTACGGGATCGCCCGGCTGCGGTACACCCCTCCCAGCCAGCCGTGGAAGACCGACCAGGCCCACAGCTTCGTGATCCAGACGTTCGCCGATCTCGGCCTGATCGGCGTGGCGCTGATGGTGGCGCTGCTGGTCGCCTGGGGGCGCGACACGCTGCGTACCGTCGCCCCCGGGGTTGGCTGGGGCGAGCTCGACGCGTCGGCGGAACGTGAACGCCAGGGGCTGATCGCGCTCGCCGGGATCGTGCTCGCGTTCGGCATCCAATCGACCCTGGACTGGACGTGGTACTTCCCCGGGGTGGCGATCCCGGCGCTGGCCTGCGCGGGCTGGCTGGCCGGCCGGGGCCCGCTGACCGCCCCGGTCAGACGCCTGGCCCGACGCGCCAAGCTGATCGACCGCCCGGGGACGGCGGCGCTGATCACCGGGGTCGTCGCCGCGGCGCTGATCGCCGCCTGGCTGATGTGGGAGCCGCTGCACTCCACTGACGAGTACTTCGCGGCCACCAACGCCACGACCAACACCGCCGCCTTCAGTGACGCCCACGCCGCGGCCGGCAGCAATCCGCTCTCCGATCAGCCGCTCGAGCTGCTCGCGCTCCTGTACCAGTCGGCCCACGACAACCCCGCCGCCCGGGCCGAGCTGGTCAAGGCCACTCGGCTGCTGCCCGACGATCCCGAGCCGTGGGCGGCGCTGGGCACCTTCGATCAGCAGACCCGGGCCCGGCGGGCGGCCGTCGCGGACATGAACCATGTGCTGGCCCTCGATCACACCGCTGACGAGTGGACCAAGGCCGCGGACGCCACGATCGCCGCGGCCGGGGCGTCATCGGGCGGCTGAGCAGGGGCGGTGACCGCCGGTTCAGCGCACCGCACGCGCGGTGAGTAACCGGCGCCACAGCGGCGGCCCACCGGCCGCCCGCACGGTGATGTCAGCGAAGTCGAACTCGCGCAGCAGAGTGCGTAGCGACCGCGCCGTGTACAGATGCAGATGGTCGCCCAGCGGCGGCGAGTAGCGCTCGATGCCGCCGGCCAGGAGACGCAGGCGGCCGTGGTCCGGGGTGGTGAGCAGCAGCCGTCCCCGCGGCACCAGCACCCGCCGGATCTCGGACAGCCATCGCGCGGTATCGGCGACGTGCTCGATCACCTCACTGGCCCACACGACGTCAAACGACCCGTCGGCGAAGGGGAGCTCACCGTCGATCTCCGTCAGCCGGAAGTCGAGGCCGGGATGGTCGGCCCGCGCGCGCGCCAGCGCCGCCTCGGCGATGTCCACGCCCACCGTGACCGCGTCGGCCGCCGCCAACGCGGCGGTGAGTTCGCCGGCGCCGCTGCCGAGGTCGAGCACGCGCTCGCCCCGGGACACGTTGGCCAGCGCGAAGCCACGGCGCAGCGCCAGGTCGGGCGGATGCAGCGTGCGCGGCAACCGCTCCCACAGCTCCTCGTAGTACGCCTTCATGGCGCGGGACGCTAGTAGGCTGGCCGGCAGGGATGGATCCGCAGACGCCCTGCCCAAATGTCGGTCCGGCCACGGACGGCCCCACTCGCTGCCGGCGGGTGGCCCACGGCGTCATCCGCGCCGGAGAGGGACGTGCCGAGCTGGAGACGCGGCTGGCGGCGACCGACTGGGACATGGTCGAGCTCGACGTGCTGGCGCGCGGCGACGAGCTCCTGGTCGCCCACGACCCCAGCGACCTGGCGCACCCCAGCCCGCTGCGTTTCACCGAGGCGCTGGCGCTGCTCGAAGAGGCGCTCCCCACCGACGTCGGGCTCGACGTCGACATCAAGGGCGTCGGCTACGAGCGCGCGGTCGTCGGCGCGCTGCGCGACCGCGGACTGGTCGCGCGCACGATGGTGTCGACGATGGAGATGCCCAGCCTGCGCACGCTGCGCGCGATCGCCCCCGACCTGCGCCTCGGCCTGTCGGTCCCGCGGGCCCGGCGCAACTACCTGGCCCACCCAGTGACCCGTCCCGGCGCGTACGTGATGCTGGCCTACCTGCGACGGGTGCTGCCACAGCGGGTCGCGGCCGCGCTGGGATCGGGGCTCGCCGACGGGATCATGGCCCACTGGGGCGTGATCACCCCCGCGCTGGTGGCCGCCGTGGACGATCTCGGCGGCGAGCTCTACGCCTGGACGGTCGACGATCCCCAGCGGGTGCAAACGCTGGAGGCGATGGGCGTGGCGGGCATCATCAGCAACGACGGGGACGTGTTCAGCCGGCGGTCGCCGCGGCCGGCCTGAGCGCCTACGCCCGCCCGCCCGCCGTCAGCGGCTCTCCAGCAACAGCGTGACCGGCCCGTCGTTGATCAGCTCGACCGCCATCATCGCGCCGAACACCCCCCGCTGAGCGCCGGCCAGCTCGCAGAAGCGCTCATACAGCGGCTCCGCGAGCTCAGGCGGGGCGGCGTCGACGTAGCTGGGACGGTTGCCGCGACGGGTGTCGCCGTAGAGCGTGAACTGGCTGACGCACAGGATCTCGCGGTCCCCCAGGGCCTCGTTCATCTTCCCGGCCGCGTCGGCGAACACGCGCAGTGCGCGCACCTTGTCCGCCAGCCATCGCGCCTGCGTCTCGGTGTCGTCGTGGGCGATGCCCAGCAGCACCAGCAATCCCGGCCCGATCGTCGCGACCCGCTCGCCGGCGACGTCGACCGACGCCCGGCTCACCCGCTGGACGAGTGCGCGGATCTCACGCCTCCCGCAGCGCGGCGGCCGCCCGCTCGGGCGCGAGGATGTTGATGCCCACGCCGGAGCCGAGCTCGAACCCGGCCTCGTGGGTCAGCCGCGGCAGGATGTCGATCCTCCAGCAGAAGTGCTCGGCCCCGCGCGGCGCGGTGCGCACCCACAGGTTCAGCGGCGGGGCGGGCCCCAGGTGGCGCGCCAGCCGGCCCAGCGCGTCGTGCAGCAGGGCGGCGCCGGTCGCGCCGTCGTCCTCGAAGCGCATCCGCGGCGTGCGCGGGATGATCATCAGCTGGTAGGGCGTACGGCCCGCGTAGGCGGCCAGCAGCACGGCATCGGAGTCGATGGCCACGATCCGCTCGCGCAGCCGGACCTCCTGCTGGAGCAGGTCGCCGAGCAGGTTGCCGCCCATCGTGCGCGTCGCGTAGGCGCCGAAGCGCTCGCGCTCGCGGGCGATCGCCGACGGCACGAAGTCCAGCGCGTACAGCTGCGCGTGGGTGTGGGCGACCGATGATCCCGCCCCCACCCCCTCGTTGACGATCAGGTGCAGGCAGGCGGCGTCGGAATGCGCGCGCATCCGCTCGCGCCACACGTCGACCGCCAGCGCCACCTGCTCGGCGTCGAGCTCGCCGAGCGAGCCGACGCTCTCGGGCGCGTTGACGATCACCTCGTGCGCGCCCCGCGCCGGGCCGGCCCAGAACAGATCGGGGGTCGCGCTGGGCGGCGGCGCGGGCGCGTCGGGCTCGAGCGCGGGGTACTTGTTGGGGAACGCCCGGACCCGCCATCCGGGGGTGTCCGGCGCCGATCCGTCGGGGCGCACCGCGTAGACCTCGGGCGGGGTCTGTGCCTCGTTGCCGGGGGCGAACGGGTCGTCGTCCGCCCCCGGGGCGGCCGCTGCATCCAGGCCGCTGCCCGGCCGGGTCGCCCGCTCTCCGGCGACGATGGTGCGCTGACCGGTCAGCGGGTCGATGCGGATCTCGGGCACGATCGAGGACGCTAGATGATCGGTCCCACGACCGCCGCGGCCGGGCCGTGGTCGTGGCCGTGGTCGTGGCCGTGGGTGATCGTCCGTGGGGCGTCGGGGCGGGGTATCGGCGCACGTCAACGGCGGCATTGACGGTGGGACGGGCGGCGGGCGGCGGTCTCCGCGCGTCGGCAAACGTCCCAACGGGCGGGGGCTGGGAGTTGCGTGGGGCGTCTGCCGTCGTGAGGAAGGCAAACGCCCCAGGCGCCATGCGGGGCGGGTTGGTTGGGACGTTTGCCGCCGGCCCGGTGAAGACTCGCCGGCCGGAAGCCGGAGTGGCTAGGAGAGGATCTTCTCCATGGCGACGTGCTCGATGCCGGCCTCCATGAAGATCCGTCCGCGCGGCTCGTAACCGGCCGCCTCATAGAGGCTGCGCGCGTAGGTCTGGGCGTGGAGGACCAGGCGGCGGGCCCCGCCCCGGCGGGTCTCGTCGTCGGCCAGGCGCAGCAGGGCGGTGGCGATGCCCTGGCGGCGGGCGCTCGGGCGCACGGCCAGGCGGCTGAACTGGACGGTGGGCCCGACGAACAGCAGACGGCAGGTGGCCAGCAGCTCGCCGTCGGCGACGGCCACCAGGTGCACGCCCTCGCCGTCGCGGCCGTCGAGCTCCTCGTGCACCGGGACGCCCTGCTCGACGCAGAAGACGTCGTGGCGCAGCTGAAGGGCGGCCGCCATCTCCTCCTCGCCGCGGACGCGGCGAACCTCGTAGGCGAGCACGTCGGTCATCGCAGCACGTACCTCCGGATGTCCGATTCGAGCGCGGCGACCGTCTCGTAGGGGCCGGCGTGGTCGTAGACCTCGGCTCCGCCGCGGTCGATGTAGACCGTCTGGGGGTAGTAGGTGGCGGCCTTGACCGAGCGGGCGATGTCCTCGTGGGGATCGACGTAGCTCGGGTAGCTGACCGGGAAGCGGCGCAGGAAGGCCGCCGCCGACGGGTCGGTGTCCTTGCCGTCGATGCCGACGAAGGCGACCTGCTTGCCGAGGGCGACGGAGACGCGCTGGTAGGCGGGGAACTCGGTCTGGCACGGTCCGCACCACGACGCCCACTTGTTGATCACGACCGGATAGCCGCGCAACTGCCTCAGCCGCGCCTGGAAGGCCTTGGTCCCTCCGGCGAGGAGCTCGTTGGCCTGCGCGTGCAGCGCCGCCAGCACGATGGGCGAGCCGGCCAGCGCGGCGGTCACCGCGCCCTGGGGCAGGGCAGCGCTGCGCGGCGTCGTGCTGCCGCCTCCGGCCACGATCACCGCGACCACGACCAGCGCCCCCAGGAGCACCACAAGAGCAGTCAATCTCCGGCGGGGACTCACAGCCCGACAGCTTGCCATACGGGCCCCGATCCGCCCTGCGCACGGACGGCGCGCAGGGCCGGTCAGGCCCCGGACCAGGCGGGAGCCGGGCACGACCACCGGGCCAGTCCGAAGGATCTGCTTAAATAATCGTTATCCTTCGTGCCACGAGGCCGGGGGGACGCTTCTGAGGGATCCTCGTTGTGCTCGGTCTCGTGCCGAGACCGCCTGAGCCGCTACGACGTTACGCCGCGGTTCGCTCATCCTGACGCAACCTTTCAACCACACATGGGTGTGACCACCCCGTTTCCGAGTCCTGACGCGATTGCGCGTGCCGAGTTGCTGACGCGCGAGCGGTTCGTCTACGAAGGCGAATCGCTCGAGGAGGCGCTGGCCCCTGGGTCAGAGCGCCGCCGCGCGCTCGACGCCGCGCTGGAGGAGGTCGAGGCCGGCCGCAAGACGCCCTCGATCGCCTGGCGACGTCAGTTCTCGCTGCTGCTGGGGCTGGAGCGGTTGCTCTCCGAGGAGGAGCCCCACCTGGTCGACGGCACCATCCTCTCCGCCCATCAGGTCGACGCGCTGTCGGGCACGCTCACCGCCCTGCTGGCGGAGAGCCAGCCGGCGAATGGCGCGCTGGCCGGCGGCACCGCGGCCAACGGGAACGGCAACGGCCAGACCGGCAACGCCATCGTGCCCGAGGACATCGAGGCGCGCGGCCCTGAGCCCGCGACGGAGTTCGACCCGATCGACGACCCCGACGAGGACGACGACGACGATGACGACGACTTCGGCGGCGACGATGACGACGACGAGGAGCCCGAGGACGACGACGAGCCCGAGGACGAGGAACCCCAGGACTGGGCCGACGAGGGCGTGGATGACGAGGCGCAGCTCGAGGAGCAGCCCGAGGACCCCAACGCCGCCAAGCGATTCTGGTTCGAGCACGCGACCGGCGCCGGCAAGACGGTCGCGGCGCTCGGCTTCGTCGAGGCGTCGCGCACCGGCGGCGTCCTGATCCTCACCCATCGCCGCAACCTGGTCGACCAGTTCCATGGCGAACTGCGCGACCGCGGCTACCGCGACCGGATCAGCGCCGCGCTGCTGGACGGCCACGACGCCGCCAACGGACCGGTCACCGTCGAGACCTACCAGTGGTTCGTGCGCAACGCCGGCCGTATCTCTGACGCGTACGCGATCGTCATCTGCGACGAGGCCCACACCGCGCTGGGAGAGAAGACCTCGGCGGCGATCCGCGCCTGGGCGGGACCGGTCTTCATCGGGATGACCGCCACCGGCGCGCTGATCGCCCGCCACGTCACCGACCTGTTCCCCACCCAGACCAGCCGCTTCGATCTGGCCCAGGCCGCCCGGCGGGGCGTGATCTCGCCGCTGCGCTGCATCCGCATCCCGCCCGGCCCGGGGGTGCGCACGATCGCCAAGGTGCCGCTGCGCCGCGGCGAGGTGGACACCGAGTTCGACCAGGAGATGCTGGCCCAGTTGCTGGACCAGACGCCGTTCAACCTGGCCATCGCCGACCTGTACAAGACCCGCTTCAACGGCGTGCCGGGCGTCGTGTACGCCGCCGGCGTCAAGCATGCCTACAACGTCGCCCAGGCATTCCGCGACCTGGGCATCAAGGCCAAGGGGGTGTCCGGGGAGACGCCCAAACGCGAGCTGGCGCGGATCCTGGCCGACTACGAGTCGGGCAAGATCGACGTCCTGATCAACGCCCAGCTGCTCGCCGAGGGCTGGAACAGCCCGCGGGCGACGATCTGCATGCACCTGGCGCCGACCGCCTCCAAGCGCATCTATCAGCAGCGCGTCGGCCGCGTGACCCGCCGCCATCCCGGCAAGGAGGCGGGCATCGTCATCGACTTCGTCCACCCCGCGACCAAGCACGACGACCCGGTGGTGACATTGCATTCGCTGCTGGACCGCGACGTCTACCGCGGCGGCGCGATCGTCGTCGGACCCGTGCGGCGCGGGCGCGGCCGGCGCGTCCGGGTCGAGCGCCGGGTGCTGCCGGTGACGCCCGACCCCGAGCGGCGCGCCGAGGTCTTCGAGCGCGAGCTGTGGCGGATCGCCGTCGAGCATCTCGATTACGGCGAACAGCACGTGTGGGCGGCGCTGGCCGGTGCCCGCGTGGCGCCCAACGGCTGGCGCCGCGCCAAGGCGATGCTGCACTTCGACCGCGGCGGCGAGCTCAAGCGCCGCTTCCTGCTCACCGCGGTCCAGCGCAACCGCAACGCCCAGCTCCGTCTGCGGGCGCTCCAGGAGATCGCCGCCAGCCGCGACGCCGAGGCGTTCGACACCGCCATCGACATCATGGGCACCTGGCCCCGCGACGAGCGCCGTGAGGGCGTCAAGATAATGCTCCAGGCGCTGGCCGAGCGCCGGATCGGCCGCCGCGATCAGGCCAACGCCTGGATCTGGCGGATGGCCGAGTACACCCGGGAGGTGCACGAGGAGTACGCCGTCCAGCGCTGGCCCGAGACCAAGCGGCTGCTCGGACTGCTGGTCAACTCGTCGGGCTCGGCCCACGCGCGCAATGCCCGCCGGCTGGTGCACGCCAGCCGCAAGGAGGACCGTCGGCTGTCGGCGGCGCTCCTGGCCGCCGCCCTGGCCCACACCCCCGAGGCCGAGGAGGCGCTGCGTGGCGCCCGCACGCGGATGGCGCGCAAGCCGGCGGCGCTGGCCCGCGAGCTGCTGCGCAACTTCCCCAAGGGCCGTCGCGGCAAGAACCGGCGCCGGCGCAAGGCGGGCGCTCCGGCCGGAGGCGACGCCAACGGCGCCGCCGCGGTCAAGGCGAGGACGACCGGTGTGACCGACCTCGAGGAGGGCGCCGAGCCCGGGGTGGCCGATGACGACGATCGTGACGTCGACGATCGCGACGACGAGGACACCGACATCGCTGCCTCCGCGGACGCCGGCGACGGTGATGCCCCCGACCCGGACGAGCCCAAGCCCGAGCCCGACGGCGGGGCATCTGAGCCCGACGCCGAGGCCGCGTCGGAGTCCGAGCGGGAACCCGAGCCGATCAAGCGCCCCCGCCGCACCCGCACCCGAGCCCGTGCCCAGCACGATGCTGAAGAAGCCGCGTAGCCGCGCGACACTGGCCGCGGCCGGCGTCGCAGTGGCGGCCGCGCTGGCCACCGCCACGCCCGCGCTCGGCGCGTCGCACGCGAGCCTGTGGCACACCAGCGGCCACCAGGCCAACTGCGGGATCGAGATCCACGTCCCCGGCACCAGGGCAACCGAGGTGCTGTGCAGCGCCGGCGGGATTCCCACCCCCAAGAAGGGCTTCGGCGACGGTGGGTTCGTGCAGCTGGCGGCGACCGGCACCCCCCAGCCGCTGCGGCTCAGCCAGGACTCGTTCGTCGGCTCGGGGTCGGCGCTGCTACGCAGCGGCGCCCTGTGGAGCGCGCTGGGCGTCACCTGCCACGTCGGCCCCGCGACGGTCATGTGCTTCAACGCCGACAACCACGGCTTCGTGATCGGCAACGGACACTACCGGTCCTTCTGAGAGCGACGCCGCCGGGGCCGGCTGTGGTGTCTGCGCCGGGCGCTCCGCCGCTGACGGGTCCTCGGACTCAGCCACCACCGCGACCAGAGCCTGCACCACCGTCGGGTCGAACTGGCTGCCGGTGTGGGTGACGATCTGCTCCATGGCCGCCTCGTAGGACAGCGCCCGGCGGTAGGCGCGGTCGGTCCGCATCGCGCTCCACGAGTCGCAGCACACGATGATCCGCGATTCAAGCGGACTGTGCTCGCCGGCGAGCCCGTCGGGATACCCGCCGCCGTCCCAGCGCTCGTGGTGGTGACGGACGATCTTGCCGACCTCGACCATGAAGCCCCCGACGCGATTGAGCATCCGCTCGCCCACCTCGGGATGGGTCTTGATGATCTCCCACTCGTGCGCGTCGAGCTTGCCGGGCTTGTTGATGATCTCCTTGGGGATGGCGATCTTGCCGACGTCGTGGAGCATGGCGCCGAACTCGAGGTTGCGACGGCGCTCGGGATCCAGTCCCAGGACGTCGCCGACGGCCAGCGCCAGCCCGACGACGCCCTCGGAGTGCTCGCCGGTGTAGCCGTCGTCGGCGGAGATCACGTCGCCGAGCAGGAGCGCCGTACCGCGATAGGTGTCGTTGAGCTCGAGCAGGCTGCCCAGCCGGCCGCGCCGCTCGTTGGCGAACATGGCCAGCAGCCCGAGCAGCGGCACCACCGCCAGGACCGCGAAGGACGCGTCGTGCATCTCCCTGGCGACCACCAGACCGATCGGGGAGAGCGCGGCGTCGATCAGGTAGACCCAGCTCTCGCCCAGTTGCGAGCGGATGGTGGCCTCGCGCGCGATCCGGCAGCGCAGCGCGGCGGCGGCGAAGTCGACGGCGAACTGCGCCCCGAGCGCGGTCAGCAAGAGGGCCGGGCCGGCGTGAACCGGGGACACCCCGGCGATCACGAACACCAGGACCGGCCCGATCGAGAACGCGGCGTTCCCCGGGCTGCGCAGCAGCTTCGTGACCTTCAGCCGGCCCGCGATGACGTCCGGGACCAGCGCCAGGGTGACGGCGATGACCACCGCGAACGGGACGAGCGCCACGGGCATCGAGAACAGCAGCGGGACGAACGCCAGCTGGGTCGCGACCGTGAATCCGAACGGCGTCTCGAACTGGACCCGGGTGGCCAGGACCATCGTCACGATGCACCACAGCACCGCGACGGGATCAAACCCGTGAGGCGGCCGTAGCCAGCACAGGGCGGCCGTGACGACCAGGAAGCCGGGGCCCACCACCAGCTCGGCCGCCAGGTCGCGCGCGTTCATCCGCGTGCTCGCCCGGCGGCGCGTGGCCGCGATCAGCTGCTGCTCGGCAAACGTCGGCTGGGAGGACATCCTGCGCGCAGATATCGGCCGGCCCGGTACCCAGCCTTAGATACGCGCACGCAGAGAGGACACACCGCTCTCGACCATGCGTCCACCGAAGGTTTCCGGAGATCGCGGATGGCGTCGCGGCGCCGATCTTCATTTCTGTAAACCCATACTGAAAAGGGCAAACCTGGCGCGAGTCAGGGACGCAAAGCTAGAGGTCTCAGGTCGTCACTGAGATAGCTCGGCCGCCAGTGCGACACCACGGAAGGTGCGTACAGAAATGATGCAGGGCCTTTTCAGCCGTCACACCCGTCTCGTCGGGGCCGTCATCGGCTTCCTCGGCTTCGCCGTCCTGTCCGGTGCTCCGGCGCGGGCGGCGCTCATCAGCACCGACGCGTGCGACAACGCAACCCTCACCCAACCGTTCGCGGCCTGGGGCGACTCGAACTTCTACAAGCTGGTTCCGGGTGGCTCCTTCGAGAACGGCACCGCGGGGTGGTCGCTCAGCCACGGTGCCGGCCTCGTCAACGGCAGTGAGCCGTTCGGCGTGACCGGCTCGGTCGGAACCAAGTCGATGAACCTGCCGGCCGGGGCATCGGTGCAGTCGCCGTTCACCTGTGCGGACGCGGCCTACCCGACGTTCCGCTTCCTCGCCCGTAACAACGGACTGCTGTCGACGGCGCTCGTCTCGGTCGTCTACAAGCTGCCGTTGCTGGGGCAGGTCGCGGTGCCGGTCGGCACGATCCTGCTCAGCGGGAGCTGGGAGCCGTCAGCGCCGATGCTCACGGCGTCGCTCGTGACCGGGCTCCTCTCCGGAGGGACCACCCAGGTCGCGTTCCGATTCACGGAGCTGACCGGCGACTCCCAGATCGACGACGTGTTCGTCGATCCGCGGATGTCGCACTAGGACGCGCTAGGACGCACCGCCGGCGAGATGAACCTCGCCGGCGGTCAGCGCCTCCCGCCCCGCCGCCGTCCTCACCAGCAGCCGTCCCTCGTCGTCGATGCCGGCACCGACACCCTCGCCGTCGGTCCAGCGCACCGTCCGGTCGAGCAGCACGTCGCGGGCGCGGACGGCCTCGAGCACCTCGCTCGCGTCGGCGAACAGCCAGCGCTCGAGGGCGCCCAGCAGCGCCGTCAGCGTCGGCTCGATCGCCGCCGGCTCCAGTCCGAGCGTCCCGGCGGTCTGACGCAACTCGGGCGGGAAGTCCGATGCGCGCAGCGCCACGTTGATGCCGATCCCGAGCACGGCCCAGGCCTCCTGGGGCCGTCCCTCGGTCAGGATCCCGGCGAGCTTGCGTCCGTCGCGCACGACGTCGTTGGGCCATTTCAGCTGCGCGCCGGGCCCGGCGACCTCGGCGACGGCCACCCCGGCGGCCAGCGACAGCAGCGGCGGGGTCCCGGCGACGATCAGCGAGCACAACAGCGCCCGGCCCGGCGGTGCCGACCAGCTGCGGCCCTGCCGCCCGCGACCGGCGGTCTGCTGCGCGGCGGTGACGAGCATGCCGGCGGGCGCGCCGGCAGCCGCCAGCTCGCGGGCGCGGGTGTTGGTCGAGTCCGTCACCCGCAGGTGCAATCGGGGACTGCCCAGCGTCGCCGGGCGCGCCGGCGATTCGGGGCGTGCCGGCGATCCGGGCACCCGGGTCATGCCGCGCGGATCCTCAGCTGATCGTCCACGCCCAGCCCCAGCTCGGCCGCCGCGTCCCCGTGGCTGACCGCGAGGGCCAGCCGCCGCTGGGCGTCCTCATAGAGCAGCAGCTCGCCGCGACCGGCGTCCGCGAAGGTCCGCACGTAGTCGATCGTCCGTGGTTCGCCGCGGGCCGGGGCGATCTGCGCCCGGTGCCCCAGGCGCAGGCCGGTGCCGGCCACGTCGCCGTGGCGGACGTTGAGTTGGAGGTTGCCGAAGCGATCGACGTAGCGGACGTGGGCCACCAGGTCCGCGCCATCGCGGCGGGCCTCCGGCACGTCCAGCGCGACGATCGCCTCGAGGCCGACCGGCTCGCCGGCGTCGGCCAACTCGGCCCCGGCGGCAAGCGCCGCGGCCACCGGCGCGAAGATGTCGCGGCCATGGAAGGTGGCCGAGACCGGCTGCAGGCGGAAACCCGAGCCGGCGATGTCGACCGCCTGGACCGCGCCGCCGGCGGCCTGCGCGGCCGGCCACAGCAGGCCGTTGTCAGGACCGACCAGGAGCCGGCCGTCGGCGCAGCGGATCGCCACCGCCCGCCGCCGAGCGCCGACGTCGGGATCGACCACGGCCAGGTGCACCCCCACCGGCAGATACGGCATCGCCTCCCCCAGCACGACCGCCCCGGTCCGCACGTCGTGGCGGGCGATCCCGTGCGTCAGGTCGATCACCCGCGCCGGCGGGCAGATGCGGGCGATCACGCCGTGGCAGATGCCGACGAAGTCGTCGGCCAGGCCGTAGTCGGACAGGAACGTGATGACCGGGGCGTCGGCCACGCCCTCACTCCCGGGCGGCGTCGGTCACCAGCGCGTCGACCAGCCCGTCGATGTCGTGGCGCGCGGCCTCGACGTCGGGCTCGCGGCCGCGCTCGCGCAGCGCCTGGGTGGTGACCGGGCCGATGCTGACCAACCGCGTGGAGCCGGGCAGTTCGTCGCCGACGGACTCGAAGAAGAACCGCACCGTCGAGGACGACGTAAAGGTCACGTAGTCGGCCGCGGCGACGGCGGCGCGCTGGTCGGCGCCGATCGGCTCGGCCACCGTCTCATAGAGCGCGAGCACGTCGACGGCGGCGCCCCGGGCGCGCAGCGCCTCGGGCAGGACGTCCCGAGCCTCGGCGGCGCGCGCGATGAGGGCGCGCGTGACCGGGACCCCGGCGAGCGCGTCGACCAGCCCCTCGGCGACGAAGCGCTCGGGGACGACGTCGGCGATCACCCCGTGCTCGCGCAGGGCGGCGGCGGTGCCCGGGCCGATGGCGGCGACGCGGGCGCCGGCCAGCGCCCGGGCGTCGCGGCCCTCGGCGGCCAGGCGCGCGAACAGCAGCCGAACCCCGTTGGGGCTCGTCAGGCAGACGAGGTCGTACCGGTCAAGCTCCGGCGCCGGGCCGTCGATCGGCGCGATCCGGATCGACGGCGTCTCGATGGCCGCGGCGCCGAGCCGGCGCAGCCGGGTGGCGAGCGCGCTGGCCTGGGCGCGCGCCCGGGTGACGGCGATCGTGACGCCGGCCAGCGGGCGGTCCTCGAACCAGGCCAGCTCGTCGCGCAACGCGGCCACCGGCCCGAACAGCGAGATGGCCGGCGCCCGCACCCGGGCGGTGGCGGCCGCCTCCGCGATCGTCTCGAGCGTCGCGCTGACCACGCGCTGATCGGGCAGCGTCCCGCGCTGGATGACCGCCGCCGGCTCGGCGGGCGGTCGCCCGCCGGCGATCAGCTGCCGGGTGATCGACGGCAGCTGGCGTACGCCCATGTAGAACACCAGCGTCCCCGGGAAGCCGGCCAGCGCCGGCCAGTCGATCGCCGATTGGGACTTGGCCGGGTCCTCGTGACCGGTGATGAACGCCACCGCGCTGGCCGCGTCGCGATGGGTCACCGGAATCCCGGCATAGGCGGCCGCGGCCACCCCGGCGGTGATGCCGGGCACGATCTCGAACCGCACGCCGGCCGCGTGCAGCCACTCGGCCTCCTCGCCGCCGCGGCCGAACACGAACGGGTCGCCGCCCTTGAGGCGGACCACCTCGGCGCCGGCCGCGCCACGGTCCAGCAGCAGTTGCTGGATCTCGTCCTGCGTGACCGACGGGCCGCCCCCCTCCTTGCCGACGTAGATCAGCTCGGCATCGGCGCGCGCGCCGTCCAGCGCGCTGGCCGGGATCAGGCGGTCATAGACGATCACGTCGGCGGCGGCGATCAGCTCGAGCGCCCGCGCCGTCAGCAGGCCGGGATCGCCGGGACCGGCGCCGACCAGGTAGACGGTCATGTCCGCGCCGTCATGACGCGGCCGGCTCCGCCTCGGCCCGCTCCAGCAGCGCCCGGGCGCCCGCGGCCAGCATCCGTCGCGCGCACTCGGCGCCGACCGCGCCGGCGGCACCCGTGACCTCATCGCGCAGCCAGGCCGACCCGTCGGGCAGGCCGACCCAGCCGGCGAGGCGCAGTCGCCCGTCGGCGAGGCGCTGGGCGTGGGCGCCGACCGGCGTGTGGCAGGAGGCGCCCAGCGCGGCGACCAGAGCCCGCTCGGCGCCGACGCAGGCCATCGCCGTCTCGTCGGTGACGGCGGCCAGCGCGGCGCGGTCGAGCTCGCCGGCGCGGGCCTCGAGCGCCAGCGCGCCCTGGCCGGCGGCGGGGATGAACTCGTCGATCACGCCCCCGGCCTCACCGGAGCGGCCCAGCCGCTCCAGGCCGGCCAGCGCGAGCACGAGCGCGTCAACCTGGCCCTCGGCCAGCTTGCGCAGCCGGGTGTCCACGTTGCCGCTCAGGTCGACGACGTCGATGTCGTCGCGCGTCGCCCGCAGCTGGGCAGCGCGGCGCACGCTGCTGGTGCCGACGCGGGCCCCGGGCGCCAGGGCCGCCACCGACCGGGCGCCGCACAGAGCGTCGCGCGCATCCTCGCGCGCCGGGATCGCCACCAGCTCCAGGCCGGCGGCCAGCTCGGTCGGCACGTCCTTGGCCGAATGCACCGCGACGTCGATGCGGCCGTCGAGCAGGGCGTGCTCGAGCTCGGAGACCCAGCGGGACTTGTCCAGGCGATCGAGGCCGCGATCGCCGAGCGTGGTGATCGGGACCAGCTCGGCGGCGCCGTCCAGGCGGTCGGCCACCCACCGCGCCTGAGCGAGCGCCAGCGCGCTGCCCCGCGTGCCCAGCCGCATCAGGCCAGCCGGCGGCCGCGGCCGGGCAGCCGGCGCACCTCGGCCAGCTCCGGCGCGACGTCCTCGCCGGCGTCGTCGGACACCGGCATCCCTTCAGCGACCTCGAGACCGAACAGCTCACGCACGAGCGCCATCCGGGCGTGGATGCGATCGTCGTGCATGGCCTTCATCTGCAGCGTGGGCTCGTGCAGCAGCCGGTTGACGACGGCGCGGGCGATGGCGTCGACGCGCTCGAGGTCCCGCTTCGAGGCCGACTCCCACTTGCCGGCGTTCTCCTGCACCACCGTGCCGGCGATGTCGCTGGCCCGGACGCGCAACGCGGCCAGGGTGGGCAGCACCTCGAGCGATCCCAGCCACACGGCGAAGCGCTGGATCTCCTCCTCGATGATCCCCTCGGCGCGACGGGCCTCGGACTGACGGACCTTGCGGTTGCGGTCGGCCACCGCCTGCAGATCGTCGATGTCGAACAGCGAGACACCTTCCAGCTTGGCGCAGGCCGCGTCGATGTCGCGCGGAACCGCGAGGTCGATCAGCAGCAGCGGGCGGCCGTCGCGCGCCAGCATGACCTCCGCGATCTCGCGGACCTCGAGCAGTAGGTGCGGCGAGGCGGTGGCGGCGACGACGATGTCGGCGCGCAGCAGCGCCTCGGGCAGCTCGTCGAGCGGGACGGTGGTGCCGTGGTAGCGACTGGCCAGGCTGATCGCCCGGTCGCGCCGGCGGTTGGCCACGAACACCGGGACGGCGCCGCTGTCGGCCAGCGCCCGAGCGGTCAGCTCGCTGGTCTCGCCGGTCCCGATGATCACCACCTCGCGCCCGGAGAGCTCACCCAGCCGCTCCTTGGCCAGCGCCACCGCGGCGCCGGGAAGGCTGAGCTGTCCCTCGCCGATGCCGGTCTCGGTCCGCACCCGCTTGCCGGTCGCCAGGGCGGCGCGGAACAGCTGGCTGGTGAGCGGACCGGCCGTCTCCCGGTCCAGCGCGGCCTCGTAGGCGCGCTTGACCTGGCCCTGGATCTCGGCCTCGCCGACGAGCATCGACTCCAGCCCGGAGACGACCCGGTACAGGTGCCGGGCCGCGTCGCAGTTGCGGTGCGAGTAGATCGCCCCGTTCAGCTCGGTGGGGCGGATCCCGGCCTGGCGGGCCAACATCGCCAGCACCGTCGACTCGGCCTCGACCGGGTCGCCGACGACCAGGTAGAGCTCGGTCCGGTTGCAGGTCGACACCGCGACGGTCTCGTGCACCGCGGCGGCGCCGCGCAGGTCGCGCATGAACTCCGAGGCGCGGGCCTCGGGCAGGGCCAGGCGCTCGCGGACCTCGACCGGCGCGGTCTTGTGCGAGATCCCGATGGCGAGCAGCTCGCTCACAGAACCGACTCCGTCTCGCGGTCGTCGTCGCTCGCGCGGGCGGCCTCGACGTCGCGGCGCAGCTCGTCGAGCTCGCGCTCCAGCCGCTGGGCGCGGACGGCCATGATCGCGACGTAGGCCAGGATCAGCGCCAGCACCACGATGTAGGCCGCGGCCACGTACTTGCCCGAGGTGCCCAGCGGCAACTCGGGGGCGGCGAACAGCAGCGGCGCGCTCATAGCGGTGCGGCGCTCCGTCCCGCCGGACGAGCCAGGTCGTCGCCCAGCAGCGTTCGGCGCAGCCGCCGGACCTGCGAGCGGGCGTTCTTGGCCGCCATCTCGTACTTCCACAGCGTCACGTAGAGCAGCGCGAAGGCGACCAGCGAGACCGCGAAGGTCAGGCCCATCGATGGCGGCAGGTTGGCGCTGCTCAGCGTCAGCACCCGCGGGTGGACGTAGGCGGTGGCGGCCTGGACGGCGATGTAGTTGAGCGGCACGAACGCCCCGGCGACGATGGCGAACACGCTGGCGTAGCGCGACTGGCGCTCGGGGTCCTCGATGGAGAAGCGCAGCGGCTGGTAGGTGGCGAACAGCAGGAGCACGATCAGGAACGAGACCAGCGTCGGCTCATTCCACACCCACCAGTGGCCCCATGAGGCCTTGGCCCAGATCGAGCCGGTGATCAGGCCGCCGATGCCGAAGATGAGCCCCATGTGGATGGCGACGTAGGACCGCATGTCCCACTTGCGATCGCCGGTGCGCAGGTAACCGATGGCCAGCAGGCCGCCGAAGACGAACCCGCACAGCGACACGATCGCCAGGGGCACGTGGACATAGAAGATCTTCTGGACGAAGCCCTGGGTCTGGTCCAGCGGGGCATAGAAGAACACCAGCACCAGCGCGGCGCTGAATGTGATCAGGGTGGCGAGCGCGAGCCCGCGCAGACCCTTGCCGTAAGTGGTGGAAGGCACTAATCCTCCAGGAGGAAGTCGAACACCGCGTAGGCGAGCAGTGCGAACACCACATCATAAAGAGCCAGGATCTCCAGCCACCTGGTTGGCGGCGAGCTCGCGGGATGCGTCGCCGCCAGCAACGGGCCGGCCGCCCGGGCGGTGGCGATCAGCGCCGGGATCAGCAGCGGCAGACCCAGCATCGGGCCGATCAGGTCGCGCGCCCGCGTGTGGACGGCGATCGCCGACACCAGCGTGCCGATCACGGCCAGCCCCAGGTCCGCCAGTGCCAGCACCAGGATCAGCCCGGGCAGCGGCGGTCCCAGCGACGGCCCGAGCAGGAACAGGCCGAACGCGGGCACGGCCACCACCTCCAGCGCCGCCAGGAACAGGAACAGCGCGGCGGCCTTGGCGACCAGCATCGCGGTGCGGTCCACCGGCGCCAGCAGGAAGGCGTCGAAGCCGCCCTGCTCGCGCTCGGCCACGAACAGCCGGTTGATCCCGAGCATCGCCGCGAACAGGACGGTCACGGTGAGCACGCCGGCGGCCAGCTGGCCGTCGATCGCGTTCTGGTTGAGGCCGAAGTGAAAGATGACGATCGTCACCAGCGCGAACAGCACCATCGCCGGCACCGTCTCCAGGGTGCGCAGCTCGAGGCGCAGGTCCTTGCGCAGCAGCACCAGCGCGGTCCTCATGCGTAGAGCTCCTGGAGCTGGGCGTCGGTGAGCTTGGCCGGCTCCCCCAGAAACGCCGTGCGGCCGTCCCGGAGCGCCAGGACCAGGTCGGCCTCGGCCAGCGCCGCCCGGGGATCGTGGCTGGTGAGCACCCGCGTGGCCCCGCTGGCCCGCCCGATCAGCGGCTCCACCAGGTCGCCGGCCGCCGGGTCCAGGTTGGCTCGCGGCTCGTCGAGCAGCAGCAGCTGCGGGCGATGCAGCACCGCCCGGCAGACGGCCAGGCGCTGGACCATGCCGCGCGACAGCAACCGGACCGGGTCGTCGGCGCGGCGCTCCATCCGCACCGCGCTCAGGACCTCCTCGACGCGGTCGAGCTCCACTCGGTGCAGCCGCGCGTGGTACTGGAGGTTCTCGCGGCCGGTCAGCTCGCGGTAGAGCAGCGGCTCGTGGCTGAGCAGCCCCAGCCTGCCCCGTACCGCGAACGCGCGGCGGGGCAGCGGCTCACCGAACACCAGCACGTCGCCGGCGTGCGGGCGCAGCAGCGACGCCAGGATCCGCAGCAGGGTCGACTTGCCCGCCCCGTTGCGGCCGAGCACGGCCAGCGTCGTGCCCGCGGGGACGCGCAGCGACAGGTCGCGCAATGCCGTCCGCTCACCGAAGTAGCGGGCAAGCCCGCGCAGCTCAATGGCCGGGGGTTCGTCTACCACGCTCTCGCTGCAGCGTCGCGACGACGTGCTCGAGGGTCGGCGCGATCACCGGGAAGAGCTCGCCGATGGCCTTGGGGTTGCCGGGGAAGTTGACGATCAGCGACCGCCCGGCGATCCCGGACACCCCCCGGGTGAGGATCCCCATCGGGGTGTGGCGGACCGCCTCGGCCCGCATCGCCTCCGCGAAGCCGGGGGCGGGCCGGTCGATCACCGCCGCGGTCGCCTCGGGGGTCACGTCGTCGTCGGTCAGGCCGGTGCCCCCGGTGGTGAAGATGAGCGACGCCCCGGCGGCCGCCTGGCGGCGCAGCCACTCCTCGATCGCGGCGCGATCGTCGGCGACGATGTCCCGGGCGATGATCTCGGCGCCCGCTGCCCGGGCGTACTCGGCCAGCGCGGCGCCCGAGCGGTCCTCGGTCTGGCCGGCGGCCACCGAGGTGGAGACCGTGAGGATTGCGGCTTTCACAGCTTCCGGAGGATATGCGGGATGGGTCTGCGCAACTCTCCGGCCCCGGCCCCGTTAAGGGGCTCGTGATGATGCGCACATGGATCGGCCGCGCCACGGCGATCGCGCTGACGGTGGCCGCGCTGGCAGGCGCCGGCGGGGCGGCCGCGGCGTCAGCGGGGCCGACGGCCTGCCGTGCCTCCGCCCTGCGGGCCACCTACACGATGGTGTTCGGTTCCAACGCGACCGGCCACGTCGAGTACGTGCTGACGGTCACCAACCGCTCGCGCGCGACCTGCGCGCTGGGCGGCCCCAAGCGACTGACCCTCCTCGGCGCCCGCGGCCGGGCGTTGCCCACCCACCCGGTGCTCGCGCGCGGCAGCTATCGGGTGACGCTCGCCGCCGGCCAGTGGGCCCAGGCGATGACCGACCTCAGCCCCGACCTACCGGGGCCGGGGGAGCCGTCGGTCGGCAACTGCGAGCCGGTCGCCCACGCGTTGCGGATCGGGGTCGGAGGCGGCTCGGTACGGGCGGCGATGGATCCCACCCCGGTGTGCCTGCGGGGCGAGATCGGCGTCCGGCGGCTGACGGCGGTGCCGATCACCTCGGCCTGCGCGCCGGCTGCGCTCGCCGTCGCCTTCAAGCGCCAGTTCCCGCCGTTCGCCGGCTTCGCCGACTACGACCTGACGCTGCGCAACCTCACCGCAACGGGGTGCCACGTCAACAGCGTGGTCGGCCTGAGCCTGCTCGGCGTCGCCGGCCAGGCGCTCCGCACCCGGGTCACCGCCGGGCTCTCCTCGCCATACGTCATCCCGGCTCACACGACCGAGACCGCCGCGGCGCGGGTGGCGACCCGGGGCGGCGCCTGCGACGCGACCGCCGCGCGGCTCGCGGTGCGGCCGATCGGCCACGGAAGCGTGACCGCCGCCGTCACCCCGGCGGTGGCGCCGTGTCGCGGCGGCCTGATCCAGCTCTCGACCCTGTTCCTGAACGGCTAAGCCTCTCAGCCCCGGCGCCAGTGGCCCGAGCGCCCGCCGGACTTCTCGAGCAGCGTCACCGAGGCGATCTCCGCGCCGCGCTCGATGCCCTTGACCATGTCGTAGACGGTCAGCGCCGCCACCGAGGCGGCGGTCAGCGCCTCCATCTCGACCCCGGTGGGCCCGGTGGTGCGCGCCTCCGCGATCAGCTCGATCGTGCCGGCATCGGCGTCGATCGCGCCCTCCACACCGACGTAGGTCAGCGCCAGCGGATGGCACAGCGGGATCAGCTCCGAGGTGCGCTTGGCCGCCTGGATCCCGGCGATCCGCGCGACGCTGATGACGTCGCCCTTGGGGGCGTCGCCCGCCGCCAACTTCGCTGCGGTCTGCGGCGAGACGCGGACGAGGGCCCGCGCGACGGCGCGCCGTTCCGTGGCCGGCTTGTCGCCGACGTCGACCATGCTGGCCCGCCCGGCGGCGTCGAGGTGGGTCAGCTCGCCGCTCACACCCGGGCCGGGGTGGCGTCGCGCTGAGCCGACGCGATCAGCTCGCGCACAGCCTGGGCGTCGCCGGCGCGCAGCAGCTCGATCGGATCGGGGTCGCCGTTGACGATCGACTCGAAGAACTCCTTGCGGTCCTGGTAGGTGGGCAGCGTGCCCTTGGCCCAGCCGCGCGCGTCGTTGAGCAGGACCGCCAGCGTGGCGTACGGCTCGCCGAACAGCTCCGCGATCTCCCGCTTCATCCGCTTGGCCAGCGCCGGCGAGGCGCCCGCCGTCGAGACGGCCACCGCCAGCGGTCCGGTGCGGACGATCGCCGGCAGGATGAAGTTGCACAGCGGCGGCACATCAACCACGTTGACGAGCATCGCTCGCTGCTCCGCATCGTTGAACACCCCGATGTTGATCTCGCTGTCGTCGGTGGCCGCGATCGCGATCAGGCAGCCGTCGAGGTCGGACGCCCGGTAGGACCGCCGCTCCCAGCGAATCGACCCCTCGACGGCGAGCTCTCCGAGGGCGGGGTGCGCGTCGGGTGCCACCAGGGTGACGTCGGCGTCGCAGGCCAGCAGACCCTCGACCTTCTCCAGGCCGACGTCCCCGCCGCCGACCACCAGGCACCGCCGCCCCTTCAGCCGCAGGCAGGCGATGTAGAACGGCGTCTCCAGCATGTCGCGCACGCACGACTGGTCGCAGATCCCCCGGTGGAGCTGGCAGACGCATTCCTTGCCGGCATAGGCCTGGGCGGGCATGCTCTAAGCGTAGCCAGCGGTACCCCGCCGGCGAGTCACCGGCGCAGGGCGTCCTTGGCCAGCCGCCCCCCGAGCCGCAGCAGCGGGACGGCTCCGTCGCGCAGAGCGCCGGCCCGGATCGAGGGCCGTCCGTAGAGGATCTCCGCGGTCTGCCGCAGCGCCCGGCCGAGCGTCTCGTCATAGGGGTGCCACCACGGGTTCCGGATCGTCGAGGGCTCCCACACGCGCAGCTTGACCTCGACGCACTCGTACAGGCCGAACTTGGAGTGGGTGCGGCCCAGGCCGGACTGCTTGACCCCGCCCCAGGCGCACTGGCACGCCCCGTGACTGAACATGTGGTCGTTGATCCACACCATGCCGGACTCGAGCTCGCGGGCGATGCGCTCGCCCTTCATGCGATCCGCTGTCCACACCGATGCGCCCAGCCCGAAGTCCGAGTCGTTGGCCATCGCCACCGCCTCCTCCTCGGAGTCGACCACGACGATCGGCAGCACCGGGCCGAAGATCTCCTCGCGCATGATGCGCATCTCGTGGGTGACGCCGGTGAGGACCGTCGGCGCGTAGAAGTCGCCGGCGAGGCCGGCCGGCGCGACGGCGAGCGGGCCCCCGCACTCCAGGCGGGCGCCGGCGGCGACGGCGTCGTCGACCAGCTCGGAGACCAGGTCGAACTGCTCGCGCGAGACCATCGGGCCGATCTCCGTGTCCCAGCCGATCGGATCGCCGATCTGCAGCGCCCGAGCGCCGGCGATCACCCCGGCGATGAAGCGGTCGGCCACCGAACGCATGACATACGCCCGCTCGATGCCGGCGCAGGTCTGGCCGGCGTTGGCGAAGCTGCCCCACAGGGCGCCGGCGATCGCGTGGTCGAGATTGGCGTCAGGCAGGACGAGCATCGGGTCCTTGCCGCCGAGCTCGAGCACGCAGCCCTTCAGGCGGCGCGCGCACTCCTCGCCGACGCCGCGGCCGGTCTCGACCGAGCCGGTGAAGAACACCTTCGCCACGTCGGAGCGGACGAGCGCCGCGCCGGTGCCGGGACCGTGGACGGCCCGGACCAGCCCCTCGGGCACGCCGGCGCGCTCGAACACGTGAACGATCCGCTCGCCGATCAGCGGCGTCAGCGACGCCGGCTTGAGCACGACCCCGTTGCCGGCCATCAGCGCCAGCGCGACCTCGCTGAACGGAATGCTCCATGGGTAGTTCCAGGGCGAGATCACGCCGACCACGCCCAGCGGCTCGTAGGTGAACGCGCTCTGCTTGGTCTTGAGGAACAGCTGGGGCATGGGGACCCGCTCGTCGGCGAGCAGCCGCGGCCCCTCGCCGGCGATCCAGTGCAGCGCGTCGATCGTGGGCAGGACCTCCATCGAAAACGCCTCGTTACGCGGCTTGCCCTGCTCGGCCACGATCAGGTCCCGGATCTCGTCGGCCTCGTCGATCAGCACCTGGGCGGCGCGCTGCAGGTAGCGGGCGCGGTCGCGCAGGGTCAGCTGGGACCAGAACGGCTGGACCTGGGCGACGGAGTCCACGACCGCGGCCACGTCCTCCGACGCGGTCACGGGAACGGCGCCGAGCGAGGCGCCCGTCGTGGGGTTGAACGACTCGAGCTGGGCGGATGCGGTGGCGGTCATGGCGCCATGGTCTCAGGCGACGCGAGCGCGGGCCAGGGCAGCGGCGTGCGCGACCAGCGCCTCGGTCAGCAGAGGGGCGAGCCCGCCGGTCAGCTCCTCGTCGACGATGAGCCGCGAGGGGGCGGGGTCGGGAGCGTCGAGCTCGATCGCCCCCGCCCCTACCACCGTCTCGGCGGTGCCGACCAGCGCGGTCGCGCCCATCACGATCCGGGCGCGCAGGTCGAAGTTGACCAGCCGCACGAGCGCCAGCTCGTCCAGATCGGCGCCGGCGCGGCGCGCGAGCTCACGGATTCCCGGCAGGTCTCGGCCGCGGACCAGCCGCAGCGTGACGCGCGGGCCGCGGGGCAGGGGGTACGAACTGGCCAGCAGGGCCCCAGAATGGTGACTGACGGCCATTCCTACAGTGTAGTAGCTTCAGAGGTCGTGGCCGGCTGCCACGCG
Source organism: Solirubrobacteraceae bacterium (assembly GCA_036267215.1). Taxonomy (GTDB): domain Bacteria; phylum Actinomycetota; class Thermoleophilia; order Solirubrobacterales; family Solirubrobacteraceae; genus Palsa-465. The sequence goes on along the minus strand of DATAWL010000072.1, from coordinate 28,719 downwards.
TGGTGTTTGGCTGACGCGGCGGGTTTCCGGCCGTGCGGGCGGCGCCAGTCTGTGCGAAGGACGGCGGGCAACGAAGGCAGCCTGCCGCGTCGCCGGCGGAGCGGCCACTCCATGCCACACCCCCAGCCGATCGCGGACGTCGGCGCCTAACCGCCGTTTCGTTGCCCATCACGCAACACCTGGCGCACAAGCCGTCGGCAAACGTCCCAACCGACCACTCCTCCGAGCCCGCTGGGGCGTTTGCCGCCGTCACGACGGCAAACGCCCCACCCAACTCCCAGCGCGCGCCCAGTGGGGCGTTTGCATACGCCGAGAGACTCCCAGGCACCGTCCGTGCCCCACTCGATAGCCGCAGTTGACGTTCGCCCAGGCCCCGCTCACCGCCCCACGGCAGACCACCCAACGATCGCGGCTAGGCGCAAGGCGCAAGGCGCAAGGCGCAAGGCGCGAAGCTAGGACCGCCCCCGCCCCCGCCGGATCGCCTCCAACCGCTCCCGCAGCGCCGCCTCGGCCTCGTCGGGCTCATAGAACCGCGCCCCGATCGCCGGATCGGGCAGCAGCTCCTGCGGGGACAGGTGGCCGGGCCGCCGGTGGGGGTTGTCGTAGTCGCCGTCGCTGCGGGTGGATGAGCGCAGCCACGGAGGCGGCGCCGCCGCGCCCCGGTCGCGGACGTAGTCGCGCGCGGCGAACACCGACCGCTTGGCGGCGTCGGACTTGGGCGCCAAAGATAGATAGATGGCCGCCTGGGCGAGGGCGAACTGGGCCTCGGGCAGGCCGACGTGCTCGACGGCGGCGGCCGCCGCGGTGGCCACCACCAGAGCCTGGGGGTCGGCGTTGCCGATGTCCTCGGAGGCGAGGATGACCATCCGCCGGACGATGAAGCGCGGGTCCTCCCCGCCCTCGAGCATGACGGCCAGGTAGTAGAGCGAGGCGTCGGGATCCGAGCCGCGGGTGGCCTTGATCCAGGCCGAGATCGTGTCGTAGTGGCGGTCGGCCTGGCGGTCGTAGAGCAGGGCGCGGCGCTGGAGCGCGTCCTCGGCGTGAGCGAGGGTCACCCGCGCGGGCGCAGGCCCGGCGGCCTCGCAGGCCAGCTCCAGCCCGTTGAGCGCCGTGCGGGCGTCGCCCCCGGCGCGCTGCGCCAGAAAATCGAGGGCGTCAGGGTCGACGCGGTCGGGCGGGCCGCAGTGACCCTCGCCCACCGCCCGCTCGAGCAGACGCCGGATGTCCGCCGGCCCCAGCGCTTGCAGCTCATACAGGTGCGTTCGCGAGATGAGCGCCGAGTTGACCTCGAAGTAGGGGTTCTCGGTCGTGGCCCCGATCAGCGTGATCAACCCCTCCTCGACCGCCGGCAACAGCGCGTCCTGCTGGGCCTTGTTGAAGCGGTGGATCTCGTCGAGGAAGAACACCGTCCGGCGCCCGCTGCGCTGGCGCTCGCGGGCGCGCTCGATCACCGCCCGCACCTCGGCCCGCCCGGCCGCCACGGCGCTCTCCTCCTCCAGCGCCGCATCCGACGCCTGCGCCACCAGCCGGGCCAGGGTGGTCTTCCCGCTGCCCGGCGGTCCGTGCAGGATCATCGAATGGGGCCGGCCCTCCTCGATCGCCCGCCGGAGCGCGGATCCGGCCCCGAGCAGCTTCTCCTGGCCGACCAGGTCCTCCAGCCGGCGTGGGCGCATCCGTGTGGCCAGTGGCGCACCCTCGTCGCCGGCGGCGTCGGGCGCCGCCTCCTCACCGAACAGTCGCTCCATCACCTGTGAGTATCGCTCGGGCGGTCTCGTGTACCGGGCCGTTGGTGGCCAACCCCGACCCGCCGCCCGCCGTCGCGACGCCGCCGAGGTCGGTGAACCGCCCGCCGGCCTCCTGGACGATGATCATCGGCGCGGCCAGATCCCACAGCGACACCTCGGGATCCAGGCCGATCTCGACGGCCCCCTCGGCCACCAGCATGTAGCTCCAGAAGTCGCCGTAGCCACGGGTGCGCCAGCAGCGCTCGCCCAGGGCCAGCAGGCCCTCGAGCCGGCCCGCATCGCGCCACTCCTCCATCCCGCCGAAGCACAGCTGGGCGTCGGCCAGCTCGCGGATGCCGGAGACGCGCAGGCGCCGCGGCTCGACGCTCAGGACGTCGGTGGCGAACGCCCCGTGGCCGCGCGCGGCCCACCAGCGCAGGCCCAGCGCCGGCGCCGAGACGACGCCGACGGTCACCTCGCCATCCTGCTCGAGCGCCAGCAGCGTCGCCCAGGACGGCACCCCCCGGACATAGCTCTTGGTGCCGTCGATGGGGTCGACGATCCAGCGCCGGGCGCCGGGCGCCGCGGGGGCGCCGCCGTATTCCTCGCCGAACACCCGGTCCTGGGGCCGGTCGGAGGCCAGGCGCTCGCGCAGCGCCTGCTCGACCGCGCGGTCGGCCTCGCTGACCGGGGTGAGGTCCGGCTTGGTCTCGACGACCAGGTCCGCGGCCCGGAACCGGCCGATGGTGATCTCGTCAGCGACGTCGGCCAGCGCCAGCGCCAGCGTCAGGTCGCGAGGGTCGGCGGGCACCGGCGGCATCCTACGCCGATAGTGTGCACGAGCGATGACCATCACTGACAGCCTCCAGGACGAGTGCATCGAGCTGCTCCAGCAGCTGATCCGCCTCGACACCGTCAATCCCCCCGGCAATGAGCGACCGGCGATCGAACTGCTCGAGCGCTACCTCAGCGATGCCGGCTTCGAGACCGAGGTGCTCGCCGCCGAGCCCGAGCGCCCCAACCTCGTCGCCACCCTCGACGGCGAAGGCGACGGCCCGGTGCTGGTGCTGCTGGGCCACGTGGACACGGTGCTGGCCGACGCCTCGGAGTGGCGTCACGACCCGTGGTCCGGCGACGTCGCCGACGGCTATCTGTGGGGCCGCGGTGCGCTGGACATGAAGAACCAGGTCGCCGCCGAGGGGGTCGCCGCGGCCAGCCTCGCCCGCCGGGGCTGGCGCCCGGCCACCGGCGCGCTGAAGCTCGTGTTCGTCGCTGACGAGGAGACAGGCGGCGATGTCGGCGCCCACTGGCTGACCGCCAACCACCCCGAGAAGGTCCGCTGCGACATGCTGCTCAACGAGGGCGCGGGCGAGTCGTTCGCGCTCGGCGACCGCCGCCTGTACGGGGTGTGCTGCGCGGAGAAGGGCATCTTCCGCTTCAACCTCACCGCCCACGGCGTCGCGGGCCACGCCTCGCTGCCGCGCACCGGCGACAACGCGCTGCTCAAGCTCGCGCCGGTGCTGGCCGCGCTCGCCGACCAGCCCGAGTCGTTCGACCTGACCGAGGCGCCGGCCGCGTTGCTGCGGGCGCTGGGCGAGGATCCGGACGACCCGTCCGCGGCGGTGGCCAGGTTCGAGGCCCAGGACCCGCGGCTGCGGACGCTGGTGGAGCCGATGTTCAGCGTGACGCTGACGCCGACCATGACCAGCGCCTCGACCAAGATCAACGTCATCCCGTCGCGCGCCCAGGTCCGAATCGACTGCCGCGTCCCGCCGGGGCTGGGCGAAGAGGCGGTCCGGCGGCGGATCGCCTCGGTGTTCGGCGACACCGTCGATCACCTGTCGATCGAGTTCACCGAGCAGGTGGTCGGCAACGGCTCCACCCCTGAGAGCGAGCTGATGCGCGCCATCGAGGGCTGGATCGCTGACCACGACCCGGGCGCGACCGCGGTGCCCGTCATCCTGCCCGGCTTCTCGGACTCGCGCTGGTTCCGCGACGCCTTCCCCGAGTGCGTGGCCTACGGGTTCTTCCCCCAGCGCCACCAGTCGCTACTCGAGGCCGGACCGCTCATGCACAATGCGGACGAGCGGATCGACGTCCGGGACCTCGGGTTCGCCACCGGCTTCTACTTCGACATCATCGGCGAGCTGCTCGGCTGAGCCGCCGAGCTCGCGGGTCGAGCGCGGCGTGAGCGCCAGGGCCAGCATCACCAGGGCTGCGGCGGCGCCGACGCCGAGCACCATTCGCGCGCCGAAGGCGGCCGCCAAGGGCCCGGCGACGGCGAAGCCGAGCGGCATCAGCGCCAGCGAGCCCATCCAGTCATAGGAGCTGACCCGCGAGAGCGCGTGGGGCGGGATGTGGCGCACCAGCGCCACCTGCCACCACACCTCGAACAACGTGAACGCCAGACCGGCGGCCAGGCACAGGCCGGCCACCACCGCCGGCGGCGAGGCCAGCGCCGGCGACAGGCACTGAAGCGGCCACAGCAGCGACAGGGCCAGCCCGACGGCCAGCGGCCGGCGGGGCCGCCACCGGATGCCGACCAGCGCGCCGATCACCGCGCCGGCACCGGCGACGGTCTCGAACAGGCCGAAGACGCCGGTGCTGCCGTACAGATCGCGGGACAGGATCGGCGCCAGCGCGTTCCAGGTGGCGTATGCGCAGAACACCGCGCCGGTGAACGCGCCGATCGTCGCCCACACCCACGGCCGGCCGCGCACCTCGCCGAACCCCGCGCGCAGGTCGTGGGCGATCGACTGGCGCGGCGGCGCCTCCCCACGCTGCCACGGGTGCACCTGGGGCAGCAGCGCGGCGCTGACGACGAACGTCGCCGCGTCGAGGGCAAACGCCGCCCCGGCGCCCACCGTGAGCACCAGCACCGTGCCCAGCGCCGGGCCCGCGAGCACGGCCAGGTTGGTCGTGGTCGACGTCAACGCCCACGCGTCCTGGTTGAGCGGATCGGGGATCGTCTGTGGCAGCAGCCCCGAGTAGGCCGGCTGAAAGAACGCTCGCGCGGCGCCGAACAGCGCCTCGATGACGACCATCTCAGCCACGGTCACCCCGCCCGCGACGATCAGCGCCGCCAGGGCGCCGTGCAGGATCGCCCGGGCGATGTCGGTGACGATCATGATCCGATGGCGCGGCAGCCGGTCGGCCCATACCCCGCCGAACAGGACCAGGGTGATGAGCGGCAGCGACTGCGCCGCCAGCACGATGCCGAGATCGGTGGGCGAGCCGGTGACCCGGGTCACGTACAGCGCCAGCGCGACGAACACGACCTGGTCGCCGACGGCGCTGGCCGACTGGCCCAGGAACAGGAACCGGAAATCGCGATGGCGCAGGACGCGCAGATACGAACTCATCTCACTCACTCACTACCGGGGACGACGAACGGCGGGGGCGGCGGCGGCCGTCAGACGGCAGGGGCCACCGCGGGGGGTCGGGCTCTCAGCAGCGAGGTCCAGCGAGCATCGCGATTCGCGCGTACCACCGCAATAGACTCTCCCGATCGCCACGCAGGTCTCAAACCGCCTGGACCCGGCAATCTTCCGCCTCCCCGTCGACCGGATTCGCGAGGGGTACTACTCCGACGCCTACTTCGTCCTGACCAAGTCGCTGCTGGAGGCCGAGGGCGACCATCCGCACGTGACGATGCAGGTCTTTCAGAAGCAGGATTCGATCCTCGGCGGGATCGACGAGGCGATCGCGGTGCTGAAGACCTGCGCCGGGCACGCGGACAACGGCGAGTGGGTCCTGGGCTGGGACCAGCTCAAGGTCCACGCGCTGCACGAGGGCGACCGGATCGCGCCGCGGGAGACGGTGATGACGATCGAGGGCGACTACTCGCTGTTCGCCCATCTGGAGACGGTCTACCTCGGCGCGATGGCCCGCCGCTCGCTGATCATGCGCAACGTCGCCGAGGTCGTCGAGGCCGCCCGCGGCAAACAGATCTTCTACTTCCCCGCGCGCCACGACCACTGGCTGGTGCAGACCGGCGACGGCTGGAGCGCCCACGTCGCCGGCGCCATCGGCGTGTCCACCGACGCCCAGGCGTCCTGGTGGGGCGGCCGCGGAATCGGCACCGTCCCCCACGGGCTGATCGCCGCCTACGGCGGGGACACCGTCCGGGCGGCGGTCAAGTTCGCCGACCGCTACCACCGGGACATGAACATCACGGTGTTGGTCGATTTCGAGAACGACTCGGTCCGCACCGCGCTCGAGGTCGCCGACGCGCTCGGCGACCGGCTCTGGGGGGTCCGGCTGGACACCTCCGAGCAGCTCGTCGACCACTCGCTGTGGGACGAGATGGGCGGCTTCACCCCCATCGGGGTCAACCCGCGGCTGGTCGAGAAGGTCCGGGGGGCGCTCGACGGGGCCGGTTACGGCAACGTCAAGATCGTCGTCAGCGGCGGCTTCACCGCCGCCCGTATCCGCGAGTTCGAGGCCACGGGCGTGGCCGTCGACGCCTACGGCGTCGGCTCGTCGCTGATCCGGGGCCAGGACGACTTCACCGCCGACGTCGTGCTGCTCGACGGCCGGCCCTGCGCCAAGGTGGGCCGCGCCTACGCCCCCAACCCGCGCCTGCAGCGGGTGCTGTGACCCACCGGCGTCCAGGGCGGGTTCAGTAACCGCCGGGCGCGGCCGATAACCAGATCAGGCATGCTGACTCCCGCGTTCCTCGGCGACCCGAACGTGATCGAATTCGTCCACGACTGGGCGCCGTTGCTGCTGATGTTCCTGCTCGTCTTCCTCGTGTGGCGGACGCTCAACCTCATGCCGCGCACCAAGCCGGCGGAGATCCAGCCCGAGACGACGCCGACCATCGTCTGGGCCGACATCGCCGGCGCCGACGAGGCCAAGGCCGAGCTGCGCGAGATCGTCGACTACCTGCGCGATCCCACGCACTTCCGCCGCCTCGGCGCCGAGCTCCCCAGCGGCATCCTGCTGCACGGCCCGCCCGGCACCGGCAAGACGCTGCTGGCCAAGGCGGTGGCCCACGAATCCGGCGCGGTGTTCTTCTCGCAGTCGGCCTCGTCGTTCGTCGAGATGTTCGCCGGCCTGGGCTCGGCCCGCATCCGCCGGCTGTTCAAGGAGGCCCGCAAGCACGCGCCGTCGATCGTCTTCATCGACGAGCTCGACGCGGTCGGCACCGCCCGCTCCGGCGGCGCGGCCAACCGCGAGTACGACCAGACGCTCAACCAGCTCCTGGTCGAGATGGACGGCTTCAGCTCCGCCAAGGGCGACGTGGTCGTGATCGGCGCGTCGAACCTGCTGGAGAAGCTCGATCCCGCGCTGCTGCGCCCGGGCCGCTTCGATCGCCACATCTTCGTCTCGCCGCCCGACGTGATCGGACGGGCCCGCATCCTCGAGGTCCACTCCCGCAACAAGCCGGTGGCCGAGGACGTCGACTACAAGCTGCTGGCCCGCCAGACCTCCGGCCTGACCGGTGCCGACCTGGCCAACCTGTGCAACGAGGCCGCGATCAACGCCGCCCGCCGCGGGGTGGACTCGATCGAGATGCCCGACTTCGACATGGCGTTGGAGCGGGTGGTGGCGGGCATGCAGTCGCGCCGCCAGCTCACCGAGCGCGAGCGGCGCGTGGTGGCCTTTCACGAGGCCGGGCACGCCGTGTGCGCCGAGCTGCTGCCGTCCGTGGACCCGGTCCACCGCATCTCCATCGTCCCGCGCGGGCGCGCGCTGGGCTACACGCTGAACCTCCCCGAGGAGGACCGCTATCTGCGCACCCGCGCCGAGCTGATCGACATGATGACCATGCTGCTGGGCGGCCGCGCGGCGGAGCAGCTGGTGTTCGGCTCGATCACCAACGGCGCCACCGACGACCTGCGCCGGGTGGCGGACATCGCCTACTCGATGATCCACGACTACGCGATGGGCACCCAGATCACGTCCCTGCGGGTCGAACACGCGGCGCTGTCGGAGACGACCCGCCGCGTCCGCGACCAGGAGGTCTCCGACCTCGCCGACGAGGCCTTCCGCGCCGCCCTCGAGCTGCTGCGCGCCCACCGCTCCCTGATGGATCAGCTGGCGGCCGCGCTGCTCCGGGACGAGGTCGTCGAGCGCCAGGGGATCGAGCAGATCATGGCCGGCGTGCCGCTGGCCCGTCCGGACCACCGCGCCGGGATCCACCTGGGCCTGGCGGCCGCGTCGACCGAGCCGGTCGACCGCCCGTCCCCGGACGCGGCCTAGCCCCCAGCTCGCTCGCGGGCGCGTGACCCGCGCAGGTGGCCCCAACCGGAACGGATCGAACCACTAGGTATTCTCAGCGGCGCCATGCTGTCCGCCATCGACCACGTCGGCGTCGCCGTCGAGAACATCGACGACGCGCTGGAGATATACCGCGACCGCCTCGGGATGGCATTCGTCCACCGCGAGACGGTCACCGAACAGGGCGTCGACGCGGCGCTGCTCGACGTCGGCGACAGCCACATCGAGCTGCTGGCGCCGCTCGGTCCCGACACCGCCGTGGGCAAGTTCCTGAGCCGGCGCGGGCCGGGCCTGCACCACGTCGCCTACCGCGTCGCCTCGGTGCAGGACACGCTGGACGCCTGCGCGGCGGCCGGCATGCGCCTGATCGACGAGCGGCCGCGCACCGGGATCCGCGGGTCACGCGTGGCATTTCTTCACCCCGCCGCCACCGGCGGGGTCCTCACCGAGATCGTGCAGCCAGCGGAGGAGCACTCATGACCGACGACAAGCCCCAGAAGATCAACATCGGCTTTCAGGGCGGCCCGGTGGTATCGGCCCGCGTGCCCCCCGGCGAGCTCGAGTCGCTGCGCAGGGCGCTGGCCAACGGCGGCTGGCACGAGCTCACCGCCGAGGACGGGGTGATCGCGCTGCGCCTGGACAAGGTGGTCTACGTCCTGGTGGACACCGAGGACCATCGGGTCGGCTTCGGCGGCTGAGCGGCCGGAGGGCCCCCGACCGTGTGACCGGCGGTTCCTAGACGATCCGGTTGCGCAGCACGCCGATCCCCTCGATCTCCAGCTCGACCTCGTCGCCGGCGTTCAGCCAGCGTCCATCATCGTGCTCGAGGATGCAGCCGCGTCCGACGGTGCCCGACCCGATCACCTCGCCGGGCCGTAGTCCCGGCGTGTTGCGGGCGGCCGCGGCCATCAGGTCCTCCCACGAGTAGTGCATGCCGCCGGTGCGGCTGTCCGTGCGGACCTCGCCGTTGACCCTGGCCACGGCCCGCATGTCGAGGTCGGCGGGCAGCTCGTCGGGCGAGACCAGCACGGGCCCCAGCGCGGTGGCGAAGTCCTTGCCCTTGGCCGGCCCCAGCCCGACGGTCATCTCCTGGCGCTGCAGATCCCGCGCCGAGAAGTCGTTCATGATCGTGAAGCCCGCGGGCCGGCCGCCCTCGCCGATCACGCAGGCCAGCTCGAGCTCGTAGTCGAGCATCGCCGTGTCGGGGGGCTTGGGGATGGCGTCCCCGTCGGCGAACACCGCCGCCGGGTTGGTGAAGTAGAAGACGGGGATCTCGTACCAGGCCGGCGGCACCTCCTGCCCGCGGGTCGCCCGGGCGTTGCGGATGTGCTCCTCGAAGGCCATGAAGTCGCGGATCGACGGCGGCGGCCCGTCGGGGAACGGCCGCCTCATCGAGTGAACAGGGTCGACAGGACGACCTCGGTCACCGTCCGCGTCACGCCCTCGGCGGCTCGGATCCGCTCCAGCGCCGTCTCCAGCGCCTTGGTGTCCTCCGCCATCACGTGCAGCAGGGCGCTGGCCTCGCCGGCCACGGTGTGCGCCGAGACGACGCCCGGCTCGCGCTGCACCGCCCGCTTGATCTGCTCGCCGGACACGCCGCCCTGGCAGTAGAGGTCGACGAACGCCTCGGCGTGCCAGCCGAACGCCTGCGGATCGACGACCGCGGTGTAGCCGAGCACGACGCCGTCGTGTTCCAGCCGATCCAGTCGGCGCTTGACCGCGGGCGCGGACAGGTGGACCTGGCGCCCGATGTCCTGAAAGGACCGGCGGGCGTTCTCCCTCAGCAGCGCAACGATTCTTCGATCGATCTCGTCCATGAGCCGGTGTCGGGACGCTCTAACACAACGTACCGGGCTTGAGAAGCCGCGGTCACCCCCGGATCATTGCACACGTGACTACTCAAACTCTGCCTGCACCCCCCGAGTCGGCCGTCGACGTCATGCCCGTCCACGGCATCGACCACCTTGAACTGTTCGTCGGAAACGCCGCCCAGGCGGCGTATTACTACACCCACGCCTGGGGCTTCACCGAGGTCGCCTACCGCGGCCTGGAGACCGGCAGCCGCGATCGCGTTTCCTACGTCCTGCAGCAGGGACGGATCAGGCTCGTGCTCACCGGCAGCCTGACCGGCGACGACGAGATCGGCGAGCACCACAAGCGCCACGGCGACGGCGTGCGCACGATCGCGCTCTCGGTCCCCGACGCCGTCGCCGCCTACGAGCACGCGGTGGCCCATGGCGCCCGCGGCGTCCAGACGCCCTACGAGGTCTCAGACGAGCACGGCACGGTCGGCCTGTCCAGCGTCGAGACCTACGGCGAGACGCGCCACCTGTTCGTCGCCCGCGGCAAGTACCACGGGCCGTTCCTGCCCGGCTACGCCCCCCGCGACGAGGCCCCGACCGGCCCCGACGGGCTGCTCGCCGGGATCGACCACGTCGTCGGCAACGTCGCCCTCGGGCACATGGAGGAGTGGGTCCACTACTACGAGCGGGTGTTCGGCATGACCGAGCTCATCCACTTCTCCGACGAGGCCATCTCGACCGAGTACTCGGCGCTGATGTCCAAGGTCGTCACCGACGGCTCGGGCAAGATCAAGTTCCCGATCAACGAGCCGGCGCAGGGCAAGCGCAAGTCCCAGATCGAGGAGTACCTCGACTTCTACCGCGGGCCCGGCGTGCAGCACATCGCCGTTTCGACGACGAACATCGTCAAGAGCGTGACCGAGCTGGTCGCGCGCGGCGTGCGCTTCCTGCCGATCCCGGAGGCGTACTACGCCGACGTCCCCGAGCGGATCGGCGAGACGGCGTACGACATCGCCGATGTGCAGCGGCTGGGCATCCTCGTCGACCGCGACGAGGAGGGCTACCTGCTGCAGATCTTCAGCCACGCCGTCGGCGATCGCCCGACGGTGTTCTTCGAGCTGATCGAGCGCCACGGCGCCCGCGGGTTCGGCGAGGGCAACTTCAAGGCCCTGTTCGAGGCTCTGGAGCGCGAGCAGGACCGGCGAGGGAACCTGTGATGGGGCTCCTCGACCCGCCCGAGAGGGGAGAGTAGAGATGCGCTACGAACAGCGGGGCCGCATCCCCGCCAAGCGCCACGTGGCCTTTCGCGAGGAAGGGAGGCTGTTGACCGAGGAGGTGATGGGCTTCGAGGGATTCAGCGGCAACGAATCGATCCTCTATCACCTCCAGACGCCGTGCCGGGTGAGCGAACTGGGGTCGTTTGCGGCGATCGAGCGGGATGAGTGGGTTCCGGCCGCCCACGCGCATCGCCTGTTCGACACGCGGACGATGGCCGCCGGCGGCGATCCCGTCATGGGGCGCCGCGTGCTGATGTACAACGACGACGTCGAGATCGCCATCTGCCGGCCCGACGCGCCGCAGGGGTACTTCTTCCGCAACGGCGAAGGCGACGAGGTGGTGTTCGTCCACGAGGGCGAGGGCGAGCTGGAGACCCAGTTCGGCACGCTCCCCTACCGGGCGCACGACTACATCGTCATCCCGCGGGGCACCACCTATCGCTTCCGGCCGCAGGGCGAGCAGCTGTGGCTGACGTTCTTCACCCCCGGCGAGATCGAGACGCCCAACCGCTACCGCAACCGCTATGGGCAATTGCTCGAGCACGCCCCGTTCTCCCACCGCGACTTCCACCCGCCGGGCGAGCTGGTCGTCCATCGCGAGCCGGGGGAGCACGAGCTGATCGTCCGCGTCCGCGGCGGCTACCAGCGCTACGGGCTGGACTACCACCCGCTCGACGTCGTCGGCTGGGACGGGTTCGTCTATCCGTACACGTTCAACGTCGACGACTTCGAGCCGATCGCCGGCCGGGTCCACATGCCCCCGCCGGTGCACCAGACCTTCCAGGGGCCCAACTTCGTCATCTGCTCGTTCTGTCCGCGGATGCTCGACTGGGAAGCTGACGCCATCCCCATCCCCTACAACCACTCCAACCTCCAGTCCGAGGAGATGATCTATTACGTCTCCGGGGACTTCGGCTCGCGCCGCGGGGTGGATGTGGGCTCGATCACCCTGCACCCGTCCGGCCTGCCGCACGGGCCGGCGCCGGGCCTGGCCGAGAAGTCGATCGGCCAGCGGTTCACCAGCGAGCTGGCGGTGATGTGCGACACGTTCCGTCCGCTGCGGCTGACGCCGCTGTGCCAGGCACTCGACGACGGGCGCTACGCCCTCTCGTGGGCGCAGGACGGCACGCGCGACGGCGTCGCGGCCGGCGTCTGACGGTCGCGCCGGCGATCGACGAACCGGACGGCCACGATGGCGATGTCGTCGCGCTGCACGCCGGCCGCGGGCTCCTGGGCGAGGGACTGCAGCGCGTCGGCCAGCTGGTCGGCAGTGGCGTCGCGGGGACGGTCGCCCAGCGCCCGGGCGGGCACCCGCTCGGGACCGGGGCCCGGGTCGCTGACGCCGTCGGTGTAGAGGACGATCCCGTCGCCATGGGCCAGCCGGACGTTGGCCGTGTCCAGGCGGATCTCGGGCCAGACCCCGAGCAGCGTGCCCCGGGCGGGGAGCACGGACGGCGCTCCGGAGGCGGGCACGAGAATCCCCGGGGGATGGCCGGCACAGGCCAGCGAGGCCTCGATGTGGCCGCCGCTGACGGTCAACAGCAGATAGGCGGCGGTGATGAAGCGACCCCCCAGATCGAGGGTCAGCATCGCCCGGTTGAGGAAGCGCAGCGCGTCGGCCGGGGTGGCGGATCCCATCGCCTGGCTGCGGAGGGTCCAGCGGGCCATCGCCGTCACCGCCGCGGCATCGGCGCCCTTCCCGCACACGTCGCCGACGACGATCACCCACTGGCCCGGGCCGACGGCGAACACGTCGTAGAAGTCCCCGCCCACCAGGTCGGTTTCGTGCGCGGGGATGAGGCGGGCGGCCAGCTCGCAGTCCGGGATCGCCGGGATCGTCGAGGGCAGCAGACTCTGGCGCAGCACGTCAGTCGTCTCCTCGCTGCGTCGGCGGGCACGGTCGCGCGAGATGACCAGCCGGCCCAGGAACGCGCCCAGCAGCAATGTGAACACGGTCAGCAGGATCAGGACGGCGATCGCCTCCCGCGTTGCCCGGCTGGCCGCCGACCGGGCGGCCAGCTGGCGCGCCCGCTCGCGATCGCTGACCAGGGTCTCCAGCGCCTGGGTCTGGGAACGGATGTCGTCGACCAATTGCTTGCCCGCCAGGGTGCTGGCGTAGGACCGCGCCAGGGTGGGGTTGCGTCGCGTCAACGCCTCGGTGTTGGCGACGTATCCGGTCAGGTAGGACTGGGCCGCGTGGGCCAGGTCCCGCGCCCGGGCCACGCCCAACCCGCTGCGGACCGCCGATTGCTCGAGCGTCCGGGTCGCCGCCGGCAGCTGCCGCCGAGCCTGGGTCGTGGGCTGCAGGAACTCCGGATGGCCGGTGATGACGTAGCCGCGCAGCCCGGTCTCCGCGTCGATCACCAACCGCTCGAGGTCGATCACCGACACCAGGTACGCGTCTGACCGGGTGGTCGCCTGCGAGCTGGAGTGCAGCCGGATCGTGTTGACGAGCAGCAGGGTCACGCCGAAGGCGACGACCAGCGCTCCCGCTGCCACCGCGACCAGGACCTGTGCGCGCAGGCCGAGCCTCCCGTGCATGACCCGAATTTACGGGGTATCGGCCCCCGCCGCCAGCCGAGGTCGGCGGGCATCGTAGAGTGCGGGCCGATGCCCTCCCTGGACGCGCTTGACCGGCGGCTGCTCATGGTCGCCCGGACCCGATTTCACGGCCCCCGCCGCGAGCGGGTCATCTCGACCTGCTCCCGCCTCGGCGAGCATGCCGCCTGCTGGCTGGTCCTCGGCATGGCCGGCGCTGCTGTGGACCCGGCTCGGCGCGGCGCGTGGCTGCGCGGGACCGCGGCGGTGGCGGCCTCCTATGGGCTCAACTACGCGGTCAAGCTGGTGGTGCGCCGGCCCCGGCCGCAACTGGAGGGCCTGCCGCCGCTGACGCCGACGGTCAGCCGCCTGTCGTTCCCCAGCGCCCACGCGACGACATCGTTCACGGCCGCCGGCGTGTTCCGGGGGCTGTGCCCGCCGGGAGCGCTGTACGGCGTGGCCGGCGCGTTCGCCGTCAGCCGGCCCTACCTGGGCGTTCACTACCCCAGTGACGTCCTCGCCGGGGCGGCGCTCGGCACCGGCGTGGCGGCCGTGTACGGCGCCGTGACCGGCGGGGCCTCGTCTGGCGCGGGCGGAGCGGTGACCGCCTGATGCCGATGAAGGTCGGCATCGTCGGCATGCCCAACGCCGGCAAGTCCTCGCTGTTCACCGCGCTGACCGGCGTGGCCGCCGAGGCCGCCAACTACCCGTTCACCACGATCGAGCCCAACGTGGCCATCGTGCCGGTCGCCGACGAGCGCCTGGTCGCCGTCGCCGACACCATCCGCGCCTCCAAGCTCGTCCCGGACACGATCGCCTTCCACGACATCGCCGGCCTGGTCGCCGGCGCCCATCGCGGCGAGGGCCTGGGCAATCAGTTCCTGGCCAACATTCGCGAGACCGACGCGCTCGTCCACGTGGTCCGGGCGCACGAGGACTCCAGCGTCGTCCACCCCGAGGGGCGCGTCGACCCACTCGCAGACATCGAGACGATCGAGACCGAGCTCATCTATGCCGACCTCGAACAGGCCGAGCGCCGGCTCGAACGCGTCGTCCGCCAGGCCCGCGGCGGCGACCGTCACGCCGTGGCCGAGGCCGCGTGGCTCGAGCAGCTGATCGCCGCCCTGCAGGCCGGCCGCCCGGCGCGGACCGTGCCGCCGCCCGTCGACGCGCCGGACGCGATGACCCTGCTGTCCCCCCTGACCGCCAAGCCGGTGCTCTTCGTGGCCAACGTCGAGGAGGGCGCCGACGAGGTCCCGCCCGCGATCGCCGCCCACGCCGCGGCCGAGGGGGCCCAGGCGGTCGCCGTCTCCGCCCGCCTCGAAGCCGAGCTCGGCGAGCTGTCCGACGAGGACGCCGCCGCGATGCGCGCGGACCTGGGGCTGGCCGAGTCCGGCCTGGACACGGTCGTGCGCGGCGCGTTCTCCCTGCTGGACCTCGCCGCCTTCTTCACCGCCGGCGAGGACAAGCCCGCCCAGTCCTGGCACCTGCGGCGCGGCCTCTCGGTCTGGCACGCCGCCGGCCTGATCCACTCCGACATCCAGAGGGGCTTCGTCCGGGCCGAGGTCGTCTCCTGGGACGCCCTGGTGGAGGCCGGCGGCTACGCCGGAGCCCGCGACCGGGGCACCCTGCGCCTGGAGGGTCGCGACTACGTCGTGGCCGACGGCGACGTGATCACGGTCAAGTTCACGCCGTAGCGTCGCCTCCCGCCGGAGGGAAAAAATCGCCAAACCCCGCGGTCTGCGAACCAGCCAACAGAGCCTTGGGGACTAACTCACGTATAGACAGAGAAACACCCCAACCCTCCAGCGGCGGGCGCGCCAGCCGCGCGCGCACCCGATCCGTCCTCGATAGCCCGCCGTTTTACGCGCGGGGCTACAGGTCGGCCAGCGACCCTGCGGCCTCCAGGCGCCGGGCCAGCTGGTTCATGCCGTACTCGCGGGCCGCGGCCGCCCCCCCGGCCAGGTCGCTGTCGCGGTCCTCGGGCAGGTCGACCTCGGCCGGGCGCAACGTCGCGATCTCCTTGAACGCGCGCAGCTCGTCGGCGTGGTCGCGCAGCGCGGCGGCGATCCGGGGGCGCTCCTGGTCGGCGCCGGCGATCGCGCCCTCCAGGGAGCCGTGGCGCTCGAGCAGCGCGGTGGCGGTCTTGGCGCCGATTCCGGGCGCGCCGGGCAGGCCGTCGGAGGGGTCGCCGCGCAGGGCGATGAAGTCCGGCACCAGTTCGGGGCCGATGCCGTAGCGGCGGCGGACCTCGTCGGGGTCGACCTGCTCGAAGCCGCTGGCGCCCTGCTTGAGGTAGACGACGCTGACCCGCTCGCCGGCACACTGGTACATGTCGCGGTCGCCGGTCATGATCAGGGCCTCGCCGCCGCGGGCGGTCTCGGCCTCGGCCAGCGCGCCGAGGAGGTCGTCGGCCTCCAGGTGCTCGGAGGACATCGACACCCAGCCCAGCGCCCCGAACAGCCCGGGCGCACGCTCGAACTGCCAGTCCAGCGCGTCGGGGACCGGCGGGCGCTGGGCGTGGTAGGGCGGGTACAGCTCGACGCGGTAGTGAGCCGCCTCGGCGCCGAAGCAGACGACGATCGCCCGCGGCCGGCGGTCGGCGGCGATGCGCAGGATGAGGTTGACCGCGCCGAGCAGGGCGTTGACCGGGTGGCCGTCGCCGTCGGTGATCGAGTCCGGCAGCGCGAAGAACGACCGGTACAGGACGAACGGGCCGTCGATGGCGAGCAACGGGCCGGGCATGCGGGGCACACTACCGGCGCCGCCGACCCGCGGCCGGCCGGCGCCATCGCCACCTGCGCCCGGGGGGCTCAGCCGACGGTGACGACCGGGCCGTCGATCCCGGCGTCGACGATTCGGTAGCGCCCGGCCGGCACGGTGGCGCCATAGGCCCCGCCCGCCGACAGCGTCAGCTGACCGACCGTGCGCCAGCCGCCGCTGCTGCTGCTGCTGCTCTGCAGCGTCACCGATCCGGAGCCCGCCGGCCCCGGGAACACGCTGCCGCTCACCCGGCCGGTCGGATCCTGGGTCGTGATGGTGGTGAAGGCGACGTAGGTCGAGTTGAGGCCGAAGATGCTCTGCAGCTGGGCGCCCGTCACGGTCGAGGTTCCACGCGTGCCGACCACCTGGGCGCTGACGATCCGCGGCGAGACGCCGTGGCGGGTGACCCGGATCCCGATCAGGCTGCCCTTGACCAGGCCGCCCAGGCGCGCGGCCGCGGCCGCCGGAGTCATCTGGCTGCCCCAGCGGTGATAGGGATTGCCCCCGGCGCTGTCGTATGGGTCGGGCACCCCGCGCAGCCACGGCTCGGGCGTCGATCCGGGCCAGGCGTTCTGGATGCTCTCCGTGTAGCCGCCCGAGCTGGCGAAGAAGTAGGTCACCGCCGGCTGGCCGTCGTAGGTCACGATCTGCCCGCTGGTGGCGGCCACCGCGGCGTTGGTGCTCGGCGTCTCGGCGCCGACGCCGCCGTACATCTGCGAGCGGGTGTCGTCGTAGAGGTCGTAGCCGTTCCCGCCCACGCTGGCGGTGATCGCGTAGGTACGGGCGGCCACCGCCTGAGCCTCGAGCGCCGCGGTCGCCCAGCCGGCCGGCATCTCGGCGGCGACCACGCCGCGGACGTAGTCGTCGAGGCCGACCGCGTTGACGGTCTGGATGCCGCCGGCGCTGGGCGAGAAGACCAGCGCACCGCGATAGGTGCCGTGGCCGGGCATGCTCAGCGGCGCCGGCCCCGAGACGGTCAGCGGCGCGGCGAACGTCCCGACCGCCTTGCCCGCCGCGGTGGTCAGCCGGACGGCGGAGCCGGCGGAGGCCACGCGGTAGGTCGTGCCGGCGCTCAGCGCGGTGCGCCCGGCGCTGGTGGCCCCGCTGAACGAGGCCGCGCCGCTGCCGAGCAGCACCCGCACGGTCCGGTTGGGGTTGGTCGTGCCCAGCGACGTGCCCTGGTAGTAGTGGGCGAGGATCGTCTGGTAGCCGGCGCCGTGCAGCGCGTAGCCGTAGGCGCCGTACTGGCTCATGCCGATGCCGTGGCCGTCGCCACCGCCGCGGATGTAGAAGGTCGTGGCGGCCCGGGCGGCTGAGCAGATCGCCAGCGTGAGCATCAGGGCGGTCAGTCCGGCGACCAGCCCGCGGCCGAGCCGCGAGAAAGTGTCGGGGCCGCCGGAAACGGTTAGATAACGCGGAGTGAGCGAGCGCAAGGCCTCAGATGTGTTCGTCGAGTGCTTGGAGTCCGAGGGCGTCAAGTACGTCTTCGGCATCCCCGGCGAGGAGACGCTGGACCTCAACGAGTCCCTCGCCGATTCGTCAATTGACTTCATTCCGGTCCGCCATGAGCAGGGCGGGGCGTACATGGCCGACGCCTATGGGCGTCTGACCGGCCGTGCGGGCGTCTGCTTGGGCACCCTCGGGCCCGGAGCGACGAACCTCGTGACCGCCGTGGCCGATGCGTTTCTCGATCGAGCGCCGCTGGTGGCGCTGACCGGGCAGTCGGATCTGGAGCGGATGCACAAGGAGTCACACCAGTACATCGACCTCATCGGCATCTTGCGTCCAGTTGTGAAATGGAACGCCCGCGTCTCCAGTCCGGAGATCGTGCCCGAGGTGGTCCGCAAGGCGTTCAAGGTGGCTGAAACCGAGAAGCCGGGCTCGACCCATCTGGAGCTGCCGGAGGACGTCATGGCGCGCCCGCTCGACGCTTCGCCGCTGCCGCGCCACACGCCGGTCCAGCCCGAGCCGGGGATGAGGGAGCTCCAGCGGGCCACCGAGGTCATCATGGCCGCGGAGAACCCGGTCATCCTCGCCGGCAACGGGGCCATCCGCACCCACGCCAGCCGGGCGCTGCGGGCATTCGTGCACACCACCGGGATCCCGGCGGCGGAGACGTTCATGGCCAAGGGGCTGATCGACTACGAGGATCCGCACGCGCTGGGCACGGTCGGGCTGCAGTCACGCGACTACGAGCTGGCCGGGTTCGACGAGGCTGACGTCGTGATCGCGGTCGGCTACGACCTCGTCGAGCACAAGCCTGAGAACTGGAATCCGCGTGCGGACAAGAAGATCGTCGTGATCGACACCGTCGCGGCGGAGATCGACGAGTTCTTCATGCCCGAGGTCGAGTTGATCGGCGACATCGCCCACGTGCTGGCGCGCCTGGCGGCCGGCGCCAGTCGCAAGCAGGCGGGGACGCCCGAGCCCGACCGCCTCCGGCAGCTGGTCTCCGGCGCGCTGACCGACGCGCGCGCCGACGACCACTTCCCGGTCCGGCCGCCCCGGGCGCTCTACGACCTCCGCCGGGCGCTGGACCGCAACGACATCCTGGTTTCGGACGTTGGCCTGCACAAGCTGTGGATCGGGCGGATGTTCCCCGCCCACGAGCCCGGGACGGTCCTGATCGCCAACGGCCTGGCCGGCATGGGGTTCGCCCTGCCGACGGGGATCGCCGCCAAGCTGGTCGACCCGCGTCGCAACGTGGTCACGGTCAGCGGCGACGGGGGCTTTCTCATGAACTGCCAGGAGCTCGAGACCGCGGTCCGGCTCAAGACGCCTGTCGTCAACGTCATCTGGGAGAACGGCCAGTTCGGGTCGATCGTGTGGAAGCAGGACAAGAAGTTCGGCCGGCATTTCGGCGTGGACTTCGGTAATCCGGACTTCGTGAAGCTGGCCGAGGCGTTCGGCGCGCCGGCGTGGCGTTGCGCCAGCGCCGGCGAGTTCTCCCAGCGCCTCACGCAGGCGCTGTCGCTCGACGTCCCGTCGGTGATCGTGGTGCCGATCGACTACTCGGTGGACGTCGCCATCTCGCGCGAGCTGGGCGCCGAGACCGTCGCCACCTGACCGGCCGCGCGTGGAAGTCCTCGACGGCTCACCCAGCCCCCCAGAGGCCGGGTGAGCGCGCCAGGAGCGTGTACCTCAAGCGGCGAGCGTTCGCTTCGAGCGGTGGCGACCGGACGCAGCAGCGCCGGGATTGAACCTCATGAACGAGGGCAATCGCCACTGAAACCGCCGATGTTGCAATGAATCGCCGCCGAACGGCGATATCAGGTGAGACCCGACGGTGCGGCGGGCCAAAATCATGTGTTACCGCGCGCCATGGCGCGGAGGTCCATCGCCTTGTTGTAGGTCTCCTCGTCGACGCCCTTCTCGTAGGCGACCTCGCGCAGCATCCGCCCGCTGTTGGCCGCCTCCTTGACGATCTCGGCCGCCTTGTCGTAACCGATGTAGGGGTTGAGCGCCGTGGCCGCGGCGAGCGTCGACTCGGCCGACCGGTGGGCGCCCTCCTCGTTGGCCTGGATGCCGTCGACGCACTTCTCCGCGAAGGCCCGCGCGGTGGACGCCAGCAGGTTGATCGACTCCAACAGGTTGCGGGCGATCAGCGGCACCCGGACGTTGAGCTCGAAGTTCCCCTGGAGCCCGCCGATGGTGATGGCGGCGTCGTTGCCGATCACCTGCGCCGACACCTGCAGCACGACCTCGGGGATGACCGGGTTGACCTTGCCGGGCATGATCGACGAGCCCTTCTGGAGCTCGGGCAGCAGCAGCTCGCCGATTCCGGCGCGGGGGCCCGAGCCCATCAGCGCGAGGTCGTTGGCGATCTTGGTCAGCGACACGGCGATCACCTTCAGCGCGCCTGACAGCTCGACCAGCGCGTCGCGACTGGCCTGAGCCTCGAACGGATCCTCGGGACCGCGGATGTCCAGGCCGGTGGCATCGATCAGCCGCGCGCGCACGCGGGCGGCGAACTCCTTGTGGGTGTTGAGCCCGGTGCCGGTGGCGGTCCCGCCGAGCGGGATCTGGGCCACCTGGGGCAGCGTGTTGCGGACCCGCAGCGCGCCGAGCCGGATCTGGGCGGCATACCCGCTGAACTCCTGGCCGAGCGTGACCGGGACCGCGTCCATCAGGTGGGTGCGCCCGGACTTGACGACGTCCGCGAACGCGTCGGCCTTGGCCTGCAGCGAGGTCGCGAGCTGGTCCAGCGCCGGCAGCAGCGCGTTGGTGGCGCGGTCCAGGGCGGCCAGGTGCACCGCCGACGGGAACACATCGTTGGAGGACTGGCCCATGTTGACGTGGTCGTTGGGGTGGGCGCCGTCCCCGGCGAGCGTCGCGATGACCTCGTTGGCATTCATGTTCGTCGACGTGCCCGAGCCGGTCTGGAACACGTCGATGGGGAACTGGTCGTCGAACTCACCGGCGGCCACCCGGTCCGCGGCGGCGGCGATGCGCTCGGCCACGTCGCCCGCCAGCAGGTCAAGCTCCGCGTTGACGCGGGCCGCGGCGGCCTTGATCTGCGCCAGCCAGTGGATCACCGAGGCGGGGACCGTCTCGCCGGAGATGGGGAAGTTGTCGACAGCCTTGGTCGTCTCGCCGCCCCAAAGCTGCGCTCGCTCCTGCAGGCTCATGGTTTCCTTTCGCGTACGTTCGGTGCTGCCTGAGAACGCTAGCGCTGCGGCTGGCCCGCGGCCCCGCCGGGCCGGGCGCCGGTCAGCCGCAGAACGCGATCAGCTCGCGCGCCACCGCCACCGGATCGTCGTAGGCAATGAGAAAGCCGGTGCCGGGCAGGGTCCGCAGCTGAGCGTCGGGCAGCAGGTCCAGCGCCTCCTGGGCGGCGTCGACGGGATGGGCCGGGTCCTCCTCGGCCCACAGCAACAGGACCGGCATGTCCATCTGCGGGTAGGCGTCCAGCAACTGGCTCTGAGCGTCGACGGGCCAGCGCCGGGCAAACTTGGCCCAGGACCGGGCGCGATTGCCGTTGCCGCCGACATCGGAGAACGCGTGGCGGATGAGATCCCGGGCGGCCCGGTTGTTCTGGACGGTCAGCCGCTCGCCGACCGCCGGGCGGAACACCAGCTTGGCGCCGCGGGCCATCACCCGGTCCAGCCCGGGCAGCGAGGCCACGCGGCACGCCGTCCGCCACGCCGCCCGCTTGCCCGCAAACTCGTCGCGGCGATGCAGGCGGTTGGGCATCAGCACCAGCCGGGCCGGCTGCAGCCTCCCGCTGGCGACCGCCAGCAGCGCCAGCTCCGCGCCGATGTCGTGCCCGGCGATCATCGGACGCGCGCCCCCGGCCTCGCGGCAGAACCCGGCGATCACGTCGGCCAGCCAGTCCGCCGAGTAGGGGTGGCGCGGGCGATCCTCGGAGTCGCCGTGCAGCGGGAGGTCCGGAAGCACGACGCGAAAGCGCGCCGTCAGCGGCCCGACGATCGGCTCCCACTCACGATGCGAGAGGCCCAGCGAGTGCAGCAGGACGAGCGCCGGCCCGGTTCCGGTCTCGCGATAGGCGACCCGCGCTCCATCCTGATGGTGATAGAGACGCAGGCGCATGGGATGGATCGTCGCATCCCCGCGTGGGCGGCGTCAGCGGCCCCGGGATCAACCGAATGTCCATCGACGACTTCGGGGGCCGTTCTCGGGGTACTCTTGTGGATAGACAAGGGCGGCTTAAGACCGACTTTTGGCTCATCAGTTGTACATCGTCATGATTTGCCATTAAAAGGTTGTGCAATAGCTGTGCTTGTCTCACCAACGCTTCGCAAATACCGCTGAAATGGGATTCATGAGGCAAATTCACGGAAGCCCGCTAGGCCTGTCGACTTCACAGGCGGCTCAGGCGCTCGGCGTTTCGCTGGGCACCATCCGGCGTTGGTCGGACATGGGTTATCTGGAGTCCTACCGCACGCCGGGGGGACAGCGCCGATTCAGCCAGGAGCAGATCGACAAGTTCGTCGGCTCACTGGAGCAGCAGAGCTCGGATGCTCTGCTCGATCGCCAGGTCGGCTGAAGCGGCCCTCTAGCTGATGGGCAATAAAGCGTCGGCGGGGGCGCGCCGTCGGCGTGCCCTGACCCGGTCGCGACGCGTTGAACACTGAGCGGGTCGCGGACGAGTCGAGCCCTGAGCCGGTCGCGACGCGTCGAACTCTAGCCCGGCCCACGCGTTGAACTCTGACCCGGCCCGGACGGCGGTCAGCCGCCGGCCCCGGCCTGGTTGATGCGCCGCTCCATGTCGAGCTCGACGTCGAAGTCGGCCATGTCCGCGTGGCGGTACTCGACACCTTCGCCGCTGAGCAGGCCGGCCAGCACCTCGACATAACGTGCGTCGACCTGCGTGTTCGCGACGCGACGCAGCTCGGTCAGCGCCTCGAACGAGCTCATCCGCGTACGGTAGGTGTCCGATGCGGTCAGCGTGTCGTAGACCTCGGCGACGGAGATGATCTTGGCGATCTCGGGGATCTCGTCCTCGGTCAGCCCCGCCGGGTAGCCGCGCCCGTCGATCCGCTCGTGATGCGCCAGGACGATCTCGGCCACCGGGCCGTACATCCCGAGGTCGCGCAGCATGTCGGCGCCGAGCTCCGGATGGCGCTGGATCGCGATCCAGTCGTCCTCGGTCAGCGTGCGTCCGCGCTCGGCGACACGATCGGATAGGGCGAAGCGCCCGATGTCGTGCAGCAGCCCCGCGGTATGAGCCAGCTCGCACTCCTCGGCGCTCATCCCGACCGCCTGAGCGATGTCGCGCGCGAACCGGGCCACCGCCGCCGAGTGGCGGGCGGCGCGCTGGTCGCGGGTGTCGAGCGATCGCATCAGGCCCGCGAGCACGCCCCAGGACAGCGACACGTACTGCTGGGCCCGCTTGCGCGATTGCTCGAGCAGATGGACCATGTAGGAGAACGCGAACACCGCCGCCAGGGCGAAGGCGATCCCATCGTTGCCGATCTTCTCCTCGATGCCAACGCCGGCCACCGCGACGAGCACGGTGAGCCCGAGGCTGGGCAGAAACTCCAGCAACGCGCGCACGCCGAACTGCTCGGCCGTCGGGACGAGCAGGCGGCGCAGCGCCGAGAAGATGGCGAAGCTGAGGATGAGCGCGACTCCCGCCGCCAGGCCGACGGCCACGTAGAAGCGAGCGTCGTTGCCCGGATTCGGCGCGAGGCTGCGGATGATGAGCGCCGCAACCACCGCCGGGACCACCGCTCCCGGCAGGTTGACGCAGACGACATTGCGCCATGGCGTCTTGGAACGCAGCGCCGCCGCCACCTCGGCGAGGACGGCCGCCACCGCAGCCGAGAGCGGACCCAGAAAGGCCGCGGCCAAGACGTAGACGATGAATGACGCGGATACGCCGATGCCGCCGGCCTCGCCGACAGCCATGACGCCGGCGATCACAGCGGCAACGCCCAGAATCGCACTGAGAACGTCGAAGTGGTCGGCTCGGCTCGCGACGATCACGGCCCCGCAGACAACGAAGCTGAAGCTTGCTAGCGAGGGCGCCAGCGCTTCATGCCACGGGAACCGCGCGCCATCATCCGCACTCCGGCGGAACATATTTGTGGACGGTAGCGCTAATTAAGGCACCCTTCCACCGTTGAATACTTGATCACGGCATGCGGAACGACATTTCCCCTCCCTCCATGCGGCTGGGATCCGGATCGGCAGGCGGGGTTCCCCCCAGGCAACCCAATCACGACCTGATACGGCGACGCTGCCAGGCTCTGGATGGTCCTTCCGGTCGCTAGCTGCGCTTGTCGAACGTCCCAAATTGCGCCAAGATGGTCGCAACTTCCCTAACGCTTTGCACAGTATTTTGGTCAGTAACCCGTGCAATTTTAAACCCGCTGCAGGTATTTGGCAACGATCGACTTCACCTTTCTGACTAAGTGCGATACCTGAAGACCAGCGAGGCGGCCGCCCTGCTAAACGTGAGTCCGAACACGTTGCGGGCGTGGGAGAGGCGGTTCGGGTTCCCCAAACCCCAGCGTTCGCCTGGCAAGCACAGGCTCTTCACGCACGGGGAGATCGCGGCACTGCGCGACGCCCTTCAAGAGGGTCTCTCGATCTCGTCAGCCGTTTCACGCGCGCGGGAAGGGCTTGCCGCGGACGCCAACTCGCTCGTCGGGGCGCTCGTGTCCTACGAGCGCGAGCGCGCCGACTCGGCGATCGAGGCCGCCCTGGCGCTGCGCTCGGTGGAGCGTTCGGTCGAGGAGGTTCTGCTCCCGACGCTGGACGAGATCCTGCGGCGGTACGGCTCGGAGTCAGCCGCCTGGGCCTTCGCCGCCCACTGGGCCGCGGACTGGCTGCGCCGGGCGACCCGGCTCTCGCCGCCCCCGGTGCGCCCGATCTCCGTGGTGTTCGGCGACGCGACCCGCGACGAGCTCGATCCCGACGCGCCCTACCTGCGCGCGCTGGAGCTGTTCTGCATGCGCTCAGGAGTCGACGTCCTCAGCCTGTCGGCTCGGGGCGTGGCCGGCATCGGCGATGCGGTCGCCGTCCATCGTCCCAATCTCGTGGTCGTCGCCGGATCTCATCTCGACGACGACGCCGTCGCCCGCTGGGCCTATGCCATCCGGCTGGCCAGCGGCGCGGTGCCGGTCGCGGTCTTCCGCCGCGGCTCAGAACGGGTCCGCGTGCGCAGCACCGGCACCCGCAACCTCCCCGCGGCCGCCGGAGCGGCGCAGCGTCGGATCCTGGAGCTGGTGGAAGGCGAGTTGGTCGCCGCCCTGGCCCCACCGCACCACGCCGCCACAAGACCCGCCCCCCGCAGCGCCAGCGCCTAGCGGAGAGGGGGGCGCCGGGACCGGGGCGCGGAGCGGTGCCGGACCGTCGCCCTGACCAGTCACCGGGGAACGCCCCGAGGCACGCCCGTCAAACCGCGCCTGCCGGGTGGCACCCGCCGAGTCGCGCCCGCGTGTCCGGCGCACTTGGAGCCGCGCGGGGCCGCGCCCGCATACGACGCACCCGGGCGGACTCCTCCGCCACGCATGAAGTCGTTCAGGGTGCAGGCGGGGTTGCGATCCTTGCGCATCTCTGCCGATGGCGACATAAATCCGCCAATGAACGGAATCCGGACAAACGCGGCCGCCGTGATGCTCGGCATCAGCCCCAACACGCTGCGCAGCTGGGAACGCCGCTACGGCTTCCCCAAACCGCAGCGCTCGGCCGGCGGCCATCGCCAGTACTCGCTGACCGAGATCGAATCGCTGCGCCTCACGCTGGCCGAGACCCACAACGTGTCCTCGGCGATCTCGCTGGCCCGCGAGCGGGGCGAGGGCCCCTCCACCCCGTCGCGGTTGATCAACGCCTTCGCCTCCTTCGATGAGGACTCCGCCAATCGTCTGCTGGAGGAGAGCCTCGGCCTGCGGTCCGTCGAGCGCACGATCGACGAGGTCCTGCTCGATGCGGTCACGTCGCTGTTCGAGCCCGGCGCCTCGACCGCCGAGTATGAGTTCGCCTGGCGTCACGCCGCCGGCTGGCTATCGGCCCAGCGCCGGCTCGCCCCGCCGGCGAGCCGCGCCGAGGGCATCATGCTGTTCGACGCGACGGCGCCGTGCGACCTGGATGCGGTCTACGCCCAGGCGCTGGAGGTCGTGCTGCGCCGCGCCGGTCTGCGGACGCTGGCGCTCACGCCCGCGATCGAGCTCACCCGGCTGGGTCGCGCGCTGCGCGCCCTCAATCCCTCGGCGGTGATCCTGACCGGCCGGCGGGTGTCGCTGGACTCGATCGGCCGCCTGGTGTACGCGGTCCGCTCGGTCACTCGTGAGGTCGTTGTCTTCGACTACCGGGGCGCTGTTCCCGACACGGGGGCGAGCACGGTGTTCCGCCTCGGTGAGCTGCCGGTGGCGGCGCGTGACGCACTGCTCAGGCGCCTGGAGCCGGCCGGGGCCCAGATCGAGCCGCGGCGGGCACGCGCAGTCCCGCGGCCGGCGCCCGCACGCATGGGCGCATAGCGGCATGTCCAATGGGCTGGGGGGTTCCTAGAATCCCCCGCCCATGATCAGCCCGCACCGCCCCGTCGATTCACGCGCCTCGTTCCCCGAGCTCGAGGAGCGGGTCCTGGAGCGCTGGCGCGAGCGCGACATCTTCGCCGAGTCGATCCGCCGCCGCCAGGGCGCGCCCCAGTGGGGCTTCTACGAGGGGCCGCCGACGGCCAACGGCAACCCCGGCACCCACCACGTGCTCAGCCGGGCGTTCAAGGACATCTTCCCCCGGTTCCGGACGATGACCGGGCACTACGTCGAGCGCAAGGGCGGTTGGGACTGCCACGGGCTCCCGGTCGAGCTGGCGCTCGAGGCGGAGCTGGGGTTCACCTCCAAGGACGACATCGAGCGCTACGGGATCGCCGAGTTCAACGCCAAGTGCCGGGAGAAGGTGCTCAGCCACGTCGCCGAGTGGAACCGGCTGACCGAGCGGATCGGCTTCTGGGTCGACCTCGACGACGCCTACCGCACGCTGGACCCCACCTACATCGAGTCGGTGTGGTGGGCGCTGAAGACGATCCACGAGAAGGGGCTGCTCTACGAGAAGCTCAAGGTCGTCCCCTACTGCCCGCGCGACCAGGTGACGCTCTCCAGCCACGAGCTGGGGCAGCCGGGCGCCTACCAGGACGTCGTCGACCCCTCGGTGTACGTCCGTCTGCCGGTCACCGAGAGATCGGACCCCGCCGGCCCCGCGCGGACCGGCCCCGCGCGGACCGGCGACGAGCTGCTGGTGTGGACCACGACCCCGTGGACGCTCGTCTCCAACGCCGCGGTCGCGGTCAACCCGGAGCTCACCTACGTCCGCGCCCGCTATGACGGCGACCGGATCGCGATCCTGGCCGAGCCGCTGGTGGCGAAGGTCCTGGGCGAGGGCGCCGAGGTGATCGAGACCTTCCCGGGCGCCGCGATCGTCGGGACCGCGTACGAGGCGCCGTTCCCGTACATCTCGGCGCAGGCCTACGGTCCCAAGGGCCACACCGTCCTGCCCGCCGACTTCGTCACCGCCCAGGACGGCACCGGGCTCGTGCACACCGCGGTGGCGTTCGGCGAGGACGACTTCCGCCTGGGCGAGCGGGAGGGGCTGACCGTGGTCAACCCGGTCGCGCTCGACGGCACCTACGACGAGCGCATCGGCCCCTATGCCGGCCGCTGGGTCAAGGACGCTGACCCCGACCTCATCGAGGACCTGCGCGAGCGGGGCAAGCTGCTGCGCGCCGAGAGCTACGAGCACTCCTATCCGCACTGCTGGCGCTGCAACACCCCGCTGCTCTACTACGCCAAGCCCTCGTGGTACATCGCCACCAGCCAGATCCGCGACCGGCTGCTGGCCTCCAACGAGGCCGTCAACTGGTATCCGGACCACGTCAAGCACGGGCGGTTCGGCAACTGGCTGGAGGGCAACGTCGACTGGGCGCTGTCGCGCGAGCGCTACTGGGGCACACCGCTGCCGGTGTGGCGCTGCGAGCAGGGACACGTGCACGTGATCGGATCGTTCGCCGAGCTCGCCGAGCGCTCCGGCGCGGTCCTGTCAGACCACCACCGCCCGTTCGTCGACGAGGCGACCTTCCCCTGCCCGCACGGCGGCGAGGGGTCAGGCGAGGCCGGGGCCGGGGCCGGCGCTTGCGGGCAACCGATGCGCCGCGTGCCCGAGGTGATCGACGTGTGGTTCGACTCAGGCGCCATGCCCTTCGCCCAGCACCACTTCCCGTTCGAGAACGAGACGGTGTTCGAGCACGGCTTCCCCGCCGACTTCATCTGTGAGGCGCAGGACCAGACGCGCGGATGGTTCTACTCGCTGCTGGCAGAGTCGGTGCTGCTCGGCAACGGGGCGCCGTATCGCAACGTCGTGTGCCTGGGGCTGATCCTCGACGAGGAAGGGCAGAAGATGTCCAAGTCACGTGGCAACACGGTCGAGCCGTGGGACGTCCTCGACACCTACGGCGCCGACGCCTTCCGCTGGTACTTCTTCACCTCCAAGCAGCCCTGGGACGGATACCGCTTCTCGGCCGAGACGATCGGCGAGGGCGTGCGGCTGTTCCTCAAGCAGCTGTGGTCGACCTACTACTTCTACGTCCTCTACGCACAGGCGGCCACCGGTGAGCTCGGCGATGCGACGGCTGCCGTCGCCGACGTCGGCACGACCGACCTCGACCGCTGGGCGCTGTCGCGGACGGCCACCACGACGGAGCTCGTCGCCGAGCGCCTGGAGGCCTACGACGCGACCGCCGCGGGGCGAGCGATCGCGGAGCTGCTCGACGAGCTCTCCAACTGGTACGTGCGACGCTCGCGGCGGCGCTTCTGGGCCGCCGACGCCGCGGCCTTCGCGACGCTGCGCACGTGCCTGCTGACGGTCGCCAAGCTGCTCGCTCCTTTCTGCCCGTTCATCGCCGACGAGCTGTACGACAACCTCGACGGC
>DATAWL010000071.1:0-3282 GCA_036267215.1 Solirubrobacteraceae bacterium | reverse complement strand
CCGATCGGCGCCGCACTCCGCGCCCAGCCCGCCTAGCCGCAGCTGACAGACAAGCAGAACCACCAACGCCGGCCATTCCAACCGGCGAAGCCTTCCGCCCACAAACCCACTTTTTCAGCGATCTAACGTGAAAGCACCACTCTCGCCGAGCGCCGTGACGGCCGGATCGCCGAAGTGATCGAGCGGTAGCGCGGCCGGTTGCTGCGCTACCTGACCGGCTGTGCTTCCGCCCCAATTGGCGCGTCGTCGAGTGCGAACGCTTCAGCCACCAATGCAGCGTCGCCGGCCCGCGGGGCGTAGTGGAGATACTTCATCGTGGTCTGGATATCGGCGTGGCCCATCCACTCCTGTACTCGGCGAATGTCGGCCTTGGCGATCATCCGCGTCCCGAAGGTGTGGCGCAGGTCGTGAAAGCGCAGCGAGCGCAGCCCGGCCGCGGCCAGCGCGGCCTTGTAGCGCCGGCGCAGCGCGGAGCCGTCGAGGTAGCCGCCGGCGTCGCCGGCGAACACCAGGTCGTCATCGCCGACCCAGTCCGTGCGCCGGCCCAATGCCGCAAGCGCGCTGGCGACGTCGGGGGCCATCGGGACCGCGCGGACCTTGCCGGACTTGGGCGTCGTCAGCTGGCCGGCCGCGAACGAGCCCCGCACCCGAACGACCGACCCGGCGAAATCGACGTCGCGCCACCGCAGCGCCAGCAGCTCGCCCATCCGCAGCCCGGTGAACGCCGCAGTCAAGAACAGCGCCCCGTCCCGCTCGGACGCCGCCGCCCGGACCAGCGCCCACACCTCCTCGGGCACGAACACCTCGATGTCGCCGCTCGCGTGCTGCGGGTGCTTCTCCATCCTCGCCAGCGGGTTGACGTGGAGCCCGTAGACCGTCTGCGCCCGGCGGAAGATGCCGTGCAGGACGATCAGCAGCTTGTTCTTGGAGCGGTTGGAGAGACCGCCCAGCGACAGACGCCACTGCTCCACGACCGCCGGCGTCACGTCCTCCAGGGCCATCGCGCCGAACGCCGGCAGCAGCCGGCCGTGCACGATCGACCGGTAGTCCTTCAGCGTCGACGGCTTGCGCTCACGATCGTCGGCGACGAAGCGCAGCCACTCGGCCGCCGCATCGGCGAACGTCGCGCCGCTGCGGACCTGACCCGGCAGCGTCCCGCGGCGTGCGTCCTCGAGCGTGGTGCGCAACCACGCCTCGGCGAGTCGCTTCGTGACGTAGCCCGCCGCCGGACGGCCACGGTCAGTCCACGCCGGACCGAGCTTCTTCTGGACCTGGCGTCCGTCGGGCAGCCGGTACTTGGCGTACCAGACCGGACCGCGCGCCCGCTCGACACGGAAGACGTGTCCGCTCGGAAACCCGGCCTGCGCTACCTCTCGGGACATATCGGGGACATGGTGGCAGATCGCTCGGATCGCCACAAGCCTAAATCCGCCGCTTAGCAGCTACTTCCCGATGCCGCCGGCAGGATTCGAACCTGCGACCGTCGGATTAAAAGTCCGCTGCTCTACCAACTGAGCTACGGCGGCGTCGCTGTGATGATGGCGCACCGCGGCGATTCGCACGGCTGAGGGCGGGGGAAATCACTCCGGCCGGGGCCGGCGGGCGGGCGGCCTGCCGAGGGTCAGGCGGTATGGGCGACGGCCTCGATCTCCACCAGCATGCGGGGGTCGATCAGGCCGCTGACCTCGAGCATGGTCATCAGCGGGCGGTGCTCGGCGAAGATCTCGCCATGGGCACGGCCGACCTCGTCGGCGCGGGAGATGTCGGTGACGTAGACGCGGGTCTGGATGACGTCGGCGGGGCCCAGGCCGGTGCGCGCCAGCTCATGCAGAAGCTTGCCGATGATCTCGACGGTCTGCTCGTACGGGGTCTCGCCGACGACGAAGCCGCTCGGCGCCACCGAGGTGGTGCCGCCGATCAGGACGAACGGGCCGACGCGGACCACGCGGCTGAACCCGTAGCGCTCCTCGTAGGGCGACGGCGGGTCACCGGGGAGCCGCTGCCCGGTCAATGGAGGAAGTGGCGACGGCTGGTGAACACCATCGCGCCGCCGACCTTGTCGACCGCGTCGACGGTGAGATGATCGCGAACCGAGCCGCCGGGCTGGATGATGGCGGTGACGCCCGCCTCCAGGGCGAGCTCGGGGCCGTCGGAGAATGGGAAGTAGGCGTCGGACGCGAGCACCCCGCCCTTCACCCCGTCGCGGGCCTTGTTCAGGGCGAGGCGGACCGAGTCCACGCGACTCATCTGCCCGGCGCCGATGCCGATCGTCTCCAGGTCGCGGACGATCACGACGCCGTTGGACTTCACGTGCTTGCACACCTTCCAGGCGAAGGAGAGCTGCTGCCACTCGGCCTCGGTGGGACGGCGCTCAGTGACGACCTGCATCTCACTGCGCTCCTCGAGGTCGAAATCGCGATCCTGGACCAGCAGCCCGCCGACCACCTGGCGCAGGTGAGGCTCGATCATGTTGGGGATCCGCCGCTCGCGGTCGTCGAGGATGCGCATGTTGGGCTTCTCCGCCAGCACCTCGAGCGCGGCGTCGTCGTAGCCGCGGGCGAACAGCAGCTCGACGAACTGCTCGGACATCGTTGCGGCCAGCTCGGCGTCGACGCCCCGGTTGAGGCAGACGATGCCGCCGAACGCCGACTGGGGGTCGCACGCGTAGGCCTTGCGGTAGGCCTCGATGGCGGTCGAGCCGCAGGCGACCCCGCACGGGTTGTTGTGCTTGATGATCACGCAGGCCGGAATCTGGAACTCGGAGAGCAGCAGCCGGCCGGCGTCGAGGTCGAGCAGGTTGTTGAACGAGATCGGCTTGCCGCCCAGCTGGGAGACCATCGACAACACGTGGGTGCGAGCGCCGACCTGCTCGTAGTAGGCGGCGCGCTGGTGGGGGTTCTCGCCGTAGGAGAGCTCGGTCACCTTCTCGTAGGCGCGCACGTGCAGCGGCGGGAAGTCGTCGTCGGAGCGCTCGGCGAACCAGCGTGCGATCGCCGTGTCGTAGCGGGCGGCCATCGCGAACGCGTCGGCGGCGAGGCTCTCGCGCGTCGACATCGACAGCAGGCCGTCCGAGCCGCGCAGCTCGTCGAGGATCGCGTCGTAGCTCTCCGGGCTCGTCACGACCGCCGTGTAGGCGCGGTTCTTGGCGGCCGCGCGGATCATCGCCGGCCCGCCGATGTCGATGTTCTCGATGATCTCCGCGTCGCTCGAGCTGGCGCGCCCGGCGGTGCGCTCGAAGGGGTAGAGGTTCACGCAGACCAGGTCGACGAGCTCGACCTCGTA
>DATAWL010000070.1:0-4201 GCA_036267215.1 Solirubrobacteraceae bacterium | reverse complement strand
CCAGGGTCTGCGCCTCGATGCCCTGCGCGGCGTCGACGAGGAGGATCGCGCCCTCGCAGGCGGCCAGGGACCGCGACACCTCGTAGGTGAAGTCGACGTGGCCAGGGGTGTCGATGAGCTGCAGCTGGTAGGTCTGCCCGTCGTGAGGCGAGTCGTAGAAGACACGCACCGCCTGAGCCTTGATGGTGATGCCGCGCTCACGCTCCAGGTCCATCGAGTCGAGCAGCTGGGCGCGCATCGACCGGGGGTCGACGGTGTGGGTCAACTCCAGGATGCGGTCGGCCAGCGTCGACTTGCCGTGGTCGATGTGGGCGATGATCGAGAAGTTGCGGATGTGGGCCTGGTCAGCCATGCGTACTGAAGGGTACGAAGCGGAGTGGAGTGCCCAGCGTGCCGGCGGGCTGGTGGCTGCGGTCGGGGCCACTAGTGCGGCTGGGCGGCGCGCAGCGCCTCGCGGCGCTTCTGGTCGCTCACGACCAGCCGGCTGATCGCCTTGGGGAACAGACCCAGCTCGTTGATCACGTCGCGCCCGGCCACGCCGATGGTCAGCAACCCGCCGAAGATGGCCACGGCGTCGACCGACTTACGGCCCTGCTTGTCCCAGTAGTCGTCGTGCAGGTCCAGCCACAGCGCGAACTCGTCGAGCGTCAGCGCCGCCGCCACCCCGTAGACGGTCGCGGTGACCCGCGACTCCCACTCGGGCATCCGCTCGCCGATCCCGATGCGGTAGGTCCACAGATAGCCGATCCCGAGCAGCCCGAAGATCCCGAACGTCGAGTGGTGGATGTGGCGCCCGCCCTCTGAGATGTTGTGAAACGGGCCGATGCCGGCCTTGATGGCATGGGTGACGCCGCGGGCGGTGGCGAACGACGTGGTGAACCCGACGGCGCTGAGCAGCGCCCGTTCGCGGCGCGCCGACGTGCAGTGCTTGCGGTAGGCCTGGCCGATGGTCACGCGCGCAGCCTACCGGGCGCGCACGCGGCTCAGCACCAATGCCTCGATCTGGCGGGCTTCGGGAACCCGCATGCGCAGCACCAGCCACCCGTACAGCACCGACGCCGCCGCCAGCGCGATCCCGACCGAGAGGATCTGGGCGATCAGCGACACTCCCAGCACGCTGTCCAGGCCCTTCCACAGGTAGTAGCCCACCGCCGACATGATCGCGGTGGCGACGAGCACGCGGACGGTGATCATCGTCGTCTGCACCCCCTCCAGTCGGCCGTTGAAGCCGATCCGCAGCCGGCGCAGCTGCAGGAATGTCATCACCACGTTGGCCGAGACGGTCCCGATCACCAGGCCGGCGATACCCAGCGGCTTGTAGAGCGCGATCGAGACGATCGCGTCGACGACCATGTTGATGGCCGCCAGCTTGGTTGGGATCCAGGGGCGCTGAAGAGCGAAGAAGGTGCGGCTCAGGAGCAGGTTGACGCCGGCGAACGGCAGGCTGAACGCGAACCAGAACAGGGCGGTCGACACGTAGTCAGTCGACTGGGTGTGGAAGGTGCCGTGCTGGTACACGAGCCGGGTGATCGGGACGGCCAGCACCGCCAGCAGGGCCGCGGACGGGATCAGCAGCAGGTTGATCTGGCGGATCCCGTTGCCGAGCGTCCGCCGCATGCCGCCCACATCGCGGTTGTTGGCCATCCGGCTGAGCGTCGGGAACAGCACCGTCGAGACGGCGACGCTGAAGATCCCCTGCGGCAGCATGTAGATCCGGAACGCGTCGTTGATGGCGCTCGGGGCCGCGCTGGAGACCAGCGATCCAAACCCCGCGTTGAGGAAGATGTCGAGGTTGATGATCCCGATGCTGAGCGTGACCGGGAGAAACAGGATCAGCACCTGGCGGACCCGCCGGTCGCGCCAGTTGAGCGAGAAGGAGAGCTTGAACTCGACGTTGCGCATCGCCCAGGCGATGAGCGCGAACTGGACGATCGTGGCGACCAGCCAGGCGATGGCGTAGGCGTAGACCGCGTTCTGGCCGTGGAAGCGCGAATGCAGCCCGACGAGCCCGATGACGATGACGATGTTCCAGACCGCCGGGGCCAGCGCCGGGACGGTGAACTGGTCGTAGGACTGAAGGATCCCCACGAGCAGCCCGGTGAGGCTGAGCAGCAGGACCACCGGGAACAGCACCCGGGAGAGGCCGGCGGTCAGCGCGTTGGGGATGTGCGCGCCGGTGAAGGCGGGCACGACCAGGCCCGCGACCGCCAGCCACACGAGCGTCAGGGCGCCCAGCCCGACCAGAATCAGCCAGAACAGCTCGGACGCCAGCTTGAAGGCCTCGCGCTTGCGTCCCTGCTGGAGCAGGTCGGTGAACACCGGCACGAACGCGGCCGAGAGCGCCGCCTGCGAGAACAGGTTGCTGAACAGGTTCGGCACCTGCGACGCGAGCGTGAACGCCGACGCCGCCGCGGACGTGTTGAAGAACGCCGCCTGGATGACCTCACGTCCCAGGCCGGCGATCCGCGAGAGCGCGGTGGCCAGCGCGAAGATGGCGGTGCTGACGGCGAGCCGGCGACGCGGTGGCCCAGACCCGCCCGGCGGCGGGGCCCCGGGCGTCTCCGGCGGCACCGGCGGCCCCCCGATCTGGGTGCTGTGCGCGGTCACGAGCGCGCTATAGTACGCGCCGTCGTCCTGGTCACCCGGGCGTTTTTGTTATGGCCAACATCCACTCCCAGAAGAAGCGGATCCTGCGCGCCGAGCGTGAGCGTCTGGAGAATCGGCGCTACACGTCGGCGATCAAGACGTACTTCCACCGGCTGGAGAAGGCCGTCGCCGAGGGCGAGGACGACACCGCCGAGGCCGAGCACCGCGTGCTCGTCAAGACGATCGACAAGGCCGTCAAGAGCGGGGCGCTGCATCGCAACAACGGCGCTCGCAAGAAGTCTCGTGCCGCGCGAGTGCGCCGCGGCGCAGCCTAGTCGCGCGCGGCTCATCCACCCCCGCGCGCCCTGCCTGCCGAGCCCGACCGAATCAGTTTTGAGTTGGACCGCATTGCGGCCCCCGCGCCCGGACGCGTGGAGGTGGCCGGCCGTTGGTTCGGCGTGCGCGGCCGGCGGTTCGTCCGGCCGACGCTGACCGTCCGCCACGGCCGCCAGGGCGAGACGCGCGCGCTGGCCGACCTCGAGCACAAGCCGTGGGCCGCCGAGGATGGCGAGCCCTGGCTGGCCGCATTCGCATTCGAACGCGATCTCGGTACCGCCTCGCAGGTCGAGCTCTCCGTGGCCCCCGACATCACCGTTGCCCTGCGGCGCCCGGGCAAGGATCCCGCGGCGCCCGG
The DNA here is from genome assembly GCA_036267215.1 of Solirubrobacteraceae bacterium. Lineage (GTDB taxonomy): Bacteria > Actinomycetota > Thermoleophilia > Solirubrobacterales > Solirubrobacteraceae > Palsa-465. The sequence goes on along the minus strand of DATAWL010000070.1, from coordinate 921 downwards.
CGACGTCCTGACCGCCGGCCGCACGACCCGCACACCGGTGGCCAAGGGCGAGCCCGAGCCGCCCCGCCGGCCCCGTGCCCCGGCGGGCGCCCGGGAGCTCGAGCGCGTCAACGCCAAGCTGGCGACGGCGACCCAGGAGCTGGCGCTCGAGCGCGAGCGACGCACCGCCCTGGATCGGGCGCTCGAGGCGGAGCGCTCCAGCACCCGTCAGCTGCGCACCGAGCTCGGCCAGGCCCAGGCGGAGATCGAGCTCGCCCACGCGGCCCAGGCCGAGGCCGCGGCCGCCGCGCAGGAGCTCGAGGCCGCCCGCCGCGAGCTGCGCGCCGCCCGGGAGCGCCACGAGACGCTGACCGGGGAGCGCGAGCGCGAGGCACGAGAGGCCCAGCGCCGCCACGAGGAGCTGATCCGCGAACACGACGAGACCGCGCAGGCCCACCAGGCGGTGCGGATGGAGCTGCACGAGCGATCCGGCGCGCTGGAGTCCGCCCGCGAGGCGCTCGCCCAGGAACGGGCCGAGGCCGGCCGGCTACGCAACCGGCTGGCCAACGCGAAGTCCTCCCGGCCGGACGAGGCGCGCCCTCGGACCGACCGGCCGGCCAGCACCCCTGATCGCCCCCGCGAGCCGCGGCGGACGGTCCGGATCGGCTCGGAGGTCGGCGACGACGCCGAGCGTTCCGGCGCATCCGAGCCGGGCGGCACGCGCGACGCGCCGCGCCGTGGCGCCCGGACCCCCCCCGAGCCCCAGCCCCGCCCGCTGGGGCCGCTGCGGCCGGTCAACCCGTCGCTGCGACACCGGACCTACTGGCTGGGGCGCGCGATCGTGCTGCTGGTGCTGCTGATCGTCCTGGCGGCGATCTGGATCGTGCTGCACTCGACGGTGCTCAACCACTGAGAGTGGCCTCGGGGCGCGCGGTCGGGCGG
>DATAWL010000069.1:0-17123 GCA_036267215.1 Solirubrobacteraceae bacterium | reverse complement strand
TGGGCCTGCCGTAGTCGGCGGGGATGAACTCAAAGGGACGCGCCCCGACGACGGTGGAGACATGCCCGGGGCCGATGAACCCGTCGAGGCGGAGGTCGGGCGACTCCAGCAGTGCGCGCAGCGGCGGGACGATCGTCACGTGGCTGCACATGACGCTGAAGTTGGGCACCCGCTCGGCCCGCGCGCGCTTGAGCGTAAGCGCCGTGGAGGGCGCCGTGGTCTCGAAGCCGATGGCGAAGAACACCACCTCGCGATCGGGGTTCTGCTTGGCGATCCGCAGCGCGTCGAGGGGCGAGTAGACCATGCGGATATCGGCCCCCGCCGCCTTGGCCTCGAGCAGGCTGCCGTTGGAGCCGGGGACGCGCATCATGTCGCCGAAGCAGGTGAAGATGACCCCGTCGTGGTGAGCGACGGCGATCCCGTCGTCCACGCGCCCCATGGGAATCACGCACACCGGGCAGCCGGGACCATGGACCAGCTCGACGTTGGCCGGGAGCAGGTCGTCGATCCCGTACTTGTAGATCGAGTGGGTGTGCCCGCCGCACACCTCCATGAACTTGTAATGGCGGCCGGGCTCCACCAGCGACAGGATCTGGCCGGCGACCGCCCGGCCCAGCTCGGCGTCGCGGTACTCGTCGACGAACCTCACAGAACGCCTCCCTGATGGGCGATGGCGGTGCCGGCGTGGACGAGCAGCGCGTCGCCGAACGCGACCGGGTCGACCAGCGCGGTCTCGACCGTATGGTGGCCGCCCTCAGCGTCCTCGCACAGGGCCAGGCCCCGCGCGGCATCGACACGCAGCACCGTCATCGGCACCCCGTCGTCACCGCAGGTGATGCAGTGCTCGGCGACGACTTCGTCGTCGCTTGGAGTTCGACCGGCGTCGAACTCCGGGTTGCTGACCCGGCACGAGTACAAGTCGCTCACTCGATCACGCTCGCCTTCAGCTCCTCCAACTCCTGCTCGTAGTCGGCGCCCATCCGCACGAGCAGGTCGCGCGTGGCCCGCGCCTCCTCCTCGTCGACCTTGGAGATCGCGAAGCCGACGTGGATCAGCACCCAGTCGCCGGGCCCGACGCCGCCCTCCTCGCCGTCGAGCAAACCGACGTTGACGTTGCGCCTCACCCCGGCGACATCCACCTTGGCCAGCCTGTTGGCGTCATCGACGATTTCGATGACCTGACCGGGGATCGCCAGGCACACAGCGCCGTTCTACCACCTGTCCTCCGGCGGTTGCGAACCGCGGTAACGGCGGTTACGAACCCGGGGTGTAACTTGAAACACCACCCCCTGAGAATCGATCAAATCGATCGCCCGCAGGTCGGGTCAGGGGCATAGACTGACTCGGCTGGTTCCGAAGGTCTCGTGCGACCTAGGAGAGGGTGTCGTGAGTGTCGGAAACGGAGGCAGGCCCCCACCCGGACCTCTGCGGTGGCCCACCCGCCCGGGCCTCGCCCCGCGGCGACCCGAGCCGAGCGCGCTGTTCGCCTACCTCCTCGACGCCGATCCCGAGCTGGCCGATGAGTTCGACGTCCGCCGCCGCGTGGCCGCCCGTCAGCTGGCGACCGCCCGGGTGCTCCAGGTCGGGGTGGGCGACTGCGACCTGGCGGCCTCGTTTGCCACCGCGTCGCTCGGGCCCGGTCTGCTGATCCTCGACGGGCTGGTCGCGTTCGAGACCCGGACCGGCGATCGCGTCGCCGCCGAGTTGGTCGGCTCGGGCGATCTGCTCCAGGCGCCGGACCTGCCCACCGACGAGTTGCTCGAGCGCAGCTGCGGCTGGCGGGCGCTGCGCCCGACGAGGTTCGCCCTGCTCGACGGCGACTTCGTCGATCGGGTGCGGCCCTTCCCGCAGATCAGCCGGGCGCTGCTGCGCCGCGCGTGCCGGCGGACCGCAGATCTGGACGTGCTGCGGGCGATCACGTCCCAGCCCCGCCTGGAGGTCCGCCTCGTCCTGCTGCTCTGGCACCTGGCGGCGCGGTGGGGCCGGGTCGAGCCGGCCGCGGTGCGGCTGTGCCTGCCGTTGACCCATCGCCTGATCGGCCATCTGGTGGCCGCCGAGCGGCCCTCGGTCTCCCACGCGCTCAAACGCCTGACCCACGCCGGCCTGGTCAGCGGGACCGCGGACGATCTGCATCTGCACGGGACCCTTCAGGGGCAGCTGGAGGCGCTCCTCGAGCGTCACCCGCCGCTCGTCTCGCAGCCGGCGTCGAACGGCCGTGCGGGCTGACGCGCGCAGCGACGGCTATCCCGTCCACGTGCTGTGGCTGACCGGTGGGCTCGGTTGCGACGGTGAGTCGATCGCGATGACGGCGGCGACCAGCCCCAGCTTCGAGGATCTGCAGCGCGGCTGCTATCCGGGGGCCCCGCCCCTGATCATCCACAACCCGGTGTTCGCCTACGAGACTGCCGACGAGTTCCTGGCCCCCTGGTTTGAGGCGGCCACCGGGCGGCTCGAGCCGTTCATCCTGGTGCTCGAGGGCTCCGTACCCAACGAGGAGCTCAGCGGCGACGGACACTGGGCGGCGTTCGGCGTGGACCCCGACAGTGGCGACCCGATCACCACCGTGCGCTGGCTCGATCGGCTCGCGCCCCGCGCCGAGGTGGTGCTGGCGATGGGCAGCTGTGCCGCCTACGGGGGGATCCCGGGGATGCGCCAGAACCCGACGGGGGCGATGGGGCTGCGCGACCATCTGGGCTGGAGCTGGACCTCATGTCGCCAGGTCCCGGTGGTCAACCTGCCCGGCTGCCCCGTCCAGCCTGACAACATCACCGAGACGCTGCTGCGGCTCGCCCTCTACGTCGCCGGCGCGGCGCCGATGATCGAACTCGACGACCAGGGCCGGCCCACATGGCTGTTCGCACGGACTGTGCAGCAGGGGTGCGGTCGCGCCGGCTTCGCCGAGCAGGGCGAGTTCGCGCGCACGCCGGCCGATGCCCGGGGGTGCCTGGTCAAGCTCGGCTGCAAGGGTCCGGTGGCCAAGTGCAACGTGCCGCTGCGCGGCTGGATGGGTGGGGTGGGCGGCTGCCCGAACGTCGGCGGGATCTGCATCGCGTGCACGATGCCGGGGTTCCCGGACAAGTTCATGCCGTTCATGGAGGCCAACCCGATGGGCGTGTTCGGCGCCCGCACGTCGCAGTTCACCTACGGGCCGGTGCTCCGGCGCCTGCGCCATCTGGCGATCAGCCGCGTGTATGACCGCGAGCCGGTCTGGCGCGGGCGGTCCGAGACGCTGAAGACGGGCTACGAGCCGCGGTGGTGACGCGACGCGTGGTGGACGTGGGTGCGGAGCCCTCATCTACCATCGATGGATGGGCGTCGTGGTCGTGTTCGAGTGCGAGTTCTGCGGCCGGCGGCCCGATCCCGACACCCAGACCTCGCTGGAGCGGCAGCTGCTGGACCTGCGCCACGGCGAGTACGTCGATGCCGAGCCGGCGCGCTGGCTGACCTGGCACGGGCGGGGGATCTACGGGCCTCAGCGCTACGCCTGCGGGGACCATCGCGGTGAGCTCAAGGCGCGGGTGCGCGAGCAGTACGGCACGCTGGGGTGGCACCCATGGGCTCAGGGCCCCCATCCGTGGGCGGGACGGCGCGGGACCGACCGGGCGCGGTCGCTGGCGCGGTCGCTGCGCTCGACGTTCGGCGCCGTGTAACGCAGATCACCGGGCGATTGCGTTCCCGGGGGACGCGCAATAGCGTGGAGCCGAACATGGGTGGCCGCGTGCGAGCCGGCTGGGCCTCGCTGACCCCGGGTCAGCGCCGGACTCTGGCGATGATGGTCGCGGCGGTCGTCGCCCTGCACGTCGTGGGCTTCGTGCTCCTGTTCGCGCTGGTGGCCCCCCGCCACGCGGGCACGGCGGGGGCGTTCACCATCGGGATCGGAGTCACCGCCTACACGCTGGGCCTGCGCCACGCGTTCGACGCCGACCATATCGCGGCGATCGACAACACCACCCGCAAGCTGATGGCCGAGGGACAGCGGCCGCTCAGCGTGGGGTTCTGGTTCTCGCTGGGGCATTCGACCATCGTGTTCGGGCTGGCCTTCCTCATCTCGGTGGGCGTGCGGGCGCTCGACGGGCCGGTTCGCAACGGCGGCTCGGGGCTTCATCGAGTCACCAATACCGTCGGGACGCTCGTCTCGGGCTCGTTCCTGTACCTGATCGCCGCCATCAACGTCGTCATCCTGCTCGGGATCCTGCGCGTGTTCCGGGAGATGCGGACCGGGCGCTACGACGAGCGCGAGCTCGAGGCCCAGCTGCAGCAGCGCGGGTTGATGAACCGGCTGCTGGGCCGGCTGACCCGCCGCGTGAGCCGGCCCGGCCACATGTACCCGATCGGCGTGCTGTTCGGGCTCGGGTTCGACACCGCCACCGAGGTGGCCCTGCTGGTCCTGGCCGGGGGCGCCGCCGGGGCGGGACTGCCGTGGTACGCGGTGCTCTGCCTGCCGGTGCTGTTCGCCGCCGGCATGTCGCTGATGGACTCGATCGATGGCTCGTTCATGAACTTCGCGTACGGCTGGGCGTTCTCCCAGCCGGTTCGCAAGGTCTTCTACAACCTGACCATCACCGGCCTCTCCGTGGCCGTGGCGATGGTGATCGGCACCATCGAGCTGGGCGGGCTGGCCTCGTCGGAGCTCAACCTGTCCGGCTCGTTCTGGGCCTCGCTGCAGACGATGGACATCAATGTCCTGGGGTTCGTGATCGTCGGGATGTTCGTGGCCACCTGGACGGTGGCGATGCTGGTGTGGCGGGTGGGGCGGATCGAGGAGCGCTGGAGCGCGCATCTGCAGGATTGACCTGGCGGCGGCTGGGGTATTCCATCCGGATCTGGCTGGATCATCTGGTCTGAGATGGTGAAACGATGAACGCACAACCGCATGACGTCGGCGCGGCGACCGAGGCCTACGCGGCCTACCTCAACGCCCCGCGCGGGGTCCTGAACAGCGACGAGCAGCAGCTGTTCGATCAGGACCTGGTCAAGGCGCGGGCGGCCATGGAACGCGCGTGGCTCGAGGCCAAGCCGGTCCGCAAAGCCGCCTGACCCCGTCATACTGCGGTCATGACCGCATTCGATGATCCGGCGGCTCCGGCCGCTCCGTACTGGCGGCGACCGCTGGTGCGCTCGCGGCCGCAGGACCGCACCACCGACACCCCCCAGACCCCCGGCATGCGCCGCTTCGCCGCCATCTCCGGCGGGCTGACCGGCTCCCAGCATCTGTGGATGGGCGGCAACACCGTCGCCCCCGGCCAGCGCTCGGCGGACCATCATCACGGCGAGGCGGACAGCGGGATCTACGTCATCTCCGGCCATCCGCGCTTCGCCTTCCTCGTCGACGGCGAGGAGCGAACGGTCGACGCCGGACCGGGCGACTTCATCTATGTGCCCGCGTGGGTGCCCCACCGTGAGGAGAACCCGTCGGCCGACGAGGAGGCGGTGGTCGTCCTCGCCCGGAGCACGCCCGAGGAGATCGTCATCAACCTGCCCGACCTGTGGTCCGTCGAGGGGATCCCGGGGGCGCCCGAGGGCTCCTGACCGACGGTGGCCGACCGACCCACGCTGTACGTCTGCCACGGGGATGACGGCGGCCCGAAGATCCACCCGTGCCGGCGGGTGCAGGAGGCCATGCGGGCCAAGGGGATCGAGTACGAGAAGGTGATCGCCGGGCAGGGCAGCCCGTGGCCGTGGGCGCGCACGGGCTCGCGCGACGCGCTGCGCGAGGCGACGGGGGAGGAGAAGCTGCCGGCGCTCAAGCTGCCCGACGGCACGGTCATCACCCATTCGCGGGCCATCCTGCGCTGGGTCGCGCAGCAGCCCTGAGGCGGCAGAGCCGCCCCGGCGCGTGAGAGGATCCGGCGGTGACCGGTCCCGCCCCGCGCTTCCAGCCGCCCGACGCCAGCCTGGCGCCGCGTTACAGCGGTCTCCGGACCTTCGCCCGCCTGCCCCACGTGGAGCTGCCCCACGACGATGTCGATGCGGCGGTCATCGGCGTGCCGTTCGACACCGCGACCAGCTTCCGTCCCGGGGCGCGGTTCGGCCCGGAGGCGATCCGGTCGGCGTCGACGCTGCTGCGCCCGTATCACCCGGTGCTCGACATCGACGTGTTCGCGACGCTGTCCGTGGTCGACGGCGGTGATCTGGCGATCACCCCGGGCAACGCCCAGCGCTCGGCGGATCAGATCGACGCCGGGCTGCAGCCGCTGCTGCGGGCCGGGATCGTCCCGCTGGTGCTCGGCGGCGATCACAGCATCGTGCTCGGGGAGCTGCGGGCGCAGGCGGCGGTTCACGGTCCGGTCGCCCTGGTGCTGCTCGACGCCCACGCCGATACCTGGGATCAGTACTACGGCGAGAGGTACTTCCACGGCACCCCGTTTCGCCGGGCGGTGGAGGAGGGGCTGCTCGATCCGGCCCGCTCGGTGCTGGCCGGGATGCGCGGCCCGCTGTACGCGGCGGCCGACCTCCAGGAGCCGCGCGACATGGGCTTCGAGATCATCACCGCCGAGGAGCTGCAGTCGCTGAGCCCCGGGCGTTACGGGGAGCGAGTCCGGGCGCGGATCGGCGACGGCCCGGTGTACATGTCCTTTGACATCGACGTGCTCGATCCGGCGTTCGCCCCCGGGACCGGCACCCCCGAGGTGGCCGGCCTGCAGCCGCGCGAGGCGCTGGCCTATCTGCGCGCGCTGGCCGGCATCGAGTTCACCGGCTACGACGTCGTCGAGGTCTCGCCGCCCTATGACTCGGCGGGCCAGGTGACCGCGCTGCACGCGGCCGCCGTCGCCTACGACATGCTGGCGCTGTTGGCCCTGACCCGGCGCTGATCGCGCCGAGCTTCTCGCCCCGGCCGCATGATCGACCCGCGCTTCGTCATCCTCGCCGCCCTGCTGCCGATCGCAGGCAGCGCCGCGTACGCCTGGGACACGCTGCACGGCCACACCCAGCCCAACCGGGTGACCTGGGGACTATGGACGGTCGCGCCGCTGATCGCGTTCGGCGCGGAGCTGACCCAGCACGTGGGGCTCGAGGCGCTGCTCACCTTCGGCGTCGGATTCGGCCCGCTGCTGGTGCTTCTGGCGTCCTTCGCGGACCCGAAGGCGTACGCCCGGCTCACCCCGCTCGACATCGCCTGCGGAGGTCTGTCGCTGATCGCGCTCGCGGCGTGGGCGATCACCGGCACCGGCAACGTCGCCATCCTGTTCAGCATCCTGTCGGACTTCTTCGGGGCGATCCCGACCGTTCGCAAGGCCTACGCGGCGCCGCACACCGAGAGTGCGACTGTGTTCATCGCCTCGGCGGTCGGCGCCGTGATCACGCTGCTGACGATCAAGCCCGCCGACTGGGGGTTCGCCACCGCGGCCTTCCCCATCTACATCGTTGTCGGGGCGTCCACGATCGCGACGCTGATCCTGATCCCGCGGGCGAGCGGTCAGGGCGGCGCCGGTGGACCCGCTAGCAGGCGGCGCGCGCGACGGGCCGCGCCCGGCGGCTGATCGCCGGGCAGGCGGCGACCGGTCCGACGAGCACCGGTGCGGACGCTCGCGACCGGCGGGCGTCCACCGCGGTGGCCACGGCCGGGAGGATGAGCCGGCCGCTGCGCGATGCCACCACGCTGAGGGCGAACCCGGCGCTGCGCCCGGGTTTCAGCATCCTGAAATTGCGACACCGCGAGCCGTGCAGCGCGAACGTGCCCCCCGCCCGGATCGCGATCAGGCTGGCTGGGGGCGGGGTGCAGAGGCGAACCGACGTCGCGGTGAAGCGGCCGGTGACGCTCACGCTGACCCGGTAGGTGAACCGGGACCCGAAGGCGACGGCCGGCGGGGCGCTGATGTGCGCCCGGATGACGGGCGTCGCCACCGCGGTCAGTCCGGCCACGGCCATGTTGTTGGTCGTATTGGAGTCCGGCGTGTCCGACGAGACGACGACGACGCTGCGCAGCGTGGCGGCGACCAGCACCCGGGTCCGCGTGCGGATGGTGACGACGGCTCCCGGCGCAAGCGTCCCCAGCACACAGCGGACGGGACGGCGCTGCGTGCAGGTTCCCCGCGTCGTCGTCAGCGATAGGACGTGCGCCACGCTGTTGGCCGCGTCGGGACGGAACTGGGGGATCTCGCGCGCCACCACGCCCACCGCCGTGACCGAGCCGAGGTTGCGCACCCGCGTCACGGATTCGACGATGCCGCCGACCGGCAACCGCCTCGGCGTGACCGAGTGGGTGATGGCCAGGTCCGCGCCACCGGGGCCGGAGATCAGGTTGGGCCCGGGCGGCGGATCAGGCGTGCCGGGTGGCAGAGTCGGGTCGGTCGGCGGGGGGATCTCCGGCGACACGCCGCCGCCCCCGCCACCGCCGCCACCGCCGCCCCCGCCACCGCCGCCGCCGCCGCCGGCGGCGTACGTGTTGGTGACGACGACGACCTCGTGCTGGCCGTCGAGGATGACCACTGGATTGAGGCTGATCGTGGTCGTCGCTCCATGGGTGTCGTCCTCGGAGATCGTGTACGGGATGCCGCCGACGACCTGGTCGATCGGCGCGACGCCGGGCTGATATCCGCCGGGCACCGTGATCGTCTGTGACTCGCCGGCGGCGAGCGTCAGCGCGGTCGACTCGTTGCCGGTCTCGCCTCCGGTCACGCGTATCACCCATGTCTGGCCGGCCGGCGCGGTCCCGACGACGACCTTCTGGACGGTGATCTGGCCCTGGCACGGGGCGGTCGTGCCATCGGCGGAGACGGTGGTGGCCCCCGAGGAAGCGTGGATCACGCTCGACGCGGTCGGATCCTGGACCGGAAAGAACAGATCGCTGCCGGCCGGCACCGTGAACGTGCCGAAGTCAGGCCCATGCAGGTCAGTCCACGTTCCGGTCCGGGTGCTGTCGCCGGTGTTGCGCAGGCGCATGTCGAGGTTCCCGTTGGCGTCGACGCAGAGCGCGCTCAGCTGCAGCGAGTCGTCGGGGGGCGTCGGCGGTGGCGGCGGTGGGAGGCAGACCGTGGACGGGGTGTGGTTGAACGTCCAGGTGCCCTCGGGGACCGACGCGGCGATCAGCTGCCCGGTCAGCTGAGGCTCGTTGGATCCGCTGACGGCCGCATTCGGGGCCAGGATGAGCCCCTTCCAGCCGATGCCCCGGGTGACGTTGATCGCGGTGGCCAGCGGGAAGTTCCACACCACCCCCGAGGGGGTCGCGGCGCCTGACAGGTTCATGTACTGCGGGTAGTTGGGCCCGAGCGTCAGGATGGTGTCGGTGGTGACGTTGATCAGCGCCGTGGCGCCCGGCTGGGTCAGGTTGATCGCGTAGCCGTGGGCCTGGGTGAGCTGGGCCGCGGTGACGGTGAAGACGTTGAGGCCCGCGCCGGTGCCGGTGAGGTCGAGCTCCTGGGAGTACGGGTTCAGCGAGACGGTGGCCCCCGAGGTCTGGTCGAGGTCGGCCAGTGACGCGCTGAGCTGGGACAGGCCGGTGAAGCTGCTCGAGAAGTCGATCGCCGGCGGGTTGACGTGCGAGGAGCCACCGTTGATCGTGAACTGCGAGGTGGTGATCGTGCCCGCGTACTGAACGCTGCCGGTGACCGTCCCGCCCTGGTGGGTGGTCACCCCGCCGCTGAAGTTGCCGCCGGTGACCACGCTCCCGTTGACGGTGACGTCGTCGAGCGTCACGTCGCCGTTGGCGGCGATGCTGCCGGTGATCTGGGCCCCGTCGGACTCGGTCGCGTCGAACGCGCCGTCGGTGAAGACGGCGTAGTTGGCGGCGTCGCCGAGCGAGGCGCAACCGGCGTCCCGGGGCGCCGCGCGCGCGCCGACCGCCGGCGACCACACGACGAGACCGGCCGCCACCAGCACCGCGAACGCACAGACCCAGCACCGAGCACGCACGACGACCGTCATTGTCTCACAGCACCCAGCTGCCGAGGAAGTCGGCGGGGTGCCACGGGGTGGCGGCGACGGCGGCGAACCGGCGCGCCACTCGCGTCAACGCGCGGATCGGTCCGCGCGGAGAATCCCCTGCTGATAGCCCGGCCACGACGTCCCTCCCGACGTTGACGGCGGATCATCGTGAGGGTGGCTCCGGATCGGGTGACCCAGCATCACCCCGTTTGGGTGAAACGTCTGAGCCCCGCGGCCACAGCGCTCACCGCGGCGTCTCAGGCGAGGCGCTGATCTCGCTGAGCGCCCACCGCGAGGAGTAGGGTGCCGGAGGTGCCAGCCACAGACAACGGGTGAGTTCGCCACGGACCGGGCGAGTGTGACCACGCGAATCCACGCCGAGCTGCGCTATTGGCCCGAGCTCGCGCGCCTGCTGGCCGACGACCGTTTCCGCTCCCCTGGGCGCGCGCCGGGGCGGCGCCCGGTCCTGCTGATCCCGGGGTTCATGGCGGGCGACACCTCACTGACGGTGCTGGCCGGCTGGCTGCGCCGCCGCGGCCACGCGGTGCATCCGAGCGGGATCCGGCTCAACATGGACTGCGCCGGCCAGATGCTCGGTCGCCTGGCGGCCACGCTGGCCGGCTTCGACGAGCCGGCGATCGTGATCGGCCAGAGCCGTGGCGGGACGCTCGCCCGGGCCCTGGCCGCACGCCATCCCGACGCGGTCGCCGGCGTGGTGATGCTCGGCTCACCGGTGCTCGATCCGCTGGCGGTGTCGGCGTCGACGCTGCGCACCGTGCGCTACCTCGCGGCGCTGGGCGATCTGGGGGTGCCGGGCCTGTTCTCCACCGAGTGCCGAGACGGCAGCTGCTGCAGCGAGTACTACGACCTGCTGCGAGCGCCGCTGGATCCGTCGACGCCCGCGTTGTCGGTCTACTCGTGCAGCGACGCGATCGTCGACTGGCGGGCGTGCCTGGATCCGCACGCCCGCTGCATCGAGATCGACGGCAGCCACTGCGGGATGTCGGTCAACGCCCGCGTCTACCGCGAGCTCGAGCTGGTGCTCGACCGCGCTCAGGCCGCCGCGGTCTGATCGCAGCCCGGGTCCGATGATCCGGCCACAGCAGGACCGCCGTGAGGATCAGGATCGGCAGCATCACGAGGTGGTAGCCCAGGTCGATCGCCTGGCCGCCGCCCACCGTGAACGTCAGCCCGACGATGAAGCCGAGGATGGCGAAGGCGATGCTGGCCAGAGCCGGCGGCCGCCCCGTCTCCGGGCGGCGCCGCAGCGTGGTGGCGCCGGCGACCAGGACGACGCAGATGATCGCCTCCGCGACCCCGGCGCCGTCCGCGCCCGAGGCCGCTCCGGTCGGGTGCAGCGCGCCGGACAGATGCAGCGCGGCGAAGGCCGCGAGCGTCGCGGCCTCGAGCAGCATCAGCCGGGCGATGGCACGGGCGCCGACGAGCCGGGGGGAGGGGGCAGTGGTCATGGCCGACACGGTAGGCCCGCGCGCCGCCCGGCGAAACACCCGGACGAGGGAACCTGGGGTCACTCCGGCGGGGTAGGGGCCGTCCCCCTTGCGGGGGATTCGCCCTGATCGACCGCTGCCACTGAGCGCCGCGGCGTCCACCCGCCACTCAAGCTACGCCCTCAGGTGCCGAAGAGGGCCTGATGCGGGCTTCCGCGATCCCCATGCGCGTCGTCGCCACCGGCCGTCGCCGGCACGTGTCGCCGTGGCTGTGGGTGCTGCTGCGGGCGCTGGTCGTCGGCGCCCTCTACGCGGGGATCTACAGGCTGATCGTGGTCGAGACGTCGTTTGGGACCTCGGTGGGATCGACGTTCTGGCCGGCCTCGGGCGTCACCGTCTCAGCGCTGCTCCTGCGGCCCCGCCGGGAGTGGCCCTTCTATCTGGTGGCCATCGGCCTGGCCGACTTCACGATGGACGTGACCAACGCCGGCTTCAGCCCGCATATCGCCTACGGGCTGGCGGTCGCCAACTGCATGGAGCCGCTGCTCTCAGCCAGCCTGCTGCGCGCCTGGCTGGGCGGCCGCCCCGACCTGTCGCGGCTGCGCGATCTGGGACTGTTCTATCTGGCGGCGGCCGGCTGCGGGCCGCTGCTGTCGGCGACGATCGCCGCGCTGTGGTCGTGGGCGTTCGGCCTCAACGCCATCTGGCCGTTCCTGGGCCGCTGGTACGTCGGCGACGCGCTGGGGGTCGTGATCGTCGCGCCGCTGATCCTGTCACTGGCCCGGCCGCCGGCCCGCCGCATCCGCACGCTGTCGGAGAGCTGGACCTTCGCGGTGCTGCTGGTCGTCGTGGCAGCGGCGCTGCCCTGGCACTTCGACGCCACCGTCGGGCTGCCGTTCATGGTCATCCCGGCCCTGTCGCTGATCGGGATCCGGATGGGCACCCGGGCGGCGGCGATCGCGGTCATCGTCGTGGGGGTGATCGTCGAGGTCCTCACCGCGCTGGGATCGGGTCCGTTCGCCGGCAGCGGGTCGTTCAACGGGCTGCTGTCAGCGCAGATGTACCTGGTCGCATGCTCGGCGTCGGGGCTGACCGCCGCCGCGCTGATGACCGGACTGGTCAGCCGCGACGAGATGGCCCTGCACGACAGCCTCACCGGACTGGCCAACCGCCGGCTGCTGATGGATCGCCTGGCGGTGGCCTGCGCCCACCTGGCCCGCACACCCGGCACCGTCGGCCTGGTGTTCATCGATCTCGACGGCTTCAAGGACATCAACGATCGTCACGGGCACGCGGTCGGCGATCAGGTCCTGGTGCAGACCGCTCGGCGCCTGCAGTCGGTGGTCCGCGATCAGGACACGATCGCCCGCATCGGCGGCGACGAGTTCGTCATCCTGGTCGATCGCGTCGCCGACGGGGACGCGCTGCCGGATCTGGTGGCGCGCGTCGAGCGCGCGGTGACGGCGCCGATCCCGGGCGAGGACGCGACGCTCCACGTCGGCGCCAGCGTCGGCTACGCCGTCACCGACCGGCCCGACGAGAGCTACGACGCGATCCTCACCCGCGCCGACGACGCGATGTACGCGGTCAAGCGCGGACGCCCGGGCTCGACGCGGATCCGCGGCTGAGCCCGGCGCGCGCCCCGCGTCCGGTAGCGTCGGCGAGGTGACGACGCTGTGGCGGGCGGGCGAGCACGAGCCCGTGACCGACAGCGCGTGGGACCCCGCGCGGGCGCAAGCGGCGATCGATGCGATCGTCGCCGATGCGCTGGCAGCACGCGGCAGCGGCGGCTGGCCGGGCCATCCGCTCGACGACCTTCGCGAGGACGAATCGTGGTGCTCGATCTATCTCGGCGCCGCCGGAATGATCTGGGGGCTATGGCGGCTCGGCGCGGGGTTGGACGCCGACGCCGCCATCGCCGCCTCGCTGGACCGCTACCGCACCGCCGCGCCCCGGCTCGAGGCGCAGCACCCGCCGAGCCTGTGGCTGGGGGAGACCGGCCTGCTGGTCGTCGCTGAACGGATCGGATCAGCGGGCGCGGACCGGCGACGGCTGCGGGAGCTGGTGCTGGCCAACCGCGAGCACCCGAGCTGGGAGCTCATGTAGGGGTCGCCGGGGACGATTCTGGCCGCGCGGGCGTGCGGCCTGGACGACGAGTGGCGTGACAGCGTCGAGCTACTGGCGGCACGATGGGACCCGCAGACGGATATGTGGCCGCACGAGCTCCACGGGCGGCGGTGGCCGCACCTGGGGCCGGCCCACGGGTTCGCCGGCGCCGTTCACGCCCTGCGGGGCTTTGTGTCCACGGACGCTCTGTGCGCGCGGGTCGCTCGGCTGCTGGGGCGCACCGCTGTGTCCGATGATGGACTGGTCACCTGGCCGCCGCAGGACGGGGCGGGCGAGGATCTCGCCGCCAAGATCCGCGTTCAGTGGTGCCATGGTGCGCCCGGGATCGTCGCGACCCTGGGCGATCTGATGCCCGTCGACCTGGCGCTCGGCGGCGGGGAGCTGACGTGGCGGGCCGGTCCGCTGGCCAAGGGGCCGGGCCTGTGCCATGGGACGGCCGGCAACGGCTACGCCTTCGTGCGCCTCTACGGACTGACCGGCGACGTCGGTGGCTGGCACGGGGCCCGCCGCTTCGGCATGCACGCCGTCGGGCAGGTTCAGCGCCAGCGGGCCGCGGCGGGGCGGGGGCGCTACTCGCTGTGGACCGGCGACGTCGGCGTGGCGTTGTATCTCCGGGCCTGTCTGCAGGGGTCGGCCAGCGTCCCGTCGCTCGACGATCTGTGGGCGCTCTAGGAGGCGACGGGAGCGCCGGCCAGGAACGCGTCGATCGCGTCGACGACCGCGGCCTCGTGCTCGAGGTGGGGGCTGTGGCCGCCGCGGAGCACCAGGCGCTGCACCGGTCCGGTGGCGCGCGCCTGGATCCGGTCGATCTGGGCCAGCGACCCGTACGGGTCGTCGGCGCCCTGGATGAGCAGCGTCGGCGCGGCCAGGCGGCCGGCCTCCTCGTCGAGCGTCCACGCGCGAAACGCCGGATCGAGCCACACGTCGCACCAGCCCCAGAACGCCGCGTCCGGATCGTCGTGATGGCGGGCCATCCGCGTCCGCAGGTCCCCGCCGGCGAACGCCTCCCGGGTGCCGCGGATCTCGCGCACCGTGATCTCCTCGACGAACACGTGCGGCGCCAGCAGCACGACGCTCGCCACCGGATGGCTCGCGGCGTGGATCAGGGCGATCGACGCCCCGTCGCTGTGGCCGACCAGCACCGGCTCGTCGATCTGCAGCCGCTCGAGCAGCTCGGGGAGCACCTCGAGCGCCTCCTCGTGGAAGAACGCCGGAGTCCGAGGCCGAGCCGGGGGCCCCGAGCGGCCGTGGCCATGGCGCGAGAATGCGATCAGCCGGCGCCCGGTCCGGTCGTGCAGGCGCTGTGGGAACGTGCGCCACAGCGCGACCGAGCCGAGGCCCTCATGCAGCAGGACGAGCGGCGGCCGGCCATCCTCGCCCGGGAGATCGAGGACCTCCAGGTTCACTGATTGCCAAAGACGACCGACTTGGTCTCCGTGTAGTAGTCGAACGCCTCGATGCCGTGCTCCTTGCCGTAGCCGCTCGACTTCCATCCACCGAACGGGAGCTCGTCGTAGACCTTGGTGCGCGAGTTGATCCAGGTATAGCCGGCCTCGATCCGCTCGGCGGCGGCGCGGGCGCGGTGCAGGTTGCGCGTCCACACGCTCGACCCCAGGCCGAACGGGGAGGCGTTGGCCCGGGCGATCGCCTCGTCGAGGTCGGCGACGCGCCAGATCGGCAGCGCCGGCCCGAACACCTCCTCGGTGGCCATGGGCGCGTCGTGGGGCGGGTCGACGACCACGGTCGGCGTGTAGAAGAACCCGCCTTCCAGCTCGGGGTCCTCGGGCGCCGAGCCGCCGGCGGCCAGGTGTCCCCCGAGCGCCAGGGTGCGACTGACCTGACCGGCGACCTCGTCGCGCTGGGCGGCGGTGTGCAGCGGGCCCATCTGGGAGCCCTTGACGTCGCCGCGGCCGACCTTGAGGCGCTTGGCCTTGGCGGTGATCTGCTCGACGACGTCGTCGGCGACCGAGTCGAACACGTAGACGCGCTTGATCGCCAGGCACGCCTGCCCGCAGTTGTAGAAGCGGCCCATCGAGGCCGCCGAGGCGGCGGCGTCCAGGTCGGCGTCGTCGCAGATGATCATCGGGTCCGAGCCGCCCAGCTCGAGCGTGACCCGCTTGGTGCCCCGCGCCGCCAGGGCCATGATCTGCTCGCCGACCGGCGTGGAGCCGGTGAAGGCGATCTTGCGCACCTGGGGGTGGGTGACCAGGGCGGTGCCGGCCTCGGTGCCGCTGCCGGTGACGACGTTGAGCGCGCCCGCCGGCAGCCCGCCCTCGGATAGCAGCTCGCAGAAGCGCAGCGTCGTCAGTGGCGTCGTGCCGGCCGGCTTGGCCACCACCGTGTTACCGGCCACCAGCGCGGGGGCGAGCTTGTTGCACAGGAGCGTCGTGGGGAAGTTCCAGGGCACGATCGCCCCGACCACCCCGAGCGGGCGGCGCAGGACCACGCCGTCGACGCCGGGGTCGAGGTTGGGGGTGTGGACGCCTCGCAGCGCCTTGGACAGCCCGGCGTAGTGCAGCAGGGTGTCGATCGCCTTGGCGATCTCGATCCGGCTGTCGCGCAGCGTCTTGCCCTGCTCCCGGGTGAGCAGCGGGACGAGCTCCTCCAGGTGGCGCTCGGCGTGGCGGGCCGCCTCCGCGAGGATCTCGCCGCGCTTGGAGACCGCCAGGGCGGACCACTCGCCAAACGCGTCCGCGGCCGCCTGCACGGCGGCGTCGACGTCGGCGGCGGTGCCGGAGGGGACCTCGGCGAACACCTCGCCGGTGCCCGGGTCCGTGACCGGCAACGGCCGGCCGCTGTTGATGTGCTCGGCGCCGTCGACGAAGGCGCCGGCGTAGGTGGTGATGGTCTGCGTCGTCATGTTCAGGCTCCCACGAACTCGGGCGTGCGCTTCTCGCTGAACGCGGTCAGGCCCTCGCGGGCGTCCTGTGAGCGGAACAGCGCCTCGATCAGGTCGCGCTCCAGGGCCAGTCCATCGGCGAGCGGCAGCTCCACGCCCTCGTAGACCGCGCGTTTGATGTGGGCGAGCGCCAGCGGCGGCAGGGCGCGCAGCCCGGCCACGTGCTCGTCGAACGCGGCCTGATCGGCGAACACCCGCGAGACCAGGCCCAGCCCGAGGGCCTCCTCGGACGACAGCGTGCGCCCGGTGGTCAACAGCTCCAGCGCGGGCCCGACGCCGATCAGCCGGGGCAGCCGTTGGGTGCCGCCGTTGCCGGGCAGCAGCCCCAGCGTCACCTCGGGCGTACCCAGCCGGTAGCGGCCCTCGATCGCGTAGCGCACGTCGCAGGCCAGCGCCATCTCCAGCCCGCCGCCGAGGGCGTGCCCGGCGACGCAGGCCACGAACTGCTTGGGCGAGCGGGCGATCGAGGCCAGCGTCTCGTGGGCCAGGCGGATCATGTCCATGTTGGCGTCGACCTCGTTGGCGAGGAAGCGCTTGATGTCGGCGCCCGCTGAGAAGAACTTCTCGCTGGCCGAGCGGATCACCACCACCCGCGCGTCCTTGTCGGCCTCGGCCGCCTCGATCGCCCCGGCCAGCTCGCGCATGAACGAGATCTCGTATGAATTCGCCGGCGGGTTGTCCAGCGTGATCGTCGAGCCGTTGTAGGTGACCGCCATCAGGCCAGTCCTCCGACCACCACCGACTTGAGCTCGACATAGGAGTCCAGCGCCTCGATCCCATGCTCC
>DATAWL010000068.1:0-36984 GCA_036267215.1 Solirubrobacteraceae bacterium | reverse complement strand
AGGCCGCGGTCCAGACCCTCTGAGCCGTGGAAAACGCGCCAAACCACGACGGGCAGAAACCGTTTGTCCCCAGATTGCGCTCCAGCGTGGGAAACGCGCCAAACCTGTGGACGCACACGCGGTTTGTCCCTCATAGCTCTTAAGAGGCGCCAGCGGCCCGGTTTCCACCCCCCAACCACGGAACGTCGCGTGATCCTGGCCGAGCGACCGCGAGGTCCCCAGCGAGAGCCGGCATAGCCGGCGGTCCCCCACCGCGAGACCCGCCCCAGCGCCACGCGACGCGCCCGCTTCGATAGCCGGCCGTTCACACGCGCAGCAGCAACCCACCGGCCCGAACGGCCCGAAAAGGCAGGCGAGTTACCTGGCTACCAGGCCTGTGCGCCGCCGCAGTGGGGGCAGTCGACCGAGGTCGAGACCAGCGCCTTGAAGACGAACCCGCACGAGCAGGTGTACATCGCCGCGTCCTGCGAGATGCCGGCCTCGCGCCGGCGCCGCATGGCGGCGGTCGTCGTCTGGGTGGTCACGGCCGCGTCGGACGTGAGCGTGGATGCTTGATCGCGCCCTACGCCACGTTCACGTCGCCCCTCGCGGTTGCGCCGGATCCGGCCGGCGCCCGTTTTGCTTCTAGCAAGCACTGTTATCCCGGAGTAACGGCAACACTGCGAAAAGGTTTCGCGCGCAGGCCATAAAGTCCTTGACATTAACGTGGCGCTAACAATAGATCCCAGGTTTTTGGGAAGGCGAGGCGCTGGAGCCGGCCGGCGGGTGTTGTGTGACAATGGGGCGCGGCATGGATCCGAGCCGCAAGCGTGCCATCCGTCTGGTCGTCGCCCTGACCGCCGCCCTCCTGTTGGCGTCGGCGCTCGTCTACACCAGTTTCGCCGCCGGCCGCGACGAGCTGACGGCCTCGCAACTGCTCAAGCGCGCCAAGCCGGGGCAGACCTACATCCTGGCGGGGACGGTGCTCAACGGCTCGGTCCGCCGCACGTCGTCGGCGCTGTTCTTCAGCGTCCGCGATCCCAAGCTGCACGTGGCGGTGCCGGTGCGCTACACCGGCGAGGTG
Organism: Solirubrobacteraceae bacterium; assembly: GCA_036267215.1. GTDB lineage: Bacteria > Actinomycetota > Thermoleophilia > Solirubrobacterales > Solirubrobacteraceae > Palsa-465. The sequence goes on along the minus strand of DATAWL010000068.1, from coordinate 35,921 downwards.
CCCGACCCGTTTGCCCAGGGGCGGGCGGTCCTGGTCGACGTCCGCGAAGGCGGCCCGACCGGCTTCATCGGCGAGACCGGGTCGCTGACCACCAAGTGCCCCTCCAAGTACCAGGCGGCCTCGGGCTCATATTGATGATGAGCGGATGCTGATGGCCGCCACCGGCCGGACACCGATGGCGCAGGCACGCTGATGGCCGACGCCGGCCACGTCCTGCTCATCCTGGGCCTGCTGAGCGCCATCTACGGCCTCGTCGCGTCGCTGTACGGCGCCCGCACCGGCCAGCCCGAGTGGGTCGACTCCGGGCGCCGGGCGATGTACGCGCTCGCCGGGATCGCCGCCGTGTCGTTCGTGATCCTCGACGTCGCCTTCGTCACCTCGGACTTCCACTACAACATCGTCGCCAGCGGGTCGAGCACGACGACGCCGTTCTTCTACCGGATCGCCGCGATCTGGGCCACCCAGTCGGGCTCGCTGCTGCTGTGGGTGCTGCTGCTGTCGTGCTGGTCGAGCCTGGCGCTGTTTTTGACCCGCCGGCGCGTCCGCGACATCGTGCCCTACGCCCAGGCGGTGCTGTTCGGCCTCTCGGCGTTCTTCACCGGGCTGACCGTCCTGTTCGCCAACCCGTTCGCCTACAGCGCGGTCGCGCCTCCGGAGGGCGCCGGCCTGGACCCGCTGCTGCGCCACACGACGATGATGATCCACCCGCCGATGCTGTACTCGGGGTACACGCTGCTGCTGGTCCCGTTCTCGTTCGCCGTCGGCGCGCTGATCAGCGGGCGGCTGGGCGCGGAGTGGATCCAGGTGACGCGGCGGTTCGCCCTGGCCGCGTGGCTGTGCCTGGGCATCGGGATCCTGCTGGGCGCGCGATGGTCCTACACCGAGCTCGGCTGGGGTGGCTACTGGGCCTGGGATCCGGTGGAGAACGCCGCGCTGATGCCGTGGCTGTGCGTCACCGCGTACATCCACTCGATCATGATCCAGGAGAAGCGGGGCATGCTGAAGGTCTGGAACGCCTCGCTGATCCTCGCCACGGGCTCGCTGGCGATCGTCGGCACGTTCCTGGTGCGCTCGGGGATCCTCAGCTCGATCCACGCGTTCGTCTCCGATCCGACGCTCAACATCTCGTTCGTGGCGCTGATCTCGGTGATGGTGATCGGCTCGATCTCGCTGGTCGTCTGGCGACGCGAAGGGCTGAAGAGCGACGCCCGGCTGGACTCCCTGTTCTCCCGGGAGGCGGTGTTCCTGTTCCAGAACATGGTGCTGGTGGCGCTGACCGCGGTCATCTTCTGGGTCACGTTCTTCCCGCTGATCTCCGAGGCGATCACCGGCACCGAGGTCTCGGTCGGCCCGCCGGCCTTCCGGCCGTTCGTCGTGCCGCTGGCCCTGGTCGTGGTGGCGCTGTCGGGGATCGGCCCGATCATCCCGTGGCGGCGGGTGACCGCCGGCAAGCTGCGCCGGAACTTCACCTTCCCGGTGGGGGCGGGCCTGGTCACGCTGATCGTGCTCCAGTTCGTCTCCGGCGTGGACCGCCACGTGTTCGCCTACCTGATGTTCGGGTTCGGGACGTTCGTGGTGGCGACCGCCGCCCAGGAGTTCTTCCGCGGCGCGCGGGCGCGGGCGGCGATGACCTCCGAGCCGGTGCCGATCGCCCTGACCGGGCTGGTGCGGCGCAACCGCCGGCGCTATGGCGGCTACATCGTGCACGCGGGCGTGGCGATCGCGCTGATCGGCGTCGCCGCCTCGACCTCCTTCCAGCACCAGCGCACCGCCACGCTGAGGCCCGGCCAGAGCGCGCGGATCGATGGCTACACGGTCAAGTACGTGCGGGCCACCGCCGGCGCCACGGCACAGAAGATCAGCCTCGGCGCGGTGCTGTCGGTGAGCAAGGGCGGTCGGCACGTGACGACCATGCAGACCACCTACGGCCTGTACCCATCCGAGAATCCGACCCAGCCGATCGGCCGGTTCTTCAACGGCTCCGACGAGAGCCGCGTCGGCCTGGACGCCGGGCTGCTGCGCGACATCTGGGTCGTGATCGACCCGAACGTCACGCCGCTGCAGGGGTTGATCAGCCAGGGCGACGCCAAGCTGTCGACGGCGCTGGCGCAGGCCGAGAGCCTCCCGCAGGGTCAGCAGGCCAAGGCGCTCAACGTGCTCTACTCGTTGCGCGACATCGCCATCCAGGAGCTCACCCGGCAGTTCGTGACCCATCCGTGGTCCGCCCAGTTCCTGATGGAGGTCTCCCCGCTGGTGACGTGGCTGTGGATCGGAGCGATCATCGCCGCCCTCGGCGGGCTGATCGCGCTATGGCCGATGGCGCCGGTGGGGACGCGCCGGTTCGGCGGCCCATCGGGCCGGCGGTCGGAGCCGACCTCGCGCCCGACCGAGCCGACCGAGCCGGCCCGCGAGGCCGAGCTGGTCTGAGGACGATGGCCTACGTCCTCGTCCTCGTGGTGCTGGCCGCGGCGATCTACGTCATCACCGGGCCGCTGCGGGCGACCCGGCGGGAGCGCACGCTGAACGCCGACCGGATCCAGGTGGCCGAGCTCGAGGCCGCGCGCGACGCCAAGTACGGCGAGATCCGCGACGCCGAGATGGACCTGCGGACCGGCAAGCTCTCCGACGCTGACTACGCGGCGATCGACCAGGCCCTCCGGGCCGAGGCGGTGGACATCCTGCACCGCCTCGATCAGGCGCACGCGGCCGAGCGGATGCCGGCGCGCGAGGCCGAGCGGATACCATCAGGCTCGTGACCGCGATTCTCGACGTCGTTCAGGTGTTCCTGTCCGTGGGGATGATCTTCCTGATCCTCATGCACTCCGGCAAGGACGCCGGCCTGTCCGGGGCCTTCGGCGTCGGCACCGGCGCGGGGCCGGTCGGCGGCGGCTCCCTGGTGGAGCGCAACCTGAACCGGTGGACGATCCTGTTCGCCGTCCTGTTCACGCTCAACACGATCGCGCTGATCAAGGTCGGCTGACCGCCGGTCCCCGGCGGCGGCAACGGTCGCCGCGGGCGCGGCGCCGGGCGGCTCGTCAGGCGGGGCTCTCGCCGCCGAGGCGATCGACCAGCCGCAGCAGGTCCAGCGGGCTGAACGGCTTGGTCAGAAACAGGTCGGCGCCGGCGTCCTCGGCCTCGGCCTCGATCCCGCTGCCGTGCGACGCGGTCAGGATGACGATCGTCGCGGAGCTGGTCGACGGGTCCGCGCGCAGCGTCCGGCAGGCGTCGATGCCGTCCATCCGCGGCATGTCGACGTCAAGGAACACGATCGTCGGGCGCTCGCGCTGGGCCACCTCGACCGCCTGGACCCCGTCCGACGCCTCGTAGAGCTGGAAGTCGGACACGTCCTCCAGCGTCGTCGCCACCAGCTTGCGAATGAACGGGTCGTCGTCGACCACCAGCACCCCTCGTTTCACCAGACCTCCCGGCCGATCTGCACGAACGTCAGGTCTTCGATGGTACGGAAGGCGTCCACCACCTGCGGATCGAAATGTCCGCCGGCCTCCTCGACGATCATCGCTCGCGCCTGGCGCAGCGGGAAGGCGGCCCGGTAGGGGCGGTCGGTGGTGAGGGCATCGAGCACATCGGCGACCGCGAACACGCGGGCCGCCACCGGGATCTGGTCGCCGGCCAGCCCGTCGGGGTAGCCCATCCCGTCCCAGCGCTCGTGATGGGAGCGCACGACCTCGGCAGCCTCGGCCAGGAACTCGATCCCGCTGACGATCTCGGCGCCGATCGACGGGTGGCGGGCCATCAGCGCCCGCTCCTCGGTGGTCAGCGCTCCGGGCTTGTAGAGGATCGAGTCCGGGACCGCCACCTTGCCGATGTCGTGCAGCAGGAAGCCGAACTCCATCTCGGGGGCGTCAGGCCGCGGCAGGCCGAGCGCGCGGGCGATCTCGATGCCGTAGGCGGCGACCCGCTCGGCGTGCTTGCCGGTGTAGGCATCGCGGGCCTCGACCGCGTTGGACAGGGCCCGGACGGTCGCCCGGTAGGAGCGCGTCAGCTGCTGGGTGAGCGCGCGCTCCTCCTTGAAGGTCTCACGCAGATCGGCCGCGTAGCGCTCCAGCTGGAGCTCCTTGGCGGCGGCCTCGCGCTCACGGCGCGCGAGCTCCCCGCGCAGGCGCGCGATCTCGCGGGTGAGCTCAGCCTCTGTCCGAAGCTCCACCGACAACTCGACTCGCTTTTTGACGATTCCCGCGCAAAGCCGAAAGCAACGCTTGGGCGGCATCCTCCACCGGCACGACCTCCATCCCGAGGTTGACGATACCCGAGGGGGTTGGTGACCCGCCATCGGAGAATAGGATCACGGCCTGTCTGAGGCGGCGGCCGCGCAGGTCCAGGGCCTGCAAAACCGCCTGAGGGTTACGAATTCCCACGTCGATGAGCGCCACTTCGAACCGGCGCTCGCCACACACCCGGGCGGCCGCGGCGCCCGAGGTTTCCCACTGGTGCTCGATCCCCAGCTCGCCGACGGCGCGCTCCAGCGTCGTTCGCAGCTCCTCGCGCGCCACGATCAGCACCCGCGAGCGGCCGGCGCGCACCGCTGCGGCGAGGACGTTGCGCAGCTCGTCGGCATCGATCGGCTTGGACACCACCCATTCGCCGGCCAGCTCACTGCGGGCCGAGAAGACTGACACGAACACGATCGGCGTCGCGCTGAGGTCCGGGTCGGCCCGGATCCGGCGCAGGACCTCGAATCCGTCCATCCCCGGCATGAGGATGTCCAGGGTGAGCGCGTCGAAGCGCTCGTCGGCGAGGCGGGCGAGCGCCTCCTCGCCGCCGCCGGCGACGACGGCCTCGATGTCGAGCGGCGCGAGCTGATCGGCGATCAGCTCCGCGGTGTCGGGCTCGTCGTCGATGATCAGCACCCGCCGGCCATGGATCACGTCCAGCGAGTCCTCGTTCTCGGCGGCGACCGCCGCGGGGACGCGCACGACGAAGGTGGTGCCGCGGCCCGGTTCGGAGCTGACCTCGATCTCGCCGTGATGCAGGTCGACCAGCGACTTGACGATCGAGAGGCCCAATCCCGTGCCGGGGGTCATCTCCGAACCGCTGCGCGCGCGATAGAAGCGGTCGAACGCCCGCCCGGCCTCGGCCGCGGTCATGCCGATCCCCGAGTCGGCGACGACGATCTTGACCCAGGCCCGGTCGGCCTCGACCCCGACGTGGATGCGGCCGCCCTCCGGGGTGTAGAGGTGGGCATTGGTCAGCAGGTTGCCGATCACCTGGCGTATTCGCTCGGGATCGGCCAGGGCGAGCGGCAGGGTGGGGGCGACCGAGACGGTCAGCTGCTGCTGCTTGGCGTCGATCCGGGGCCCCATCAGCTCGGCCAGCTCGCGCACGGCGACGCCGATGTCGATCGGCCGGCGGGCGATGGCGACGTGGTCGGCCTCGATGCGGGCCACGTCGAGGAGATCGTTGACCAGCTCCACCAGCCGGTCAGTCGAGCGGGCGATGATGTCGACGAACTCCCGCTGGCGCGCCGTCATCTCGCCGGGGCTGCGCTCGAGCAGCTCGACGAAGCCCTTGATCGAGGTCAGCGGGCTGCGCAGCTCATGGGAGGCGGTGGCGACGAATTCGCTCTTGGCCTGCTCGAGCGCGGCCCGCTCGGTCACGTCGCGGACGGTCCACACGACGCCGCCGCCGATCCCGCCCAGCCGGCCGGCGGTGACCGCCAGGCTGCGCCCCCCGTGGTCGATCACCACCTCGCGCTCCAGGGCGGCCGACAGCGGAGGGAGCGGGCTGTCCGGCTCGTCGACCGCTCGGCCGGGGACGAGCGCGGGGACCAGCTCGGCCGCCCGGGGGTTGGTGGTGGCGATCGTGCTCGAACCGGTCTCGGTGACGATCAGCCCGTCGCCCAGGCTCTCGATCGTCACCGCCAGGCGCAGGCGCTCGTCCTCGATGCGCCGCCGCGCGTCGGCGAGGTCGTTGGCCATCGCGTTGAACGCCAGGCCCAGCTCGCGCAGCTCGCGCGGCCCGGCCGGATCGACCCGGCGCTCGAGCTGGCCGGAGGCGAGCTCGCCGGTGGCTCCCACCAGCTCGTCCAGAGGCCGGCGCATCGAGCGCACCAGCACGGCGACCAGGGCCAGGCCGGCCAGCAGGGCCAGCACGCCGGCCACGATCACCACCGTGATCGCGTGCCGGGACTGCGAGCGATCGCGCTCATCGGCGTCCAGTTCCCGCGCGCGCTGGCGCGCCTGGAGGGCGTCGGCGATCGCCCCGGATCGCGCCAGTGGCCCACCGCCGGCGCCGGCGGAGCTCAGCCGGCCGTGAGCGGCCAGCTGTGCCGCGGTGCGCTGAAGGCTGATCTGCTGCGCGACCATACGGGCGCTGACCGGATCTGACGCCGCCAGGGCGGTGGCGGTCTGGGCCGAGCGGGCGAACGCGGCGGCGGCCCGGCGCCGGGCCGCCGGGGCCGCCCGGCCGCGCGCGTCATGCAGGATCTCGACCTGGACGACGCCGGCGCTGGTCAGGTTGGCGACCGCCGTCGACAGATCCGAGCTCTGGCTCAGGACGTTCTCGTAGTTCTGGCGGGCGCTGTAGAGGCGGGCGATGCCGGCCGCGGCCACCACGGAAAGGACGATCGCCAGGCCAATGAGCGCCAGGCGCAGCGAACGTGCGATCGAGAATCGGGCCATGGCGAGGGAACGTCCGCGATGCGGATTGGGCGGGAATCTACCGTCGAAGGTCAAATTGCATTGCAACAGCGCAGTTATTCGGGCTGTTTCCGTACACGAACCTGCAGCGCTGGACTACGAAACGGTGCGCTGTTTAGCATGACGGTCGGATGAGTCTCGCTCGTGTCTGGGGGCGACAGATCTACGGCGCGTGGCTTGCGGCGGCGCTGATCCCTGTCGCGATCATCGGCGCCCTGCTGGTGCTGACCGGCGGCAGCCTGAGCCGGATCAGCGACCTCGGGCAGGTGTTCACCGGCCCCGGCATCCCCGGCTCGGCGGGCTCCTTCGCCCAGGCCTCGGGCGTGATCCGGACGGCGGTTCCGGCCCAGGCCATCGCCCAGCTGGCGTCGACCAACCTGCCCGGGCCCAACGCATCGGCGGCCGGCTCGGTGACCCGGTCGCGCACGACAGTCTCCTCCACGCCGCTGTCCACCGCACCCACGACGGTGACCGGGGGATCGGGCACCGGGGGGAGCGGCCAGGCCCGGATCGGCGGGACCCTCCAGGGCCGCGGTGAGAGCGCGCCCGCGCCGGTGACGGCGCCCAGCACGCCGGTCGCGGCCCCGGTGACGACGCCCGCCCCGACGCCGACTCCGCCGGCGGCGACCCCGGTGTCAACCGTCGTCGTGGTCACGCCGATCGCCGGCGCGGGCACGACCTCGACGACCAACGGCACGGTGACCCTCGGGTCCGGATCGGCGCCGACCGGAACGACCGGCAGCAAAACCGGCACCGGCACGAGCGGAACCGGCACGACGGGGACGACGGGCACCACCGGCACGAGCGGCAGCAAGACCGGGACCACGGGCACGACCGGCACCACGGGGACGACGGGGAGCAAGACCGGGACCACGGGGACCAGCGGGACCGCGACAACCGGCGCCGGGACGACCGGGACCGGGACGACCGGCACGGGCTCGGGCACCGTCAAGGGCGGCCCGGGCACCAGCGGGAAGCCCGCAGGCTGAGTGAGCCCGCAGGTTGGGCTGCGCCGGCCGCCTGCGGCCTGCGCACTGGTCGCGGTCGCCTGCGGAGCGGTCGGCGCCGGGGGTGAAAGTTTCAGTGCAGGAGGGAGGAAGTTCCCGTTGGACGCAGTCCGCTTGCTAGCGTCGCGCGGCGGCGATCGGTGCCAGCACCCGGTCGCCTTCGCCGATCCGCATGCTCAACGCTCGTCGCATCGCATCCGTATGTCTGCTGTCCGCCGCCGGGCTGGTCGCGATCGCGGCGCCCAGCTCCGCTGATCTGTCCAGCCGGTACCAGGCCGGCCAGCAGCAGGCCCAGCAGCTGCGGTCCGAGATCGCCGCCCAGACCAAGCGGATCCAGGGATTCGAGGGGTCGATCGGCTCGCTGGAGGGCCGGCTGCGCCAGGTCCAGGCCAGCGTCGACACCCAGCAGCAACTGCTGGGCACGGTGACCACCCAGCTGAACGCCGCGAGGGCCCGCCTGGCCGCGCTGCGGGCGACCTACTCCAAGGATCTGGCCGCGCTGGCCACCGAGTTACGGGCCGAGTACGAGTCGCCGCCCCCGACGCTGATGAACGTCGTCGTGGACTCCGGCGGCTTCAATCAGCTGCTCAACGGGATCCGCGACCTGACGACGATCGAGCGCAACAACGTCACGACGACGAAGGCGGTGGCCGCGGCCCGCGTCGCCGTCCAGGCCCAGACCGTACGCCTGGCCGCCGTCCAGGACCGCCGGCGCCGCGCCACCGCGGCCGTGCTGGTCGAGCGTGATGACATCGCCCAGCTGCGCCTGTCGATCATCAATCGCGAGCTGAGCACCGAGCGCGCGCGCGGCCACGCGGCCGGGCAGCTGACCAGCCTGCACCGCACCCTGTCCCACGAGGCCGCCGTCCTGGACGCCGAGGCGGCGCGGGCGCAGACGCTGTCGACGGGCGGCGCGGTGGCGCCCCCGGGCGGGTGCGTCAACACCCCGTTCGTGGCCCACGGAGGCGCGTACGGCTTCTTCCCGGCGCCCGGCACCGACTACACCGTGAACGAGGAGCCGGTGATCGCCGCCCGGCTCGATCAGCTGGGCCAGGCGCTGCACCTGCATCTGATCGGCATCTCCGGCTACCGCTCGCCCGAGCACTCGGTGGAGGTCGGCGGCTTCGCCGACGACCCGCACACCCGGGGCGAGGCGTCGGACACCCCCGGCGTCGAGGGCGTGCCCGAGTCCACCCTCCAGGAGTTCTGCCTCGAGCGGCCGTTCCCGGGTCCGCGCGAGGCCGACCACATCCAGGAGCTCGGCTCACCGCTGTAGCCGGCGGAGCCCCGAAGCCCCCGGGGTCGACTGACGTTTGTTCGCACAGCGTTCGTTCGGGCGCTCTGCGACCAGACAAAAGCAATATATTGCTGAGCTGATGCTCGAGCGAACCCAGGTGGCGATCATCGGCGCCGGTCCGGCCGGTCTGCTGCTAGGGCAGCTGCTGCATCGTCAGGGGATCGAGGCGGTGATCCTCGAGGCGCGCAGCCGGGAGTACGTGGAGGCGCGCATCCGCGCCGGCGTGCTCGAGCAGGGCACGATGGAGGTGCTGCGCCAGGCCGGCGTCGGGCAGCGGATGGACCGCGAGGGCCTGCGCCACGGCGGGATCTACCTGTGCTTCGACCACGAGCTCCACCACATCGCGATGGACGAGCTGACGGGCGGTCGGGCGGTGATGATCTACGGGCAGACCGAGGTGGTCAAGGACCTGATCGTCGCGCGGCTGGCGGCGGGCGCGCCGCTGCGGTTCGAGTGCACTGACGTGAGCGTCGAGGGCCTGGACCACGACGAGCCGGTGATCCGCTACACCCAGGGCGGGGCCGAGCACGAGCTGCGCTGCGACATCGTGGCCGGCTGCGACGGGTTTCATGGCATCTGCCGTCCCACCGTCCCCGACGGGCACCTGCAGGTGTGGGGCCGCGAGTATCCGTACGCGTGGCTGGGGGTCCTGGCCGACGTCGCCCCCTCGACCGACGAGCTCATCTACGCCTACTCCGACCGGGGGTTCGCGCTGCACAGCATGCGCTCGCTGACCCGCAGCCGCCTGTACATCCAGGTCGCTCCCGACGAGGACATCGCCGAGTGGCCCGATGACCGGATCTGGTCCGAGCTGCATCAGCGCCTGGCCCACGCCGACTGGGAGCTCGACGAGGGCCCGGTGCTCGAGAAGAGCATCACCCCGATGCGCAGCTTCGTCGCCGCTCCGATGCGCTACCGCTCGCTGCTGCTGGCCGGCGACGCGGCCCACATCGTGCCGCCGACGGGCGCCAAGGGCCTGAACCTGGCGGTGGCCGACGTCACCGTGCTCGCTCACGCTCTGACCGAGCACTTCCACGCCGGCTCGGACGCCGGGCTGGACGAGTACTCCGATCGCTGCCTGGGCCGGGTGTGGCGCGCCCAGCACTTCTCCTGGTTCATGACCACGATGCTGCACCTGGACCCGTCCGACGACGAGTACGGCCGCCGGCTCCAGCGCTCCCAGCTCAGCTACGTCACCAGCTCGACCGCGGCCGCCACCTCGCTGGCCGAGAACTACGTGGGCCTGCCGCTGGGGCAGACCGCGCCGATCCCGTCGTCCGTGCATGGCTGAGCTGGGCACACTGAGCGAGGCGGTCGCCGAGCTCGTCCACGACGGCGACTCGGTCGCCATCGAGGGCTTCACCCACCTGATCCCGTTCGCGGCCGGCCACGAGGTGCTGCGCCAGGGACGCCGCGACCTGGAGCTGATCCGGATGACCCCGGACATCCTCTATGACCAGATGATCGGGATGGGGGCGGCGCGCAAGCTCGTGTTCTCCTACGGGGGCAACCCGGGCGTCGGATCCCTGCACCGCTTCCGCGACGCCGTCGAACACGGCTGGCCGCACCCGATCGACCTCGAGGAGCACAGCCACGCGGGGATGGCCAACCGCTACGCCGCCGGGGCCGCCCGGCTGCCGTTCGCGGTCATGCGCGGCTACGTCGGCACCGATCTGGCGCCGATCACGCACGTGGCGCCGATCACCTGTCCGTTCACCGGCGAGGAGCTGACGGCCGTCCCGGCGCTGCGGCCCAACGTGGCGATCGTCCACGCCCAGGAGGCCGATCGCGAGGGCAACGTCCAGCTGTGGGGGATCCCCGGCGTGCAGAAGGAGGCGGTGCTCAGCGCCGACCGGGCGCTGGCGACGGTGGAGCGGATCGTCGACCGGCTCGAGCCCCGGCCGGGCGGCGTGGTCATCCCCGGCTGGGTGATCGACGTCGTGGCCGAGGCGCCCGGCGGCTCGCAGCCGTCCTACAGCCTGGGCATCACCACGCGCGACAACGACTTCTACCGGTTCTGGGACAAGCTGAGCCGCGATCGCGACGAGTTCGAGTCCTGGATGCGCGAGCACGTCCTCAACGAGGTGGAGACCACGACATGACCACCACCACCGAGACCGCGACCTCCGGCGAGGTCCAGACCATCGTCGCCGCGCGGCGGCTCGAGCACGCCAACTCCGTGTTCATCGGCGTCGGCCGGCCCAGCACGGCGGCCATCCTGGCGCGGATGGTGCACAACCCCCACCTGGTGCTGGTCTACGAATCCGGGACGATCGGGGCCAAGCCGTTCCACATCCCGCTGTCGATCGGTGACGGCGAGCTGGCCGAGACCGCCGACTCCGTCGTGTCCGTGCCCGAGATGTTCAACTACTGGATCGGTCCCGGGAGGGTCGAGGTCGCGTTCCTGGGCGCCGCCCAGGTCGACCGCTTCGGCAACCTCAACTCGACGGTGATCGGCGAGTACGGGCATCCCAAGACGCGGCTGCCGGGCGCCGGCGGCGCCCCCGAGATCGCGGCCTGCTGCCAGGAGGTGGTGGTGATCGCCCCGCATTCGGCCCGGACCTTCGTGGAGCGCCTGGACTTCCGCACGACGGTGGGCTTCGGCGACGGACCCGGCGATCGCCGCCGGCTCGGTTTCCGCGGCCGCGGGCCGACCGCGGTCGTGACCGACCTGGGCGTGCTCGAGCCCGACCCGAAGACCTGCGAGCTGACGCTGACCCAGGTCCATCCCGGCGTCGAGATCGACCGGGTGCGCGAGGCGACCGGGTGGGAGCTGGCGGTCGTGGACGAACCGCGGAGGACGCCGCCGCCCACCGACCAGGAGCTCTCTGCGCTGCGCGAGCTGTTGAGCAGATGACCGCTTGACCGAGAGAGGACTGAAGATGAGCACCGAGGAGACCACCGAGCCGATCTACACGCCGGTCGGCAACACGCCCGGCAACTACCTGCGCGAGCCGGCCGATGCCCACCCGCCGCTCGACTATCCGCCGTACAAGTCGACCTCGCTGCGTCATCCCAAGCAACCGCTGATCTACCTGCCGCACACGATCACCGAGATCACCGGCCCGGCGCTGGGCGACGCCCGCGTCATCACCCCTGACGACGCCAACCTGACCGCCCAGCACGAGGGCGAGCCGATCGGCGAGCGGATCACCGTGTCCGGGCGGGTGTTCGACACCGAGGGCAAGCCGCTGCGCAACACCCTGGTCGAGATCTGGCAGGCGAACTCGGCCGGTCGCTACCGCCACCGCTGGGACAACTGGCCGGCGCCCCTGGATCCCAACTTCACCGGGGCGGGCCGCTGCCTGACCGACGACGAGGGCCGATACCGGTTCCTGACGATCAAGCCGGGCCCGTATCCGTGGGGCAACCACTACAACGCCTGGCGCCCGGCCCACATTCACTTCTCGCTGATGGGCAGGGCCTTCACCCAGCGGCTGGTGACCCAGATGTACTTCCCGGGCGACCCGTTCTTCCCGTATGACCCGATCTTCAACTCGGTTCGCGACGACGGAGCCCGCGATCGGATGATCTCCCGCTTCTCGATCCACGAGACCCAGCCCGACTGGGCCCAGGCCTACCAGTTCGACATCTACCTGCGCGGCCCGGCCGCGACGCCGTTCGAGGAGGCACATTGATCTTCGAGCTGACGCCATCCCAGACGGTCGGCCCGTACTTCGCCATCGGGCTGCCCTGGCCGGAGGGGCCGCACGCCGTCCCCGAGGGCACCCCCGGCGCGGTCACCATCACCGGCACGGTCTATGACGGCGCCGGGGCGCCCGTCCCGGACCATCTGATCGAGATCTGGCAGGCCGACTCCGACGGCCGGTTCGCCGACCTCTACGGCTACGGCGGCGCCTCGGAGATGCCCGGGTTCCGCGGGTTCGCCCGCTACGGGGTCGAGGACGGCGACGGCGTGTTCGAGATCGTCACCGTCAAGCCGGGCCGGGTCAAGGAGGCGGGCGGCCAGCTGCAGGCGCCCCACATCGACGTGACGGTCATGGCCCGTGGCATGCTCAACCGCGTCGTGACCCGCATCTACTTCGCCGACGAGGAGGAGGCCAACGCGGAGGACCCGATCCTGCGCCGGGTCCCCGCCGACCGCCGCCACACCCTGCTGGCCCAGCCCGAGAACGGCGGCTACCGGTTCGACATCCGCCTCCAGGGACCGGGCGAGACGGTCTTCTTTGCCATCTGAGCCGGGCCTGTTCGACGAGATCTACGCGCGCGGCCCGGTCGCCTCGCAGGTCGGCGACGTGGCCTGGCTGCAGGCGATGCTCGACGTGGAGGCGGCGCTGGCGCGCGCCTGCGCCGCGGAGGGCCTGATCGCGCCCGCCGCGGCCGAGGCCATCGCCGCGGCGTGCGTGGCCGACCACTTCGATCTGGGCCAGCTCGGCCGGGAGGCCGCCGACAGCGCCACGCCGGTCGTCGGGCTGGTCAAGGCGCTGCGCGCGGCGGTGCCGGACTGGGCGCGCGAGGCCGTGCACCTCGGGGCGACCAGCCAGGACATCGCCGACACGGCGCTGATGCTGATCGCGCGGCGGGCCCTGCGGCCGTTGCAGGCCGACGCGCGGGCTGCCGCCGACGCCGCGGCGCGGCTGGCCGACGTGCACCGGACGACGCCGATGATCGGGCGCACGCTGCTCCAGCAGGCGCTGCCGATCACCTTCGGGTTGCGCGCGGCCGGCTGGCTGGTGGGGCTCGACGAGGGCCGGCGGGCGCTGCAGGCGGTCGATGCCGGCGAGCTGGCGGTGCAGATGGGCGGTCCGGTCGGCGCCCGGGGACCGGCGATCGCCGCGGGCGTCGCCGCCGAGCTGGGCCTGGCCGAGCCGGTCGTGCCCTGGCAGGCGATCCGGCTGCGGCCCGTCGCGCTGGCCGCGGCTCTGGGAGGATTCTGCGGCGTGCTGGCCAAGATCGCCCGAGACGTGACGTTGCTGGCCCAACCGGAGGTCGCCGAATGCCGCGAGGGCGGTGGTCCGGAGCGGGGCGGCTCGAGTGCGATGGCCCACAAGCGCAACCCGGTGAGCGCGGTGTCCGTGCTGGCCTGCGCCAAGCGGACCCCCGGCCTGGTCGCGACCGCGATGGCGGCCATGGAGCAGGAGCACGAACGGGCGGCGGGCGCGTGGCAGGCGGAGTGGGGGACCTACCGCGAGCTGCTGTCGCTGACCGGTTCGGCGACGGCGTGGGGACGCGAGCTGCTCGAGGGGCTGATCGTCGACCCCGAGCGGATGCGGGCCAACCTGGAGTCCGCCGCGGGCGGCGACGCCCCGCTGCCGGAGGGCGCAGCCGAGCTGATCGACCGGGCTCTGGAGGCCCACGCGCGATGATCCCGGTCGACCTCAACTGCTCCGCCGCCGGCCCCGCCGAGGCGCCGGTCCTGCTGCTGGGCGGCTCGCTGGGCACCACGCTGGACATGTGGGAGCCGCAGGTCGCGCCGCTGTCGCAGGGCCGGCGGGTGATCTGCTTCGAGCACCGCGGCCACGGCGGCTCCCCGGTCCCCAACGGGCCCTACACGATGGACGATCTCGGCCAGGACGTGCTGACGATGATCGATCGGCTGGGCCTGGAGCGGGTCTCCTACTGCGGGCTGTCGATCGGCGGGATGGTGGGCCAATGGCTGGCGATCAACGCGCCCGACCGGATCGACCGGCTGGTCCTGATCTGCACGTCGGCGTACCTGCCGCCGGCGGAGGGGTGGCGCGACCGCGCCGCGGCCGTGCGCGCGGCGGGCACGCCCGAGGTGGTCGCCGACGCGGTGCTCGGCCGGTGGTTCACATCGCCGTTCGCGGCCGCCAACCCGGGGCTCGTCGCCCACTACCGGGCGATGATCTCGTCGATCTCGGCCGAGGGCTACGCCGGCTGCTGCGAGGCCATCGCGACGATGGACCTGCGTGGCGGGCTGCCCGGGATCACCACCCCGACGCTGGTCATCGCCGGACGCCAGGACCCGTCGATCCCGCCCGAGCACGGCGAGGCGATCGCCGCCGCGATCCCGGGCGCCCGGTGTGAGGTGCTCGACCCGGCGGCCCATCTGGCCAGCGTCGAGCGGGCCGCCGAGGTGACCGCGCTGATCGCGGGCCATCTCGGCACGGGCAGCGGCTCATGAGTGAACCCGACGACATCCACGACGCCGGGATGGAGGTCCGCCGGGCGGTGCTCGGCGACGCCCACGTCGACCGGGCGATCGAGCGGACGACCGAGTTCACGGCGCCGTTCCAGGACTTCATCACCCGCTACGCGTGGGGCAGCGTGTGGACCCGGGACGGTCTGGACCGCCCCATGCGCAGCGCGATCACGCTCGCGGTGCTGGCCGCGCTGGGGCGCGAGAACGAGATCGAGATGCACGTCCGCGGGGCCCTGCGCAACGGCCTGACGCCCGCCGAGATCTCCGAGGTGCTGCTGCACACGGCGATCTACGCGGGCGTCCCGGCCGCCAACGCCGCCTACGCCATCGCCCAGCGGGTGATCGAGGCCGAGACGGCGCCGGGCGGGTTGGCGGACCCGTCACGCCCCGACTCGGCCTGAGCCCGACGGGAGCTACTTGATGAAGCCGGTCGCCTTGACCGCCGCCAGAACCTTGCTCGCCGGATAGCCGTTGTCGAACGGGCCGTTGGGTGAGATGGGCTTGCCCAGGATCGAGCCGATCGCGCCCGAGTGACGAGCCTCGATCGTGACGATCGACGCCGCCGCCAGCAGGTAGGCGGGGGTCTTGATGTTGCCGGCCTGTCCGAGGTAGGCATGGACGCCGGTGTTCTCCAGCACGTAGGCCGTCGCGGCGAACTTGGCCGGGTCGCTCGGGATCCCCTGGAAGTCGAACTTGGGCTCCTTGACGGCCTTGTGGCCGAGCGCCTTCTGCAGGAAGGCGACGTGTGCCCGCTCGTCCCGCGTGGTCGTCTTCAGGAACGCTGCGGTCTTGGGGTCCGTGATCCTGCCGCTCGACGTCGCCGCGTTGTAGAAGGCGCGCTCGAGGAACTCGAGCGTGAGCGCGTAGTTGAGGATTCCGATGTCGCCCTTGCCGAACGAGCTGGGCGGCGCGCCGTTGGCGAGCGCGGTACCGGGGATCAGGGCGGTGAGGATCGCGCCGCCGCCGAGCGCGGCCCCGCCGGCCATGGCGCTCTTGCGCAGGAAGGACAGGCGAGTGTCGCCGGCGACCGCTTCGGCCGCCTCGCGAATGGCACCGTCTTTGTCCACTGCTTCGAGATTGATATGAGTCATACAGATCGCTCCTTTTGTCAGGCCAATTCGGTCTTCCTGTTCTGCGAGCCCGACGCCTGACCGGATGCCCGGTACGTCAGATAGCTGACGTCGGGGCGGAGGGGGTGAACGCGATCGCGGTCAGCCGGCCGCGGCGATCGCGGCGCTACCGGCGCCGGCCGCGGTCTTGACCGCCCACCGGGGCTTGGCCAGCAGCAGCTGCACGTCGCAGATGCGGCGCTCGGCGAAGCCACCCTCGCAGTAGGCGAGGTACAGGGTCCAGATGCGCCGGAAGCGCTCGTCGTATCCCAGCGCGTCGAGCTGGCGCGCATGGGAGGCGAAGTTGTGGCGCCAGCGGCGTAGGGTCTCGACGTAGCTGGGGGTGAGATCCTCCAGGCCGACGGCCTGCAGATCGGTACGGCGGGCCACCTGGCGCATGATCACCTCCATCGAGGGCAGGCACCCGCCGGGGAAGATGTACTCCTTGATGAACGATCTGGAGGCCTTCTCGACCTCGTAGGCGCGGTCGTCGATGGTGATTGCCTGGAGCAGCATCACGCCGTGTGGGGTCAGTAGCTCAGCGCACCGGGCGAAGAAGCGGCCGATCTGTTGCCACCCGACGGCCTCGATCATCTCGATCGAGACGAGCTTGTCGAACCGGCCGTGCAGGTCGCGGTAGTCGCGCAGCAGCACCGTCACGTGGTCCTCCAGCCCCGCGCGGCGGACGCGCCGGATCGCGAAGTCGTGCTGCTCGCGCGAGATGGTGGTGGTCGTCACCCGGCAGCCACGCGTGGCGGCGGCGTGGACCGCGAACCCGCCCCAGCCGGTCCCGATCTCCACCACGTGATCGTCCGGCCCGAGGTCGAGGCGCTCGCACACCCGCTCGAGCTTGGCCACCGACGCCTCCTCCAGCGTCATGCCGGGCCGCTCGAACAGGGCGCACGAGTACATCATCGTCGGGTCGAGCATCCGTGCGAACAGCTCGTTGCCGAGGTCGTAGTGGGCGGTGACGTCCCGGCGGCTGCGCCGCCGGCTGGGGCGGCGCAGCAGCGCCCGTACACGCTGACGCGGCGCCCACAACGGCGCCGTGACCGACCGCACCCGGTCGATCAGGACAGCATTGCGCGCAGCGAGGCGGATGACCGCCACCAGGTCCGGCGAGTCCCACCAGCCGCGGGCGTAGGACTCAGCCAGACCTCGGCTGCCGCGAAAGAGCATCGGCCAGAACGCCGGGTCGTGGACGTCGATGGTGGCCGCCGGCGCAGCGCCTGAGCCAAACGTCCGCCGCCGGCCGTCCTCGACGATGGTCAGGCAGCCGACTCGGATCAGACCGAGCAGCAGCGCGGCCGCCCGTCGGGCGCCGGCGTGATTGGAGGCGCTCATCGGGTCGTCGCCGGGCGATGTGGGTGGACGCGGACGCGGGCCAGCGCGAGACCGATGGCGTGCCCGTAGATGAGGGCAAGGACGCGGGCGCTGGCCAGCGGATGGCGCGCGGTCATGCGTGCGACCGTGCCCCGGGTCAGCTCGCGGCGCTCCATCCCCAGGGTCGCGTCGAACACTGTGGCGCCGTCGCGGCGGCTGTCGATGTGCACTGAGAGGGTGGCGCCGGGGGTCGTCGCACGGGCCTCGTAGAGATGGTCCATACCCATGAACGGCGAGACGTGCAGCTGCTTGGCGAACGCGCCCGATAGAACCGCGGGACCGACGCCGCGCTCGGAGAGCAGGTAGGAGTGGCGCTCACCCCACGGCGTATTGGTGACCTCGGCCAGCACGCTGTGGAGCCGGTCGCCGTCGCCGTCGAAGCAGTAGTAGAAGCTGACGGGGTTGAAGCAGACGCCGAACGAGCGCAGCTGGGTGAGCAGCCGGATGGGGCCGATGGGGCGCGCCCCGCTCAGCTCCGACACCCGGTCGCGCACTGCCGTGTCGAGCGGTAGGGCGGGCGGCCCGAGGTAGTCGCGGCGGCGAAAGCGCAGCGCGCCCGGGCCATGGGCCAGCAAGCGTCCGCCGAGCAACTCGGGCAGCTCGGCCAGGTCGACGTATGCCAACGTCAGTCGGTGGCGGAACTCCCGCGGCGGCTGGGCCCGGCGGTGGCGAATGGTCCCGATGTAGATGCAGCTCGATCGCTGATTCACAGGCGCGTCCCGAAACGCTCGGCGACCCGCATGGCGCTGACCACCCCGTCCTCGTGGAATCCCCAGCCCCAGTACGCGCCACAGAAATGGGTGCGGCGCTGCCCGTTGATGTCCGCGAAGCGGCGCTGGGCCGCGATCCCCTCCCGGGTGTAGACCGGATGGGCGTAGGCGATCCGGCGGATGACGCGCTCGGGATCGATGCTCGCGCTGCGGTTGAGCGTGACGCAGAACTCGCGCTGGGCGGTCAGGGCCTGGAGGCGGTTCATGTGGTAGGTGACGGTCGTGCGTCCGTCCGACGGCTCCTGAAGGTGGTAGTTCCAGCTCGCCCAGGCGCGGCGGCGGCGTGGGAGCAGCCGGGTGTCGGTGTGGAGCACCGCCTCGTTGGCCCGGTAGGGGATGGTGGCGAGCAGCGCGTGCTCCTGATCGGTCGCATCATGCAGCAGCGCCAGGGCCTGGTCTGAATGGGTCGCCAGCACCACGTGGTCGAACGGCTCGGCGTCGCCGCCGCGCGGCGTGACCAGCACGTGCTCCTCGCCACGAACGATCGTCTGCACCGGCGTGCGTAGCCGGAGGCGGCCGCGGAAGGCGGCCAACAGGGCTTCGACGTAGCGTGCCGAGCCTCCGCTCACGGTCCGCCAGCGCGGTCGACCGCGGAACGCGAGCATGCCGTGATTGTCGAAGAACTCGGCCATGAACCGCGCTGGGAAGGACCACATCTGCGCCGGGTCGGCCGACCACACCGCCGAGGCCTGGGGCACGATCAGCCGATCGATGAACGGCCTGGAGAACTGCTGTTGCTCGAGCCACTGGCCAAGCTCGGGGCCGTCATCCCCGTGTGCGCCGTCATGGGCGAGCGCGCGCGCGGCGCGGTTGAAGCGTGCCATGTCCGCGACCATGCGGTGAAACCAAGGAGTGACCAGATGGGCGCGCTTGGCAAACAGGCCGTTGGGAGAGGATCCGTTGTACTCGAAGTCGCCCCGGCCGTCACTGACGCTGAAGGTCATCGTCGACGACTGGGTGGCTACCGCCAGACGCTCCAGCAGCCGCTGGAAGTTGGGGTAGTTGCGGTCGTTGAACACGATGAACCCGGTGTCGATGTGGTGGGTCTCGTCGGCGGTGTCGACTCGTATGGTGTTGGTGTGTCCGCCTGCGTAGTCGGCGGCCTCGAACACGGTGACATCGTGCTCGCGTGCGAGCAGGTGGGCGGCCACGAGACCCGAGACGCCGGCCCCAACGATCGCGATTTGCATCCCGGGCGTCCTTCTACAAGCTCTCGTCGTGGTCCGCCGGCCCGGCTCGATCCGCGGTGCCCGCACGCCGCCGCTCGCGGCGCTCGGACAGGGTGGCGATCAGGACGCTGAACTCGAACAGGAAGTAGAGCGGCAACGTCTCCAGCAGCATGGTGATCGCGTCGCCGGGCAAGATCGCCGCCACTCCGCAGCAGGCCAGTACCGCCCAGCGGCGATTGCGGCGCAGCTGCCGTGGCGTGATCAGGCCGGCCCGGGTGACCGCGATGATCGCCACCGGGACCTGGAACAGCAGTCCCATCGCCAGGAGGGTCGTGGCGGCGAACTTGTAGTACTGGCTGGCCTGGACGAGCACGTTGAACTCGCTGCTGTTGAAGTTCTGGAAGAAGTGCAGCGCCGCTGGCAGCACGACCTCATAGCCGAACGCCACGCCGGCCGCGAACAGCAGTGGGATGGAGGCCACCACTGGGAGCATGCGGCGTCGCTCGGCAGGCGCAAACGCCGGCATGAAGAAGCCGTAGGCCTGCAGGAGCAGCACCGGCAGCGACAGGATGAGCGCGAACAGCAGGGTGACGGTGATCGTCGTGGTGAACGGCTCGCCGATGCCGAGCGTCACCGGGAGGTTGCCGTTCGGCGGGGCGGAGAGGCGCGTGAGGTCCCGGCCGAGGCTGTGCTGAACCTGACTCAGCGCGGACCGGGCGGCTGAGGACCCGGACTGGGTCCGCAGCAGTGCGACCACCGTGTCGAGCTGCTTGGCGACATCGCGCGTGCTCTGTTGCACGGCGTACGTCGCCCCGAGGGGCCCGTGGCCGGCCCGGACCTGCGCCTGCGTGTTGTGGGCGAGCGGCTCGTTGACCACCCGCAGGAGCTGGTGGTTCTGCCAGAAGCAGAGGCCAAACGCGACCGCGACTGCGAGCAGCGAGACGATCAGCCTCGTGCGAAGCTCCTCGAGATGATCCACGACGCTCATGTGCGCGTCGTGGCCCACCGGCCGGAGCTTGACGGGCGCGAGCGCGCCTGGAACCTGCATCCTCAGTGTCCTTGGGGGTGGCTCAGCCCTAGGCGGCAGGCGTGACCGAGGTCCGCTCGACCGGACGCTCGGCGGCGACCGTGTGGTGCTCGGGCTCGGACGTGATGTCCATCGGGCTCGCCGCCGTCAGCTCATCGACGCGCGGCGCCGTCGGCTCCGCCGTCATGTGGCTCGCGGGGCTCTCACCGCTGATCGAGTCTTTGAACCCACGCAGGCCCTCGCCCAGTGACTTGCCCATCTCGGGCAGGCGCTTGGCTCCGAACACGAGCAGCAGGACGATGAGTATGAAAGCGATGTGGATTGGGTTGTCGAGTCCCAGCATCTGAAATCTCCGATGGGTCGGTTTCGCGGGCACCCTTCCTACGCAGGGCGTCCCGCTCCGGATCACCCGCGGGCGTATCGCCGGAGATCAGGTGAGGGCGGCGCTGATGACCGGGGGGTGCGTCGGGACCTTCGTGCCGCCGGCCGGCTCAGGCGTGACCATCACCAGGTCCACCCCGTGCAGGTCGGCGGGCACGTCGACATCGGCGTCGCCTCCCGCGGTCACGCTGAACAAGGCGCTGGTCGGCGAGGGGGAGTTCTTGCCGCGCTGGACCCACACCTCGTAGATCTGCCCCGCCGGCGGCGGCGAGAAGTCACGGACGACGAGCTCGCCGTGCCCGCCGGCGACCTTGAGCTGGGCACTGCCCTGCCCGGTGACCTGAGCCCGGATGACGCGGGTCCCGCCCGCCGATGAGCCCAGGCTGATTCCGATGACCACCACCACGGCGAGCGCGAGAACCGCGCCGATCGCCAGCGCGGGTACGGGCAGACGCCATGGGAAACCCCGTCGGGGTGAGGCCGCCCCGCGCGCGGCGTCGCCGGGGGGCCTGGGCTCTTCGGCGATCGCATGCAGAACCCGGCGACGCACACCGGCGGGCGCACGATGCGCCGGCGCGCTCATGGGCAGCGCATTGATGACCTCCTGGAAGGCGGCCAACTCGTCGCGGCACACCGAGCACGTCTCGACATGACGGCGAAAGTCCTCGGCCTCGACGGCGTCGAGCGATCCGAGCGCATACGCGGCCACGTCGGCGCCGCACTCGCGGCCGGGCACGCTGTGGTCTGATTCGCTCATGGGGCCTCTGTGGTCATAGCACTGCCCCTGAAGTGTCGCCAAGCGCCATCCGTAGCTTCGTCAGCCCCAACCGCATCCGTCCCTTGACGGTACCGGGGGGCAGCTGCAACATCTCGGCGATCTGGCTGTGGGTGAAACCACCGAAGTAGGCGAGTTCGATGACCTGGCGCTGCTCGGCGGGCAGATCCCTGAGGGCGGTCCGCACCTCACTCGCACCCTGTTGGCGCTCGACCTCGGCGGCAGTGTCCTCGGGCCCCGGTATGCGTTCCACGATCCCGTCGGCGTTGACGTCACGCCCGCTGCGTCCCGACTCACGGCGGAACAGGTCGATCGCCCGGTTGCGGACCACCCCGAGCACCCAGGAGCGGACGCTGCCGCGTCCGGCGTCATACCGGGCGCCGCTGCGCCACAGCGAGAGGAACGCCTCCTGGACGACATCCTCGGCGCTGTTGCGCCGCCCGCACATTCGGTACGCCAATGAGAACGCGGCATCGGCGTGACGGTCGAAGACCACCTCGAATGCCCGTGCGTCGCCGTCGTGGACCCGTGACATCAGGTCCTCGTCCGCGAGGCAGAGCAAATCCGAGCGTGATTGGCGAAAGCGCAATGGCGGGCGGAGCACAGCGTGACGCTACTTGAAGAGGGGTCCCGCCTTGGCGAGCACCTGCTGCGTGGTCATCGGCGTCTCCGTCTCGGTTCGAACGCGGGCATCCGCATCGCATCCCTTCTACGGCCGCCACGGCACACCAGATCACTGGTGATCTGCTCGCCCAGTGGTTCCGGCCAGCTGGCACGCAGATTGCGCGCGCGCACAGGCTCTGTTGCGACTTAATGAGCGATAGCACCCTATTTACGCACCTTGGACGGAAACGGATCAGCCGAGGGCCAAAACTCGCCCCCAAACACAAGCTCAGCAGCCCCCTGTGCCGGGTCGGTCAAGAGGGGTGGCGAAGCTGCCGATGAAGCCGTGGCCGGGCGCCCGCGCCCGGCGCTGACGTTCACCCATGCCCTCGCTCCCCAGCTCCCCGACAGAGACCTTCCCCGGCCGGTTCACCGAGCAGCACGCCACGCGGTTGCTGTGGCGCGCCGGCTTCGGTCCCAAGCCCGGCGACGCCAAGCGTCTGGCCGCCCTCGGGCTCGACGGCGCCGTCGCGTCTCTGACCCGCCCGTCCGGTGCGGCCCAGCTCATCGGAGCCAAGCCGCACAGCGCGCCCGGACAGCCGCTGGACCCGGTCGACGTGTGGGGCGACGACCACTGCTGGTGGCTTGACCGCATGGTCCGCAGCACCCATCAGCTCGTCGAGCGCATGACCCTGATCTGGCACAGCTGGTTCGCGACCTCGATCGATGGGGCGACTCAGGGGCTGATGCTCAAGCAGAACCAGATGATGCGCGCGCACTGGCTGGGCAACTTCCACGACCTGCTCGTGGACGTGACCCGCGATCCCGCGATGCTGCTGTGGCTGTCGGGCAACGCCAACACCAAGTACAGCCCCAACGAGAACTACGGGCGCGAGGTGATGGAGCTGTTCACGCTCGGCGCCCAGCGTGGCTACAGCCAGCGCGACGTGCATAACCAGGCCCGCGCGCTGACCGGATGGACCAACACCTGGAACCAGGGCAGCGGCCCGTCGAACTTCCGCTTCGACCCCGAACTGCACGACGACGGGGTCAAGGTCATCTTCGGCCACCGCGGGCGCTTCACCTACCTGGACACGGCCCGGCTGTGCGTGCAGCACCCCCTGCACCCCTCGTTCATGATCCCCAAGCTCTGGGGGTACTTCATCGCCGAGCCGATCCCCGGCCCGACGCTGCGGGCGCTGGAGCGCGCCTACCGCGCCGGCGGCTTCGAGGCCCGGCCGCTGGTCGAGGCGATCCTGCGCCACCCGCTGTTCTACGAGGGCGCGCGCATGGTCATCCCGCCGGTCGTCTACTGCGCCGGCCTGCTGCGCGCCCAGCGGCGCACCGTCCAGACCAACTCCTGGGCCTGGATCGGCGAGCTCACCGGGCAGCGGCTGTTCGAACCGCCCAATGTCGCCGGGTGGGACTACACCCACTGGCTGGACACGTCGCGGTGGTCCGGGCGGTTCACCGCCGTCAACTACGCGCTGGAGGAGACCGCCATCGACCCCGAGAGCAAGCACTACCCCGAACGCGAGAACGCGCCCCAGGCCGTCGCCCGGGCGCTGGCGTTCTGGGACAACCCGACGATCTCGGAGGCCACCCACCGGTCGCTGCTGTCGTTCAGCCGCTCGGCGCAGCGGCTGATCAAGGCCGACTGGGAGCAGGTGCCCTACCGCGTCATGCGCCAGAACGCCCTGCGCGCGCTGATCCCGACCACGCCGGACTGGCAGACCTGCTGATGCCCCGCCCGGACTGGCAGACCCGCTGATGCCCCGCACGCGCGCCACCTGCTGCGACGGCTTCTCCCGCTCGGAGGCGATGCGCGCCGCCCTGGCCGGGTCCGGCCGGCCCGACCCGCGCGACTGGGACCCGCGGATGCCGCTTCCCGCCGGCACCGGCGTCGACCGGCGGCGCTTCCTGCTCGGCGCGGCCGGCGGCATGCTCTCCGTCTACGGAGCAGGGCGCCTGGGCCTGGGCGGGCGCGCCCTGTCGGAGGGGATCGCCGAGGCGGCCACCCTGCAGGGATCAAACAGCCCGATCCTCGTCTCGATCTTCCTCGCCGGCGGCATCGACGCGCTGTCAGTGCTGGCCCCCACCGCGGACCCCACGTACATCAAGCTGCGCCCGACGCTGGCGGTGGCTCCGGGCAGCGGGACCCCGTTCCGCGAGGATCCGTCGCTGAGCTGGGGGCCGGCCGCGGCCGCCTTCGCCCAACTGCACGACGCCGGCAAGATGACCGTGTTCCCGGGGATCGGCTACACGGACCCGGACATGTCGCACTTCACCTCGCGTCACTACTGGGAGGTCGGCGCGTCCGATACCCGGCTGATGACCGGGTGGCTGGGGCGGTATCTGGACATCGTCGGCTCGCCGACCAATCCGCTCCAGGGCCTCTCAATGGACAGTGAGATGAATCCCACCCTGGCCACCGCGCGCAACCCGGTGGCCGCGATCGACCGCCCGGAGACGTTCTCGCTGTGGCTCGAGGACGTGTGGGGCGACATCTTCTCTGAGACGCTCGACTCGGCGTCGTCGCTGGGCGACGCCCAGCGCCACTCCGGGGATGCTGCCATCGCCCAGGTGGCCCAGGCGGCGTCGGAGGTCGGGATCGTGCGCCGCGCGCTGGCGCCGTTCCGCACCGCCGACGGCGACGCCGCCTACACCAGCCCGGTCGCTTATCCCAAGGCGGCCGGCACCGACTTCCCCCAGCGACTGGCCGGATTGGCGGCGATGATCGCCGCCGGCCTGCCGCTGCACTGCGTGGCGCTGACGCCGGAGACCCAGTTCGACACCCATTCCGCCGAGGCGGCCACGTTCAACACTGGTCTGCCGGTGATCGCCGAGGCGATCGCGACCTTCCAGGCCGATCTGGAGGCTCGCGGGCTGGCCGACCGCGTGCTGGTGCACGTGTGGTCTGAGTTCGGCCGCCGGGCGCTGGAGAACGGCTCCAAGGGCACCGATCACGGCGCGGCCGGCGTGTCGATGCTGATCGGGACCCGGGCGACGGGCACGATGGTCGGCGAGTGGCCGTCGCTGACCGACCTGGACGTCAACGGCAACCAGAGGGAGAACGTCGACTTCCGCGGGGTCTACTGCTCGCTGCTGGAGCAGTGGTTCGGCCAGGACGCCGCCGCGATCATCCCCGACGCCAACCGGTACGCCCGCTACCAGCTGATCAACTGACCATGCGACGCTCATCGACCCTTATCGCGCTCGTCGCCGCCCTGAGCTGCGGCGCGTGGGGCGCCGCCGGCTCGGCCGGCGCGGCCGGCTCGCCCGCGCCGGCGATCGCCGCTCGCGCCCCGACGCACCTGCTCGTCTATGCCCAGGAGTGGTCGCTGTGGCCGTCGCGGTCGTGGGTGCCCGCGGGGACCGTGATCGTCGAGCTGTGGAACCGGGGTCAGGACGCGCACGATGTGATGGTCCGGCGGCTCAACGGCCGCGGCCAGATGGTCGGGCGGGCCCAGGGCGTGGGGGTGACCCAATCAGGGCAGATCCGCACCGCCCGCTGGCGCCTGGGGCGCGGTACGTACGAGCTGTACTGCTCGATGCCCGGGCACATGAAGCTGGGCATGCACGCCCGGCTCACGGTGCGCTGACTGCGGTTCAGTGCGTTGACACGGGCGTCAGTGCGCTGACCGGTGTCAGTCCGTTGACGGGGGTGTGAGCCCGCTGACGAGGGTGTCAGCCCGCTGACCGGGGCGTCAGCTGCCTGACGGTCCGCCGCCGACGGGGACGTCGACCGCCTGAACCTCCAGCAGCTCGCCCGGCGGCTCGCCGAACAGGAGCCAGCCGCCGCTGACCGATGCGACGAGCCCCTGCCGGTGCAGCTCCGACAGGGAGGTGGTCACGGTCGGGCGGCGAGCGGCGACCAGATCGGAGAGGACCGAGTGGGTCAGCTGGAGCGGCAGGACGACGCCCTCGCTGCGCACCCGGCCCCAGCGGTCCGCGAGATGCCAGAACAGCATGTGCAGGCGCACATGGACGCGCGCCTGGTGGATGATGGCGATGTTGAGCGCCAGGTTGCGCGAGCGCTCCAGCGCCCGGGCCACCAGCCGACCGGTCAGCTGCGGGTAGGAGGCGAAGGATTCGGCCACCGACTCGTCGAGCACGGCCAGCCGCGCGGGCTGGAGCACCCGCCATCCGGTCGTCCGGGCAAGCGTCGAGGCGCTGTCCTCGCCCTGCCACGGACGCAGCAGATCGCCCTCGCCCAGCAGCTCGGCGCCGAAGCGGCCGTCGACGCCCACCCGCCGCAGGATCAGCCCGTGGAGCAGCAGCAGGCCGATGCCGGCGCCCACCGTGTCGGCCCCGGGCGGCGTCCAGGCGCCGCGTGCCAGCCGCAGGGTGGGGGCCAGGCAGCGGGCGACGGCCAGGCTCCGGGCGTCCTCGCCGACGGCGTCGGCCAGATCCGGGTCCTCGCGCAGAACGTGACACATGAGGGGTGCAGTCATTCTCTGAGTATGGGACAGACCGTCCCGGCAACGCCATCAGGGGGCTGACCCCGGCCGTAGAATCGCCCTGGTGAGGCTTGGAGCCCGTCCCAGCACGCTTGGCCCAAAGGAGAGGCGATGACCGAGTCCTACGCGCGAGGCGCGACCGCACCGGCGCTGCTGGAGGAGACGATCGGGGCGAACTTCGAGCGCGCGGTGAGCCGTTTCGGCGACCGCGAGGCGCTCGTGTCCTGCGCCCAGGATCTGCGCTACACCTACGCCGAGCTGGACGAGGCGGTGAACGAGTTGGCCCGGGGGCTGCTGGCCGCCGGGGTGGCCAAGGGCGATCGCATCGGGATCTGGGCCCCGAACTGCGCCGAGTGGACGATGGTCCAGTACGCCACGGCCAAGCTGGGCGCGATCCTGGTCAACATCAATCCGGCCTACCAGACCAGCGAGCTGGAGTATGCGCTCACGCAGTCGGGCTGCCGGATGCTGATCGCCGCCCCCGGCTTCAAGACCTCGGACTACCGCGCGATGGTGGCCGAGGTCCGGCCCCAGCTGGAAGCGCTCGAGCGGCTGGTCTTCCTGGACGGCCCCGATTGGACGCAGCTGCTGGCGGAGGGCGCCGGCGTCGACGCGGCGCGGCTGCACGCCCGCATGGACGAGCTGGCGCCGGGGGACCCGATCAACATCCAGTACACGAGCGGCACCACGGGCTTTCCGAAGGGTGCCACCCTCACCCATCGCAACATCCTCAACAACGGTTACATGGTGGGCGAGTACTGCCGGTACACCGAACGCGACCGCGTGTGCATCCCGGTGCCGTTCTACCACTGCTTCGGCATGGTGATGGCCAATCTCGGGGCCACCACCCACGGCTCGGTGATGGTGATCCCGGCGCCGGGCTTCGACCCGGAGGCCACGCTGCGGGCATGCGCCACCGAGCGATGCACCTCGCTGTACGGGGTGCCGACGATGTTCATCGCCCAGCTCGACCACCCGCGCTTCGGCGAGTACGACCTCAGCTCGCTGCGGACCGGGATCATGGCCGGCTCGCCGTGCCCGGTCGAGGTGATGAAGCGGGTGATCGAGCTGATGCACATGGGCGAGGTCGGCATCGCCTACGGGATGACCGAGACCTCGCCGGTCAGCACCCAGACCGCCCACGACGACCCCGTCGAGAAACGGGTCGGCTCGGTGGGGCGCGTGCACGCCCACGTCGAGGTCAAGATCATCGACCCGATCGAGGGCGGCACGGTGACGCGGGGCGATCCGGGCGAGCTGTGCACCCGGGGCTACAGCGTGATGGCCGGATACTGGAACGATCCGGAGCGCACCGCCGAGGCGGTCGACCCCGACGGCTGGATGCACACCGGCGACCTGGCGACGATGGATGACGAGGGCTACGTCAACATCGTCGGCCGCAGCAAGGACATGGTGATTCGCGGCGGCGAGAACCTCTACCCGCGCGAGATCGAGGAGTTCCTGTACCGCCACCCCGACATCGCCGACGTGCAGGTGATCGGAGTGCCCGACGAGCGCTACGGCGAGGAGCTGATGGCCTGGGTGATCCCGCGCGGCCAGGCCACGCTCGACGCGGACGGACTGCGGGCGTTCTGCGAGGGCAAGATCGCCCATCAGAAGATCCCCCGCTACGTCAAGCTGGTCGACGCGTTCCCGATGACGGTCACCGGCAAGGTGCAGAAGTACAAGATGCGCGAACAGGCGATCGAGGAGCTCGGCCTGGAGGCGTCGGCCAAGGTCCAGACCGCGTGATCGCAGCGCTCGCGCAGCCGATCGCGGCAGCCGCCGGAGGGCCGCGGTGACCGGCTCCCAGGTCGGCCTGGCGCTCTCGGTGCTCCTCGCCTGTGCCGTCGAGGCGGTCGAGGCGCTGACCATCGTGCTGGCCGTCGGATCGACCCGGAACTGGCGCTCGGCGCTCACCGGGATGGGCGTCGCGCTGTTGGTGCTGGCGGCGCTGACCGCCGCCCTGGGGCCGGCGATCACGGCCCTGCCGATCGGGGTGCTGCGGGTCGTCGTCGGCGGACTGCTGCTCATCTTCGGGCTCCAGTGGCTGCGCAAGGCGATCCTGCGCGCGTCGGGCCTGAAGGCGCTGCACGACGAGCTGCAGATCTACGACGACGAGCTGGCGGCGGCCCGGGGGGCGGGCGCGGTTGGGGGCGACGGCATCGACGGCTACGCGTTCCTGGTCGCGTTCAAGGGCGTGCTGCTCGAGGGCCTGGAGGTGGTGTTCATCGTGCTGACGTTCGGCGCCAACCAGCACGACGTCGGGTTGGCGGCGGCCGCGGCGGCGGTCGCGATCGCCGTGGTGGTGGCGGCCGGGGTGGCGGTGCGCGGGCCGCTGGCGCGGGTGCCGGAGAACACGCTGAAGTTCTGCGTGGGCGTGATGCTGACGTCGTTCGGGATCTTCTGGGGCACCGAGGGGGCGGGCGGTCACTGGCCCGGCGGCGACGCGGCGCTGCTCGCGATCATTCCCGTCACGCTCGGACTGGCGCTGGCGATGGTCGCGGCCCTGCGCCGGCGGATGGCGGCCGCGCCGGGGGGCGACGAGGCGGCGGTGGGGGCATGAACCGGCTGCGCGCGTTCGCCCTCTTCTTGTGGGAGTTCGTCGTCGGCGACGACTGGCGGATCGCGCTCGGCGTCGCGGTGGCCCTGGGGGTGACGGCGGCGGTCGCGGGGGCCGGGGCGACGGCGTGGTGGATTCTGCCGGTGGCCACCGTGGCCCTGCTGACGGTTTCGCTGTGGCGGGCCGCCACCCGGTAGGTGGGTGATTCCACCGCCGCTGGGGCCCGGGTGGTTGTCGTGGGCGCTGGGGCGGGGTATGGGAACGCGGACGTCGACGGCGGCTATCGAAGGTGTCCGGGCGGTGGTTGGCCGCGCCGGCGTATGCAAACGCCCCACTGACTGGCGGCTGGTGATCCGATGGGGCGTTTGCCTTCCTGTGGAAAGCAGACACCCCTGGCGGCGCTGAGAGCGGGTTGGTTGGGATGTTTGCAGGCGCCGCCGGCACCCCCGCCGCCAGCGCCTCAGTCGGCCGACACCGTCCGGTTGCGGCCGCTCTGCTTGGCCGCGTAGAGGGCGGCATCGGCGCGGCCGAACAGCTCCAGGGCCGACTCGCTGCCGTCCCAGCGGGCCACGCCCGCCGAGCAGGTCTGCCCGGCGGGGGTCGCCTCGCGTAGGCGCTCGACGATGGCCAGCGCGGTCTCCAGCGGCCAGGCGGGGATGACCGCGGCGAACTCCTCGCCGCCGTAGCGGGCGAGCAGGTCGGCCCCGCGCAGCTCCTTGCGCCAGGCGATGGCGGTCGCGGTCAGCAGCGCGTCGCCGGCCAGATGCCCGCGGTCGTCGTTGTAGCGCTTGAACTCGTCGAGGTCGATCACGGCGACGCACACCGGATGGGCCTCGCGCGCCGCCCGCGACAGCTCGCGATCCAGGCCCTCCTCCCAGGCCCGCCGATTGGGCAGCCCGGTCAGCTGATCGGTGAGGGCCAGCGTCTCGAGGCTCTTCATCAATGCCGCGCGATCCTCGACGATCCCCAGCAGCTCGCCCACCTGGCTGCCGACCGTCGCCAGCGCGCCGGCGATCGCGGCGTCGCTGACCCGCAGCGCGGAACAGAAGAACTCGACCACGCCGACGATCCGCAGATCGCGCGGGACGGGCACGCAGATCGCCGAGGGCAGTCCGGTCAGCGCTGCCGGCTGGGCTCCGGGCGAACCGGAATCGGGGGACAGCTCGCGCAACCAGACCGCCGCGCCGCGCCGCACCGCCTCGCCCGGTAGGCCCGTTCCCGGCGCCAGCCGCCAGCGTCCGCCGGCCTTGACGAACTCACTGGCGTCGATTCGCGGCGCCGCCCAGCGGGCCGCCATGTCCAGCGTCCCGTCGCGCTCCACCATCCAGTAGGCGCCGACGTCCCAATCCATGTTCTGCCCCAGCTCGGCCAGCAGCGCGGACAGGGCGAGGTGGGCGGTATCGGCCCGGGCCATCGCCTGGGTGACCGCCTGCATCGCGCGCAGCACCTGCTCGGTCAGCTTGCGATCGGAGATGTCGTGCGCGAACGCGTGGAAGGTGGCCCCGTCGCGGCGGCCGCCGTTCGGCACCGGGTTCAGGCACGAGATCGTGGCCTCGATCGGGAATTCGTGGCCGTCGCGATGCAGCGCGGTGAGCTCGGTCCGGGCGTCGAGGATGACCGACTCGCCGGTCGAGAGATAGCGCGCCAGCCCCGCCCGGTGGGCGTCGCGCAGCCGCTCGGGGATGATCGTGTCCGCCAGCTGCCGGCCGACGGCCTCGGAGCGCGCGTAGCCGAACGTCAGCTCGGCGGCCCGGTTCCACTCGAGGATGCGGCCGGCCGCGTCCATGGAGATGAACGCCTCATGGGCCATATCCAGGATGGATGGGGTGAACATTGCCCCGGCCTTCACTTCTCCCTGCGTTTTCGCCCCCCGTGATCCCGTTCCTGGGTCCCGGCCCTGACTATTGAAAGGATATCGAGGTGCGCGCGCTGGTCATCGGATCCGGGCCCAACGGGCTGGCCGCCGCGATCACCCTGGCCCGCGCCGGCATCGCGGTCACGGTGCTCGAAGCGGCGCCCCGGGCCGGTGGGGCGGTGGCGACCGAGGCGCTGACGCTCCCCGGGTTCGCCCACGACACGTTCTCCGCGGTGTATCCCGCCGGCGCGGCGTCGCCGGTGTTCGAGCGCTGGCCGCTGGCCGAGCACGGGCTGCGCTGGATCGATCCCGAGGCGTGTTACGCCCACCCGCTGCCTGACGGCCGCGCGATCGCGCTGTATCGCGACGTGGAGCGGACGGCGGGCGGCCTGGAGGAGCTGTGCGCCGGGGATGGGGAGGCCTGGCGGCGGTTCGCGGCGCCGCTGGTGGGCCACTTCGACGCCGTGCGCCACACGCTGCTGTCCGGTTTTCCGCCGCTGGCCGGACCGGCCCGGCTGCTCGCCGGCCTGGGGCCGGTCCGGGCGGCCGCGCTCGGCCGGGTGGCGCTGATGCCGGCCACCGCGTTGGCGGCGGAGCTGTTCGCGGCGCCCGCGGCCCGCGCCTGGCTGTACGGGTCGGCGCTGCATGGCGACGTGGCCCTGGGGCGGCGGGGCAGCGCGATCACCGCCGTGTACCTCAACCTGCTCGGGCACGGCCGCGGATGGCCGAGTCCGGAGGGCGGCGCCGGGCGCCTGGCCGCGGCGCTCGTCTCCTACCTGGGCGCCCTCGGTGGGACGGTGCGCACGGGGGCCGAGGTCGTGGCGATCACCAGCCGCCGGGGCCGGGTGACCGGCGTGCGGCTGGCCGGCGGCGAGGGGCTGGACGCCGGCCTGGTCATCGCGGACACGATGCCCGGGGCACTGGTCGCGCTGACGGCCGGCGCGTTGCCGCGCCGCTACATCCGGGCGCTGGGCCGCTATCGCCCCGGTCCGGCAACGCTCAAGGTCGACTGGGCGCTCGACGGTCCGATCCCCTGGACCGCGGCGTCGGCGCGGGGGGCGGGCACCGTCCACGTCGGCGGGGACGAGGCCGAGATGCTGGCGATCACCGCGCGGCCGGCCGTTGCGCCGGGACGGCCGTTCCTGCTGCTGGGCCAGCAGTCGATCGCCGATGCCAGCCGGGCTCCGAAGGGGCGCCACACCGCCTGGGCCTACACCCGCCCGCCCCCGGGATGGGCGTGGACCGCGGCGGCGACGGCGGAGGCGGTCGAGCGGATCGAGGCGCAGGTGGAGCGGTTCGCGCCCGGCTTTCGCGCCCGCATCCTGGGCCGGCACGTGCTCACTCCGCCCGAGCTGGAGCGCCGCAACCGCAACCTCGTCGGCGGAGACGTGGGCGGAGGCAGCTACGCGTTGCCCCAGCTGATCTTCCGCCCGCGGCCGGCGCTGATCCCGTATCGCACTCCGCTGCGCGGCCTGTACCTCGGCAGCGCGGCCACGTTTCCGGGCGGCGGGGTGCACGGCGTCCCCGGTCACGCGGCGGCTCGGGCCGCGCTCGCCGCGACGATGAGAAGGCTCCCAGATACCTCTTAGGCACGGCTTACGGCGATCCCACGTTCGTCTTCGGGCGCAGGCCGACCCTTGTGCCATCCCCACGCACAAGGAGTCACTGAAATGGTCCTCGCCCTCATCGCCAACATCGCCCTGTCCGCCACCATCTTCGTCGTGATCGTCGCCATGATCGTGCGCGCCATCCGCACCCAGCCCGGGCGGGTGGCCACCGCGCCGGCGCCCGAGGCGGCCCGCGCCGCCCGTTCCGCGCGCGCCGCCCGCGCCCGTCAGGCGCGCGGCGCGTGGGCGGCCCGCCAGCTGCCCGGGGCGTAGGACTTGCGCACCGCCTCCACGTAGGGGACGGGGCCGACGATGGCCCGCAGCTCCGTCTGGACATGGCGCTCGACCGTCGGCTTGGCCGACCCGCCGCCCGACTCACCCCACACGAAGGTGACCTCGGTGCCCGGCTCCGCGTAGGCGGAGTCGAGCACCGCGAGGGTGAGCATCTTGCCCTCGTTGGCGCTGTAGCCGATCCAGGTCGACACGCCGATCGTTTCGCCGCCGATGGTCACCCGGTCAAACGGGTGCATGGCGTACACCGCTGACGGCCAGTCCATGAACTTGGCCCGCTGGCCCTCGAGGCCGAACATGGTGCCGATCGTGCGGGTCACGTCGTCGTCGTCGAGCGCCAGGGTCACCTTCTGGCGATGGTCGTCGTCGGTCATCGCCTCCAGCGCCTCGCGGCCGATGAAGTCGTGGTCGAGTTTGATCAGGTGCCCGTAGCCGAGATCCCAGGGGGTGAAGTAGTAGTCCTCGACGTCCGCGGACTCGAAGCTGCCGCCGATCGACGCCGACCCCTCGTACCCGGTGGCCGGCAGCCACTCCCGGTAGGACTTCAGCGCGTCGCCGGTGTAGATCGCCGGCAGCGGGGACGGGATCCAGCCGGACTCCAGCGTGTTGGACGAGTAGGCGCGGCCGCCGGCCTGGCACAGCCCGAACGGCCCGCCGGCGGCCAGAAGCGCCTCGTGGACCGGCGCCTCGTCCTCCCAGGGCCCGAATAGCTCCCAGCCGGGCTGGCCCACCATCCCGTGACGAAGGGCCCGCACCTCACGCCCGGCGATCGTCACCGTGGTCATGTTGAAGAACTTCAAATCCGGCGCCCGCCGGCCCAGCGTGGCCTCGATCACCTCCATCGCGTTGGGCCCCTGCAGCTGGAAGCGGAAGAACCGGCGCCGGCCGTCGCTGCGCAGCGCGCTGCGCTGGTCGAGTGTCACCTCGACGTCGAGATCACCGGTCTGGGCGTGGAAGGTGACCCAGTTGAGCACCGGCGCGCGGCCGACCAGGTTGTAGTCGTCGGGTCCGAGGTGGAACAGGATGACGTCGCCGATCACGTACCCGTCCGGGGTACAGGGCACGAACTGCTTGGCCTTGTCGATAGCGAAGTTGTCAAACGTGTTGACCCCGAGGCGTGACAACAGAGACAGAGCGTCCGGGCCGGTCACCGCCAGCTCGGCCATGTGGTAGGACTGGTTGAACAGCACGCACGACTGCTGCCAGGCCTGTTGTTCGTCGCGCCAGTTCGTGTACTCGGCGGGGACGCCGGGGTACACGTTGGGCCCGGCTTGCGAGTTGCGCAGCAGCGCCGCCGGATTGGACGACGCTGACAGCAGGTCCTCGAGGTTTCGGTGAGTCATGTTCGTTCTCCCTGTGGTTGGGCTGCAGGGTCCCCCGCGGCAGCGGCCGCAGCCGCGCCACCGCCCAGGTACGCGGCGATCACCGCGCCGTCGCCGCGGACGACGTCGGGCGCATCATTCGCGATCACGCGTCCAAACTCCAATACCACGACACGGTCGCAGATTCCCAGCACCAGGCCCATGTCGTGGTCGATCAGCAGAGTCGACTGGCCTTGGTCGGCGAGCTCGCGCAGGCGCTCGCCCAGCGCCTCGCTCTCGCGGGTGTCCAGGCCGGCGCCCGGCTCGTCGAGGCACAGCAGCCGCGGCCGGCCGGCCATCGCCCGGGCCAGACCGACGAGCTTGCGCTGGCCCTCGGACAGCTCGGCGGGCATCGCCTCGGCGATCGGGTCCAGGCCGAGCAGCCGCAGGGTCGCGTCGACGTCCGGCTCGCCGCCGCCGCCGGGGCCGCCGCCGCCGGGGCCGCTGCCGCCGGGGCCACCGCTCGGCGGGCGGGTGCTGCCGGCCCGCCCGGTGGCGACCGCCAGGTTCTCTCGCACGTCGAGATCATCGAACAGGTCGGTGCCCTGCCAGGTCCGCGCGCAGCCGCGCTGGGCGATCTGAAACGGCGCGAGCGCGCCGACGTCCTGGCCGTCGAGCTCGACCCGCCCGGTGTGGCGGACGAAGCCGGTGATGGCGTCGATCAGCGTCGTCTTGCCGGCGCCGTTGGGGCCGATCAGGCCGCAGATCGAGCCCTGCTCCACCGCGAACGAAACATGGTCGAGCGCCACGATCCCGCCGAAGCGGACCGACACGCCGTCGACCTCGAGGAGAGGCTCCGCCACGTCAGAAGAGCACGGCAAGGCCGCGCGGCCGTTCGGCCGCGGGCGCCAGTTTTCGCTGGGTGCCGGGTCTCATGCGCTCCCTGCTTTCCGGGCCCTCTTGAAACGGGGCCACGGGAGCCATCATAGCAATTCGGCACAAAGACCCAACAAAGAACCGTCAAAGCCCGGCGGAAACCCGCCCGGGCCGGCGGCCCGGGTATTTAGAGCGCGCTCGAGACCGAATTGAAGGTGCTGGTCAAGGTCGACCCGATGGTCGTGGCCGCCGTGATCATCACGATCGAGATGAGCGCGCCGATGAGCGCGTATTCGATCGCCGTCGTGCCGCGCTCGTCTGCGCCGAGCGCGAGAACCCGTGTGAGGAGCCGCATGGCTTCCACCTCCCGCAATTGACGCGCGAGTATCTCCAGGCAGGCTTAAACGGTTCGTTACGATCCCTTAAACTTGTAGACATGGATCGCGCGCCAAACGAGGGATCGACACGGCTCGAGGACCCCGACCTCCTGAGAGGGAAGGCGCGGTTCGTCGACGACATCCATTTGCCGCGAATGCTCGATGCCTGCTTCGTGCGCAGCCCGCACGCCCATGCGCTGATCCGTGCGATCGACACGCGCGCGGCGCGCGCGGCGCCCGGCGTGGTGGCCGTGTTCACGATCGACGATGTGCGCCCGCATCTCGCCGTC
>DATAWL010000067.1:0-188302 GCA_036267215.1 Solirubrobacteraceae bacterium | reverse complement strand
GACCCCGCCGGCGGCCGCGGCCCCGAGCAGCCCGGCCGCGGCCTTGAGCCGGCGCCCGAGCCGGTCGAAGCGGAGCACCTCCCACCGCTCCTCCCGGGCGGCGCTCGCCAGCGCCGAATCTGGATTGACCGCGACCGGGTGTCCGACGAGACGGAGCATCGGCAGGTCCGAGGCCGAGTCGGAGTAGGCGTACGAGTCGGCCAGGTCGATCGCCTCGCTGTGGGCGAGCCGCTCGATCGCGCGTGCCTTGTCGCGTCCGTAGATGAACAGACCGGCGGGCCGGCCCGTGTAGACGCCATCGACGATCTCGGAGAACTGCGAGCCGACCGCTCCGTCGAACGTGAGCACATGGGCGAGCATCTCGGCCAGGTCCTGAGAGGCGGCGGTGACGATGTACACGCGCCGCCCCTCGTCCTGGTGGCGGTAGGCGATCTCGAGCACCTGCGGATACACCCGGGGCAGGACCCCGGCGAGGACGTCGGCGCCGAGCCGGTCCATGTCCCTGACCCGGATGCCCTCGAGCGACTCCGAGATCCGGTTGCGCAGCTCGTGCGAGGACTCGTCGCTCGCCCCGCGCAGCCTGAACATCAGGTTGGCCCACCCGTCGGCGATCAGCTGGCGCCGGCTGAGCAGTCCCGCCCGATAGGCGGCACGACCGAACTGGAAGGCCGACGAGCCCTCCATCAGCGTTCGGTCTAGGTCAAAGAAGGCGGCGGATCCGCCGGGGGCGGATCCGCTCGGAGTCTGCCTGGCGGCAGACTCCCTGTCTTCAGCGTCGAGAACGACGTCAGCCGCCATTGACCTCGATGATCACGGCGTCGCCCTGGCCGCCGCCCGAGCAGATCGCCGCGCACCCGAGCCCGCCGCCACGGCGCCGAAGCTCGAGCATCAGCGAGCCGAGGATCCGCGCGCCGGAGGCGCCGATCGGGTGGCCGAGCGCGACGGCGCCGCCGTTGACGTTGACCCGGTCCTCGTCGATCCCGAGCATCCGCATCGAGTTGAGCGTGACCGAGGCGAACGCCTCGTTGATCTCCCACAGGTCGATGTCCTCGGCCTTCAGGCCGGCCTTCTCCAGCGCCTTGACCGCCGCCTTCGCGGGGGTGCGGGCCAGATAGGCGAACTCGTCGGCGACGGCGGCCTGGGCCAGGATCGTGGCCAGGGGCCTCTTGCCGTTGGCCTTGGCCCACTCGTCGGAGGCCAGCACCAGCGCCCCGCCGCCGTCGTTGACGCCGGGCGAGTTGCCCGCGGTGTGGGTGCCGTCCTTGAGGAAGATCGGCGGCAGCTTGGCCAGGCCCTCGAGCGAGGAGTCGCGCCGGGGGGCCTCGTCGATCTCGACGACGGTGTCGCCCTTGCGGCCCTTGATCGTGACCGCGACGATCTCCTCGGGGAGCCGGCCCTCGTCGGTCGCCTTGATCGCCAGCTCATGCGAGCGCAGCGCCCAGCGGTCCATGTCGACGCGGGTCATCTCCAGCTCCGCGGCGACCTCGGACGCCTCCTGAGCCATGTGCTTGCCGCTGAACGGATTGGTCAGGCCGTCGCTGATCATCGCGTCAATCGCCTTGCCGTCGCCCATCCGGAAGCCGAAGCGGGCCTGCTTGAGCATGTACGGCGCGTTGGACATCGACTCCATGCCACCGCCGACCGCGATGTCGAGGTCGCCCGCGCGCACGGCGGCGTCGATCAGTCCAGCGGCACGAATGCCCGACGCGCACACCTTGTTGATCGTCTCGGAGGAGACCTCCTTCGGGATCCCCGCCTTGATCTGCGCCTGGCGCGAGGGGATCTGCCCCTGACCGGCCTGCAGCACCTGGCCCATGATCACGTGCTGGACGTCCTGCGGCGCGACGTCGGCGCGCTCGAGCGCGGCCTTGATCGCCGTCCCGCCGAGCTCGGTGGCGTCCACCGAGGCCAGCCCTCCGCCGAGCTTGCCGACCGGCGTCCGGGCCGCCGAGAGAATCACTGTCTTGGGCATGGGGTGCGCCTCCGAGGTCGCTGGCGAAGAACTTCCATCCTAGTGGCCGTGGGCGAGCCGGTGGATGCGCGCGGCCCGGAGCGGCGCGGCCCGGAGCGCCGGCCGCCGGCTCAGCGGCTGACCTGGCGTTCGCGCTCGAGGATGCTGGTCGCCGCGCTGGCCGGATCGAGCTCGCGGGAGGCCACGCGATCGAGCAACTCGCGCACCTGCTCGTCCTCGCGGACCGACTCCTCGAGCTCGCGCCGCATACGGAACGTGGCGATGGCCAGGACCTCGTTGAGCAGGTTGCGCCGCCGGCGCTCGGACAGCGTCCCCTGGGCCTGGATGTAGGCGCGGTGCTCGG
Organism: Solirubrobacteraceae bacterium; assembly: GCA_036267215.1. Lineage (GTDB taxonomy): Bacteria > Actinomycetota > Thermoleophilia > Solirubrobacterales > Solirubrobacteraceae > Palsa-465. The sequence goes on along the minus strand of DATAWL010000067.1, from coordinate 185,987 downwards.
CCAGCTTGGCCGCCACCTCCTCGACGCCCTCGCCCCGCACGGCCTCGGTGCGGATGATCGGCACCGGCCAGTCGGGCTTGGGCCCGAGCGCCAGCACCGCCTTGATCTCGCGGATCATCGTGTCGGTCAGCGGGTGCTCGGCCTTGTTGACGACGATCACGTCGGGGATCTCCATGATCCCGGCCTTCAGCGCCTGGATGGAGTCGCCCGAGCCCGGCATCAGCACCAGCACGACCGTGTCGGCGTGGTCGATGATGTCGACCTCGGCCTGGCCGACGCCGACGGTCTCCAGCAGCACGAGATCACGCCCGGAGGCGTCCATCAGCAGCGCCGCCTGCAGCGCGGCCTCGCTCAGCCCGCCGAGCGCGCCCCGATTGGCCATCGAGCGGATGAACACGCCCGGGTCAAGGAAGTGGTCGGTCAACCGGATCCGGTCGCCCAACAGGGCGCCCTTGGTGAACGGCGAGGACGGGTCGATCGACAGCACCGCGACCGACCGGTCCTGCTCGCGCTCGAACTTGGTCAGCGATCCGATCAGCGTCGATTTGCCCACCCCAGGCGGCCCGGTGAAACCCACCACGGCGGCATGACCCGTCTTGGGATAGATCTCACGCACCAGCTCCCAACCGGCGGGATCGTCGTTTTCGACCAGCGTGATGGCGCGAGCCAGCGCGCGGCGATCGCCGTCGAGCAGGCGCTGGGCGAGGGGCTCTTCGGTCGGGCTCATGGGCGGCCAGCCATCATGCCAGGTGCCCGGGCGGTCGCTCCGGGTAGAGCCCGCCGTGACGTCAGACGCCCTACGATCCGGGCGTGCCCTCGGCCGTCACCCAGGAGCGCCCGCCGCCGATCACCCCGCCGCTTCCCGCCGCCGTCCGCGGCGAGCCGCCCCCGCTGCACGGCGGGCCGCTGACCTTCCTGCGCTTCGCCCGCGCCAACCACATGATCAGCTGGGGCTATCTGGTGCTGACGGCGCGCTGGGTGTGGCTCAAGCTGCGCTGGCGTGGACGCCTGCACACCGACGGCCTCTGCTTCGTCTGCCCCGGGGTCAAGTTCGAGATCGGCAAGCAGGCCACGGTCACCCTGGGTCGCTGGTCGTGGATCGGCCACGGGTCCAAGGTCCGCGTGCACGAGGGCGAGCTGATCATCGGCGCCAAGTCCGTGCTCGGCCAGGAGTGCACGATCTCATCGTTCCAGCACGTGGCGATCGGCCGCGAGTGCATCATCGCCGACCGGGTGATGATGATCGACTTCGATCACGGCATGGTCGAGGTCGAGCGCCCCATCCGCGAGCAGGGCATCTACAAGCGCGACGTCGAGATCGGCCACAACGTGTGGGTCGGCTACGGCGCCTGCGTGCTGCGCGGCGTGACCGTCGGCGACAACTCGGTGATCGGCACCAGCTCGGTGGTGACCAGCGACGTGCCCGCCAACGCGGTCGTGGGCGGCGCGCCGGCCAAGCTGATCCGGATGCGCGCGGCGCCGCGAACCTTCCGCTGGGGCTAGCCCAGCCGCCGGCTCAGCCGGGCCCGCCGACCAGGTCGGGGGCGAGTCCGCGCAGCGCCGCGTCACCGACGCCGCTGCCGCTGCCGCTGTCGCTCGCGGCGAGCGCTCGCTGGAGCGCGTCGAAATGCCCGTCGGCGCGCTGGCGCGCGTAGTCGCCGGCGAGCCGGCGGGACTCGAGGAACGCCCAGTCGCTGGACTGGAGCGCCAGCAACTCGCGCAGCGCCCGGCGTGACGGCCGCGCCGCGCCGCCGAACAGGTGCAGCTCGGCCGTGCGCGCTCGCCATGCCAGATCGGCGACCTGGGGCCCGCTCCAGGTCCGCAGGTCCTCCCCCTCCCCCCACGTGCTCACCGCGTCGCGCACCGCCGGCGGCGCGGGAACGGTCGCGTGGCGCTCGAGCGCCTCGTCGAGCGTCGTCAGCGCCAGGCCCCGGCGGGCGGCATGGTCGACGACCGCCTCCAGCCAGGCGACGCCCTCATACCACCAGTGGCCGAGCAGCTCGGTGTCCAGCGCGCAGACGCAGACGCCGCCGGCGGCCACCCGGGCCGCGACGCGGGCCACGAAGTCGCCGGCGTCGCGCCGCGCCTGCACCAGCGCGGCGGCGTGATCGTAGGGGCCCCCGTCGTTGCGCCACACATGATGGCGGTGGGTGGTGTGCCGGTGGTAGTCGCGATAGGCGGCGCCGGCGGGATAGCCGCGCTCGCTCCACACCAGCGCGACCGACTGGCGGTCAAGCGGCCACAGCACCGGCCCGTCGGCGACGTCGAGCGGGCTCAGGTGACGGGGATCCCCGAGCCCGAGCACGCTCGTCAGCTCCACGCACGTGGCGCGGACCCCGGCATCGTGCAGCAGCGGATCCAGCCACGACCCGCGGGCGCACTCCGGCAGCCAGAAGCCGCCGCCCCACTCGCCGAACCGGCGGCGGTGCGACGCGATCCCGGTCTGCATCTGCAGCAGCAGGCCGTCGTCGGTGGCCAGCAGCGGCAGCACCGCGTGGGTCGCCGCCGACGTCCACGCTACGTGGGCGCCGAGCGCCGCCAGCAGCCCTGGGGGGCCCAGTCCGCGCAACCGCCGCGCCGCCGCCGCGTACTCGGCCGCCGAGCGCTCGAGCTCCGCGGCCAGGGCCGGCTCGCCCGCCGCGCGCAGCTCCTCGGCGTCGCGGCGATGGGACTCGGGCCGGATCTCCTCCAGGAAGCGCACGCAGCGCTCGATCGCGCCGGGCGACTCCAGCTGGTCGCACAGCACCGGCGTCAGCGACAGCGTCACCGGCGCCCGCTCGAGCACCTGAAGCAACGGCAGGTAGCTGGTGGCGATCGCCTCCCACAGCCACTCCTCGCCGAACGGCCACGTGCCGAAGCCCTCGACATAGGGCATGTGGGTGTGCAGGACGATCGCGAGCTCGCCCCGGCGCTGCGCCGTCACTGCGTCACGGTGAGACGGTCTATCCGCAGAGCTTGAAGTCGGCCGCCACGTTCTTGGGCACGTGGGGGACGTCGCACTTCCCGCTGCCGCTGATGAAGCTCGAGCCGGCGGTTACGAAGCGCCACCTGTGGCTCTTGAGGTGGAAGATGACCACGCCGTCGCTGGCGTCGGCCAGACACGAGTGGGGCAGCCTGGTCGCGAAGGCAACGAGGGCGTAGGCCGAGTTGGCCGTGGAGACCTCGTAGCGCAGGCACTTGGCGGGGACGGACTTGTCGACGTACTTGTCGAAGGCCGAGGTCAGCGCGGTCTTCTGGCCGGCGGACGGGGCCTTGTGGGCGAGGGCGACGGCCGGGTAGGCGCACAGAACGGCGACGACGGCCAGCCACTTGACGTATCTCATCTCTCTCCCTCGGTCTGATCGGTGCGCGGTGGAGCCCGGCTAAGAGTGGCAGACGGCGAGGAAGTCGAGGGCGCGGTCCAGTCGGGTGGGCCGCAGCGCGAAGTCGCCGGCGGCGATCGCCGGGGTGAAGCGGTCATAGAACGGCTTGGTGATTCCCAGCCGGGCGTGGACCGCATCCCAACCGCACGCGAGCGCCAGCTCGTGCAGGCGCAGCTTGCGGGCGTGGAACAGGCCGAGCAGCTCGACGTGTCCGAAGACCCCGCGACACAGCGCGTCGAACTCGTGCGCCCGGTACTCGCGCACGTGCCACGGGTTGCTGGACTTGGCCGCCCCCGGCGGCGCCAGCGTGAGCAGGTTGGGCGTCGAGACGTAGGCGACGCCGCCGGGCGCCAGCAGCGAGCGGAAGTGCTCGAGCACCGCCGTCGGATCCTGGACGTGCTCGATCGTCTGCAGGAACACGACCGCGTCGTAGGCGCCGGCCTCCCCGTGGCGCTCGACCAGCCCGCGTTCGAACCGCAGGTTCTGGCGGCGGTAGCGCAGCCGGGCATGCTCGTGCGCGTCGGGATTGGCGTCGACGCCGACGACCTGCGCCGCCCCGCGCGAGAGGACCTCCGAGCCGTAGCCCTCGCCGCAGGCCATGTCGATGACCCGGCCGCCGATCACCCGCGCGCCGATCGACTCGTACACGGCAAGATGCCGGCGATACCAGTAGTTCTCGGCCGGCACGTTGGGGAGCGTGCGCTCCCCGGTCAGCTCCAGCGCGGGCACTCCAGCGGGCTGATCGCGCTGGACATGGGCAGTTATCGGCACGAGGCGACAGGGTAATCTGCCGGAGGCATGGAGGCCCTACGCACCGCGGACGACATCCGCGACGTCAACACTCGCTACCACGACGTCGCCGCCGAAAGCTACGACTCGAAGTGGGGCATCGACTTCGGCGAGATCGGCCAGGCGCAGGTGCTGGGCAAGCTGCGCAAGCTGCTGGGCGCCGAGCTCGACGACGGCTATGACCGGTCGCTCGAGATCGGCGCGGGGACGGGGTATTTCAGCCTCAACCTGCTCCAGGCGGGCCTCGTGGCCGAGGCGACCTGCACGGACATCTCCCCCGGCATGGTGGCGACGCTCGGGCGCAACGCTGAGCGCCTCGGGCTCGAGGTGCGGACCGCCCGCGCCGACGCCGAGTCGCTGCCCTTCGCGGACGCCAGCTTCGACCTGGTGCTCGGGCACGCCGTGCTGCACCATCTGCCCAACCTGCGCCGGGCGTTCGCGGAGTTTCACCGCGTGCTGCGGCCCGGCGGCCGGATCGTGTTCGCCGGCGAGCCCTCGCGCCTCGGCGACCGGATCGCCTCGGTACCCAAGCGGGGCGCCGGGCTGTTCGCCCCCGCCTGGCGCCGGGTGCTGCGCGCGCGCCCGGCCCCGCCGCCCGGCGCCGACGGCCACGGCAACCGCAACGGCGCCGATTCGGACCACGACCTCGAGCGGTTCGTCGACATCCATGCGTTCGAGCCCGGCGACCTCAGCCGCCACGCCCGCCGGGCCGGCTTCGTGGACGTCGCCGTGCGCGGCGAGGAGCTGACCGCCAACTGGTTCGGCTGGTTCAACCGCGCGCTCGAGGCCTCCGCGGACCCCGGTGATGTCCCGATGCTGTGGCGCAAGTACGCGTTCCACGGCTACCTGCTGCTCCAGCGCGTCGACGAGCAGCTGCTCGAGCCGGTGCTCCCGCCGGCCATCTTCTACAACCTGCTGCTGACCGCCCGCCGGATCTGACGCCCGGCCGCCGCGCCGGGGCGCAGGGGTCGAAACGTCGGGGGGCGCGGCCTAGAATCGGCCTCATGGCCGACGAGGTCCAGCACGACTTTCCGCTGTTCCCGCTCGCGCTGGTGGCGCTGCCCGGGGAGCTGGTGCCGCTGCACATCTTCGAGGAGCGCTACAAGACGATGATGGCCGAGTGCCTGGACTCGGGACGCGAGTTCGGGATCGTGTGGATGTCCGACGACGGGCTGCGCGAGATCGGCTGCGCCTGCGCGATCGAGCGGGTGCTCGAGGAGATGGACGACGGCCGGATGAACCTCCTGGCCCGCGGGACGCGCCCGTTCCGCGTCCTCGAACGCCAGGCCCACCTCCCCTATCCCGCCGGCGTGATCGAGTTCGTCGAGGATCCTCCGGGCGACGGCCTCGACCTCGAGCTGGCCGGGAGCGCCCGCGCGGCCTACGCCGACCTGGTCAAGCGCGCGACCGATCGCGAGCCCGAGGACGCCGAGCTGGACCAGATGGGCGCCTACGACATGGCCGCCACGGTCGACTTCGGCCTCGACGCCAAGCAGGGGCTGCTCGACCTGCGTTCCGAGAACGCCCGGCTGCGCCTGGTCACCCGGCTGTTCCGGGCGGCCACCAAGCGGCTGGACTTCGTCGACCGCGCCCAGGCCCGGGCGCGGTCCAACGGCAAGGTCCGCTTCGGCTGAGCCGGCCGTTGGCTGGCGGCTGCTGGGTGCCGTCGGACGCGCGGGTGGGCGGGCTGCGCGCCGTCGGCGGGGCGAAAACGGCGGCGACGAAGGGAGCTGACGCGGCTTCGGCACGCGGCGCGCTCCGCGCGGATGAGACCGGTCGCTGACGCTGCCTCCCGCCTGGGACCTCGGTTCGCTCGGTGAGGGTTCACGCGGCCGCGCCCTGAGGGGCCCCGTCGTGGCGGTGCGTTTCGTTGCCCATGACGCAACACCCGGCCCCGAACCGTCGGCAAACGTCCCAACCGACCACTCCTCCGAGCCCCTCGGGGCGTTTGCCGCCGTCACGACGGCGAACAGCCCACCCAACTCTGAGCGGGCACCGAGTGGGACGTTTGCCTACGCCACAGGGACCCGAGACACCGTCCATTCCGCCACTCGATAGCCGCCGTTGACGTCCGCCCATACCCCTCTCACCGCCCCACGGACGACCGGCAACGCCGATGGCAACGCCAGAGGCGGCTACGGACCCGCGACGGCCGTGAACACCACCATGAACGCCCCGAACAGGATGCAGTAGATCCCGAACGGACGCAGGTTGCCGCGGCGGAAGTAACGGGTGAGGAAGTGGACCGCGAACACGGCGGTGATGGCCGCGCAGACGGCGGCCACGATCGCCTCGCCGCGGATCCCGGCCCCGAGCGGGCCGGTCAGGTCGCTGACCTTCAGCAGCCCCGCGGCCAGGATCGGCGGGGTGGCCAGCAGGAAGCCGAAGCGGGCCGCGTCGGAGTTGTCCAGGCCCCGGCCCAGGCCGGCGGTCATCACCATGCCATCGCGGCTGATGCCGGCGATCAGCGCGGCCGACTGGGCGGTGCCGATGACGGCGGCCTCCCGGTACTCCATCGTGTCCAGGCTGCGGAAGCCTTCGGGGTTCAGGCCCTCGCGCCGGGCCAGCTCCCGCACCTCGGCGCGGCGGCGGTAGCGCTCGGCGCCGAGCAGGATGAAGCCGTTGACGATGAGGAAGATGGCCGCCGCGATGGGCTTGGCCAGGGCCACGCGGACCGGGTGCTCGAGCACCAGGCCGAGGATGCCGACCGGGATCGTGGCGACGACGATCAGCCACGCCAGCCGCTCGGTCGGCGTCTCGATGCGGCGCTTGCCCAGCGTGACGAAGAACGCCTTGATCAGGGCGATCCAGTCGCGCCAGAAGTAGATGAGCAGACCGATGGCGCTGCCGACGTGGAGCATGACCACGAACGCCAGCCACGGCGACTCGGGCCGCGACTGCCAGGCCACGATGTTCTGCCAGCGGAACAGGGTCGGCAGCAGCACGGTGTGGCCGAGGCTGGAGACCGGGAACAGCTCGGTCACCCCCTGGATGACTCCGAGCACGATCGCCTGGAACGTCGTGATCAGATGATGGACGGCCGCAAACGGGAGCACGAAGCGCCCAAGGCTAGCCGCCGGGGCGCGACGCGGCCCCCATCACGGCCGGGGCGTGAGAGCATTCTCATCCGCTCAGGCCGCAGGCGTGGACGGCCTCCTGGGTCGCGAACAGCTCGATCTGGGCGAGGTTGGGATGGCGGGCGTCGGCCGCCTTGTCCGGGAACGAGATCGTGCCCTGCTGCATGCGGATCCGGAAGTAGTTGACCGTGCCGGGGCCGGACCGGATCGTCAGGTTGTGGCTGGCGTCGGTGCCCAGGTTGTCGCTCAGATCGCGGGCGGTGATCAGGGTCGAGCTGGAGATCATCTTCGCCTTGTGCCCGTTGCAGCTGATCGTGCCCGAGGTGTTGACCAGCAGCGTCAGCTTGCCGCTCGGGCCCGTTCGGGTGAGCAGGAACAGGTCGGGCTCCTCGACGTCGAAGCAGCCGGCCAGCGCCAGCGCCGCCGTCAGCGCCGCGACGAGCGCGCAGGCCCGCCGGGGCCCGCGGCGGCCCGTGACCTCGATGCGGCGGTCCATCAGGTCGCGCTCACCAGGACGGCCGCGCCCCCGCGCCGCGGGTCGCCGCCGCCCGAGAAGCCGCCATCGGGCGTCCGCGCCGCCGCCTGGGCGCCGCCGAAGAACAGGTTGCGCTCGCGGAACGGGCCCAGGGCACGCCCGGCCCGCTCCAGCTCGGCGGTGTCGATCCCGGGCTCGGTGTAGACGATGTCGTCCTCGAAGTGCACGCGCGGCGCCTCGACCGCGGCCTGCGCCTCCAGCCCGTCGTCGATCACGCGGATGATCGTCTGCAGGACCGCCGAGCGGATCCGGTTGGAGCCGGCGCTGCCGACCGCCAGCTCGGCGCGGCCGTCGCGCAGGACGATCGTCGGCGACATCATGCTCGGCATCCGCCGGCCGGGCGGATGGCGGTGGAAGCCGAGGGGGTTGAGATCCTGCTCGCCGAGCATGTTGTTGAGGTGTACACCTGTGCCGGGGACGATGACGCCGGATGCCGAGCCGTTGGAGCACGTGACCGAGCACGCCCACCCGTCGCGGTCGAGCGCGGCGATGTGGGTCGTGGAGCCCAGACGACCCACCGGCCGGGCCAGAAACTCCTGCACGTAGGCGGGATCGCCGAGGCCGGCGAGAAACTCGGGCGTCCGCTCGCGCTGGGTGCGCTCCATCACCGCCACCAGGTCGGGGACCGTCGGCGGGCCGGCGGTGCCGTCCAGCATCGCCAGCGCCCGGGCGATGAGGATGCCGCCGGCCGACGGCGGCGGGTTGGTCATGACGTCGCGCCCGCGGTAGCCGACGTGCAGCGGCTCGCGATCGATGGTCACGTACGCGGCCAGGTCCGCTCGGGTCAGCAGCCCGCCGCGCGCGCTCACCCAGTCGGCGAGCGCGGCGCCGATCTCGCCCTCGTAGAACGGGCGCGAGCCCTCGTCGCCGAGGCGCTCCAGCGCGTCGCCCAGCTCGGGCTGGCGCAGGGTGTCCCCCGCCCGCAGCAGCCGCCCGCCGGGCGCGAACAGCGCCGCGGCCTCCGGGGTGGAGGTGACGATGGCCCCGAGGATCTCGACGATGTAGGCCTGCTGGCGGTTGAGCGCCACGCCGTCGCGGGCCAGCGCCGCGGCCGGCGCGACCAGCCGCTGCAGCGGGAGGCGGGCGAACCGCCGGGCGGCCTCGCAGACGCCGGCCGGCATCCCGAACGTCCCCACCGAGGCGGCGCCGACGTGGAACACCTGTACCGCGTCACCGAAGGACACCGGCACCGGGATCAGGTCCGAGCGAGCGCCGGCCTCCGCGCCCCGCCCCGGCGCCTCGACGAAGAAGTCGAGCAGCACCGGCGTCTGGCCCGGGGCGACGACCAGCATGTAACCCCCCGCCCCCAGCCCGGTCAGCAGTGGCTCACAGGCGAACGACGCGAGCATCGCCCCCAGCGCCGCATCGACGGCGTTGCCACCGTCGCGCATCGCGTCCGCCCCGACCCGTGCGCTGACGGGATGACCGGCCGCGACGACACCCAGCTGAGCGCTGGCCGGAGTCACGGCGTCACGGACCGGCGGGGCTCAGCGTCTCGGGATGAACTCCGGCACGTCAAGCTCGGCGCCGCGACGCATGCGGCTGACCCGCGGCTCGCCGGCCGGCTCGCGCAGCGGCCGCCGCGGCTCCGCATCGGCTCGTGACCGCGAGGTCATCGGCTCCTCCTCGGGGCGCCGGCGGCGCGGCTCGCCGAATCCGGTGGCCACGACGGTGACCCACACCTGGTCGTCGAGCTTCTCGTCGACCATGGCCCCGAAGATGATGTTGGCGTCCGGGTGGGCCGCCTCGGCGACCGCCTTGGCCGCCTCGTTGACCTCCCACAGCGAGATGTCGCCCCCGCCGGTGATCGACAGCAGGATCGAGCGCGCGCCCTCCATGCTGGTCTCCAGCAACGGCGAGGCGACGGCCTGCTCGGCGGCGTCGATCGCCCGGCGCTCGCCGGTGCCCATGCCGATCCCCAGCAACGCGCTGCCGGCATCGGACATGATCGTGCGCACGTCGGCGAAGTCCAGGTTGATCAGGCCCGGCAGGGTGACCAGGTCAGAGATGCCCTGCACGCCCTGGCGCAGCACGTCATCGGCGACGCGGAAGGCCTCGACCATCGACACGCCCCGGTCCAGGACCGACAGCAGCCGGTTGTTGGGGACGACGATCAGGGTGTCGACCTCGTCGCGCAGGGCTTCGATGCCGACCTCCGCCTGATCGCGGCGGCGCGAGCCCTCGAACTGGAACGGCCGGGTGACGATGCCGACGGTCAGCGCGCCCAGCTCGCGGGCGATCTGGGCCACGATCGGCGCCGCGCCGGTGCCCGTCCCGCCGCCGGCGCCGGCGGCGATGAACACCATGTCCGAGCCGCGCAGCAAGGCCTTGATCCGGTCGTACTCCTCGCGGGCGGCGCGGCGGCCGAGGTCGGGATCGGAGCCCGAGCCCAGCCCGCGGGTGACGGCGTCCCCGATGTGCAGCGTCTCGTCGGCCGCCGACAGCTGCAGCGACTGCAGGTCGGTGTTGATCGCCAGGAACTCCACCCCGGCGATGTCGGCCTCGACCATGCGGTTGACGGCGTTGACGCCGGCGCCGCCGACGCCGACCACCCGCAGCACGGGCTGCCCGACCGAGGCGGGGGGCGCGAACGCATCGAGGTCGCGCTCCGAGCGCGCATACACGTCGCGCTCGGGCTCGGATGCCGCCGGACGCTCGAGCACGTTCTCCGGGATGTCAGCCGAGAAGGCGTGGCGCAGGCGCTCCTGCGGCGAGGGCACGTGGCGCTCCTCGGGCTCGGCCGGAGCCGGCGCACGCGCACCGGTCTCCAGGGACGGATGGGCGCGACGCCGATGCTCGGGCTCGGGCTCGGCGGCCGGTTCGCCGGCGGGAGCCGGCGGCGGCGCATCGAGCGTGGGCCGGATCGACTGCGCGGCCGGTGAGGTGGGCCGCGCCTCGGCGGCCGCCTCGGGCGCCGGGGGCGACGAGGGCTCTGACTCTCCGGACTTTGAGCTGTCCTCGGTCGTCCTGCGGAACAGGTCGGCCAGCGGTCCCTCGCGCATGCTCGCGCGCTTACCGGTTGCCATTTGCGAGGACCTCCTTGGCGAGCTGCCTATAGGCGTGGGCGGCCAGACCGTCGGGATCGTACTTCAGCACCGACATCCCTTTCACCGGAGCTTCGGCAAAGCGCACGGTCTTGCGGATGCGCGAGGCAAAGACGCGATCGCCGAAGTTCTCCTCGAGCAGCTCGATCGCCTCCTTGGCGTGGAGCGTGCGGAGGTCGACGAGCGTGGGCAGGATGCCCTCGATCTCGACATCGGGGTTGAGGTTCTCCCGGATCATCCCGAGCGTGTTCTGGAGCTGGATCAGCCCGCGCATCGACAGATATTCGCATTGGACGGGGACGATCACCTTGTGGGAGGCCGTCAGCGCGTTGATCGTGAGCAGTCCGAGGCTCGGCGGCGTGTCGATGAACACGAAGTCGTAATCGTCCTCGACCTCCTTGAGCGCCTTCTCCAGCGAGCGCTCGCGGCCGATCATCGTCGACATCGCGATCTCCGCGCCGGCCAGGTCGATCGAGGCACAGGCGATGTCGATCTCGCGCTTGCGGACGACCTCGCGGATCGAGATGTGGTGGACCAGCACGTCGTACATCGACTTCTCGAGCGTGTCGGGGTCGATGCCCTGGGACATCGTCAGGTTCCCCTGGGGGTCCATGTCACAGCACAGCACGCGGTGCCCTTCTTCCGCGAAGGCCACGGCGAGATTCAGTGTTGTCGTGGTCTTGGCAACGCCACCCTTCTGGTTGGCGAGCGCGATCACCTTGCAGGTGGGCATGGGCTTCGGGCTCCGATGTGATCGGGGACTCATACGCCGTGAGTATTCGCAGGCCACCCTGGAAATCCTTGTCTCACCGGCGTTTTGGGTGTCAGCAACCGGTCAGGCCCGGCGCCGTGACCCGCTGCTCCGGCTATTTTCAGCAAGCTGTGCCCCGACTCCTGGAGCGTCGCCTCATATTCGTCACCGGCAAGGGGGGCGTCGGGAAGTCGACCGTCGCCACCGCGCTCGGCCTGCTCGCCGCCCGCCGCGGCCTGCGCACGATCGTCGCCGAGCTGGCCTCGCAGGACCGGGTCAGCCAGGCGCTGAACAGCGACGAGCGCCACTCCTTCACCGAGCTGCAGCTCGCCGAGAACCTGTTCACGATCTCGATCGACCCCCAGCACGCCATGGAGGAGTACCTGCGGGTCAAGACCGGCGCCGTCGGCCAGGCCCTCGGCCACAGCCGGCTGTTCCAGGCGTTCGCCATGGCCACGCCGGGGATGCGCGAGCTGCTGAGCATGGGCAAGGTGTGGGAGCTCTCCCAGCACCAGCGGCGCACGGACGGCGCCGACGCCTACGACCTGGTCATCCTCGACTCCCCCGCCGCCGGGCACGGCGTGGGCATCCTGCGGACGCCGCGGTCATTCGCCGAGATCGCCCGCGTCGGCCCCATCGCCCACCAGGCGGGCTCGATCGCCGCGACGATCGCGGACCCGAGCTTCACCGCGGTGGTCGCGGTCGCCGCCGCCGAGGAGATGCCGGTCAACGAGACCCTGTGGCTGCGCGACGCGCTCGCCGACGAGGATCTGGTGCTGGAAGCGACCATCGTCAACGGCTGCTACCCGGAGCGGTTCGCCGGCGACGAGCCTGACGAGCTCGAGCGGGCGCGCCGCCGGTCACGCTCGCGTCTGAAGCGGGCCGCGCTGGGAGCGGCGCTGTCCGAGCATGCGCGCCGTCACAGGCAGCGCGAGCAGCTGGAGCGGCTGCGCGAGGGCCTCGGCAGCGAGACGATCGAGCTGCCGTTCCTGTTCGCCGAGCAGCTCGGCCGGCCCGAGCTCGATCAGCTCGCCGACTCACTCGACGCCGGCCTGGCCCGCCTCGAGGCGGTGCCGGTCAGCGGCTGACCGGGGAATCGCTGACGCGATTCCCTTGGGATGAGCAAGCTCATCCCGCGGCCCTGATGCCGGCGCGCAGGCCGGACTCGATGGCGCCGTCGATGAACCCGGCCCACCCGTCGGCCAGGTCGGAGCCGGCGAACATGACGGCGCCCTCGGGCCGCCGCATCGCCGCGTGGTGATGCTCGTACCAGCCGGGGCGGTGGATGGCCCAGGTGCCGCGGGAGAACTCGTCGGTCAGCCAGTCGTGGGCGGTGGCGTCGACGAGCTCGTAGCCGGGCAGGATCGCGTCGAGCTGGCGCTGGACCCCGGGCATGTCGGCGGCGTCGCAGCCGGTTGCGTCGGGGCCGAAGCCGATCATCAGCTGGGTCCCGTCGCCATCGATCGCCTCGCTGTCGAGATAGCCGAACGGGTGGCCGGCCCGGATCGCGTTCTGCATCACCGCCTCGCCGCGGACGCGCAGCATCACCTTGATCCCGCGGCTGGCCTGACCCGAGGTGATCGCGCGCCGCTTGTCCTCGGGCAGCTCCGGGGTGAACGCGATCGCGTCAAGGGCGTTGAGCGGGACGGCGACGATCGCGACGCGAGCCCGCACCCCGCCGCCGTCGCGGGTCTGGACCTCAACCCCGCCGCCGTCCGAGACGACGGCGGCCACCGGCGAGGCCAGCCGCCGCTGGAACGGCGCGGCGCCGGCGATCGCCGCCAGCAGCGCGCCGGTCCCGTCGAGCAGCGTGACCCGGCCGCCGGTCTCCTGCGTCAGCGCCAGGCTGTAGCCCGAGAGAGCGTGCCAGCGCAGCACCGAGACCGCGCCGGCGTCGCTCAGCGGGGCGTGGGCCAGCGACTCGAGCTCGGCCGTGAGCACGTCGCGCTCCTCGTGAGACAGGGTCAGCTGGTCGAGGCGGTCGGCGATGGTGAGGCGATCGAACGGCGCCAGCTCGTCCAGCGCGGCCAGCGGCGCGTGGGGCTGGGGCAGCGCCGTGCGGACGCCGTCGACGAACCGATCCCAGCCCCGCTGCGCGATCCGGTCGCGCTCGGCGATCGTGCCCGAGCGCCGCTCGTCGCCGACGTACCAGTGGGCCCGCTGCGCGTCGGCGCCGATCGTCACCGCCAGGCCGGCTCGGGTGATCTCCGAGAAGGTGTGCGGCTGGTGCCAGTGCACCCACGCGCCGCCGTACTCGATGCGGTGGCCGTCCCATGGCGCGCTCCAGGTGCGCCCGCCCAGCCGGTCGCGGGCCTCGAGCAGGACCGTCGAGCGTCCGCGCAGCGCGCACTCCCGGGCGGCGGTCACACCGGCGAACCCACCGCCGACGACGGCGATGTCGTAGTCCTCAGCCATGGCCGCCGCGGATCGACGCGTCAATCGCCACCGCGCCCCGGCCGGCGGCGCCGACCAGCACCGGATTGCACTCCACGGCCTCCAGGCCGTCGGCCAGCAGCCGCTCGCCCACGGCGGCGGCCAGCGACGCCACCGCGGCGACGTCGAGCGCGGGCCGGCCGCGGCCGCCCATCAGCAGCGGCGCGCCGCGCAGCGTCCGAAGCGCCCGGGCGACCCGGTCTGCGTCGGCCGGCAGCGGGACGACGGCGACGTCGCGCAGCAGCTCGGTCCAGATCCCGCCCAGGCCGATGACCAGCGCCGGGACGATCCCGTCGCGGTGGGCGCCCACGATCAGCTCGACCTCGCCGGCCGCCATCCCCTCGACCAGCACCGACCCGCCATGCGCCTCCGCCAGCGCGGCGATCCGGGCGTGAGCGGCGCGGACGCCGGGCTCGTCGTCGACCCCGACGACCACGCCGCCGATCTCGGTCTTGTGCTGCACCGCGGCGGCGCTGAGCTTGACCACGGCCGGGCCGCCCAGCTCGCGCCAGACGGTCACCGCATCGTCCTCGTCGATCGCCACCCGCCCGGCGGGCACGGACACGCCGACCGACCGCAGCAGGGCCTTGGCCTCGTGCTCGGCCAGCCAGCCGTCGCGCGAGCCGGCCGGCATCCGGGCGGCGGCGGCGATGGCGCGCAACCGCGCCGGATCGGGCGCGCCGGCGCCGGTCATCTGCAACGCGGCGGCCGCGCAGCGCAGGCCGGTGCGTAGCCCGGAGGCGGCCGGAACGCCGGCTCGGTGAAACTCGGCGGCGGCCGCATCGTCGAGCAGTTCGGGCAGCGTCGAGGAGACGAGCGTCGGCGCCGGGCTGCGCGCCGCCCCCAGCATCACGCCCTCGCGGACCGCCCGCCACGACTCCGCCGCCGCGCCGGTCAGCCCGTGCGGCTGGTCGTAGAACACGAGCACCTGCCCGATCGAGGGATCCTCGCCCAGCGTCGTCACCAGCTGCGCCAGCGCCGGCACGTCGCCCCAGATCATCGCCGTGTAGTCGAGCGGGTTGGCCGCCGTGGCCGCCGACGGCAGGAGCTCGGCCAGGCGGGCGCACGTCTCCGGGGCCAGGCTGGGCAGCTCGACGCCCAGGCGCTGGGCCTCGTCGGCGCCCTGGGCCGAGTCCCCGCCGCTGCACGTCATGATGGCCAGCCCGCGAGCGCCGGCGGCCGGTGTGAGGCGAGCGGCGCCCGTCGCGCCCGCCGCGTCCCTCGCGTTCCTCGCGCCTGTGCGCCGGACCGCGGTCGTCTTGGCCAGCTCGAGCAGCTCGTGCACGTCGTCGGCCCACAGGGCGCCGGCCTCGTGCACCAGGCTGCGGAACACGCGCTGGTCGCCGGCCAGGGCGCCGCTGTGGGCGCTCGCCGCCCGCGCGCCCGCCGCCGAGCGCCCGACCTTGAGCACCACGACCGGGACGCCGGCCTGCGCGCACGCGGCCAGGCCGTCGACCAGGCGCGGCCCGCCGTCGTCCTCCAGGTACAGGGCGACCGCGCCCACGCCGTCCTGCCCGGCGAGGAACTCGAGGTAGTCAGCGGCCGACAGCACCGCCTGATTGCCGCTGGCGATGACCGTGTGGAAGCGCAGCCCGCGACGGGTGGCCAGTGCGTTGACGGCGACGTTGCCGCTCTGGGAGACGAGGGCGACCGCGGGGTCGGCGGGGTCGTATTCCTGCGCGGCGAACGCGTCGCCCCACAGCGCGGTGCGCGCGGCCGGCGAGACGATCCCGTTGCAGTTGGGGCCGCACACCGGCAGCCGGTGGCGCCGGGCGGCGGCCACCAGGTCGCGATGATGCTCGCGCCCGGATTCGATCTCGTCAAAGCCGGCGCTGAACACGACCGCGCCCCCGCAGCCGCGCGCGCCGGCCTGGTCGATCGCCTCGGCCACCCCCGCGGCCGGAATGGCCACGACGAGGGCGTCGACCGGTTCGGGCAGGTCGGCGACGCTGGGCACGCACGGCCGCCCCATCACCTCGGTGCGCCGCGGGTTGACGCCCCACACCGGCCCGGGGAAGCCGACCACCTCGAGGTTGACGAGCGTCTCGGCGGCATAGCTGCCGGCGCGGTCCGTCGCGCCGACCACCGCGATCGACGCCGGTCGCATCAACCGGCTCAGGTCGAGCGCGGGCCGCTGCCCGACGCCGGCATCCAGGGTGGTCAATGGATCGTCGCCTCCACCCCGCGGCGCTCGAGCGCCCGGGCGATGATCAGGCGCTGGATCTCGCTGGTGCCCTCCCAGATCCGGTCGACCCGCAGCTCGCGGTTGAACCGCTCGGCCACGTTGGAGCGTAGGTACCCGCGCCCGCCGAACGCCTGCACGGCCCGATCCGCGCACCGACCGGCAGCCTCGGACACGAACAGCTTGGCCATCGACGCCTTGGCGTGGATCAGCTTGGGGTCCGCGTCGCCGTCGACCATCGCGCACACCTGGAGCGCCAGCAGCCGCCCCAGCGTGGCGTCGGTGGCCGAGTCGGCCAGCGGGAAGGAGATCCCCTGGTAATCCATGATCCGCTGCCCGCCCTGCCGGCGTCTGAGCGCCCAGGCGGTCGTGTCGTCCAGCAGCCGCCACATCGCGCCCAGGCCGTGGGTGGCGATGCCCAGCCGCTCCTCGGTGAACCATCGGCGCTGGAGCTCGTCGCCGTCGCCGATCCCGCCGATGATCGCGTCGGCGGGCAGCTCGACGTCGGTGAAGGTGATCGTGGGATGACCGTGGGGATAGTTGTGCGTGTAGCGGGGGTCGTCGACGAACGCGACGCCGGGGGCATCGGGCTCGACCAGGAACAGCGTGGACAGCCGGTCGGCGCCGTCGAGGACATTGGCCACGACGATCAGCACCCGAGCCACGTCGCCGGAGGTCACGAACCACTTCTCGCCGTTGATCCGCCAGCCGCCGTCGCTGGCCACCGCGGTGGTGGCGATCCCGCTCGGGTCCGATCCGGCCTCGGCCTCGGTGACCGCGTAGGCGTCGCCGCCCTCGCCCCGCAGCGCGGGGACGACGTAGCGCTGCACCTGGTCGGGCGTGGCCTCGCTCCACACGTTGTAGACGCTGGGCACGTGCCAGTGCAGGCCGTTGGTCACCCGGCCGAACTGCTCGTTGACCATGAACCACTCGAGCATGGTCCAGCCCTGGCCGCCGAGCGCCACCGGCACCCGGCCGCCCTGCAGCCGCGAGCGGATGGCCTGGCGCTTGATCTCCTGCACGGTTGCCTCGGGCAGGTGCCCGTCGGCGGCCTCGGCCTCGAGCTCGAGCGGCAGCAGCACCCGCTCGACGAACTCGCGGGCGCGCAGTTGGAGCGCCAGATGGTCGTCGGTCAGTTCCGGCGCCGCGGCGGGGACGGTCGTGGTCATTGCTCTCCTTGGTCGAGCTGGTGCAGCGCCCGCAGGCGGGCGCGGTCGGTGGCGGTCAGCCGGGCTGCGGCGCCCGGCAGTCCCAGCAGCAGGTTGTGGTGGTTGGCGATCACGGCGGTCGCCCGGGCCCTGGCCGCCGAGACGTCGGGGTCGTCGGCGGCCGACCGGGACTCGATCAGCCCGATGACGTCGTGCAGGTAGGCCAGCCAGCGTCGCTGGGTGCCATAGAGCACGAGCCGCTCGATCCGGGCGCGCTCGGCGGTGACCGCTGCGGCGCCCGCCCGGTGCCCCGCGGACAGGGTCGCCACGGCCGCGGGCAGCTCGCGCTCGGGCTCCGGCGTGACCGACAGCCACGTGGCGCGCTTGACCATGGCCCTTACAATACAGCAACTGATCACAAAGTCAGGATGAGAAACATGGAGACCACCACCGCCCCGTCCTTCGCGCCGCCGACCCCCTCGGGCATCGCGCTCGAACCCCGGCTGTACACCGATCCGGCCCTGCTGGAGGCCGAGCAGGAGCTGATCTTCGAACGCACCTGGCAGCTGGCCGGGCATGTGTCGGCGCTGCCGCGCCCGGGCAGCTACATCACCGCCCAGGCCGGCACTCAGCCGGTGCTGGTCATCCGCGACGAGCAGGGCGCCCTGCGGGCCTACCGCAACGTCTGCCGCCACCGCGGATCGCGGCTGCTGAGCGGCTCGGGCCAGTGCAAGGCGGCGATCCGCTGCCGGTACCACGGCTGGACGTACAAGCTCGACGGGACGCTGATCGGGGTGCCGGAGGGACTGGGCTTCGGCCAGAAGCTCGACAAGGGCGCGCTCGGCCTGATGCCGGCCCGAGTCGAGGAGATGTGCGGGCTGGTGTTCGTCAACCTCGACGACGCCGCCACCCCCCTGGCCGATCTGGTCGGCGACCTGCCCCAGCGGCTGGCGCGCTACCGGATCGAGACGCTCGAGTCCTTCGCCCCCGGCGACGGCAGCCAGCCGGCCAACTGGAAGGCGGTCGCTGACAACTACATGGAGGGCTACCACATCCCGATCGCCCACCCGGGGCTGATGCGGATGCTCGACTACAAGCACTACGACGTCGAGGTCCACGACCACTACGTGTGGTTCGAGTCGCCGCTGCGCGCCAAGCCGTCGAGCAACCGGCTCGAGCGCCTCTACGCCAACCTGGTGACGACGATGCCGGGCCTGGGCGCGGAGGACCGCCAGGTGTGGCGCTACGCCTTCATCTATCCCAACACGACGATCGACCTGTACCCGGATCAGATCAACACCTGGCAGATGCTTCCCGACGGCGTGGCCCAGACCCGCGACACGTTCGGGTCCTATCGCGCGCCGGGCGCCACTCCCCGCACCCGCTTCGTCCAGTGGGCCAACCAGCGCCTCAACGCCCTCGTGCTCGACGAGGACATCGACCTGGTCGACAACGTGCAGCGCGGCCTGATGACCCGGGGCTACCGGTGCGGGCCGCTCTCAGCGCGCGAGGCCGGGGTCGCCTGGTTCGCCGATCGGATCCGCGCCGACCTGGCCCCCGCGCTGGACGGGTGACCGCCCGCGCCGGCAGACGCGGCGGCCGCGAGCGGATCCTCGCCGCGGCCGTGGGCCAGATCGCGCGGGAGGGCATCGACGGTGTGCGCATCGCCCGGATCGCGATGGACGCCGGGGTCTCGACCGCGCTGGTCCACTACCACTTCGAGACCCGCGAGGCCCTGCTGGCCGAGGCGCTCGAGTACTCCTATGCCCACGCCGGCGACGTCCGCCTCGAAGGCGAGGTGCCCGTCGCCGCCACCCACGCTCAGCGTCTGGCGGCGATGATCGACCAGTGCCTGCCGACCACGCCGGCGCTCGAGCAGGACTGGGTGCTGTGGGTGGAGCTGTGGCTGCGCGCGGTGCGCCACCCCGAGCTGCGACCGGTGGCCGAGGAGCTCTATGCCCGCCTGCGCGCCTGGTTCGCCGACGAGATCGCCGCCGGCATCCGCGACGGCGAGTTCGCGCGCTGTGACCCCGACGACGTCGCCGACCGCACGCTGGCGCTGCTCGACGGCTACGGGGTGCGGACCCTGATCGGCGACTCGACCATCCCGCTCCAGCGCGCGCGGCGGGCGGTCGCCGGCTCGCTGGCGCGCGACCTGGGATTGGGCGAGCGGCTGATCGCGGCCGACCGGGATCCGCCGGCGCAACCGCTCTCAGACAATTCCCAGCCGGCGGGCCTCAAGTCAACATCATCGTGAGCCGAAATCAGGACTGACCGGACCCTCGACCGCGTCAGGACCCTCGATGTCAGCGCTTGCCGAAACCACCGCACCAGCGGCGACCCGGGCGCGTCGCCGCGCCCGCGCGCTCACCGGATGGCTGAGCACCACGGAGATCCAGCGCCTGGATCGCGCCGCCGCCGACCCCGCCCGCGTTCAGGCGGCGCGCGCCGTGCTGCGGACCCGCCCCCCGCATCCCGATCAGACCGGCGTGATCGGCGAGTGGCCGGCGGAGCTGGCGGCCTACGCCGACGCGCTGCGAGCCAGCGTCGGCGCCCAGCCGATGTTCGCCGAGGGATGGCGGCTGGCGATGATCACGGATCTGCGCCGCGTCATCGCCGCGCAGGCCACGGTCGTCGCCGACACGACCGAGGGCGAGCCCGGCGCCGGCCTGCTCGACGGCCGCGTCCCCGATCTGGAGGCGCTGGCCCAGCTGGCGCTGCCGCTCGCCGACTCCGCCCTCAACATCCAGTCGCGCTTCGACGAGGAGCAGCAGCGCTGGATCATCACCTCCGCCAATCCCAACCTGCGCATCGTCGGGACCTTCAGCGGCGAGGTGCAGCCCAGCGTGATGGGCTTCGGCTTCTTCTTCCGGATGCTGGCATCGTTCGTGTCGGTCGCCGAGTTTCGCGGCCGCTACGTGCTGCGCGACGGCTACCACCGCAGCTACCGGCTGCTCGCCGCCGGCATCACCGCGGTCCCGGCGTTCGTGCGCCAGTTCGGCGACGACGAGCTGCCGGTCAAGGGCCTGCTCCTCGGTCCCGACGTCTACTGCGGCCCGACCCCGCCGCTGCTGGGCGACTACTTTCACGACGACCTGGCCGCGGACGTATGGCTGGGCGCCGCCGAGACGACCGCGATCGTCAGCGCCTCGCCCCAGCGCCTCGCGATGGGCAGCCAGCCCCGCGTGCCGGCACTCGCCTAGCGGGCTCGCGGCGCGGTCAGACGACGACCGAGCCGGCGCCCAGCGCCGCGCCGGCCGCCGCCCGCCCGGTGCGGACCGCGCCCTCCATGTAGCCGGCCACCCAGTGATCGGAGCCCGCGACGTAGAACGGCGGCTCATGGCGGCCGTGCAGCGGCCCGACCCGGCTCAGGTCCCCCGGGGCCCAGGCGGCGATGTAGCCCAGCGTGAACGGGTCCACCCCCCAGTGGCGCTCGAGCAGCTGCGCCGGCGCCCGCGCCTGCTCGCCGTACAGCGCGCTGAGACCGTCAAGCACGGCGGCGCGGCGGGCCGGACCGGGCGCGGCTTGGAACGCGGAGAGCCGCTCGGGCGGGACCAGCAGCGACAGCACACCGCTGCCCTGGGGCCACGTGGAGCCGAACAGCCACTCGGCCTCGGCCAGCCCGTTCTGCCCGCTGCGCTGCCAGAACGAGTCCTCGTAGGCCACGACCACCTTGGCCGCCAGCGCATGGCGCTGGGCCCGCAGCGACGCCAGGCGGGCGTCGGATACGCCGGTGATCGCCACTGCCCGCAGCGGCCCGGCGGGCAGCGCGCACACCACCGCTTCGGCCCGCAGCTCCTCCCCGCCGGCCAGACCGACGGTCACCCCGGCCGCGCCCGCCACGTCGATCCGCGACACGACGTGGCCCAGCTGGACCCGGTCGCCCAGCTCGGCCGCCATCCGCGCGGCCACCTCGGCCGAGCCCTCGGCGCAGCGCAGGCCCTCCCACGCATTGAGGTCATAGAAGCCGCGGCCCGCCAGGGTGGCGTGCTTGCGGAGGTCTGACAGCAGCGAGGTCCGATCGGGACCATCGCACGAGAGCGACAGCGAGGTCAGGACGTGACGGCGGCGGACCGCGGGCAGGGCCCCCTGCTCGCGCAGCCAGTCGCCGAGGCTCAGCGCGTCGAGGCGGGCCGCGTCGGGGTGAGCCCATGGATCGGCCGGATCGACCGTAGCCGCCAGCCGGCCGAAGGCGGCCTCGACCCGATCCAGGTCGGCGCGCTCGGCGTCGGTCATCCACGGCATCGCGTCGCCCACCACCACGCCCTCCCACAGGCCCCAGCTCATCTCGCCGGGGTCGGCCACGTAGCTGGGCTCGATCGTCAGCCCCAGCTCGGCGACGAGCTCGAGGTAGCTGTGGTGCGCGCGGCCCACCACCTCGCCGCCCATCTGGACGATGCGGTCGTCCGGCAACGTGACCGCCTCGACGCGACCGCCGACCCGGTCGCGGGCCTCGAGTACGACGACGTCGGCCCCGGCCCGCGCCAGGTCCCGGGCCGCGGTCAGCCCGGCCAGACCGGCACCCAGCACAGCCACATCGGTCACGCCAGCCCTCCGATCGACGAAATTCGAACGTTTGCCGCTTGACAGCCGGCGGCGCGCATCGGTAGTTTCCTGACTCGCGGTTCAGTATATGTCCCGACGCAAGCCGTGGAGGACCTGAGGAGAGTGAGTCCGCGCCCCAAAGTCGACCATCTGCGCAAGCCGCAGATCATCGCCGCCGCCGCCGCGGTGCTGTATGAGCGCGGGCTGTTCGACACGCGCATCGGCGACATCGCCGAGCGCGCCGGCACAAGCTCGCCGACGATCCTCTACTACTTCGAGTCCAAAGATCGGCTGTTGGAGGAGGCGGTGGAGTACGCGGACCGCGCGTTCTACGAGCGTCTGTCCGAGGGCCAGGGCAGGTTCGAGCGCGCGGGCGAGAAGCTCGTGCATCTGATCGAGGAGACCAGCCTCGGTCCGGGCGGACTCAACGACTACACCCTGTGGATGGAGATCTGGGTTCGCGCACGGCGCGACCCGAGCGTGCGCCAGTCCTACGTTCGCCTCGACCGCCGGCAGCGCGCGCTGATCGTGGACATCGTGCGCGACGGCCAGAAGGCCGGCGAGTTCAGCGCCGACGTGGATCCCGACGACTTCGCGCTGACGCTGAGCGGGCTGCTCGACGGGCTCGGCGTCCAGGTCACACTGGGACAGCCCGACGTGACACCGGAGCGGATGGTCAATCGCTGCCTGATGCTCGCCTCGAGCGAGCTCGGCTGCGAGCTTCGCCGGACCGCCGGCGGCGATGGGAGCGTCCACAAGCAGAACGGGAGAGCGGTGAAAGGGTGAGCTCGTGGCATCCACGCGAGCGATGGTCTGAAGGCGGCATCCGGAGCCGGCGCGAGCCACAGGAGAGTGCCATCTCCCGCCGCCAGTTGCTGATGGCCGGGGCCGGACTCGCACTCGGGGGCATGCTCGCCGGCTGCAGCGCGACCAACCCCGCCGCCGGGAGCGGGATCCCCCCGCTGCCACGTCAGGACAAACCCGTCAAATGGCCGGTGTACTCGCAGAACAAGCCGATCGCATCGGGCCTTGCGCCCGAGGAGGGCGCGACCCTGCAGCTCTACAACTGGGTCGCGTACATCAATGAGGCCGTGGTCAAGAGCTTCTGCAAGAAGCACAACTGCAAGTACTCGCTGACGACGTTCAACACGATGGAGGAGGCGCTGGCCAAGCTGAGCAGCGGAGAGCTCAAGGTCGACGTCTTCTTCCCGACCGTCGCCGTGCTCGGTCAGTTGATCGCGGCCAAGCTGGTTCGGCCGCTCAACCACACCTACATCCCGAACATGGCCAACGCCTGGCCCGACTACCACAATCCCTTCTATGACCAGGACTGGCAGTACACGACGCCGTACTCGATCTACACCTCGGGGATGGCCTGGCGCAAGGACAAGGTCAACCTCGCCCCGTCGTGGAACATGCCGTGGCAGGGAGCCCCGTACAAGGGCAAGGTCGCCGTTCTGGACGACTACCGGGAGACGATCAGCCTGGCGTTGCTGCGGGCCGGCAACCTCGACCTCAACACCACCAGCACCCCCCAGATCCGGGCGGCCGGCAAAGCGCTGCAGAACCTGGCGACTCTGACCAACGTCCGGATCGACAACAACGATTACACCGACGTCCCGACCGGCAAGACCTGGATTCACCACGCATGGTCGGGCGACATGGCCACCTCATACCAGTATCTGCCCAAGGGCACCTCGATCGACACGCTCGGCTACTGGTTCCCGGCGGACAAGAAGGGCCCGGTCGCCAACGATCTGATGGTCAACGCGACCGGCGGCGCCAACCCCGTCCTGGCTCACAAGTTCATCGACTACATGCTCGACGTTGACAATGCGCTGAACAACTACAGCTACGTCGGTTACATGCAGCCGCTCAGCGAAGTCACCCCGGGCCGGCTGATCACCGAGAAATTGCTGCCTCGGCAGTTGACCTCCACCGTCGTGCTGCCGCAGTACTTCCGCAACGGCCTCTTCCAGCTCGAACTGCC
The DNA here is from genome assembly GCA_036267215.1 of Solirubrobacteraceae bacterium. Classification (GTDB taxonomy): domain Bacteria; phylum Actinomycetota; class Thermoleophilia; order Solirubrobacterales; family Solirubrobacteraceae; genus Palsa-465. The sequence continues at coordinate 162,131 of DATAWL010000067.1, read as the reverse complement.
TCCGGCCGCCGACGCGGTCTGGGAGTCGACCTGGAACTCCTTCTCCAACGGGCTATAGGGTCACTGCAATGGGTCGCAAGAGCACCTCGGACAAGCGCAACCGCTGGCTGTGGATCGGGCTCGCGGCGCCAGGGGCGATCTGGCTGCTGGTGCTGTTCGTGGCGCCGTTCTACGTGATGCTGTCGGTGGCCGGCGGCGGCATCAACGAGTTCTTCCAGACGGTGGTCCCGGTCTGGAATCCACTGCACTGGTCAAGCTTCAACTTCAGCGCCGTCTGGCATGACATCGTCGGGGCGGGAGCGTACATCGGCCCGCCCGCGCTCCGGACGCTCCTCTACACCGGCATCGCGACCGCGATCTCGCTCGCCGTCGCGTACCCGGTGGCCTACTTCGTCTCCCGGTACGCAGGCGAACGCAAGTCACTGTTCCTCGTGCTGTTGATCGCGCCTTTCTGGGTCAGCTACATGATGCGCATGCTGGCGTGGATCGACCTGTTGCAGCAGGGCGGCTTCTTCAACAGCGCGTTGTCGTTCTTCGGCCTTCCGGGTAACACGGACTGGCTGGGCGGCAAGTCGGTGACAGTCATCTTGGGGCTCGTGTACGGCTACATCCCGTATCTGATCCTGGTGCTGTACGCCTTCCTGGACCGGATCGACCAGCGTCTGCTCGAGGCCGCCCGAGATCTGGGCCTGAGCAAGTGGCGCACCTTCTGGAGCGTGACCATTCCGTTGAGCAAGCCGGCGATCGTGGCCGGGTGCTTCATCACGGCGCTGCCGATGGTCGGCGACTATTTCACCAATCAGCTGCTGTCGGGAGCGCCCGGGACGACGATGATCGGCAACGCGATCGAAGGTCAGCTCGACTCGCCCGGCCAGACCGGGCAGGGGGCGGTGCTCGCGCTGATGCTGCTCGTCGTCCTGCTCATCCCGATGATCTACTACGTCGCCAGCACCGCTCGAGCGTCGCGAGAGGCGATCTGATGGCGAGCACGACCGAGTCGGTACCCCGCCCGGCACGCGCCGAGCCGCTGCCTGAGCGGAGCCGGCCTCGGGGAAACCCGTGGCGGCGGCCGTGGGCGCTGGAGGGGTTCACCTGGCTGTACATCCTGTGGTCGATCATCCCGATCGCGATCGCGGTGCTGTTCTCGTTCAACAAAGGCGCATCACAGGCGACGTGGCAGGGCTTCTCCACCAAGTGGTATGTCGGTAGCCAGGTCACGTCGGTGCTCCATAACCCCAGCCTGCACCAGGCGGTGATCCAGACGCTGATCCTCGGGGGCCTGACGACGTTGATCTGCGTCCCGATCGGGGTCTGCTTTGCGATCGGCATCGACCGCTGGCGCACCCGAACCTCGACGGGCCTGAACCTGGTGATGATCTTCTCGTTCGTGATCCCCGAGTTGTTGCTTGCGGTGGCGCTGTTTTTGCTCGTCACGCAGGCTCTGACGTTCATCAGCCTGGGGACTCCGGCCGAGGTGGCGGGACTGGTCGTGTGGAATTTGAGCTGGCCCGCGATCATCGTGCGGGCGCGGCTGGTCAGCATCGGGCGCAGCTACGAAGAGGCGGCCGCAGATCTCGGCGCGTCGCGAATGAGGGCGATCCGCCGGGTGCTGATTCCGTTGCTGATGCCGGCCATCTTCGCGAGCGCGGTGCTCGTCTTTGCCAGCACGGTCGATGATTTCGTGATCGTGGAGCAGCTCTCCTCGACGGGGAACACGCAGCCGATGTCGGTACTGATCTACTCCAACGTGCACGGCGGACTGAGCGGGCCGGCGCTCAACGCGCTGGCCACGATCCTGCTGGTCATCTCGCTCGCGGCCGCGCTGATCGGCTTCATCGCGTACCGGTGGCTGACGCGGGGCGAGCGGACGCAGGGCAGCACTGAGGCACTGACCGGCATCGCCGGAATCTGAGAGGACTGAAAATGAGCGGAGGACATGTCAAGCTCGAGTCGCTGACCAAGCGGTTTGACCAAGCGGCCGCGGTCCAGGACATCTCGCTCGAGATCCAGGCCGGCGAGTTCTTCTCCCTGCTGGGACCCAGCGGCTGTGGCAAGACCACCACGCTGCGGATGGTCGCGGGCTTCGAGCCGCCGACCAATGGAAAGATCCTGCTCGACGGGGTCGACGTCGCCGGCTTGCCGCCCCACCGCCGCAACGTCAACACGGTCTTCCAGAGCTACGCGTTGTTTCCATTCCTCAACGTCGCCGAGAACGTCGCCTTCGGCATGAAGTACAAGTCGGTGCCCAAGGCGCAGCTGAGCACCCGGGTGGCCGAGGCGCTCGAGATGGTCCAGCTCTCCGGCTATGAGAAGCGACGCCCCAACCAGCTCTCCGGCGGCCAGCAGCAGCGCGTCGCGCTGGCCCGGGCGCTGGTGCTGCGCCCCGCCGTGCTGCTGCTCGACGAGCCGCTCGGCGCGCTGGACGCCAAGATCCGCAAGCAGCTGCGCCTGGAGCTCAAGGCGCTGCAGGAGGAGGTCGGGATCACGTTCGTGTTCGTCACCCACGACCAGGAGGAAGCGCTCAGCATGAGCGACCGGGTGGCGGTGATGAACGGCGGGCGGGTCGAGCACATCGGCACTCCGGAGGCGGTGTACGAGAGCCCCGCCACCGTGTTCGTGGCCGACTTCCTGGGCGTGTCGAACCTGATGGACGCCCAGACCGTCGACCGCGGCCCCGAGCACTGCACCGTCTCGGTCGGCGACTTCCGCCTGCGGGCGGCCTGTGGCGACCTCGACGCCCGCGGCGCGGTCAAGGTCGTGGCCCGTCCGGAGCGGGTGGAGCTCCTCGAGCACGGATCGGAGCGGGACAACTGCCTGCCGGGCATGGTGGAGCGCACGGTCTACGTCGGCGCGACGCTGCAGGTCATGGTGCGTCTGGCCACCGGCGCTCAGCTGCAGGCGTCGATCACCAACACCGGCCACGCCGACGGCTACCAGCAGGGCACCCCGGTGTCCGTGCACGTCCCCGCCGACGCGCTGCGGATCGTCGGCGACAGCCCGGATCCGTCGTCGGCCGGCGCCGACGACCACGTCGCCGCCGATGCGCCGGCGGCGGCCCCGGCGGGCACGGCCGGCTAGCTCTCCGCGGCGCCGCCCTCGAACAGCCGGGTGACGACGATCGCCTCGACGGGCTCGATCAGCGCGCCGCGAATCGATTCCGCGAGCGCCGCCGGGCCGGCCGACAGCATGCGGGCGCCCGCGCCCGCGCTGTCGTAGGCGGTCCGGCGCAGCTGGGGCACGCCGTGTTCGATCCACAGCCACCGGGCATCGCCGTCGCCCTCGTAGGGCAGGCCGACGCTGCCGGCGTTGACGAAACGCACGTCGTCGACCATGCGGTCGTCCTGCTGGTGGGCGTGGCCGGCGACCACCAGCGGCGCGTCGACGCCCGCAAGCGCCCGCGACCACCGCTCGGCCGGGGACAGCCGGGTGAGCATCTCGTCGTCGCGGCGCGGGCTGGCGTGACAGAAGAGCACGCCGTCGATGGTCACCGTCAGCGCCAGGTCGCCCAACTCCCTCGCGCGCTCGTCGCCGAGCTGCGCCGCGGAGAAGGCGGCGCTGACCGCGGCGGCGTCGTCGGACGCGGGGGCCGGCGCCCCGACGGCGGCGGCCACCTCGCGCTCGCCGTTGCCCCGGACCCAGTGGACCGGCGCGCCCAGCCCGGTGAGCCGGTCGAGCGCGGGCGCCACGAAGCACCCCGGCACGGTGTCGCCCCCGATGACGACCGCCTCGGGATCGGCGGCCCGCGGGTCGGCCAGCACCGCCTCGAGCGCATCGGGGTTGCCGTGGATGTCGTACAGCGCGAGGATTCTCATCGCACCAGCATAGTGCAACCGTTCAGTTGCATCTGCCGCCCCGCCGCCAACGCTTCGTCTGGCCTGCCGCCGCCTACACTCACCCGCGATGAGCGTCCAGGATCTGCTGGAGGGCAAGCGCGTGTGCGTGTGCGGAGGCTCGGGCGGCGTCGGCAAGACGACCACCTCCGCCGCGATCGCGCTGGGCATGGCCGCACGCGGCGCCAAGGTGGCGGTGGTCACGATCGATCCGGCGCGCCGCCTGGCCAATGCTCTCGGCCTCCAGGAGCTCGAGAACGAGCCGCGGCGGGTCGAGCCCGACCGCCTCGCCGGGGCCGGACTGGAGTTCGAGGGCGAGCTGTGGGCGATGATGCTCGACCCGAAGCGGACCTTCGACGAGCTGATCGACCGGGTCGCCGCCGACCCCCAGCGCGCCCAGGAGATCAAGGAGAACCGCGTCTACCGCGAGCTGTCCACGGCGGTCTCCGGCTCCCAGGAGTTCACCGCGGTGGCCAAGCTCTATGAGCTGGACCGCGACGGCGACTTCGATCTGCTGGTGCTCGATACGCCGCCGTCGCGCAACGCGCTGGACTTCCTGGACGCCCCCGGTCGGCTGACGTCGTTTCTGGAGGGCCGCGCGATGAAGGCGTTCATCCGCCCGACCGGACTGGGCATGCGGGTGCTGGGCCGCGGGGTCGCGCCGTTCCTGGGCGCGCTGCGTCGCGTCACCGGCGTTGATTTGATCGCCGACCTGTCGACCTTCTTCGGGCTGCTCGGCGACATGACCGAGGACTTCTCCCAGCGCGCGGCCCAGGTCGAGCAGATGCTCCGGGCCCCGACGACCGCGTTCCTGCTCGTCACCTCCGCCCAGGCGGCCGCCATCGACGAGGCGATCTGGTTCCGGCGCACCCTGGCCGACTCGGGGCTGCCATTCGCCGGGATCGTTGTCAACCGTGTCCACCACGACATTTTCGGCGACGCCGAGCCCGCCGACCTGCGCGAGGCGCTGGCGGATGACCTGGCCGGTGACCTGGCCGATCGGGTGGCCGGCAACTTCGCCGACTATCACCGCCTGGCCCGCCGCGACGCCCGCAACATCATCCGGCTCGGCGACGAGCTGGCCGACCAGCCGCTGCTGCTCGTCCCCCAGCTCGACGACGACATCCACGACGTCGAGGGGCTGCTGCGCGTGCATCGCTACCTGTTTGCGCCCGACGCCGAGCACGAGCGGCTGATCGCCGACGTGATCGCCTGAGCGAGCGGGCCCGCCGAATCCCGGCGCGACCGCTCAGGCGACCGGCTGAGACTGGGCGACGAGCTGGAGGGACTCGTCGCCGGCGCCCGCCCAGGTGGCCCAGCTCAGGACGATCGGCTGCCAGCGCTCGCGCCGCACCGCCTCGCCGTCGGCCATCATCGCCAGCCGGCCCTGATGCAGCATCTCCCACACCGCCTGCTCGGCCAGCGCCAGCTGCTCGCTGGCTCGCCAGGTCGGGTGCGCAGCGGCCGCCAGGGCCATGACGTCCTGGAAGGAGATCGGGCTGGCCGCCACCTCCTGGACCGCGACCTTGAGCCCCTCGAGCTCGGGCCGGGCCTCGGCCCCGCGGCGGGCCTCGGCCAGCAGCGCGTCGGTCACCTCGGTGCAGTTCTTGGACGCGCTCGCCCAGCCCCGGCCCAGGCCCAGCTCGTCCGGGCGCAACTGCGGTCCCGCCAGGATCTTCAGCCTGGTGCGCTCAGGCGACCAGCGGCGCTCGTCGTGCTCGATCATCGCGCCCCCGATCCACGGCTGCACGAACCGGGTCTCCAGCTCGGCCCGGGTCAGGTTGAAGACCCGCGCGACGTGGGGGAACTGACGCAGCTCGAGGTGGTAGACGGTGCGGGCGCTCACCGCTCGCGCTCCTGGAAGCGCTGATGCGCCTCGGCGATCTCGCGCAGCGCCGTCTCGCGGTCAGACCAGCCCATCGGCTCCGAGCAGCGCTCGGGATCGAGGTCCTTGTAGACGGCGAAGAAGTGGAAGATCTCGTCGCGCAGCTGCTGGGGCAGGTCGTCGAGCCGCTCGTACACGTTCCAGCGCGGATCGTGGACCGGAACCGACACGACCTTGTCGTCGGGCCCGTTCTCATCGCGCATGCGAAACAGGCCGAGCGGGCGGACCGGGACCAGGCAGCCGGGGAAGGTGGGCTCGGACACGCACACGAGCACGTCGAGCTCGTCCCCGTCGAGGCCCAGCGTGTCCGGGATGAATCCGTAGTCCGTGGGATACACGACCGACGCCGACACGAAACGGTCGAACTTGATCGCCTTCAGCTCACGGTCGTACTCGTATTTGTTGCGGCTCCCCATCGGGATCTCGACCATGCAGATGAGGGCGTCATCGGTCATCAGGCCGACTGTATCCGCAATGAAAAAAGAGCGAGCGGGCTCTGGGCCCGCTCGCTCTGAAGGTCGCGCTCCCCCTGACTTCATACGAGCCCCAGGACTTACGTGTTGAGCCTGGCGGGCAAAACACTCCCGGCCTCCAGTCGAAGGCCGAGTAGGGAGCGGCCTCGCCGTTGAGGTTAGCCGCTCATGGGCGGGCGAGACGGTCAGCTTCCGGACGCCGGGGTGGCCGCCGACTCGGTGAGCAGCTCGTCGGCGACGGCGCACAGGTCCGGGTCCAGATGGCCGCACAGCGCGTCGCGCAGGATCGCCCGCAGGTGCTCGGCCAATTCGTCGACGAGGCCGTCGACGGGGTGGTCGGCGTCGCCCGCGCCGGCCAGGCCGGTGATCACGCTGCGCTCGACGGCGATCGCCCGGGCGGTGCGCTGTGCCAGCGCCGGCCGATCCTCGGGCCGGGCGCAGATGACCGCCAGGCGCTGGGCCAGCCGGCCGCTGGCGGGCCCCTCGGGCTCGAGCAGCGCACGCAGCGCCAGCAGATAGTCGGTCAGCGCCTCGGACGGCGCCAAGCGCTCGCAGCCCATCTCAAACCGCGCGAGCGCCCACGCGATCTCGGCGGCCGGCGCCCGGCGCCCGACCAGCCGGTAGAACGCCCGCAGCTCCTCCTCCTGCGCCGCCCGCACCAATGTCAGCAGCCGCGGGCGCCCGCTGACGCCGATCGACACCGACCGCCAGCTGCCCACCTCGGTCCGCGCCCAGCCCACCGGGCCGACGCCGTAGCCGCCACGCTCGAACAGGCGCAGGGCGCTGAGGATCCGCCGGAACCGCGCCCGCGCCACGGCGACCGGCGGCCGGTCGGCCCGCTCCTGGTCGATGGTCAGCACCGCCAGGACATTCGCCTCCTCGCCGTCGCCCCACACCGCTTCGGCCGGGGCATCGGCCAGCGCGTCGCCGCGGACGAGCAACAGCCCGTCGCCCAGCGCCAGCTCGGTCGTCTCGGGGTCCAGCGCCACTCCCAACAGCGGCGCCAGCACCGTGGCGGTGCAGTGGCCGTCATAGAGCGCGCGCTCCAGCTCGGCGTAGGCCGCCTCGAAGTGGGCCGGCTCGAAGCCGAACCCGCTGCGCTCTGCGAACACGCAGTCCAGGAACACGGCCAGGGTCTCGGCGCAGCGTCCGCGGATATCGGGCGGGGCCTTGACCCCATGCTCGGACAGGTAGACCTCGAGCGCCTCGCATTGTGCGAGGACGTGGGTCGCGGCGCCGTGGCTGGGCAGCGCCGCCAGCGCGCCCATCCGCGAGCGGATGAACTCGCCGGTCAGCGGCCGGTAACAGTACAGCGGCACCCGGCCGCCGCCGCGCTCCTCGGCCAGCTCGAAGGGCATCTCCGCTCCGGCGGCCGCGTCGGCGCACAACCGGCCCGCCGCGTCGACCGTGAAGGACTCGAGCAGGCGGTGAAGCGTGACGTTGCGCACGTCCGCCGATTCTCCGCGCGACGGCGCGATCCTCCTGGCGGCACCGGCCTTGCACCGGACGCGCGGTCGACCCGCTCAGCCGGCGATGCGCACGTGCCGCCTCTCAGGCGGCGGCGACGGCGGGCTCGCGCGCGGCGGCGGGCGTGTACCCGTCCTCGCAGTCGGCGCCGAGCCACTCGCGCCCGTAGACGCGCATGTCCTCGATCAGCGGCACCAGGGCCCGGCCCTTGGGGGTGAGGACGTACTCGACGCGCGGCGGAACCTCCGGGAAGGTCTGGCGCTCGACGATGCCCGCCTCCTCCAGCGCCCGGAGGCGCAGCGAGAGGGTCCGCGGGCTGATGCCGGCCAGCGAGCGCTCCAGCTCACAGAACCGCGACCGGCCCTCGGCCAGGTCCCGGATCACCAGCAGCGTCCACTTGCCGCACACGATCTCGGCCGTCCGGCACACCGGGCACGTGTCTTTGTCAACCATCAGAACAACGATTCTAGCGCAATGCTTCACGAACTGAAGCAAGCAATCGGCACCGGTTGGCCGAATCGGCAGGCGCCGGCCCGCCCGCCCGGTCCGCGGGTCGGGCGGGCCGGCGCCGCCGGGTCACTTGATCGTGTAGTGGTACGGCAGCGCCGCGACCTGATCGCCGACCGGGTCGGGGAAGCTGTTGAACACCGTGTCGTTGTAGTCGTCGAGGTACAGCGTGCCGGTGACCTGCGTGCCGGACGAGCCGCTCGGCGTGATCGTCACCGGGATCGTCGCCGTCTGCCCCGGGCCGACGGTGATCGGCGCGAAGTTGGGCAGCGACGTCGCCGGATCGGCGCTGTCGGCCTCCAGGTCGCCCGTCGGCGAGGTGATCGCCGGGTCGAACGGGCTCGTGGTCACGCTCGCGCTGGTGCTCACCGGCTCCGAGGCGGGGCCGGTGGCGCCGAACGCCCCGTGGACGTCGGGCACGACGGACCACGGGCCCTGGCTCAGCGGGCTGGCGGTGAATGCCACCGAGGCGCTGGTGCCCACCGTCGATGCCAGCTCCGGATCGGCCAGCTCGGGGTTGCCGATCGCGGCCGGCCCGGTGTCGAACTGGATCGCCGTCGACCCGGTCGTGCTCGCCTGGGCCGAGATCCCGGTGCTATCGGTCGGCACCATGTAGGTGGGCACGTTGGATGCCGTGCCGTTGAGGGGATCGGCGGTGTCCGCCCCGTTGACCGCGCCCAGGCTCAGCGACGTGCTCCCGGGCAGCCGGGCGTCGGGGAAGAACGACTCCGGCGCGCTGCCGGTGTTCTTGACCGTCACGTCGTAGGTATAGGCGTGGCTGGCCGTCAGCTGCGTGGCGGCGGCGTCGGGCAGCCCGCCCGCTCCCGCCGGCACCGCCTGCTGGTCGGTCGACACGGTGAACGGCTCCGCGATCTGCGTGCCGCCCGCGGCCGGCGCGAACAGCACGATCAGCGTCCACTGCCCGCCGGCGGGCGAGAGGACGTGCAGCTGCGCGCCGGACAGCGCGGACGCCGTCGGCGTGCTCGACAGCACGTTGCCGCTGATGTAGACGTTGCTGGCGTAGGCCTCGGCCTCGCCATTGGGATCGACCAACCACGCCTGGAAGGTGTAGTTGGGGTTGTTGGCGAGCGCGATCCGGGCGTTGAGCTCGGGCGCGCCCGACTGGACGTTCAGCTGGTAGTAGAACGTCTGCCCGGTGATCGCCGCGCGGCCGTTGCCGCCGGTCGTCGCGCCGGTGAACGAGCTGTTGCCCGCCGGGATGAGGCTGCGCAGCGTCACCGGAATGCTGGTGATGCTGGTCGGTTTGGCCTGGTTGCCGGCATCGTCGGAGCCGTCGGCGCCGGGATGGTTGGCGATGACGATCGCCCCGGCGGCGTCACCGGGTGACGGCGGGGTCGAGACCCGCAGCGTCACCCCGGCCGACTGGCCGGGCGACAGGTGCAGCGTGCTGGGGCTGACCGTCCCGAACTGGGTGTAGCGGGCGACGGCCGCGTTGAGCAGCACGCTGCCGGTGAACGGCACGGTGCCGGTGACCGCGCTCGCGGAGGCCGTGTCCGGGGCGTAGATCAGCGCCGTCCACGTACCCTGGGTCGGATCGGTCACCTGCGAGTTGCCGAAGTTGCCGTTGCCCTGCGGGCCGTCGCTGGCCGCCAGCCGCCCGTACGGATCGATCAGGGTCAGCTGGGGCACCTCGAAGAACGCCGTCGCGGGGCTGGCGTTGAACGCCAGCGACACGCTCAGGCGGTTCTCCCCGTAGGGCACGTTGAACTTGACCGTCTGGTAGTTGTCGGTGAAGCCGTACTGATCGTTCAGCGTGGGATCGGAATCGCTCAGCGTGGCCGTCGCGTTCTTGACCGTGGCGTACGGGCCGATCGCCCGCGTGCCCAGGTACAGCGTCTCCGGATGGCCGCTGGAGTCGGTGATCGTGTCGCCCAATTGCTCGCGCGTGCCCGGCTGGTCGACGGCGTTGAGCTGGCTGTTGCTGTCGAGCACGGTGTCCGTCGAGGACCCGTCCCCGCCCTGGCTTCTCAGGTGCTCGGCGGCCAGCACCGCCTTGTAGGCGTCCAGCCGGCCGGAGCCCTGCTGATCGGCCGGCGACCCGATGTCGTCGGTGTTGGAGACGATCAGCTGCTTGACCAGCGACGCGCTCGGCGTCGCCCCGCCGTGGGTCTGGCGGTAGGCCTCGATGACCAGCGCCGCCACGCCCGCGGTCAGCGGGGCCGCTTCGCTGGTGCCGCCGGTCAGCTCCACCGGGGACGGCTGGCCGGCGAAGCTGAAGCAGTCCGCGTACATGGTGACGTCGGTCGAGCACAGGGCCCAGTTGGAATCGCCCGGCGCCACGAGATCGACGGTCTGGCCGTCCTGAGCGAAGCCGCCCGAGCTCAACCCGCTCATGTTGTCGTTGAGCCACCCGCTGATGCCGGGGAAGAACGCCGCGCCCAGGCCCGTCTGGCCGTAGCCGCGGAACGTGGTGCTGGCCCCGGCGTCGATGACGTTGGGGTCGGTGCCCGGCGAGCCGATGGTGCTCGTCGGGCCGGCGTCACCGCTGGACACGGTGACCACGGTGCCGGCGGCGACCGCGGCGTCGTTGGCCTGCTTGATCAGGTCCAGGTCGGCCTGATCGTCGGGGTAGTAGTTGGTGCCCAGCGACTCGTTGAGGACGTTGACGTGGTCCATCGTGACCGCGTAGTTGATCGCCTGCAGGAACGTGGAGTTGTACGCGTCGTCGGTCGGTCCGAACACGTCGAGCCCGACCAGGCTGGCCCCGGGGGCGACGCCCTCGACGCGGATGTCGCACGGCCGGCTGAGCGAATCGGCGCTGTACTGGCTGACGTCATAGACCTGGCGTCCCTGGGCGGCGATCGAGCTGGAGTCGAGGAACGCCTCGCCGCCGTCGGTGTCCGCCCCGGTCCCGAAGCCGGAGAAGTCCTTGTAGTCCACGAACACGTGCTGGCCGTTGGGCCGGATGAAGTCGGGGTCGTTGGTGTCCAACCCGTCGGCGATGAACGCGACCTTGACCCCGGCCCCGGTGATGCCCAGCGAGCGGGCCGTCCGGGCGCCCGGCTTGTCTGAGTCGGCGCCGATCGTCTCCAGCGCCTGCGGGTCGAGCTGGACCGATCCCTTCGGACCGCAGGCGCCGGGCAGCGGCGAGGTGCCGCCGGCGCTGCCGCTCCCGCTCGCCGCGGGCGAGCTCAGGTGGATCAGCTGATCGGGGATGACCTCGCTGACCGCCGAGTTGGACTTCAGCGACGCGGTCTCACTCGGGGAGACGGTGGCCGACACCGCGTCGACCACGTTGTAGGACTGGATGCTCTTGGCCCCCGAGGACGACAGCTGCGAGACGACGGGCGCCTGGCTGTGGTGGAATGACGCCGCGCGCTGCGGCATCGCCGACGAAGTGGCCGGCTTTCCCGGATCCTGGTTCTTGAACACCACGATCACGTGCTGGGTCGCTGCCTGGCCGGAGGCCGACGCCGAGTTCGACAGCACCTGCGTGATCGCGACCAGCGACGCCGCTACGACGCCCAGCACCAGCAGCCTGCTCCGTACGCGCATACCTGCCTCCCGCCGAAATCATTGGCAACCCAGAGTGCGGGCGAGAACCTACATCGATCGCAGCGCCGGGTCCAATCGGAACCGTTGCGTGGAATCGCGATTCGCGGCCGGCGGCTGCGCGCCCGCCCGCGCCGGCGGGCGGGCGGGCGGGCGGGTCGGGCCGGTGTCTGCGCTGTTACTTGACCGTGTAGCTGTACGGCAGCGCCGCGACCTGATCACCGGTCGGTTCCAGGATGTTCTGGAACAGGAACAGATCGGTGTCGTCGATGTACAGCGTCCCGCTGTCGGTGGTTCCCGACGGGCCGGTCGGAGTGATCGTGACCGGGATCGTCGCGCTCTGCCCCGGGCCGACGGTGATCGGTGAGAAGCCGGCCAGGGTCGACGGATCGGTGCTGGCCAGCCACAGGTCGCCCGTCTGCGAGCTGACCGCCGGATCGAACGGCGCCGTCGTGGCGGTCATCGTCGTGTCGACGGGCTCCTGCGGCGCTCCCATGGACCCGAACGCCCCGACCACGTCGGGCGCCACATCCCACTCGCCGGGCGAGAGCTCCGGGGCGCTGATGTCCCCGACCACCGAGCTGCCCACCGTCGAACCGATATCCGGGTCGCCGCTCGGGCCCTCGGAGTCGAACTCGATCGGCGTCGACCCGGTCGTGCTCGCCGTCGCGGTGAAGGCCGTGCTGTCAGTCGGCAGCAGGTACACCGGGAAGTTCGACGCGTCCGTGAGCGGAACCGTCGTATCCGGGGTGCTGACCGAGGTGAGGCTCAGCTGGGCGCTCCCCGACTGCCGGGCGTCGATGAAGTACTCCTCGGGCGCCGGGCCGTTGTTGGTGATCCGGACGTCGTCGGTCTGTGCCTTCCCGGCCGGCAGCCGCGTCCCGGTCGAGTCTGGCAACCCGCCGGCCGAGGCCGGCACCGCCCGCTGGCTGGTGCTGACCGTGAACGGCTCCGACAGCGCCGTCCCCGAGACCTGCGGGATGAACGCGACGATCAGCGTCCAGGCACCCGGCGCCGGCGAGAGCACGTGCAGCTGAGCGCCGATGTCGTTGGTCTCGGTGAGGCCGGCGGCGAAGTTGCCACCCGCCAGCTCGTTCGCCGACTGGGCCACCGCCTCCCCGCTCGGGCTGATCAGGTACGCCGTGAACGGGTTGTTGGGATTGTCGGCCAGCGCGATGTCCGCGTTCAGCTCCGGCTCACCGGAGGGCACGTCGAGCTGGTAATAGAACGTCTCTCCCGTGATCGCCGAGCGTCCGTTGCCGCCGGTGAGCGTCTGGCTGAACGAGTGGTTCCCGGCCGGGATGAGGCTGCGCAGGGTGACCGGGATCGTGGCCGTCCCGCTGCTGCCGTTGAGCACGATCGCACCCGCGCTGTCGCCGGGCGTGCTCGGCGTCGTCACCCTCAAGGTGGCCGGAGCCGACTGCCCCGGGTTGAGCACGACCGCATGCGGGCTGACGGACCCGAACGTCGTGTACTTCGCCACCTGGGCTCCGAACAGCACCGGGCCGTTGGTGCCGCCCTGGGAGGCCTCCTTGCTCCAGGCGTAGGCCGTCCAGGTCCCCGGCTGCGGGTTGGTCACCTGGATGTTGCCGTAGTTGCCGTCGCCCTGAGGCACCGAGTAGCCCGCGAGGTCGCCGTTGGGGTCGACCAGCGTCAAACGGACGCGGGCGTTGAGGTCCGTGGTCGATGCGTTGACGAATGCCAGCGATGCGTTGAGCCGGTTCTCCCCGGCGGGCACATGGAACGTCACCGGCTCGTAGTTGGACGGCACGCCCGCCCAGTCAGTCGTCTTGGGGCTGCTGGAGTCGCTCAGCACCACCTTGGCGGTGTCGATCGTCTGGTAGGCCCCGAGCGCGCGCGTCGACAGCGAGATCGCCTGACGGGACGCCCCGTTGTTGGTGATCGTGTCGGTCAGCGTCTCCGGCGTGCCGGGGGCGTCGACCGCGTTGAGCTGGGTGCTGCTCTCCAGCACCGTGCTCCCGACGGGCTTGGGCGCGCTCGCCGGGGCCTTGTAGGACTCGGCCGCCAGCACCGCCTGGTAGGCGTTGACCAGACCCGAGCCCTGCTGGTCGGCCGGCGATCCGATGTCAGTGCTGGTGCCGGCGATGATCTGCTTGACCACCGCCGGGGACGGCGCGACGCTGTGCGTCTTCTCGTAGGCCTGGATCACCAGCGCGGCAACGCCGGCGGTCAGCGGGGACGATTCGCTCGTTCCGCCGAAGGCCAGGAAGGGCGTCGGATTGTTGGCGTAGTTGGTGCAGTCGCCATACATCGCGGTGTCGGTGGAGCACAGAGCCCAGTTGAGCTCGCCGGGGGCCACGACATCCACGGTCCGCCCGCTCTGCTCAAAGCCACCGGAGCTGAACGAGCTGATGTTGTTGTTCAGATAGCCCTTGATCCCCGGGAACTGGGCCCCGCCGTACCCGTCCTGAAGGTCGATCCGGTACGTGGTCGTCGCGCCGGCGGAGATCACGTCGGGGTCGGTCGACGGGGTGCCGATCGTGCTCGTCACCCCGGCGTCACCGCTGGACACGGTCACGGTGGTCCCGGCCGCCACGGCGGCGTCATTGGCCTGCTTGATCAGGTCGAGCGTCGCCGAGTCGTCAGGGTAGTAGTTGTTGCCGAGCGATTCGTTGAGCACGTTGACGTGGTCGGCGGTGACCGCGTAGTTGATCGCATTGAGGAACGAGGAGTTGTAGCCCGCGTCCTCGGCGCCGAAGATGTCGAGGCCGACGAGGCTGGCCCCGGGGGCGACGCCCTCGATCCGGAACTTGCACGGGGTGGTCACGGCATGCGGGCCGTAGCCCTCGGCGTTGTAGACCTCGTTGCCCTGCGCCGCGATCGAACTGGCATCCCCGAACGCCTCCTCGCCGCCCGTCGCGACGCCGGTGCCCTCGCCGCTGAAGTCCTTGTAGTCGACGAACACGTGCTGGCCGTCGGGCCGGATGAAGTCCGGGTTGTCGATGTCGAGCCCGTCGGCGATGAAGCCCACCGTGACCCCGCTGCCATCGATCCCGAGCGAACGAGCCGTCTTAGCGCCGGGCTGGTCGGAGTCGGCGTTGATCGTCTCGAGCGCCTGCGGATCCAGCTGGACCTTCCCGTTGGGGGCGCAGACCGAGGACGCCGGGGCGCTGCTGCCGCCGCTGGCCCCGCCGCTCTCAGCAGGAGTGATCGGAGCGAGATGGATGACCTGGTCCGGGACGACCTCCTGGACCGCCGAGTTGGACTTCAGCGTCGATTCTTCGCTCTTGGAGACCGTCGCCGCAACGGCGTCGATCACGTTGTAGCTCTGGACGCTGTGCGCCCCGGAGGAGGACATCTGCGAGATCACCGGGGACTGGGTGGCGTGGAAGGAGTTCCTGCGCGCCCCCAGGTCCGCTCGCGTCGCCGGCTGGCCCGGATCCTGGTTCCTGAACACGACGATCACGCGTTGCGTGGGTGTCTGGTCCGTGGCCGAGGCCGAGGTGGACAACACCTGCAACAACCCGAACATCGCCGTCGCCGCAACGACGACGGCCAGCAGCCTGCTCCGCCCACGCATGAACTACCTCCCGCGATGACTTGACCGCAACCCAGAAAACCGGTGCGGGGAACCTACACCTAAAGGTGGGGGGAGTCCACGGACGATTCGTTGCGTCGACCCGCGAAGAACGGCAGAAGCTTGCTCGTCCGGTCCGCGGCCCGGCAGCGGACCCAGACCCGCCGCGGTCCTCTGCCGAGACCGCGGCCGGCTAAGCGCGATTGATCAGGCGACGTCGCGAAGCTTCTGGGCTTCAGCGAGCGACTGCAGCTTCTTCAGCGACTGGTTCTCGATCTGGCGGATACGCTCGCGGGTGACGTTGAACGTCCGTCCGACCTCGTCCAGCGTGCGCGGGTGCTCGCCCCCGAGCCCGTAGCGGAGCTCCAGCACGCGGCGCTCGCGGTAGCTCAGGTTCTCCAGCGCCTCGCGCAGCGCCTCCTTGGTGAGGATCTCGGCGGCGCGCTCGTACGGCGACTCGGCCCGTTCGTCCGCGATGAACTGCCCGAACTCGGACTCCTCCTCGTCGCCGACGGGCTTCTCCAGCGACACCGGCGCCTGGGCGGAGCGCTTGATCGACTCCACCTCCTCGGGCTCGATGCCGGTCACCTCGGCGATCTCCTCTGCGGTGGGCTCGCGACCGAGCTCGGTCACCAGCTTGCGCTCGGCGCGCCCGATCTTGTTGAGCTTCTCGACGACGTGCACGGGGATGCGGATCGTCCGCGCCTTGTCGGCCAGCGCCCGGGCGATCGCCTGGCGGATCCACCAGGTGGCGTAGGTGGAGAACTTGAATCCCTTGCGGTAGTCGAACTTCTCCGCGGCGCGGACCAGGCCGAGCGTCCCCTCCTGGATGAGGTCCAGAAACGGCAGGCCCTGGTTGCGGTAGTTCTTGGCGATCGAGACGACCAGGCGGAGGTTGGACTCGACCATCTTCTGCTTGGCGTCCAGGTCGCCGCGCTCGATGCGCTTGGCCAGGTCGACCTCCTCCTGGGCGGTGAGGAGGCGCACCTTGCCGATGTCCTTGAGGAACAGCTGCAGCGAGTCGGTCGTCATGTCCGGCTTCAGATCCAGCGCCGTCTTGGCCTTGCGCCGGCCGCGCTTGTCCGGCGCGCGCTCGACCTCGGTGGCGGCCAGAGCCGGGTCGACTTCCTCGACCAGCTCGATCTCGGCACGCTCCAGGAAGCCGTGCAGTTCTTCGATGTCAGCCTCGTCCAGATCGAGCTCCGAGATGGCTCCGGCGATCTCTGAATAGGTGAGAACGCCGAGCTGCTGGCCACGATTGACGAGGCCCTTGATCTCTTCGAGTTCCTGCAGTTCCGCTACAGACATCTGTTTCCGTTTCCGTCGTTGGCGGCGGCACGTCGGCGGTGCCGTCCCTCAGTACAAAACGAGCTGCGGTACGCCCTCTCAGGGCGTACGACCGCTACTCAAACATAGGGCGCGACTATAGTCACTATATTTTGTGAAGTCAATCGCTGCGGGCCCGCGAGAGCCCAGGGCGTGAGGCGTCCGGACGGCCTCGGCCGTCGGCGGCGACACCGCGTTCTCCACCTCTATACCTAGAACAGCGCGCGGCGTTTCAAAGTTCCGTCGAATTTCTTGTCGACGTCCGAGTTTTGCGTCCGCGGCGCTGTGCACTCCTCCCATCCTAGGAAGGGATCGAGGTGTTTTCGTGACGGCTCCAGACGCCCGGCCAGCCGGTGCGCGATCATCTGACCGATGACCGACCAGCCCGAGCCCGGCGTCATCGGCTCGCTGCCGCGCAGCCGGCCCCACCGGCGCAGCTCCAAGCGCCCCGCGCCGGCGACCGCCGCGACCCCCGAGGCGGCGGCGCCCGCGACATCGGCCAAACCGCGAGCCGCGACGGCCAAACCGCGGGCGGCGACCGCCAAGCCGCGAGCCGCCGGTGCCCGCAAGCCGAAGCCCGTCCCGGCCAAACCCGGGGCCACCGCCACCCCGAACCCACAGGCCGCCCCCGCTCCGGCGCCCACCGCTCAGCGCCCGCCCTCCCCCGGGCCCCTGGAGACCGCTGTCCAGGCCGCGGCCGAACTGGCCGAGATCGGCCTCCACGCCGGCGCCCGCGCGCTGCGCCGCGCCGTCTCCCGGCTCCCGCGCCCCTAGTGGCCCGACGGCTCAGCCGACGTCGGTCGCCGGCTGGCCGGGGCGACCCCCGGCCGCGCGGACGATCCGGGCGCCCTCACTCCGACGCCGGCGACAAATTCGACGCTATGCGTAGAAATTGTCGCCAGGGTGGGTAGAACCCTCTCGATTTCAAGGATTTCAAGGGTCCGCCGGAGGGGTCGATACAACAGACGAGCCGTACATAACTCCTGGCGGCGGATTACGTATACTGCCGCGCCACCTGCCGAACGGTTCGTCCCCAGGGACGGATCGACGGGGGAACCACCTGCGGGTCGCAAGACCCGCCGGGGCGAATCGGTCCCGCAAAGGACCGTAGCGCTCACGTAGCGCGAGCCCGTCAGCTCACCCCGTAGGCACCGACGACAAGGATGGACTGAAAGATCGCTAGTCGACGCCGACATGCCTATGCCCTGTGCGCCCTCATCTGCGGCGCGCTCGTCCTGCCCGCCACCGGCTGGGCCTCCTCCGGTGGTGGATCCGGCGGGAGCGGCCTGGGCTCGGGCGGCACCTCGACCTCGACCACCCCGGGCACCGGGACCACGAGCGGCACCGGCACGACCGGAACCCAGAACGCCAACGTCCAGAGCGGCAACGTCCCGGTCAGCACGAGCGGCAACGGCGTCACCCTGCGGACCATCGCCTCGGCGATGCTGGCCAAGGGGCTGAGCTTCTCCGGCACCGCGCCCAGCAACCTCGCCGGCCAGACGGTCGAGATCGAGCGCTCGGGCCACGAGACCAGCTGGCAGTGGGCGCCGACGGTGTCGGCCACGATCGCCCCCAACGGCACGTTCGCCGCCAGCTGGCAGACCAACCACATCGGCCGGTTCGCGATGCGCGCCGTCGTCGCGCCCGCCAACGCGATGACCCAGGATGCCGCCTCGAGCTCCGCGGTGGCCCAGTCGGCCACGACCACCCCGCCGCTGACCATCACCGTGTATCGCCCCTCGCTGGCGACCCTGTACGGCCCCGGCTTCTATGGCCGCCGCACCGCCTGCGGGCAGCGGCTGCGCCCCGGCATGATCGGCGTCGCCAACCGGACGCTGAAGTGCGGTGAGAACGTCGCCGTCTATTACAACGGCCGCACGCTGATCGTCCCCGTCATCGACCGCGGGCCGTACGCCAACGGCGCCGACTGGGATCTGACGATGGCCACCGGCAAGGCGCTCGGGATCCCGGGCACGGTCAAGCTCGGCGCCGTCTCACTGCCGAGCGCGCCCACGGCCACCGCGGCCGCCTCCGCCCGCTAGCCGCCCCCGCGCGCCGGCCGCCCCCGCCGGATCAGCTGTCGTCGTCGTCGCCGTCGAGGCGGTGCACCACGACCCCGCGGGCCTCGGCGGCGAACCGCGCCTCCTCGGCGGCGCCGAGGAGCTCGGCGCTGGTGCGCCCGTCCTCGCCCAGGACGGCGATGCCGACGCTGGCGCTCAGCGGCGCCCCGTGCGACGCCCGGCCCACCTGGACCGCGGCGGCGATGCGCTCGGCCAGCGCGTAGGCGCCGTCGCGAGACGTGTCGCGCGCGATGATCCACGCCCGGGCGTCGGTCTCGCATACGAGGATGTCCTGACGGCGCACCGCGCTGCGCACCGCGGCGGCGAAGTGGTTGAGCGCCGCGCTCGCCTCGGCCCGGGTCTCGATCGCGGCCAGCCGATCGGCGTCCTCGAGCTCGGCCAGCAGCAGCGACAGCGGCGTCCCCGGCGCGCGCTGGATCTCCTCGTCCAGGGCGCCGACCCACAGCGCCTCGCCGTCGCGCCCCGCCCTCGCGGCGTCGCCGGGCCATGACCGGACCGCGGCGTCGTCGTCCCCGCCGCGGCGGATCGTCGGCCCGCCCGCCATCGCACCGGCGGCGGTCGAGCTGGCCACCGGCGGGGGCGCCTCGGGCGGCCCCGGCCAGGGCGACGAGGGCGGAGGCGGCCCAGGCGGCCCAGGCGGCGGAGGCGGCGGGGGCGAGCCGAGCGGCGATGGCGGCCCGGACTGCCACGGCCCCGTCCCGGTGGACGGACCGGCCGGCGCCGACGGCGACGGGGCGGCCCGCAGGCCGTTCGCCTGACGCTCCAGCGCGGCGGCCCGCAGCAGCTCGGAGATGAGCGTCAGGCGCTCGGTCAGCTCGGAGACGAGGTCGGCATCGGCGCCGCGCAGCTCGTCGCGGACCGCGCTCCAGATCACCGCCTGGAGCGCGTCGACCGCGCGAGACACCGCGGCCGGCCCGCTCGCGCCCGCCATGTCGCCCACCCGGGCGGCCAGCGGGGTCAGCGCGCCGCCGGCCTCCAGACGCCGCAGATCGTTCTCGTCGGCGATGGCGCGCACCACCGCGTCGCACAGCCGGGGGCCGTCGCGAGTCAGGTCCGCGGCCAGGATCGCGGGCGCGTCGTCGAGCGGCGCCTGCTCGAGCAGGGCCAGCAGCCAGCCCTTGGTGAGGTCGTCAGACCGCGCGAGCAGTGGATCGATTGGTGCGTCGGCGACCGGGCGGGCCCGCCGCCGACGGGGTGGCACCGGCGGCATGGCCGTCTTGTATCACGCCGTCCCGTCGTTACGCCACATTTCATCCAAATATGCTGAGAAAAACGGTCCGCCATCGGACCGGGCTGCGAGCGCCATCATGTCCATCACGATGATCACCATCACCCAGGCCCGCGAGCGCGTCAGCGACGCGATGACGCCGCTGGACGCCGAATCGATCGCCGTCGACGACGCGCTCGATCGCGTGCTCGCGCGGGATGTCCGCGCCGCCGGCGACGTCCCGCCGTTCCCGAGCTCGGCGATGGACGGCTATGCGGTGGTCGCCGGCGCCGAAGGGCAAACGCTGACCGTCGTCGGCGAGTCGCGCGCCGGCACTCCCACCGCCCGCCGGCTCCACGACGGCGAGGCGATTCGCATCTCGACCGGCGCCGCCGTCCCCCCGGGCGCGACTGCGGTGATCCCGCAGGAGAACGTCGTCGCCGACGGCGGCCAGACGATCGAGACCGCCGGCCCGGTCGCCCCCGGGGAGAACATCCGCGACGTGGGCGAGGACATGCGGGCCGACACGACGGTGCTGAGCGCCGGCACGCCGTTGGGCCCGGTGCAGCTCGGCGCCGCGGTCGCCGCCGGCGTCGGGACGCTCACCGTCGCGCGGCGGCCCCGGGTGACCGTGCTGTGCACCGGCGACGAGCTGCGCGCCCCCGGTGAGCCGCTCGGCCCGGGCGAGATCCACAACTCCAACGCGCCGATGCTCACCGGTCTGGCGACCCACGCGGGCGCGCTGACCGGGCCGGCCCAGCGCCTCCCGGACGACCATGCCGCCACCGAGGCGGGCATCGCCGCCGCCCTGGCGCAGTCCGACGTGGTGATCATCACCGGCGGCGTGTCGGTCGGGCCGCACGACCACGTCAAGCCGGCGCTGAGCGCGCTGGGCGTCGAGGAGCTGTTCTGGAGCGTCGCGCTGCAGCCGGGCAAGCCCACCTGGTTCGGGGCGCTCCCCGGCGGCCCGCTCGTGTTCGGCCTGCCCGGCAACCCGGTCTCCGCGGTGGTCACCTTCTCGCTGTTCGTCTCGCCCGCCCTGGCCGGGCTCCAGGGCGGACCGGCTCCCCGGCCGCCCCGGCCCGACGCGCAGCTCGGCGTCGACGTCCGGCGCAACCCGCGGCGCGATCAGGCGATGCGGGTGCGTCTCGAGTTCCCAGACGGCCCGGCGCTGGCCTTTCCCACCGGCGCCCAGGGGTCGCACATCCTCTCGTCGCTGCTCGGCGCCGACGCGCTGGCGATCATCCCCACCGGCGAGGGGCGGCTCCCGGCGGGCACGACCGTCGCCCTCGCGGCGCTGGCCCGCTAGCTCCGACCGGCTGCCCTGCGGCGCCTGACCCGTCACAATTCAGGGCCGTGTTCGCACCCCTGGCCCTGATCGCCGCGGCCCTGTCGGCGGTGGCGGCCGCCGTGCGGCGGCGGCGGCGCCGTCACCTGCCGGCCCACGCGGTCATCGTCTCCCCGCGCAAGTCGACCGTCATCCAGCGCGACGGCGCGGTCCGCTCGGTGCAGTCGGTCAAGCTGACCCTCGACGCCGTCGACCTGGACCGCATCTGGTCGCCGGCCAACCTCGAGAACCTGGCCCGCACCTACTGGCGCTTTCTGACGCGGGTGACGCTCGGCCTGATCCGGATCATCTACACCACTGGCAGCCGCCGCGTGGTGCTGCTCGTCCGGCCGCTCACCCTGCTGCGCTTCGACGCCCCCGACTACACCCTCGAGGACGATCACCTGTCCGTGCGCTGGCGGATCCGCGACGGTCTGCTCGTCGCCCGGGCCGGCCGCGGCTGCGGCTTCCTCGCCCTCGACGTGCGGCGTGAGCCGCCGCGGCCCGACGGCAGGGAGGATCTGCTGATCGAGGTCGAGGTGGCCAACTTCTACCCATCGATCGCCGTCGGCTTCAGCATGCCGGTCTACGAGATGACCCAGTCGGCGGTGCACGTCCTGGTCACCCACGCATACCTGCGCTCGCTGGCCAAGCTCGACCTGGCCCGCTCCAAGGTCGGCCGCCTCGCCGACCGCCCACCGCCCTGAAGCCGGCCCCACGGCCGGCCCGGGGGAGCCCCGGCCCGCCGGCCCGCCGGTCCGAACCCGCCGCTACCCGTAGCTGGTGATGCCCATCGCGCGCATCTTCGCCCGGTCGTGGCGGGCCGAGACCCGCCGGACGGTGCCCGATCGCGAACGCATCACCAGCGACTCGGTCGTGGCGCCGCGGTCGCCCTGGTAGCGCACACCCTGGAGCACGTCGCCGTCGGTGACGCCGGTGGCGGAGAAGAACGCGTTGTCGCCGGCCACCAGGTCGTCGCAGGTCAGCACCTTGTCGAGCTCGTAGCCGGCGGCGACGGCGGCGTTGCGCTCCTCGTCCTCGCGGGGCCACAGCCGACCGAGCAGCTGGCCGCCGATGCACTTGATCGCCGCGGCGGAGATGACGCCCTCCGGCGTCCCGCCGATCCCCCACAGCAGGTCGACCGGCGAGTTGTCGCTGACGGCCAGCAGCGACGCGGAGACGTCGCCGTCCGTGATCAGGCGGACCCGCGCCCCCGCTTCGCGCACCTGGCGCATCGCGTCGTGATGGCGCTCGCGGTCGAGCATCACCACCATGACGTCGCGGATGTCGCGGTGGCGGCGCTCGGCGACCAGCGCCAGCGTGTCAGCCAGCGGCCGATCGAGGTCGAGCAGATCGGCGATGTCGGGGCCGCCGGCGATCTTCTCCATGTACACGCACGGACCGGGGTCGAACATCGTCCCGCGCTCCGAGAGGGCGATGACCGCCAGCGCGCTGGGCATCCCCAGCGCGGTCAGCCGCGTGCCCTCGAGCGGGTCGACGGCGATGTCGACCTTGGGCGGGGTCCCGTCGCCGATCTGCTCACCGTTGTAGAGCATCGGCGCCTCGTCCTTCTCGCCCTCGCCGATGACGACCAGGCCGTCCATCGACACCGAGTCCAGGACCAGGCGCATGGCGTCCACGGCGGCCTGGTCGGCGCCCTCCTTGTCGCCGCGGCCGACCATCCGCGCGGCCGCCAGGGCCGCCGCCTCGGTGACGCGGACGAGCTCGAGGGCGAGGTTGCGATCGGGCTTGGTCGATGACGTGCTCACAGGACTCCCGGGGGTTTGCGACGGACGCCGCTCTGCTTGGAGCGAAACACGGCGCCGGTCAGGATGAGAAGGTCGGCGACGACCGCCAGCCACCAGCCGCCCGACACGCTGATCTGATCCGGGGGCGAGCCGGGATGATCGATCACGCCCAGGAAGAGGGTCATGATCAGCGCGATCAGGGCGGTGACGGCGGTCAGCTCGCCACGCGGCCAGGACAGGGCGTGGCCGCGGACGATGATCCAGGCCAGGACCAGCGGGGCCAGCGCCACGATGACGAACAGGAACCGCAGGATTGACAGGGATGCCCAGCCGCTGCACGTGCTGTCGGGCCCGTGGCACGAGCCCAGCACGGCGTTGCGGTTGCCCAGCGAATACCAGCTCAAGAACAGGGACACCCCCAGCAGGATTCCTCCGGCGATCGCGACCATCTCGCCGCGATCCAGCTCCTTCAGGTTCATTGCAGCTGCAGCCTAACCGCTTTCCGGGTGGCTCAGACATGGCTGCGCAAGCGCCCCGCGGGGCCGCTGAGGCGGATCGTCACAAAGCCCCGGCGACCACAAGACTTAAGGTTTTCGACATCTTCGCCAATGCCATCATGTAGGTATGGACGGCCTCCAGGCAGCCGCTCTCGCGTCGGATGACGCCCTGGCGGTGGCCGCCCTCGAGGAGGCCCGGGAGCGGACCCTCGGCCTGGTCGCGCCGTTCGGCGACGAGGACCTGGAACGCGTCCACTCGACCCTGATGAGCCCGCTGGTGTGGGATCTCGGGCACATCGCGGCCTTCGAGGACCTCTGGATCGTGCACCGGCTCGGCGGACGGCCGCTGCTGCGCGAGGCACTCGCCGAGGTCTACGACGCGTTCGAAACGCCGCGGGCCAACCGCGGCGACCTGCCGTTCCTGCGCCCGGCCGCCGCCCGCGAGTACCTCGAGGAGGTCCGCGAGCACGCGCTGGACGTGATCGCCACCCAGGGCGTCGGCGACGGCTTCATCGCCGAGATGATCATCCGCCACGAGCAGCAGCACAACGAGACCATGCTCCAGACGATCCAGCTGGCTCAGCTTCAGGGCAGCGAGGTGCAGACGCCGGCCACCCCGGCCGCGCTCCCGGCGACCCCGTCGTCAACCGGTCTGGAGATGGTCGAGATCCCGGCGGGGCCGATCACCCTCGGCGCGGCGGCCACGGGCTTCGCCTACGACAACGAGCGCCCGCGCCACCACACCGACGTGCGCGCGTACCTGATCGGTCGCACCCCGATCACCAACGCCACGTACCTGACCTTTGTGGAAGGGGGTGGGTACGAGCGGCGCGAGTGGTGGTCCGACGAGGGATGGTCGTGGAAGGAGGACTACGACATCACCCGACCACAGAGCTGGACGGCCGACCTGCGGTCCGAGTGGCGCCTGTCGGGACTCGAGCGACTGCACCCGGACCGGCCGGTCGTCCACATCTCCTGGTTCGAGGCCGATGCCTTCGCCCGCGCGCAGGGCGGCCGGCTCCCCACCGAGGCCGAGTGGGAGAAGGCGGCGACCTGGGACCAGGAGAGCGACCGGGTCCTGCCGTACCCGTGGGGCGACGAGCCGCCCGTTCCCGGCGTCCACGCGACGCTCGACCAGCGCGCCGGCGGCCCGGCAGTCGTCGGGTCTCTGCCTGCGGGCGTTTCGCCCTCCGGCGTACTGGGGATGATCGGCGACGTGTGGGAGTGGACCGCCTCGGAATTCATCGGCTACCCCGGATTTCGCGCGTTCCCATATCCGCAGTACTCCGAGGTGTTCTTCGGCGCCGGCTACCGGTCGCTGCGGGGCGGCTCGTGGGCGACCCGCCCGCGGGTGGCGACGCCGACGTTCCGCAACTGGGATTTCCCGCAGCGGCGCCAGATCTTCGCCGGCCTGCGACTCGCCCGGGATCTCTGACGTGGCCCCGCTCTCGCACGCCCAGATCCAGGTCGACTCATGGCTGTCTGAGGACGACGAGCGCACGCTGGCCAACGACGTGCTCGACGGGTTGACCAAGCCGTTCAAGGAGCTGGCCCCCAAGCACTTCTACGACGCCCGCGGATCGGAGCTGTTCGAGCAGATCTGCGAGCAGCCCGAGTACTACCCCACCCGCACCGAGCTGGCCATCCTGCGCGCGCGGGCGGCCGAGATCGTCGAGCGGACCGGCGCCGGCGAGCTGGTGGAGCTGGGCGCGGGCGCGTCGGACAAGGCCCGCGTGCTGCTCGACGCCATGCGGGACGCCGGGACGCTGCAGCGTTACATCCCGCTCGACGTCTCGCAGTCGGTCGTCGAGGCGGCCGCCCAAACCCTGGTCGACGACTACGAGGGCCTCGCCGTCCACGGCGTCGTCGGCGACTTCGAGCGCCATCTCGAGCTGGTCCCGGACGCCGACGGTGCGCCGCGATTGGTGGCGCTGCTGGGCGGGACGATCGGCAACTTCCCGCCCGGCACCCGGCGCAACGTGCTGACCAAGATCGCCAGTCTGCTCGGCCCCGAGGATCGGCTGGTGCTCGGCACCGACCTGGTCAAGGACCCGCGAGTGATCGAGGCCGCTTACAACGACTCCGCCGGGGTGACCGCGGCGTTCAACCGCAATCTGCTGCACGTGGTCAACAGCGAGCTCGACGCCGACTTCCGGCCGGACGGCTTTGAGCACGTCGCCTTCTACGACCGCCGCCATGAATGGGTCGAGATGCGCCTGCGGGCGTCGCGGGCCTGCTCGGTGCTGATCGGCGACCTCGACCTGCGCGTCGAGTTCGCCGCCGGCGAGGAGCTGCGCACCGAGATCAGCGCCAAGTTCACGCCTGAGCGGGTGCAGGCCGACCTCGAGGCGGCCGGCCTGGAGCTCGACCGGTGGTTGACCGACGAGGCGAACCTGTTCGGGGTGTCGCTCGCCCGGCCGACGGCCGGCGCCGACGGGTAGGGTTGCGGCCGATGCAGATCGCAGGCAGTGCCGCCCTGGTCGCCGGCGGAGCCTCGGGGCTCGGCGAGGCGACCGTCCGCCACCTCCACGACGCCGGCGCGTCGGTCGTGATCGCGGACATCAACGACGAGCGCGGCCCCTCGCTGGCCGTCGAGCTCGGCGACCGCGCCCAGTTCGTGCGCGCCGACGTGACCGATCCCGCGACCGTCCAGGAGGCGGTCTCGGTCGCCGCCGCGCTGCCCGGCGGGCTGCGCATCTCGGTCTGCTGCGCCGGCATCGGCTGGGGCGAGCGCGTCGCCGGACGTCGCGGGCCCCACGAGCTGGCCCCATTCGAGAAGGTCGTCGCCATCAATCTGGTCGGCACCTTCAACCTGCTGCGATTGGCGTCGGCGGCGATGATGGCCAACGACCCGCTGGACTCCGGGGAGCGGGGCATCTGCATCAACACCGCCTCGATCGCCGCGTTCGACGGCCAGATCGGGCAGATCGCCTACGCGGCGTCCAAGGGCGGGATCGTCGGCATGACGCTGCCGGCGGCTCGCGACCTGGCCGTGATCGGCGTCCGCGTGTGCACGATCGCGCCGGGCACCTTCGAGACGCCCCTGCTGGGCGAGCTGTCGGACGCGACGCGCACCGCGCTGGGCGAGGCGGTGCCGTTTCCGTCGCGGCTGGGTCAGCCGGCCGAGTACGCCGCGCTGGCGGCGCACATGATCGAGAACCAGATGCTCAACGGCGAGGTCGTCCGCCTCGACGGCGCGCTGCGGATGCCCCCGCGGTAGACCGGCCAGTCGCCCTGGGGCTACAGAAGTTCGATCAGCATCGCCTGGCCCATCCCGCCGGCGACGCACATCGACTCGATCCCGTAGCGCCCGCCGCGGGCGCGCAGGCCATTGATCAGCGTGGTCATGATGCGCGCGCCCGTCATCCCGAACGGGTGCCCGAGCGCGATCGCCCCGCCGAACGGGTTCAGCTGCTCGTCAGCGATGCCCAGCTCGTCCTTGCAGGGAACGATCTGCGCGGCGAACGCCTCATTGATCTCGACGATGTCGATCCCCTCGATCGACTTGCCGGTTTGCTCGAGCAGCGCTCGGATCGCCGGAATCGGACCCAGCCCCATGATCTCGGGGCGGATGGCCGCGACGGTCGAGCCGATGATCCGCGCCAGCGGGCTCAGCCCGAGCCGCGAGGCCTTCTCCTCCGACATGACCAGCACCGCCGCGGCGCCGTCGTTGAGCGGGCAGGCGTTGCCGGCGGTCACGGTGCCGTCGGGCTTGAACGCCGGCTTGAGCTTGGCCAGCCCCTCCATCGTGGTGCCGGGGCGGGGGCCGTCGTCGGCGCTGACCACCGTCTCGGCCAGCTCCACCTCGGCGCCGTCGGCGTCGGTCTCGACGTGGGCCGGGACCGTGACCGGCACGATCTCGGCGTCGAAGTAGCCCGAGTCGCGGGCGTCGACGGCGCGGCTCTGGGAGATGACGGCCCACTCGTCCTGCTGCTCGCGGGTCACCCCGCAGCGCTCGGCGACGTTCTCGGCGGTCATGCCCATCGGGATGTAGACGTCGTACAGCGAGCCCTCGGAGCCGTTGAGCTTGGGGTTCTTGGCGTCCTCCATCATGCCCGCGCCCAGGCCCGCCCGCGAGACCGCCTCGACCCCGGCGGCGATGTACTGGTCGCCCTCGCCGACCCGGATGGCGTGGGAGGCCATGCGGATGGTCATCAGCGACGAGGCGCAGAAGCGGTTGACGGTGCACGCGGGGACGTGGTGGTCGAGCCCCGACAGCAGCGCCGCGTTGCGCCCGACGTTGTAGCCCTGCTCGCCGACGCCCGACGCGGCGCCCATCAGCACGTCGTTGGTCTGGGCGAAGTCGACGTCGGGGTTGCGCTCGATCAGCGTCCGGATCGGGAGCGCCGCCAGCTCATCGGCCCGGACCGATCGCAGCGAGCCCTTGCCCGCCCGCCCGATCGGCGTGCGGATGGCGTCGACGATCACGGCTTCGGGCATGGGGCGTCTCCTTGTTGGTTACCGGCAGACCGGCGGTCACAGCCCGAGGCCGCGAACGCCCTTCTCGCCCCAGCCAAGGTGGTGGGCGAGTTCGTGGCGCACGGTCCGAGTGACCTGCGCCCTGAGCAGCTCCGGATCGTGCCCGAAATCGCGCGTCAGCGTGTCCCGGAAGATGACGATCCGGTCGTGGAAGAAGTCGCGGGCGACGGTGTCGCCCTCGTAGAGGCCGTAGGCGCGCCGGCGCCAGCCTCCGTCGGAGATGACGATCGCGACGTGCTCGAGCGCGCGGTGGAACTCCAGCGGCAGCTCGTCGACCGCCGCGCGCACCAGCGCCCGGAACTCCTCGTCCTCCTCGGGCCCGACCAGCTCGTCATCCTCCTCGTCCTCGGCGAGCTCCTCGCGCCGGCGGGTGGCGTAGTAGCCCTCCGCGGCGAGTCGTTCGGCCCGCAGGACGATCTCCTCGAACTCCGCCTCGGACTCCGGCTCACGCCATCCGGCCAGCCGGGTCATCGCCAGGACCGTCACGCCCCCGAGGATCACCACGCCGGCGGCGAACACCGCCACGCCCTGGATCAACCGAATGGCGGGCGAGTCGCTGAAGCCGCTGACGAGGCTGACCGCCCCCAGGCCCACGGTCAGCGCGGCGACCGCCGACAACAGGATGCGCGAGAGTGTCGGCGGCTTTCCGGACATCGGCCTACCTCAGCGTCCGGGCGATCACGAGGCGCTGGATCTCGTTGGTGCCCTCGTAGATCTGGGTGATCTTGGCGTCGCGCAGCATGCGCTCCACCGGGTACTCCTTGACGTAGCCGTAACCGCCCAGGATCTGGACGGCCTCCACGGTCACGCTCATCGCCGTGTCCGAGCAGAACAGCTTCGCCATGGCCGAGTACTTGCCGAGGTCCGGATCGCCGCGGTCGATCTTCGCGCACGCCTGGTACAGGAGCTCGCGCGCGGCGGCGCACTGGGTCTCCATGTCCGCGAGCTTGAACTGGATCGCCTGAAACGAGTTGATCGTCTGTCCGAACTGCTTGCGCTCGCGGGCGTACGCGGCGGCGTAGTCGGTCGCGCCCTGGGCGATGCCCAACGCCTGCGCGGCCACCCCCAGGCGCGAGCGGTCCAGGGTGCCCATGGCGACCTTGAACCCGCCGTTGACCTCACCGACGACGTTCGCGGCCGGCACCCTGACTCCGTCGAAGATGGGCTGGCCGGTGGGCGAGCCCCGGATCCCGAGCTTGTGCTCGAGCTTGCCGACGCTGAAACCGGGGCGATCGGCCTCGACCACGAACGCGGTGATCCCGCGCGAGTGGCCCGCGTCGCGGTCGGTCACCGCGAACACGACGTAGAAGTCGGCGACCCCGAGGTTGGTGATCCAGTTCTTGGTTCCGTCGATCACCCACTCGTCGCCGTCCGGCACCGCCCGGGTGATCATGCCGCCCGGGTCGGAGCCGGCCTCGGGCTCGGACAGGGCGAACGCGGGCGACCACTCGCCGCTGGCGCAGCGAGGCAGGAACCGGTCCTTGAGCTCCTCGGAGCCGAACAGCTTGATCGGCAGCGTCCCCAGCTCCTGGATCATCAGGATCAGGGCGGTCGACGCGCAGGCCTTGGCGATCTCCTCGATCGCCACGTTGAGCATCAGCGTCCCGGTGCCGGTCCCGCCGTGCTCGGTCTCGAACGGCAGCCCGAGGATGTCCTGCTCGGCCAGCAGCTTGCGCAGGTCGTGGGGGTAGGCCGCGTCCTCGTCGATCTGGGCGGCGCGGGGCGCGATCCGCTGCTGCGCGATCTCGCGGATCGTGTCCCGGAAGTCGAGGTGCTCCTGCGGGATCGTGTAGAGCTCGGACAGCGCGGACATGGCGGCGTTCTTGATCCTAGATCAAACGCGATGTCGCCGGGCGCCGTCCGTCAGGCGTACCCTGCGTCGACGGCCCCCGGGGGCTCACCGGGCATCCTGCGGTCGGTGCCGCGACCGCCGGCGCCCACTGAGCTCCCGGGGGGTGTCGCCTACAGCCCGGACGGGTGGCGAACGATGTAGTCGCCACCGTCGGACAGGTTTGCCGTCGCGTTGGCCGCGGTCAGCCAGCGGGGACCGGTGCCGCCCGGCGTCGTCGGCCCGTAGTGGGCGGTGTCGAACGCCAGGCCGGCCACGACGACGAAGGTGTGCTCGGCATCGGCGTAGATCGTGATCCACTTGCCGGGGCCGGCGCTACCGTAGGACTCCAGCTCGGTCGAGTCCTCCGGGGAGTTCAGCAGGTTCGCGCCGTGCAGGGCGAAGCTGACCGCGCCCGAGCAGTCATAGCCGTTGGACTTCCAGGCCTGGTGGCCGCCGCCGTAGACGTACGGCTGGTCGATGATCGAGTTGGCCGCCGCGATGACCTCCTGGACCGCCTGCGGCGCGTTGGCCGGAGCGGTCACCGTGCCGTCGGAGTTGAGCGTCGCCTTGCCCACCGGACCGGAGCTCGTCATCGCCTTGGCCACGTCCTGGCGCAGGTCCAGCGACTGGGCGTAGCTGAGGATGCCGTTGGCGGTCAGGCCGTTGGCCTGCTCCCACTTTTCGACGTTGGCCTGAGTGCCGGGGCCGTAGTCGCCGTCGACGTCGGTGGCATAGCCCGCCAGCGTCAGGTAGCCCTGGAGGACGCGCACGTCGTGGCCGCGCATCCCGGGGCGCAGCACGCGGTTGCCCAGGTGCGCCGAGCTGCCGTTCTGGACGACCGGCGCCAGCACCGGGTTGTCGCTGCTGACCGCGCTGGTCGGATCGGCCGTCGTGCCGCTCTGGGTGTTCTTGTTGACCTTGGTCTTCGGGTTGGCTCCGCCCAGAGGCGTGCCGCCGCTGCCGGCCGCGGCCGGGGTGGCGCCGGCGCCGGAGGCCAGGACCAGCTGCAGTTCCTTGACGAACGCGCTGGTGACGATGCCGTTGACCGCCAGGTGGTACTTGCGCTCGAAGCTGTTGACGTTGCGCTGGGTGATCGGCCCGAACAGGCCGACCGCCGGCGTGGAGAGCCCGGCCTTGGTCAGATCGGACTGAAGCGTGGAGACATCGGCGCCGGACATGCCCTCCCGGAGGACGCGGCTCCCCAGCTTCTGCTTGGGGCTGGCGGCGAGGGCGGGAGCGGCGGGTACGGCGGCAGCGGCGACCAGGGCGATCAGACCCGCAACACGGGATACAGCCCTACCACGGACTTGGAGCAACGGACTAACCCTTCTCTTTCGGACGCCTTCGGGGTTAGCTGACGGGCTCGCGCTGAAAGAGTCGCGCTACGCCGGAAGTCCGGCGATTCGCCCCAGGGACCCAGCGGCGGGTCCCATCGGGTTCCCCGATCGTCTCGGCCTCTGGACGCCTTGACGATTCGGCTGGGTGCTTATCGGCTCGGCAGACTACACGACCTGCAAGATGTCTGTCACACGAATGCATGCATCCATGCGCGGATAGGAGATTCAACCCGTCCGAGGGGGGTGCATGCCATCCCGGCGGACCCGGCTAAGCTGCCCGTTATGGCCACGGACTACACCCCCCAGCAGGTCTCCGAGCTCCTCGCCCAGGGAGCCATCCAGCTCGTCGACGTGCGCGAGGAGCACGAGCACGAGGCAGGGCGGATCGCCGGTGACCGGCTGGTCGAGCTCGGCCGGCTCTCCGGCGAGGCCCACACCATCGACCAGTCCACGCCGGTGGTCTTCTACTGCCGCAGCGGCGCCCGCTCGGCGATGGCCACCCAGGCGTTCGCCGAGGCCGGCTACGAGGCCCACAACATGACCGGAGGACTGCTCGCGTGGGACGCGGCCGGCCTCCCGCTGGATCCCGACGGCGGCTCCGTCGTCGACCCCTAGCGCTGGGCGGCTAGGACTTCCATTTGATCGAGCAGCCGACCGGGTTGGTCTGCGCCCGCGCCGGCGCCTCGCCGGCCAGCACCGCGTCCAGCGCGTCGCGCAGCCAGGCCGCCCGCTGCCCGGGATCGTCGTAATCGGCGTCGGGGGCGCCGCGGTAGCGCAGGCGGCCGCCGGCGTCGAGCACGAACACGTCCGGAGTCGTCTTGGCCCCGTACGCGCGCGCGACTTCCTGGGTGGCGTCGTGGAGATAGGGCATCGGCCACGCCTCGCCGGCGACGCGGGACTGCATCGCCTCCAGCGAATCACGGGGATAGCGGTCGGCGTCGTTGGCGTTGATCGCCAGCAACAGCACGCCGCGATCGGCGTAGTCGCGCGCGACGTCCGCGATGCGGTCCTGCCAGGCCAGCGCGTAGGGGCAGTGGTTGCAGGTGAACACGACCACCGTCGCCGCCTCGCCGTCGGGAGACCGCGGCGTCCCCGCGGTGTCGGGCAGCGCGAACGCCGGCGCCGCCTCGCCGATCGACAGGCTCACGGCGTCGCCGTCCGGGCGGCGGCGGTCAGGTCCAGCGCCTCGCGCAGGTCCAGCGGATCCGGGGTGGGCGCGATCCGCCCGTCGCGGCGCCGGTAGATGCGGCAGTTCAGCGCGGCCGGCTCATCGTCGTCGGGGGCCCGGCCCAGCAGCGCCATCAGCTCCACTCCGTCGACGAGGATCGTCGGCGACCCGGTGAAGCCCTCGGCGACCGCCTGCTCGTCGGTGCGGATCTCGCGCAGGGCGACATCGCCGTCGACGCCGGCATCGGCCATCGCCGCGCGCAGCTCGGCCAGCGCCCGCTCGGTCGACGGGCATCCCTCCCACCACAGCAGCTCGATGCGCGGGGTCACGTCCTCGAGGCTAGTACGACATCGCAGCCGGCGGCGCGACGGCGGGTCAGGCGACGTTCCGGGTGTCGCCGCGGGTCAGGCGACGTTCCAGGTGTCGCCGCGGGTCAGGCGACGTTCCAGGTGTCGCCGCCCGTCAGCAGGTCGGACAGCTGCTCCTCGCTGGCCGGCTCGCTCGCACCGCGCTGGTGGAACACCGGCCGCTGCACCTGGCGGAAGATGCCGATCGGCGTCGGCGCCGCCGGCGTCTCGGCCAGCTTGGCGAGCGACAGCGCCGGCCCGGGATCCCAACGCGCGGGATCGTGCACCAGCAGCGCGTCCTCCCCGACGTCGGCCACGTCGACGATGGCCAGGCACCCGTCGTCGCCGCGGACCACGCCCCGCTCGTCGTTGGCGCCGAAGCGGATCGGCTCGCCCGCCCGCAGGCGGATCTGGTTGTCGTCCTTGACCTCTTTGTCGGTCAGGGCGGCGAACGCGCCGTCGTTGAACACCGGGCAGTTCTGGTAGATCTCGACCAGCGCGGCGCCCTCGTGCTCGGCGGCGGCGCGCAGCACGTCGGTGAGGTGATGGCGGTCGCGGTCGATCGTGCGGGCGGCGAACGTCGCCTCCGCGCCGAGCGCCAGCCCGATCGGATTGAACGGATGGTCGGAGACGCCGAACGGCGTGGACTTGGTGATCTTGCCCAGCTCGGACGTCGGCGAGGCCTGGCCCTTGGTCAGCCCGTAGATCTGGTTGTTGAACAGCAGGATCTTGACCGGCACGTTGCGGCGCAGCGCGTGGATGAGGTGGTTGCCGCCGATCGACAGCGAGTCGCCGTCGCCGGTGACCACCCAGATCGACAGGTCATCGCGCGACGCGGCGAGCCCGGTGGCCAGCGCGGGCGCGCGGCCGTGGATGCCGTGCATCCCGTAGGTGTCCATGTAGTACGCGAACCGGCCGGCGCAGCCGATCCCGGTGATGAACACGATCCGCTCGGGCGGGATGCCCAGCTCCGGCATGAACTGCTGGACGGCGGAGAGCACGGCGTAATCGCCGCAGCCCGGGCACCAGCGGGTCTCCTGGTCAGACTGGAAGTCGGCCTTGCTCAGAGTGGCGCTCATTGACGCTCCGCGATCTGTTCGGCGACCTCGGCCGCGAACAGCGGCTGGCCGCGCACCTTGCAGAAGGATTCGATGTCGACCAGGAACCGGGCCCGCAGCAGCGTGGCCAGCTGGCCGCTGTTGAGCTCGGGCACCAGGACCCGTTCGAACGAGCGCAGCACGTCCCCGGTGTTGTGGGGCAGCGGGTTGAGGTGGCGCAGCTGGGCGCAGGCGACCTTGTGGCCCTCCTCCCGCGCCCGGCGCACGCCGGCGCGGATCGCGCCCTCGCTCGAGCCCCAGCCGAGCACCAGCAGGTTGGTGGGGTGGTCGGGATCGGCTTCGATGTCGACGACCAGCGGCGGGATCTCGTCCGCGATCTTGGCCACCTTGGCCGCGCGCAGCTCGGTCATCCGCTCGTGGTTGGCGCCGTCGTAGGAGATGTTGCCCGAGCCGTCAGCCTTCTCCAGGCCGCCGATCCGGTGCTGAAGGCCGGGCGTCCCCGGGATCGCCCATGGCCGCGCGTAGTTCTCGTCGCGGCTGTAGGGCGCAAACGGAGCGCCATTGGAGGGTGCCGTCGCGAAGCCCGGGTCGAGCTCGGGCAGCGCCGCCACGTCGGGCAGCTGCCACGGCTCCGACGAGGACGCCAGGAAGGTGTCGGACAGCAGGATCACCGGCGTGCGGTAGCGCAGCGCGATCCGCACCGCCTCAAACGCGGCGTCGAAGCAGCCGCCGGCGGTGGTCGGGGCGATCACCGGCAGCGGCGACTCGCCGTGGCGGCCGTAGAGCGCCATCAGCAGGTCGGATTGCTCGGTCTTGGTCGGCATCCCGGTCGACGGCCCGGCCCGCTGGACGTCGATCACGATCAGCGGCAGCTCGAGCATCACCGCCAGGCCGATCGTCTCCGCCTTGAGGTCCATGCCCGGCCCGCTGGTGGCGGTGACGCCAAGTCGCCCGCCGAACGCGGCGCCCAGCGCCATGCCGGCGGCGGCGATCTCGTCCTCGGCCTGGATGGTGGACACGCCGATCGCGGCGTGCTTGGACAGCTCGTGCAGCAGCTCGGACGCCGGGGTGATCGGGTAGCTGGCCAGCACCAGCGGCAGCTTGCTGCGCACGCTGGCCGCAATCAGCCCCAGCGACAGCGCGGTGGTGCCGTTGACGTTGCGATACGTGCCCGCGGGCACGTCGGTGGCGGCCGCGACGCGGTACTGCACGTCGAGCAGCTCGGTCGTCTCGCCGAAGGACCACCCGGCGTTGAACGCCGCCAGGTTGGCCTGGGCGACCGCCGGGTTGCGAGCGAACTTGCGCTCGATCCAGGTCTTGGTCACGTCGGTCGGGCGGCCGTACAGCCACGACAGGACCCCGAGCGCGAACAGGTTCTTGGCCCGGCTGGAATCGCGCGTGGACACGCCCTCGATCGCCTCCACCGCCCGCGTGGTCAGCGTGCTCATCGGGATCCGGTGCACCCGGAACTCGCTCAGCGAGCCGTCCTCGAGCGGGTTGTCCCCGTAGCCGGCCTTCTCCAGATTGCGCTTGGTGAACGCGTCCTCGTTGACGATGATCGTCGCCCCGCGGAGCAGCTCGCTCATATTGGCCTTCAGCGCCGCCGGGTTCATCGCCACCAGCACGTTGGGGTGGTCGCCCGGGGTGAGGATGTCCCGGGAGGCGAAGTGGATCTGGAAGGCGGACACGCCGGCCAGGGTTCCGGCGGGCGCGCGGATCTCGGCCGGGAAGTTGGGAAGCGTGGCCAGGTCGTTGCCGACCATGGCGGTGGCGTCGGTGAAGCGGCCGCCCGTCAGCTGCATCCCGTCACCGGAGTCCCCGGCGAACCGGATGATGACGCGTTCGAGCTCCTCCACCTCCTTGGTCATACCGCCCCCCCGGGCCCATATGCGCGCGTCACGGCTGGTGCCTTCCTTTCCGGATACCGATTCTAACCACGCGGGTCGACGGACCGCCACCCACCTGGCCGCGATGCGCCCATCTGTTCGGATGGCGCGCGTGTTTGCGCGCCCCCGCGGGCGGTCAGTGTTGCCCCATGAGCAACAGCGAGGACTACGACCAGCTGGCCGATCAGCTCGACGAGCAGGCGGACGCGCTGGACAAAAGGGGCGACCGCCTGGACGAGCACATCGGCGAGGTCCGCGAGGACTGGAAGCACAAGCGTGCCGACCCGAACGTCCCCGGCGCCGTCGACGAGTGGGACGAGCCCGAGGAGGACGGCGACGACGACGATGACGACGACGACTCGGATGAGGACGACGAGGACGAGGACGACGACGACGCGTAGTGCCCCGATGGCCGGCGACCATCGCCGCCGGTCGTCCGTGTGACCGAGGGCGGGCCTCGGCGAACGTCAACGACGGCGATCGAGCGGGGACGGACGGCGGCCGGCGGCTCCGGCGTCTGCAAACGTCCAACGCGGCGGCGGCTGAGCGCTGCGTGGGCACTTTGCCGCCGTGAAGGCCTGCAAACGCCCCACTCGCCTCAGAAGATCACGTCGCTGGGACGTTTGCGTTCCCACGGAAAGCGAACAGCCCACCGACCTCCGAGACGGGCTCCGTTGGGACGTTCGCAGGCGCCGCCGGCACCACCGACCCCCTCGAAAGCCCGCCGTTTTTTCGCCCCGCGGTGGCCGCACGCACGGCCACCCACCCGCCGCGTCAGCCGGCAACCCAAACCGACAGCCGCGGCGCAGGCGAAGGCCGTCGGTCCCAACCGCGAAAATGCCTACCGCGGATCGTCGTCGTCGACGTTCCAGTAGCGCACGGCGATCGCCCGCTCACCCTCCACCTCGGGCCACGGCGACACGATGAAGCGGGCGATGGTCCGCTGGCCGCCCTCCAGGTCGCCGTAGAGCAGGTCGATCTGGATGGTCCCCTCGCGGCGGACGGCGTCGAGCACCTCGCGGTAGCCGGTCTCCTCCGGGTCGCGCATCGCCCCCTGCCAGTAGCCCGTGTCGCCGGCCGGGATGTAGAGGTCGAGCTGCTGGCGGCGCATCTCGTCCGGGTCCGGCGCCTGCTCGGCGGAATCGGCGCCCTGGGCGTCGCGCAGCTCGCGGCGATCGCGATCGATCCGCGGGCGCGCCCGCCAGGCGTGCAGCACCGCCAGGCCGGCCCCGCCGTTGCGCAGGGCCAGCGCCATGTAGATGACCCCGTCCTTGGCCTCGACGGCGCCGCCGTGGCCCGAGACGGTGAGGACGTGGCGGTCGCCGAAGCGGATGCGCTCGACCGGGTCCTCCTCGCGGGAGGGGATGAGCAGCGGCCGCTGGCCGACCTGCAGCGCTCGTTCGGCCACCCGCGCCGAGCGGTTGGCCGACCTGACCGAGCTGAATGTGGCCACCGCGAGCACGAGCGTGCCCGCTCCGGTCGCCAGCGACGAGATCGTGACCCAGTCGGCCATCGACGGCCCCGGTCAGCGCGCCGCCGCGCGATCGGCGAGCGACGCTGGTGGGCGCGACGTGGCGCCGGGCCGATCGGCCCGGCGCAGCGCCCGCGTCCTAGATCTTCTGAACGTTGATGGCCTTCGGGCCCTTGGGCCCGGCCTCCTCCTCGTAGGACACTTTCGCGCCCTCCGCGAGTGACCGATACCCGTCGGCCTGAATGCTCGAGTGGTGGACGAATAGGTCCCGGCTGCCCTCATCGGGCGTGATGAAGCCGAACCCCTTCTCGTCGCTGAACCACTTGACTGTTCCGGTTGCCATCTTGGGAGTCCCCTCCGCGTGTTGAAGTGCTGCTCCCGCGGAGGTGTTGCATCCCCGAGGCCTGCACCTGCTCTTCGCCGATCGACCTGCGACCGGCCTTGTCCGCGGGGAAGGTAGCACGACCCGCCACCGGATCCACAGTTCGATGGACCGCTTTACGAGCCGAACACAGGTCATCATCTGCGGACGATGGACGATCCAATCCCCGTGCGCCCCGGAACCGCGATCCCTCTGCGGGAGGTCACGATCCGCGCCTCCCGGTCCTCCGGCCCCGGCGGCCAGCACGCGAACGTGACCGCCAGCCGGATCGAGGCCAGCTTCGACGTGGCCGCCTCGAGCGCGCTCACGGACGACCAGAAGCGCCGGATCATCGCCCGCCTGGGTCCTCGCGTGGTCGCCGTCGCCCAGGACGAGCGCAGCCAGGCGCGCAACCGCGAGCTGGCCTTGCAGCGGCTGGCTCATCGACTGGCCGGCGCGCTCACGCCCCGCCGCCCCCGCCGGCCCACGCGACCGACCGGCACGTCGGTCACCCGCCGCCTGGACGCCAAGCGCCGGCAGGGGCAGCGCAAGCGCGACCGCCGCCCGCCTGGTCCTGACGCGTGATGCGCTGGTATGTCGACGGCATGAACGTGATCGGCACCCGGCCCGACGGCTGGTGGCGCGATCGCGACTCCGCGATGCTGCGGCTGGTCGACCTGCTGGAGCGCTGGGCGGCGGCGGAGGGCGAGGACGTGGTGGTCGTGTTCGAGCGCAAGCCGTCGCCCCCGATCCGCTCGAGCGTCATCGAGGTCGCCCACGCCCCCCGCCCGCGCCGCGATGCCGCCGACGACGAGATCGTCCGTCGCCTCCGGCTCGAGGCCCGGCCGAGCCTGGTCCACGTGGTCACCTCGGACCGGTGGCTGGCCGACCAGGCGAGCCTGCTGGGTGCCGCCGTCCACGGCGCCGACGGATTCCGGTCGATGATCGAGGGGTAGGCCCGCCTCGCGCGCGCACGCGTGAGCAGTGACGGGCCGCATTGCGGGGCCGCGGCCCCGCAATTGGCACAATCCCTGGATGGCCGACCCCCCGACCCGCCGTCCCACCGACCGCAGCGGCCGCGCCCAGCCGCCGGCGCCGGGGACGCACGGCTGGCGGGTCACCCCCGCGCCGGATGGACGCGGCGCGCGCCAGGCCTCGGGACCGCCGCGCCGGCCCCGCTCGCGGTGGTGGATCGCCGCCGTGATCGTCGCCCTGCTGGCGGTCAACCTGTGGATCTCCTCGGAGGCGCTCAAACCCCACGCCCCGATCAAGGTCCCCTACTACCCGACCTTCCTCAACCAGGTCAAGGACAAGAACGTCGAGTCGATCAACTCCACCAACGACGCGATCACCGGGACGTTCAAGAACGCCATCAGCTACCCGGCCGGCGACAAGTCGGCGAGCCCGTCGACCAGCTTCACCACCCAGGTCCCTTCGTTCGCCAACAACAACCAGCTCGAGCAACTGCTCCAGAACAACGGAGTGACGATCGACGCCCAGGCGCCGAGCTCCGGACCGGGGGTCCTCGAGAGCCTCATCTTCGGCTTCGGGCCCACGCTGCTGCTGGTGATCCTGTTCGTGGTGATCGCGCGGCGCTCGGCGGGCGGCGCCGGCGGGGGCGGGCTGATGTCCTTCGGACGCAGCCGCGCGCGGCGGGTCGAGGCCTCCGATCAGCACGTCACCTTCCAGGACGTCGCCGGGATCGACGAGGCCAAGGAGGAGCTCACCGAGATCGTCGACTTCCTGCGCACGCCGGACAAGTACCTGGCGCTGGGCGCGCGGATCCCCCGCGGCGTGCTGCTGTCCGGTCCGCCGGGCACCGGCAAGACGCTGCTGGCCCGCGCGGTGGCCGGCGAGGCCGGCGTGCCGTTCTTCCAGATGTCGGCGTCGGAGTTCGTCGAGATGATCGTCGGCGTCGGCGCCTCGCGCGTGCGCGATCTGTTTCACCAGGCCAAGGAGGCCGCCCCGGCGATCATCTTCATCGACGAGCTCGACGCGATCGGCCGCAGCCGCGCGGCCGGTGGACCCAACCTGTCAGGTGGACACGACGAGCGCGAGCAGACCCTGAACCAGATCCTCACCGAGATGGACGGCTTCAGCCCGCGCGAGAGCGTGATCGTGCTCGGCGCCACCAACCGGCCGGAGATCCTCGACCAGGCGCTGCTGCGGCCAGGACGGTTCGACCGCCGGGTGGTCGTCGTGCCCCCCGATCGCGCGGGCCGCGAGGCGATCCTGGACGTGCACACCCGCTCGGTCCCGCTCGACACCGACGTCGACCTCGGGACGATCGCCGCCGCCACCCCGGGCATGGTCGGCGCCGACCTGGCCAACCTGGCCAACGAGGCGGCGCTGCTGGCCGCCAAGCGCGGCCATCACAAGGTGGCGCGCCCCGACCTGAGCGACGCGCTGGAGCGGATCGTGCTCGGCGCCGCGCGCAAGGTGATGATCTCCGACGAGGACCGCCGCCGCACCGCCTATCACGAGGCCGGCCACGCGATCATGGGCATGCTCACCCCCGGGGCCGACCCGGTGCGCAAGGTGTCGATCATCCCCCGCGGCATGGCGCTCGGCGTCACCTTCTCCGCGCCCGACGCCGATCGCTTCAACTTCGATGAGCGTCACCTGCTGGCCCAGATCAAGGTCGCCCTCGGCGGCCGGGTGGCCGAGGAGGTCGTGTTCGGGGATTTGACGACCGGCGCCGAGTCAGACATCCAGCAGCTGACCCGGATCGCCCGCGGCATGGTCGGGCGCTGGGGAATGAGCCCGGCGATCGGCCCCGTCGCGGTGCTTCCCCAGGACGGCCAGAGCGCTCTGCTCCCCGGAGTGTCCGAGACGTCGGAGACGACCCAGCGGCTGATCGACGAGGAGGTGCGGCGGATCGTCGAGACCGCCCATGACGAGGCGATCGAGACCCTCACCTCCCATCGCGCCAACCTCGACTCGCTGGTGGCCGCGCTGCTGGCCCAAGAGACGCTCGACCAGGTGGAGGCCTACGAGGCGGCCGGGCTTGCCCCCAACCCCGAGACCCAACCGGAAGAGGCCTCCGAGGTCGTCCCGTAGCGACGGGCGAACCGGCTACAGGGGCCGTCGCCCGGCGAACCCCGCCTCGGGCTCGTGCCAGAAGCCGATCGACTCCTCGTCGTCGACCAGCCAGCACAGATAGACCTCCTCGCCGTCTCTCAGCGCCGGGAAGTCGATCAGTCCGCGGTCGATGTCGCGCAGCACGATGTCGACGGCCTCCAGCTCGCCCGCCGCCCGGCTGAGCTCGACCAGCGAGCGGGCCACCTCGCGGCCGGGATAGGCGCCGCCGGCCTCCATGTCGAGCGCCGCCACCGCATCGGCCGCCCGCGGGCCGAGCGCCACCAGCCGGGCGCGGGCGTCGCGGACCCAGCCCACCCGCTCGGCGACCCAGCCGCGCACGGCCATCGCCTGTTCGAGCGTGTAATGACGGTGGTGGAGCATCCGGGCGGGCGGCGTGTGCAGACCTGAAAACCGGGGTCGGGTCAGTCGCCGAGGCGCGTCATCCGCGCCAGCGCCTCGTGACACTCGACCACCCGCAGCTTGACCGGATCGTTATCCGGGCGGTCGTGCACGAGATCCCAGGTGCGATCGGCGATCTCCCGCGCGTTCTCCGGGGTGGCGCTCTCCCACAGCCGCTCGACCAGCCGCAGCTCGAAGTTCTGGATCTGGTCGGCGGGGTCGCCGGGCGCCATCCGCGGCAGCGGTTCCCCGGTCGCCTCCTTCCACATCCCGGTCGCCACGAGCAATCGGTTTCGGAGTTGGATCTGATCCATCGCAGAGGTCATCCTAATGGTCGCGTGCCGACGGACGGGCCCACCGGCTAGCCGCCCGGAAGCTCCTGCCTCGTCGACAGGAGCATGGCGAACGGGTCGCCGTCGGCCGCCACGCGCGCGAGCACCTCGTCGGTCTCGAAACTCAACAAATCGGGATC
Source organism: Solirubrobacteraceae bacterium (assembly GCA_036267215.1). GTDB lineage: Bacteria > Actinomycetota > Thermoleophilia > Solirubrobacterales > Solirubrobacteraceae > Palsa-465. The sequence continues at coordinate 120,842 of DATAWL010000067.1, read as the reverse complement.
ACCGGAATCCATGCAGTACTGAACCTCGTCCCAGCTGACCGGGGCCGACACGGTCGGCCGCTCGCGGGCCCTCACCGAGTACACCGTCACCGTCGTCTTGTGGTCGTCGTTCTGGCTCCAGTCGACCAGCACCTTGCCGGAACGCAGGGTCTTGGTCATCCGTGAGACGACCAGCTCGGGCAGGCGCTGCTCGAGCAGCTCCGCGATCTGCCGGGCGAACGGCTTGGTCTGCCGGTAGGTGACCTTCTCGCCGTTGAGCGGCACATAGAGCTGCATCCCCTTGGACCCCGACGTCTTGGCCACGGACTCCAGGCCCAGCGCCGCGAACAGGCCGCGCAGGACGAGCGCCACCTCCGCGCACTGGACGATTCCCGCGGGCGGGCCGGGGTCCAGGTCGAACACCAGCATCGTCGGCGTCTGGGGGCGGCGGGCCAGCGACAGCGACGTGTGCAGCTCGACGTCGGCCAGGTTGGCCAGCCAGATGAGCGTGGCTCGGTCCTGGGCCAGCGTGTAATCGATCGAGCCGATCCGGGCGGTCTGGACCCACTCGGGCCGGTGCGACGGCGACTGCTTCTCGTAGAAGTAGGGCGCCGCGACGCCGTTGGGGTAGCGCTTGAGCGTGAGCGGGTGATCGCGCAGGTGGGGCACGACGGCGGGCGCGATCCGGGCGTAGTAGGCGATGAGGTCGCCCTTGGTGAAACCGGTCTCGGGGAACAGGACCTTGTCCCAATTGGTCAGCTTCAGCGGCCGCCCGTCAGCGATCACCGCCAGCGCCCCGTCGGGCATCCGCTGCACCGACTCAAACAGCGCCTCCGCGGACGCCGGGTCCGCGCCGGCGACACCGGGCGGGGCCGCGCCGGGCTCGGTGGCGCGAGGGTCCCGCTCGCCCAGGACCGCCCCCGCCCGCCCGCCCGCGCCGTCCGGCAGGTCCTCGCGCACGACCTCGGCAGCCGGCTTGTCGTCGCGCAGGCCCTTGAACGACGGCGCGCGCATCACCCCCTCGGTGGTCCACTCGCGAAACTCGATCTCGGCGACCAGGTCGGGCTCGACGAACACCGCGTTGCGGGGGAGCTTGGGGGCGGCGTCGAACGGGCTGTCGTCGCGGCGCAGGGGCGCCAGCGCCCGGCCCAGCTCGGTCAGCGTCCGCTCGGTGAAGCCGGTCCCCACCCGCCCGGCATAGCGCAGCCGCCCGTCCTGCCGGTGACCCATGAGCAGCGCGCCGATCCGGTCGGTCCGCCGCCCCTCCCCCGGCAGCCACCCGCAGATGATCAGCTCCTGGCGACGGGTGTGCTTGATCTTGATCCACGCGCCCGTGCGCCGGCCCGGCTCGTAGCGGGAGTCCAGGCGCTTGGCCACGATTCCCTCCAGGCCCTGGGCCTCGGTGGCCGCCAGCAGGCCCTGCCCGCGGCCGGGATGGGCCGCGGGGACCCGCCAGGCCGGCCCGCCGAGCCCGAGCGCCTCCAGCCGCTCCCGTCGCTCGCGGTAGGGCCGGGCCATCAGCGAGTGGCCGTCGAGGTAGAGCAGGTCGAAGATCGCATAGACCACGGGCGTGCTCGCTGACAGGCGGCGCACCGCGGTGGGCGAGGTCACGTGCATCCGCCGCTGCAGGCGCTCGAAGCTCGGCCGGCCGTTGTCGTCAAAGGCGACGATCTCGCCGTCGAACACCGCGTCGCGCATCCCGAGGTCGCGGAGGATGCCGCGCACCTCGGGATAGGCGTCCGTGATCTCGTTGAGGTTGCGGCTCTCCAGGCGCAGCCGGCCCGGCTTGACGTAGCCGATCGCGCGCACCCCGTCCCATTTGACCTCGAACGACCACAGCTCCTCGCGGAGGGGCACGTCGCCGCTCCCCGCCAGCATCGGCAGGATCCGCTCCGGCATCGGCTCGCGCCCGGGGTCGGTGGGCGGATCCATCCGGTGGATCATCCAGTCCTTCTCCGAGCCCGGGCGGTCGCGCCGGCCGATCGGAAACAGCCCGTAGCGGCCGGTCAGCCGCTCGCCGTGAAAGGTGACCTCGACCTTCTTGTCGTCCCACAGGTGAGTGTCGAACGTTCCCTGGTCCCAGATGGTCATCGTCCCGGCGCCGTACTCGCCCGCCGGGATGTCGCCGTGGAAGTCGAGGTACTGAAGCGGATGGTCCTCGGTGTGGACCGCGAGGCGATTGTCGGCCGGGTCGGCGGGGATCCCGTTGGGGATCGCCCACGACGCGAGCGCGCCGTCGTGCTCGAGCCGCAGGTCCCAGTGCAGGCGCGTCGCGTGGTGCTCCTGGACGACGAAGCGGGCGCTCTCGGGCGCGGCGGCCTCGTCCCCGGCGGGCTCCGGGCTGGCGCCGAAGTCACGCTTGGCGCGGTAGGTGTGGAGCTTGTCCGGGGTCATCGAGCTGACCCCCATGATCGCGGGCGGCGATCTCTCGCGTCAGTACGGTCGCAGGGGCGCAAGTAGGATCGAACGCGCCTGCCCCCGCCGCCCCACCGGGCGCAGGACACCGTCATGCGCATCGTCACCTGGAACGTCAACTCGCTGAAGGTTCGCCTGCCCCGCGTGCTCGAGCTGCTGGGGCAGCATCAGCCCGACGTCGTCTGTCTGCAGGAGACCAAGTCGTCCCCCGATGCCTTCCCGGTCGCCGAGCTGGCCGCCGCCGGCTACGGCACCGTCCACGCCTCGGGCGGGCGCTGGGCCGGGGTGGCGTTGCTGGCCCGGGCCGGCCTGGCGCTGGGCGACCCGGCGTTGGAGCTGCCCGGGGACCCGGTGCCCGGCGAAGCCCGCTGGTGTGAGGCCACGGTCGACGGGATCCGTTTCGTCAGCGTCTATGCCCCCAACGGGCGGGCGCTGGACAGCCCCGAGTTCCCGCGCAAGCTGGCGTTCCTCGACGCCGCGATCGCCCGCGTGGGCGACCTGGTCGCCGCGCCGCTGGTCGTCGCCGGCGACTTCAACATCGCGCCGGCCGACCTCGACGTCTACGACCCCGCGGCATTCGTCGGCTCCACCCACGTCACCGCGGAGGAGCGGGGGCGGTTGCAGGAGATGCTCGACCGCGGGCTGGTCGACGCCTACCGCACGCTGCATCCCACCGAGGTCCAGTACACGTGGTGGGATTACCGGGCGGGCAACTTCCACAAGGGCCTGGGGCTGCGGATCGACCTGGCGCTGGTCGGCCGGAGCCTGGCCGAGCGCCTGCGCCACTGCGGTATCGACCGCGACTTTCGCAAGGGCACCAAGCCCTCGGACCACGCCCCGCTGCTCGTCGACCTCGCCGGTGCGCCACACTAGTGGCCGGTGCAGATGCAGGGCTTCTTCAGCAATTGTTACGCCGACGCGCGATGATTCCGGCATGGCGCGCGTACTGGTAGTCGACGACGAGCCCGCCGTCCGGCGGGCGCTCGAGCGCGCCCTGCGGCTCGAGAACCATGACGTCACGCTGGCCTCCGACGGCGAGGAGGCCCTCGACGTGCTGGCCGCCGGCTCCACCGACGCGGTCATCCTCGACATCCTCATGCCCCGGCTCGACGGCCTGGAGGTCTGTCGCCGCCTGCGCAAGGCCGGCGACCGGACCCCCGTGCTGATGCTGACCGCTCGCGACGCGATCGACGACCGCGTCGAGGGGCTGGACGTCGGCGCCGACGACTATCTGGTCAAGCCATTCGCATTGCGCGAGCTTCAGGCGCGCCTGCGGGCGCTGCTGCGCCGCTCCGTGGACGGAGCCGACGGCGAGGTGCTGCGCTATGCCGACCTGGTGCTCGACCCCGTCGCCCACGAGGTGCACCGGGGCGACCGGCTGATCGAGCTGTCGCGCACCGAGTTCCTCCTGCTCGAGCTGTTCATGCGCCACCCCCGCCAGGTGCTGACCCGGTCGACGATCTTCGAGAACGTGTGGGGCTATGACTTCGGCCCGACGTCGAACGCCCTCGGCGTCTACATGGGCTATCTGCGCCGTAAGACGGAGGCCGGCGGCGAGCCGCGGCTGCTGCACACCGTGCGCGGCATCGGCTACGTCCTGCGCGACTAGGGCAGGCGGAGACGATGTCGCTGCGCAAGCGCCTGTCGCTGGTCGCCGCCGCGTCGGTCGGAATCGCGGTCCTCATCGCCGTCGTCGCCTGCTACATGGTGGTGCGCCACCAGCTGCGCACCCAGATCGACGACTCCCTGCGGGCTCAGGAGGCCGTCGCCGTGCGGACCGGACTGATCCAGGGCGCGATCCCCGGCAACGGGGCCGGATCGGGCGGCCCGGCGCCCTACAACGAGCTCGTGCTCGCCGACGGCGCGGTCTACTCTCGCGACGGGAACCTGGTCCTGCCCGTTACCCGACGGTCGCTGCAGATCGCCAGCGCCCAGAGCGGCTCGTTCCTCACCGACATCTGGGTCAACGGCGTCCACCTGCGGATGCTGAGCTTCGCCGGCTACGTCAACGGCCCCGGTGGCCAGTCGGTGCCGGCCGTGGCCGAGCTGGCTCGCCCGCTCAACGGCGTCGACTCGATCCTGCGCGACCTGCGTCTCATCCTGGCCCTGCTGCTGGCGGCCGGCGTCGCCCTGGCCGCGGTGCTGGGGCGGATCGCCGCCCGTCGCGTCCTGGCGCCGTTGGGCGAGGTGGCCGCGACCGCCGAGCTGATCGGCGAGACCGACGACCTCACCCAGCGGCTGCGGGTGCACGCCGACGACGAGGTCGGCCAGCTGGCCACCCGCTTCAACGCGATGCTCGACCGTCTGGAGACCTCGCGCGATGAGCTCGACGAGTCGGTCCGGGCTCAGCGCCAGCTGGTGGCCGACGCCTCGCACGAGCTGCGCACGCCGGTGACCAGCCTGCGCACCAACATCGAGGTGCTGCTGGAGGGCGCAGAGCTCGATCCCGAGGATCGCCGCCGGCTGCTGGCCGACGTCGTGGAACAGAGCGAGGAGCTGAGCGCGCTGGTGGGCGACCTGATCGAGCTGGCGCGGGGCGACCAGCCGGGGCCCGAGACCGAGGACGTCCGGCTCGACGGCGTGGCCGCGGAGTCGCTGGCCCGCGCCCGGCGCAACGCGCCATCGATCACCTTCGAGGCGGTCGTGGAGCCGACGCTGATCGACGGCGTCCCGGAGCGGCTGGGCCGCGCGCTGAACAATCTGCTCGACAACGCGGCGCGCCACTCGCCCCCGGAGGGCACCGTCGAGCTCACCGTCAACCCGGAGGGCGTGATCGTCCGCGACCACGGCCCCGGCGTCGACGAGGAGGACCTCCCCTACGTGTTCGACCGCTTCTTCCGCGGACGCAACTCCCGCGGGCGCCAGGGCAGCGGCCTGGGGCTGGCCATCGTGCGCCAGGTGACCGAGCAGCACGGCGGCACCGCCTCGGTGGCCAACGCCCCCGATGGCGGCGCCGTGTTCACACTGCGCCTGCCGGGGATCGCGGCGAGCGCCGAGCAGACCGACGCCCCCTACCCCCTCGGGGTGTTGTAGCGGCCTGGTGGCCCCAACCGCAACGACTAGCGCGGCGCGGGCGGGCGCGCCACCCGCGCCTGGCGGGCGGCCATGAACTTGCGCCGCAGCAGCCAGAACAGCGCCCCGAACACCGGCACGACGACGACCAGCAGCACCGCCCGCTGCTTGGGCTCGCCGAACGCGAGCACCAGCCCCGCCTCGAGCGCGACCGCGGGGACGGCCGCCAGCAGCGCGGTGTGGGAGCGGTAGCCGGAGAAGTGCTCGCGCGCGGTGATCTCGATCACCCCGAGCGCGCAGATGACCAGCCCGGCCACCAGCGCCGGACCGCCGCCCTCGATGAAGCCGATGACGGCGGCGATGAGCCCGACCAGGATGGCCAGCTCCGAGATCGGCAGCCCGCCGAACGGGCTCTGCGGTCGCTCGCCTTCGCGTCCGAGCTGGCGCCGGGCCCGCTGGCGGCCGCGGTCAGCGGTCGTATCGCGGTCGGCCCGGACCTCCCGTCGCGTCGAGGCCACCGCGCGGGGAGGCCGCTCGGGGTTGCGGCGCTTGCGTGACTTGGTGGGCTTCCGTGAGGGCATGGCAGGCTGAGCATAATGTCGCGGATGGGCCGTCGCCTCGCCAGCCTGCTGACCGTGCTGCTGCTGGCGGCGGCAGTGGCGCCCGCGGCGGCCAGCGCCGACGGCGACCCGGCCAGCGATGTCCTGCTCGGCGAGAACGTCTTCTATCCCTACACGCCGCCGGTCCCCGCGTCGGTCCAGGCCACGCTGAACGCCGCGACCGTCGCCGCCAAGAAGGCCGGCCTGCCGATCAAGGTGGCCCTGATCGCCTCGCCGGTCGACCTCGGCGTGATCCCGGAGCTGTTCGGCAAGCCACAGTCCTACGCCGACTTCCTCGACAAGGAGATCAGCTTTCAGGGAGTCCAGCCGCTGCTGGTGGTGATGGCGGCGGGCTATGGGGTCCAGGGAATGCCCGCGACCGCGACGCGCGCGGCCAAGACGCTGCCGCTGCCCAAGGGCAAGACGAGCGCCGACCTGGCCCAGGCCGCGATCGGCGCCGTGGCCAGGCTCTCCGCGGCCGCGGGGCACCCGATCAGCGGCGTGCCCGGAGCGGCGGCCGGGTCCAGCGGCGGTGGCTCATCGACGACGGTGATCCTGATCGGCCTGGTCGTGGCGGCGCTGCTGCTGTCCGCTGGGCTGCTCGTGCTGCGCCGCCGCCGGCCCGCCGCCGCGTCGGCTCAATCCCAGCGGTGACGACCGGCGCGCAGGGCGCGCAGCTCGGAGACTCCGTAGGGCTCGCCGCCGGTCACCGGCCCCCGCGCCGCCTGGGCGCCGGGCAGGGGCGCGACCGGCTGATCCTCGGCAACGGTGCCCCCGGCGCCATCGGCCCGGATGCGCAGGACGCGCGCGCCCGGCCGTGAGCTGACGCACGCGCTCACCGTCGTTCCGCGCACCAGCAGCGCGGCGCAGTCGTCGACTGCGTAGCCCGCGGGCAGCTCCCCGACCGCGACCGCGCGGCGATAGGCCGGCAGTCGTTCGGGCTCCCCGTCGAGGTGGACGGACATGCTGCCCGGCACCAGCCCGAGCCCGGCGACCGGCCGCGGCGCGCCGCCACTCATCGTGATGCCGCCGTGAAACCAGCACATGGCCCCCGCGCTGAGCCCGGCCAGCACGATCCCCCGCTCCCAGGCGGTGCGCATCGTGGCATCGACCTCGTGCTCGCGCCACACCGCCAGCAGGTTGCGCATCGACCCGCCGCCCACGTAGATCGCGTCCTGGGCCAGCAGATGAGTGCGCGGATCGATCCGCTCGCTGCCCAGCCGAAACAGCGACAGGACGCTCGGCTCACACGGCCAGCCGGAGTAGCGCTCGACAAAGCGGGTGGACTGCTCGCGCCCGTCGCCGCTGGCGGTGGGCAAAAAGCAGATCCTCGGCACCGGCTTGCCGGTCAGCGTCAGCACGAGCCGGTCCAGCGCGTGGCTGCGCTCCGCCATGGTGAATCCCCCGCCGCCCATGGCGAGGATTGTGCGCCGGTCGTCGCGACCACCCTCGCTCACAGCTCTCCAGGATGGCGCGTCTGGCCGCTCGGCGCACCGTCGCCGGGCGGTGGCGCTCACGCGGCCAGCGCCTGGCGGGGCAGCGGGCCGGGAGGAGAGAGACCTGCCGGCATGGGCGCTGCGTCTCCGAGATAGCGCACCGGCAGGTCTCGCTCACTCGCGCCCCCGGCGCCATCGGCGACCACGTACCGGGCCCGGGCGTCGCGTCGCGAGGCGACCACCTCGGCCAGGTCGGTGCCGATGAAATGCAGCGCGGCCGCGTCCCCCACCCCGTAGCCGGCCGGCATGCCGCCGGCCACCGCGGCGAGAAACGCCGACCGCCGTCCCGGCTCGTCCGTGTAGTGGACGGCGTTGCTGCAGGGCAGCAGGCCCAGCCCCTCCAGCCGCCGCGGGGGCCCGTCGTGGAAGCAGGACACGGCGTGCGAGAACCAGCACAGCGAGCCCGCCGACCCGCCGCACAGGACGACCCCGGCCAGCCACGCCTCCTGCAGCGCCTCATCGATGCCGTGCGCCCGCCAGGTGCCCATCAGTGAGACGAGGCTCCCGCCGCCCACGTAGATCAGATCCTGCGCCAGCAGATGGGCCCGGGGGTCGCCGACGCCGGTCTCGCGGCGAAACAGCGAGATGTGCGACGGCTCGCACCGGCCGGCCGGGAACGCCCGGTAGAAGCGGACGATGTAATGGTCGGCGTCCCCGCTGGCGGTGGGCATGAAGCACACCCGCGGCCGCGCCACCCCGGTCAGGGAGAGGACGTGGTCGTCGAGCAGCGGGTTGCCCCACTCCATCGAGAAGCCGCCGCCTCCGAACGCGACGATCTGGGGCGGCCTTGCGCTCATGCGCACAAAAGTAGGCGCGACCCCGGGAGCCTTCATTGGCCCCGTGGACAAAGGTTGCGCGCGGCCACCGTCCACCCGCGCGCAGCCCGGGCGGCGGGCGCCGACCTACGAGCGCGAAGCCCGGACGGCGGGCGCCGGCCTACGAGCGCGCGGCTTCGCGCGAGCTTCCGACCTCGGCCATCTCCCGGAACAACCCGGTCACCACGAACACGACCTGCTCGGCGATCTCGACGGTGTTGTCGCCGACGCGCTCCAGGCAGCGAGCGACGAGGATCATGAACATCCCCCACTCGCGCAGCTCGAGGTCATCGCCGATCTCGACCGCGCGGCGGAACGTCGCCCGGTTGAGCCGGTTGATCTCCTGGTCCTGGCGGACGAGGTCCTGGGCCAGTTCGACGTTACGGGTGCGCAGCGCATCCTTGGCCTCTGACACCTGCGAGCGGGCCAGCTGACCCATCCGCTCGATCGCGTCCAGGATGTCCTTGTCCTTGGGCGCATCGTGGCCCGAAAGCGGTACCAGCTTGGCGATGTTGACGCATTGGTCGCCCATCCGCTCGATGCACCGGATGCAGTGCAGCAGCGCGGCGACGATCCGCAGGTCGCCGGCCACCGGCGACTGCCGCGCCAGCAGCGACAGGATGCCCTGATGGACCTCCAGATAGCGGCCGTCGATCCGGTCGTCGTCGGCCACCACCATCGCGGCCAGCTCGACGTCCTGATAGCTGACGGATTCGAGCGCCCGGTCGAGCTGCCCGGTCACAAGGTCCAGGCCGCCCAGCACCTGGTTCTCGAGCTCCTTGAGGTCCTCGCGAAACTGATGTCTGGTCTCTTGCATGACCTACCCGAACTTTCCGGTGACGTAGCGCTCGGTCCGCTCGTCCTTGGGGTTGGTGAAGATGTCGTTGGTGGGCGCGTGCTCGACCACCTGCCCGTCGAGCATGAACACCGTTGAGTTGGCCACCCGCGCCGCCTGCTGCATGTTGTGGGTGACGATCACGATCGTGTACCGGGACTTCAGCTCATCGATGAGCTCCTCGACCTTGAGCGTGGCGATCGGGTCCAGGGCCGAGCATGGCTCATCCATGAGGATGACCTCGGGCTCGACCGCGACCGTGCGGGCGATGCACAGGCGCTGCTGCTGTCCGCCGGACAGCCCGATCCCGGGCTGGGTGAGGCGGTTCTTGACCTCTCCCCACAGTCCGACCGCCCGCAGCGCGCGATGGACCCGCTCGCGCAGGTTGTCTGACTTGGTGCCGGTCAGCCGCAGCCCGGCGGCGACGTTGTCGAAGATCGACATCGTCGGGAACGGGTTGGGCTTCTGGAACACCATCCCGATCATTCGCCGCACCGCGGTGAGGTCCACGCCCGGGGCGTAGACGTCGAGCTCGTCGAGCTTGACCGCACCGGTGGCGCGCGCCCCCGGGATCTCCTCGTGCATCCGGTTGATGCAGCGGACGACCGTCGACTTGCCCGACCCCGACGGCCCGATGATGGCCGTCACCTCGTTGGCGGGGAACATGATCGAGACGTCCTTGATCGCATGCTGATCGCCGTAGTAGGCGTTCAGCCCCTGCACCGTGACGCCATGACCCTTGCGGCGCTCCCCCATCGCCGACAGATCGGGTGCCACGTCCTCCTGATCCGAGATCGGTCCCCCGGCCGTTGACATTTGACTCGGTTCCTTGCTCGTGGTTTCTGGTGGAATCATGCCACGCGGCTCCTTCGTGAGACCGCTCGTGCGATCAGGTTGAGAATCAGCACCATCGCCACCAGCGTCAATCCGGCGGCCCAGGCCTGGTTGACCACGACCGTGCGCGGCGACAGGATGTCGTTGTAGATCTGGATCGGCAGGGCGTTCATCTGCTGGGTGATGTTGTAGGTCAGCGCGCTGGCCCCGGCGACGGTGAACAGCAGCGGCGCGGTCTCGCCCGTGCCGCGGGCCACGGCCAGCAGCGACCCCGTGACCAGGCCGGGCGCCGCCGTCGGCAGCACGACCCGGAAGATGACCCGCCAGCGCGGAGCGCCGAGCGCCAGCGCCGCCTCGCGCAGGCTCCCGGGCACCAGCAGCAGGACCACCTCCGACGAGCGGATCACGATCGGCAGCATCAGCAGGGCCAGCGCGACCGACCCCTTCCACGCCGTGAAGTTCCCGCCGACGTGGGTCAGCACCAGGCTGATGAAGATGAACAGGCCGAACACGATCGAGGGCACGCCGGTCATCACGTCGACGAAGTAGCGCACGAGGTCGGCGAACCGGCCGTCGCGGCCGTATTCGGTCAGCCAGATGGCGACGCCGATGCCGATCGGCACCGAGATGATCGTCGCCAGCGCAACGATCTCGATCGTGCCGACGATCGCGCTGCGGACCCCGCCGATGTTGCCGAAGAAGCTCCCGGTCGGGTCCTGGGTGAAGAAATCGCCGTTGATCGACGAGAGGCCCTGCTTGAGCAGGTAGTAGATGACGAGCACCAACGGCACCAGCGCCAGGATCGTGGCGCCCAGCACCACGCCGCGCATGAAGCGGTCGGTGCGCCGGCGCCGGGCGCTGGTCTCGGAGAAGGAGAGCGCGCTCACTGCAGCGGCCCCGACTCGGTCGCGACCGCGCCCAGGTCGCCGCCGGCGCTCCGCCGACCCCGGGTGCCCCGGGCGACGTACCAGCGAGCGATGATGTTGACGATCAGGGTGAGGACGAACAGCACGAGACCGGCGGCGAACAGCGCGGACCGGTGGATGCCCTGGGCCTCGCCGAACTCGTTGGCGATCACCGCGGCCAGGCTGTAGCCCTGGCTGAACAGGTGCTTGCCGATGACCGGCGCGTCACCGATCAGCAGCACGACGGCGATCGTCTCGCCCAGCGCGCGCCCGAGGCCGAGCATGGCCCCGCCCACGATGCCCGAACGGGAGTACGGCAGCACCGCCATGCGGATCATCTCCCAGCGGGTGGCCCCCAGGGCCAGCGCCGCCTCCTTGTTCTCCTGCGGCACGGTGGCCAGAACCTCCCGGGCGATCGCCGAGACGATCGGCAGGATCATGATCGCCAGAACGAGGCTGGCGATGAAGTAGTTGGTGGGGGTGGCCGAGCTGGCCCCACCGCCGATCCACGGGATGAACGAGAACGTATTGGCGAACCACTTCTCGGCCGGCAGCAGCTTGGGAGCCAGGAAGAAGACCCCCCAGAGCCCATAGACGACCGAGGGCACCGCGGCCAGCAGGTCGACCAGGACCGACAGCGGGCCGCGCAGGCGCCGGGGGCACAGCTCGGTGATGTACAGCGCCGTGGCCACGGCGACCGGCACCCCGATGACCAGCGCGACCCCGGAGGTGATGAGCGTGCCCACCACCAGGGGGGCACCGTGGTAGATGCTGCGGCTGACGTCCCAGTTGTTGCCGAAGATGAACGACAGCCCGAACGTCGAGAACGTCGACCCGGACTCGCCGATCAGCCGGATGAAGAAGAAGACGATCAGCGCCAGGATCAGCACCGCGAGGGACGTCAGCCCCCAGGACAGGACCTGGTCAGGAAGCCGGCTGGCCGGCGACCGCTCGAAGCTCGAACGGCCGCCGGCAACGGGTGTGGCGCTTGCCTCCAACGTCAGCTCCTACGAGAGCGGCGCTCCGTTGCAGGTCATCGTCTTCAGCTGAGCCTGGTTCTTGGCCAGCAGCGACGACGGAACCGGCGCGTAGGGCAGCTGGTTGCCGCCCGCGCCCAGGGTGGCCTGGCCGGGGCCGAACGCGTAGGTGAGCCACTCGAACAGGCCCTTGGCCGTCGTCGAGCTCAGGCCGCCGTCCTTGCACGGATCCTTGTAGGCGATCAGGAACGTCTGCGAGACGATCGGGTAGGCGGTGGCATTGGGCGAATTGATCGTCGAGACCCCGAGGTCCGCCGGGACCTTCACGCCCTGGAACGCGGCCGAGGTGTTGGCGATCGCCGGCGCGATGTAGGTGCCCGCCGAGTTCTTGACCGACGCGTAGGTGAAGCCGTTCTCCAACGCGTAGGCCTGCTCGACATAGCCCACGGCGCCCTGGGTCTGCTTGACCGCGGCGGCGACCCCGGAGTTCTTGGCCGCGCCCGTGCCGACCGGCCACTTGACGTCCTTGCCCTCGCCGATCGAGGACTTCCAGGCCGAGCTGACGTCCGACAGGTAGGTGGTGAAGCCCTCGGTGGTGCCCGACGAGTCCGAGCGGTGCACGACGGTGATCGCGGTGCCCGGCAGGCTCACGCCCGGGTTGAGGCTCTTGATCGCCGGGTCGTCCCACTTGGTGATCTTGCCGCTGAAGATGTCGGCGATCGTCGGCCCGTCGAGCTTGAGCCCGCTCTTGACGCCGGGCAGGTTGTAGGACACGGTGATCGCGCCCGCGGCCACCGGGAACTGGAGGACCGGGCCCTTCATCGCCTTGACGTCAGCGGGCTTCAGCGACGGATCGGAGCCGGCGAACGCGACGGTCGCGGACTCGAGGTCGGTCTGACCGGCACCCGATCCGACCGGGTTGAAATTGATGGTCAGTCCCTTGCCCTTGAGCGTGCTGGCCCACTGCTGGTAGATCGGGGCCGCCAGCGTCGAGCCGGCGCCGTTGATCGTGGCCGAGACGCTGCCACCGCTCGCGGCGGCGGCGCCAGAGCTGCTGGAGGACGAGCCGCCGGCAGCGGCGCTGCTGCTGCTACTGCTCCCGCTTGATCCGCACGCAGCCACGGCCAGCGCCGCTGTGAGCGCCAGCGCGACTCCGCTGATACGACGTGTACGCACTTTTATCTCCTTGATCATGTGAGTGGACCAGAGTCTCTGGCCTTACGCCTCACCCGGTGTTAATGAGATGTGAACCGGCCGTTACCGGCTTGTCGACGCTCGGCCGCCAGCCGGTAGCCCAGCCCGAAGTGGGTGTGGATGAACGACCAGCCGGGCAGCGCCGCCTCGAGCTTGACGCGAAGCTTGCGCACGTAGACGTCGACCGAGCGGTCGCGCACGCGCATCTCCCGCCCCCACACGAGCGAGAACAGGTCCTCGCGGGTCACGATCCGGTCCTCGCGGCGCGCCAGCTCGGTCAGCAGCCGCAGCTCGCGGATCGACAGCATCAGCGCCCGGCCGTCGGCTCGCGCCAGATGTTCGTCGGGGATGATCTGCAGCGGCCCGACGTCCAGCACCTCGCGCCGTGCCTCAGTCGCCTGGGTCATACCCCGGGATGCTGATCGGCGCCGGCCCAGACGGCGTTATCAGGTCGTGATGAGCCTGTGAACGAGTTGTGAAAAAGGTCCCTTCCCGCTCCCGCCCCGGTCACGGAATCGGGAGGTTTGGTGCGGTTGGCCCGTCAGCCGGCCAGCGCCGAGTCCAGCTCCGGCGCCTGGCCGCCGGTGATCAGGTCCAGCTCGGCCTCCACGCTGCTCTCACGCTCGGGCGCGAAGCGGTAGCCGACCCCGAAGTGCGTATGGATGTAGCTCCAGTCCGGCGAGCCGGCCCGCAGCTTCTGGCGCAGCTTGCGGACGAACACGTCGACCGAGCGGTCGCCGTGGGCCATGGCGTAGCCCCACACACGCTCGTAGATCTCCTCCCGGCGCAGGACCCGGTCCGAGCCCGAGAGGAGGTGCAGGATCTCGAATTCGCGCGCGGTCAGTTCGAGGCTGACCTCGTTGACGTACGCCTGGTACAGGTCGGGACGGATCGTGATCTGCCCGAAGCTGGCCGCCGCCTCGAGCGCCGGCATCTCCGCGCGCCGGTGCCGGCGCACCGCGGCCTCGATGACGCAGATCAGCTCCTCGGCGTGGCACGGCTTGGTGACCCAGGCATCGGCGCCGAGCCGCAGCCCGCGGACGCGCTGGGCCACCGACGAGGGCCCGGTGCAGACCACGACGGCCAGCCCCGGCAACCGATTGCAGACCTGCTCGAGGTAGTTCCAGCCGGTCGGGCCCAGGATCGCCAGGTCGAGCACCAGCGCGTTGAGGCGCATCGTCACCAGGGCGTCGACCCCGAGCGGGGCGGTCAGGGGGCGGTACTCGCAGCCAAGGGCGTCGAGCCGCTTGGACAGCACCTGCATGAAGCCGGGGTCGCGATCGAGCACCGCCAGGCGCAGGCGATTCTGTGCGCGCTGCGCCGGTGGTGGCGAAACCGCGTGGCCGGCCAGCGTCTCGCTGCGCTCCGTCGACATGGGCGCCACTCTAAAGCACACGCCAGGCGAGCCGGGGATGACCGAAGGCTCGGTCACAAGATCTTTACGTGCAAACAGCGCTTATCGAGGGGGTGCTCGGCCCCGGCTCTCGCCGGGCATACCGTCGGTACGCTCTCGCCGTGGGCATCTCCTTCGTCCGCCGAGCGCGGTTCGCTCCGCATCCCGGTGCAACTGTCGCGGCGGTCCTGTTGGCCGCCTCCGGCCTGGCCACGGCCGGCTGCGGGTCGTCCTCGTCCTCGTCGTCCGCGGCCGCCTCGAGCAGCGCGACCGTGAGCGCCACCGCCTCCTCGCCCAGCGCTTCGAGCGGCGCCGGAGACATCGCGACCCCGGCCGTCAGCGAGCTGTCCGCCGCCGAGCGGCCCGCGGCCGCCCAGTTCCCGTCGGCCACCGGACGCAGCCTCGAGCAGCTGGGGACGCTGGCCAAGGCGAGCGTGACCATGGGGGCCGCCACCGGGACCTTCACCCCCGGCACCCGGCGCTATGCCTTCGCGCTGACGACCAACTCGGGCCGCTACGTCTACGCGCCGACCGCGATCTACATCGCCGCCTCGCCGAGCTCGCCGGCCAGGGGGCCGTTCCTGGCTCCGGCCGACCCGATGGGCGTGGCGCCCCAGTACCGCAGCAAGCAGAACTCCGGGCCGGGCGGGATCGCCGCGATCTACGCCGGCCGGCTCCCCGTCCCCCATGCCGGCACCTTCGCCCTGCTGGCCCTCACCCGCGGGCCGGGCGGGCTGATCGGCGCCACCGGCGAGGTGGCCGTCGCCGCCTCGTCGCCGATCCCCGACGTCGGCCAGCGCCCGCCGGACATCGCGACCGACACCCTGGCCACGGTCCACGGCGACCAGGCGCTGCTGACCACCCGCCTCCCGCCCGAGCACATGGCTTCGGTCTCGTTTGCCCAGGTGCTCGGCAAGCGCCCGATCGCGCTGCTGTTCTCGACTCCGCAGCTGTGCGTCTCGCGCGTCTGCGGTCCGGTGACCGACGTCGCGGTCCAGCTCCAGCACACGTTCGGCACTCGGGTCGCATTCATCCACGAGGAGGTCTATGTGGACAACAACCCGAGCAAGGGCCTGCGTCCCCAGCTGCGGGCGTTCCATCTGCGCACCGAGCCGTGGCTGTTCGCGATCAACCGGCAGGGGATCATCGTCGCGCGGCTGGAGGGTGCCCTCGGGACCACCGAGCTGACCCAGGCACTGGAGGCCGCGCTCCGGTGAGAGGCCCTCGCCGTCCGCGGGCGCTCGTCGCCGCCGGCGCCGCGCTGTTGACGGTCGCGGCGCTGGTCGCGGCTTGCGGCTCGGGCTCGGGCTCGGGCAACTCGATCAGCGTGCCCACGGTCGCCCCGGCGCGCATCTTCTCGCTGGCCGGCTTTGCCCCCACCGGCACGATCGAGCCCGGGCGTCCGACGACGGTGTCGTTCTCGGTCCATTTGCCCGACGGCAAGACCCTCACCACCTACAAGACGGGAGCGGGACCCCATACGGGCATCCACCTGATCATCGTCCGCGACGACCTCGCCTACATCATCCACGACCACCCGCCGATCCCGCCGGACGGCCACCTGGCCCAGTCGGTGACGTTCCCCGCGCCGGGCCCCTACCACGTGCTGGTCGACATCTATCCCGACATCCCCGGCGGCCAGCCCAACTTTCAGCTCTACCGCAACGTCGACGTCGCCGGCGCCTACCACCCCCGCACGCTCCCACCGTTCACGGCCGATCAGGTCATCGACGGGTACCGCTTCGACATGCGGGGCACGCCCCATCTGCACGCGATCCAGGCGGCGTTCCTCCACGTCAACGTCACCGACAGGCACGGCCGGCCGGTGCATTTCGTCCCCTGGTTCGGCGCGCTGGCTCACGCCATCTTCTTCGAGGCGGGCACGCTCAACTACTTCCACACGCACGTGTGCGCGCCCGACGCGCCCAACTGCGGCAGCATCCTGGGCGCCACCAGGATCACCGGGTCGGCGCCCGCGCCCGGAAAGCTCACGATCGGCGTGCTGCTGCCGGTCTCCGGCACCTGGCGGCTGTTCATCCAGCTCAAGCTCAACGGCCGCGTCGTGACCGCGCCCTACACCCTGCGCGTCGCTTGAGAAATCATCGGTGTTCTTGAACGTCAGCTAAACCTGCCACCGCTATCCTCAGCCGCTGCTGAGTGTCCGGCGCACGTCCCGGACACCCCACCTGAACCCCCCATGGCCTCACGAAAAGAGCAAAAGGAAGCAGCCCGGCAGCGCCGGCTGGCGGAAGAGCAGGCTCGCGCCGAGCGCTCGCGCCGCGATCGGCGCCTGCGTATGACCGGCGGCGTCCTGCTCGGCGCCGTGATCGTCGTGGTCGCGGCGATTGCGATCTCCTCCAAGGGCGGCGGCAACGCCACCGCCCCCAAGCCGACGAGCGCCGCCGCCAAGGCGGCCGCGTCCACCGTCAACACGCTGCTGGCCGGGATCCCGCAGAGCGGCAACACGCTCGGATCGCCCAACGCCAAGGTCACGGTCACCGAGTACGGCGACCTGGTCTGCCCGGTCTGCAAGGACTTCGCGCTCGGCGCGGAGAACCAGCTGATCGCCAAGGACGTCCGCTCCGGCAAGGTCAAGATCGTCTACAAGGCGCTGGAGACCGCGTCGGGCACCGCCAACGGGTCGATGTTCGTCCCCACCCAGACCGCGGCGCTGGCCGCCGGCGAGCAGAAGCTCGGCTGGAACTACATCGAGCTCTTCTACCACGAGCAGGGCGACGAGACTTCGAGCTACGTGACCGACTCCTACCTCGACGGCCTGGCCGGCCAGGTCTCCGGCCTGGACTACAGCAAGTGGAATTCCGACCGGCAGGCCTCGACGCTCAGCTCCCAGGTCACCGGCGACGAGGCCGCGGCCAACGCCGCGGGCTTCGACAGCACGCCGACGCTCGTGGTCTCGGGCCCCAAGAGCCAGGCCCAGCCGATCGTCGGCGACACGGACTACGGCACCCTCGAGTCGAGGATCCAATCGGTCTCATGAAGGTCACGCTCCGCAGGGCGATGCTGGTCGTGTCGATCCTCGGAGTTGCGCTGACGATCTACCTCACGATCGTTCACTACGCCGGGCTCAAGCCGGCCTGCACCGCGGGCCAGTCCTGCATCAAGGTCCAGACCTCACAGTGGTCCAAGCTCGACGGGGTGCCGGTCGCCCTGATCGGGCTGATCGGCTACATCTTCATCCTGGGCACGCTGCTGGCGCCCGACCGCGAGGAGACGCGGCTGGCCACGCTGGGGCTGACCGTCATCGGCTTCGGCTTCAGCGTCTACCTGACCTACCGCGAGGGGCACTCGATTCACGCCTACTGCGAGGAGTGCCTGACCAGCGCGGTGTTCATGACCCTGCTGCTGGTCGCCGCGGCCTACCGCTACGTCACCGTCTCCGATCACGTCCCGCCGGCGGGGCCGCCACCGCCGCTGCCGCCCAAGAAGACACGGCCGGCCGGCGCCGACCGGCCGCCGGCCCGGTCCAGCCGCCGCTGACGCCGCCGGGCCCCCCGACCCGGGCGGCCTTCACATCCTGGTCACGGGAACTTTGCAGAGCGATCACGAGATCGGTCCTCGCGCCCGTGAACGTTGGGCATCGTGAGCGTTGGGCATCGTGAGCGTTGCGGCCCCTGGCCACCCGCAGCTGCCCGGTGGCCGGCGGCCGCCGGGGCGCGCGCGGCCGGCGCCTGCGCATCGCTGACGTCACCTGTTCTACGGCGAGCGCAGCGGCGGGATCCGGACCTATCTCGAGGCGAAGGCGGCGTTCGCCGCGCACACCGGACGCTTCGAGCATCACCTGGTCATCCCGGGGAAGATCACTGCCCACGACGACGGCGGCCGCCACGAGCACCGGTCGCTGCGGGTCGCCGCCTCCAACGGCTACCGCCTCCCGCTCGGCGGAGGCGGACTCCAGGCCACCCTGCACGCGCTGGCCCCGGACGTCGTCCTGCTCCACGACCCGTTCTGGACCCCGCGGCCGGCCAGCCGGGTCGCCCACGCGCGCGGCGCCGCCGTGATCGCCGTGCACCACTCGTCCGCGTCGCTGCTGCGCGGCGCCGTCGACACCTTCCACCCCGGCGACAGCACCGATCTGCTGGCCGCGATCCAGCGCGCCCGCCGGCGCACCCCCGACCTGACCGCCGCGGCCCACCTGGCCGCGCGCCACGCCTGGGAGCAGACCTTCGCCGCCGAGCTGGAGGATCTGGAGCGGCTGATCGGATGGAGATGAACCGCGCTCTGCCCGCGGCCATCCACGACGTCGAGCCTCGGTCGGCCGCCCGGACCCAGGCGATCCGCAGCTGGCTCGCCCACCGGGGCCTGGAGCGGGTCACCCTGCTGGTCATCCCGGCCTCCGAGCTGCACCCGATCGCACCACGCGCCCCGGGGCTGGTCGCCTGGCTGCGCGAGCGCGCCGCCCGTGGGGACGCGATCGCCCAGCACGGCCTGGCCCATCGCGCCGCGTTCAGGGCGCCGTGGCCGCGCAGCCTGATCGCCGGCCTCCAGGGCGGCCGCTGCGCCGAGTTCCCGGGCCTGGACCCCGAGTCGACCCGCCGGCGGGTGGAGATGGGCCTGCGGCTGGTGCGCGACGCGGAGCTGGACCCGGTCGGCTTCGTGGCCCCCGGCTACGCCTACACCCGCGCGCTACGCCAGGTACTGGCCGGATCGCCCTACGGGTGGTCCGCGGACCTGGGTGGCGTCGACACCCGCGGCAGTGGCCGGATCCGCTCCCGCGCGCTGTGCCTGGGAAGCTCCACGCCGCTCAAGCGGGCGCTGTCGCCCACCGTCGTCCGCGCCGCCGCCCGCGGCGACGGCGGCCTCATGCGGCTCGACATCCATCCCGCCGACTTCGACCTGCCGGGGCACATCGCCACCGTCGAGGCGGTGCTCGAGGTCGCCGAGAGCCGGCGCGTGATCACCTACGACGACCTCGGTGGCTGACTCGGCCGCCGACCGGCACCGGCGCGCGCGCCTGTGCGCCCGGGCGCGGGCCGTGCTTGACGCGAACTGGCGCCAGGGGCACCGGTCCAGCGACGGTGTCGCCTACGCCTTCACCTGCCCGGCGACCCCGCGCTACCGCCACCAGTGGTACTGGGACTCGTGCTTCCACGCGATCGCCTGACGCCACTTCGATCCGGCGCGGGCGCGGGCCGAGCTGCAGACCTTGGTCCGCGCCGGCCGCCTCGACGGCTTCATCCCCCACACCGCGTTCTGGGATCGCCCCGCCTACTGGCGGCGGGCGCCGTTCTACGGCACCCATACCGTCTTCGCTGCCTCGGCCACCTCGACCATCCAGACCCCGCTGCTGGCGCTCGCCTGGGAGCTGGTGGCCGCCGCCTCCGCCGACGCTCCTGACTTCGCCGCCGACGGGCTGACCCAGCCGCGGGCTGCATTACGACTGGCTGGCCCGCGAGCGCGACGTCGACGGCGACGGCCTGCTGACCACGATCTACCCCGACGAGTCCGGACTGGACGACTCGCCCAAGTACGACGGGGTGTTCGGCGCCATGCGCCACGACCGCATCGGCTACTGGTGGCTGGTCGAGCGCTACCGGCGGATGGGCTACGACGCCCACGCCATCGCCGCCCGCTACCAGGAGCACGTCGAGGACGTCCTGGTCAAACGTCTTCTACGCCCTGTCGCTGCGCTCCCTGGCGCGAATGGATCCCGAGCAGGGCGTGAAGTGGGCGGGCCGCGCCGCCGAGGTCGAGGCCGCGTTGCTGCAGCGCAGCTACGACGAGCGCCGCGGGCTGTTCTTCGACCTGGCCGGACGCGACGAGCGCCCGGTGCCAGTCTCGACGTGGTCCGCGCTGGCGCCGCTGGCGCTCCCCGGGCTGCCCGAGGACGTCCGGCGCCGCATCGTCGAGGAGCACCTGCTTCACCGCGGGCGCTACCAGGCCGGCTGGGGCATCCCGTCGGTGGCGCTCAGCGAGCCCGAGTTCAACCCCAACTTCGCCGTGTGGCGCTGCTGGCGAGGACCGTCGTGGATGAACATCGCCTGGCCGCTGGTCCCGCCGATGCGCGAGCTCGGCTACATCGCCGAGGCCGAGCGGGTGGTGCGTTCGCTCGAGCTGACCGTCGACCGCCACGGCTACCGCGAGTACTACAGCCCGCTCACCGGCCGCGGATTGGGTGCCCGCGGCTTCGCCTTCGCCACCCTGCTGATCGATCTTCTCGCAGAATGCGAGCTCGAAGCGGCGAGCCGTCCGGCCGGCGTCGCATGATGCAGCCGTGAGCTGGCGATCGACGCGCGCCTCCGGCCAGGGAGCCCACGAGAACCGTCAGGTGGCCGTCGTCGATCTCGGGTCCAACTCGTGGCGGCTGGTCGTGTTCACCTACGTCCCCGGCGAATGGTGGAAGCTCACGGACGAGCTGTATGAGACCGTCCGCATCGGCGAGGGCCTGGCCGCCACCGGCCGCCTCAACGAGAAGGCGATCGCCCGTGGCCTGGAGACGCTCGACGTGTTCGCGCGCTTCTGCCGGGCCAACCATCTCGACGCGCAGGACGTCCACGTCGTCGCCACCAGCGCGATCCGCGACGCGGTCAACGGCGAGCAGTTCCTGATCGACGCCCAGGCCCAGAGCGGGCTGACGATCGAGATCCTCTCCGCGCAGGACGAGGCCCGGTTCGGCTACGTCGCCGCGGTCAACACCAGCACGCTGACCGACGGCGTCGTGCTGGACATCGGCGGGGGCAGCATGCAGCTGACCCATGTGGCCGGTCGCCAGGCGCAGCAGATGGCCTCGTTCCCGCTGGGGGCGGTGCGGATCACCGAGGAATTCCTGCCCGGCGACGGCCCGGCCAAGAAGAAGGAGCTGGCCCGGCTGCGCGACCACGTGCGCGACACGCTGTCGGAACTCGACTGGCTGTCGTCGTCGGGTACCCGCATGGTCGGCATCGGCGGCGCGGTGCGCAACCTGGCGGCCGCGGCCCAGGACGCCCAGGGCTCGCTCGACCTGGGCGTGCAGGGGTTCGTCATCACGCCCCAGATCCTGTCCGAGCAGGTGACCGACCTGGCCGGCCTCACCGTCGCCCAGCGCGCCAACGTCCCCGGGATCAAGCCCGGTCGCGGCGATATCATCCTGGCCGCCGCGGTCGTGCTCGAGACCGTCGTCGCGCTCGGCGGGTTCGACGGCATCGAGGCCACCGAGGCCGGCCTGCGCGAGGGCGTGTTCTTCGCCCGCACCCTGCTGGACCCCGAGAACCCGTTGTTCGAAGACGTCCGCGCCGCCGCCGTCCGCAACCTGGCGATCCAGTACGAGTCCGACATGGCCCACGTCAAGCACGTGGCCAAGCTCTCCCTCCAGATGTTCGACTCGCTGGTGGACGCCGGCCTGTTCGAGCCCCGCCCCGGCGAGCGCGAGCTCCTGTGGGCCGCCTCCATGCTCCACGACGTCGGCATGACCATCTCCTACGACGACCACCACAAGCACTCCCGTTACCTCATCGAGAGCGCCGAGCTGCCCGGCTTCGACCCCCGCGAGCGAGCTCTCATCGCCCAGATGACCCGCTACCACCGCAAGGGCATCCCCAAGCTGGGCGCGATCGAGGCCCTCTCCCAGCCGGGCGACGAGGAGCTGCTCGACCGCTGCAGCGTCATCCTGCGCCTGGCCGAGCACCTCGAGCGCGGCCGCGACCAGTCCGTCTCCGAGGCCCACCTCGACACCAACGGCGACGGCGTCGACCTCCACCTCAAGGCGGGCGGCGACCTCACCCTGCCCCGCTGGAGCGTCGAGCGCTACGGCGACGACGAGGCGTTCGAGCGTGTGTTCGACCGGCGGCTGCTGATCGGCTGAGCTCGCGACGCCGCCGGCCGGCGAGACCCGTCAGCGTCGCCGGCCGCCGACAGCCACCAACGTCGCCGGCCGCCGCGGCGGGTGGGCGACCGCACATGCGGCCGCCGTCATGCGGAAAAACGGCGGGCATCGATGGGGCCGGCGGCCCGGGCGGCGTCGGCAAACGTCCCGACGAACCCTCTCCCAGAGGTCGGTGGGGCGTTCGCCGCCCTCACGGCGGCAAACGCCCCACCCAACTCCCAGCCGCCGCCCATTGGGACGTTTGCGTACGTCAAGGGACCGCCAGGCACCGTCCGTGCCCCCTTCGATGCCGCCGTTGACGTTCGCCGATACCCCTCTCACCGCCCCACGGACGACCACCCACCGGCGACCACCCCCGACCACCCCCGGCAACCCGCGACCTGATGTAGCGTCCCCAGCGTGAGCCCGCCGCCGCGTGCCTCGCCCGCCACCATCGCGCGCGAGTGGACGCGGATCGGGGTCACGGGGTTCGGCGGCCCGCCGGCGCACATCGCGCTGCTGCGCCGGCTGATGATCGACCGCCGCGGCTGGATGGACGCGCGCAGCTTCGAGGACGCCAACGCCGCCTGCGGGCTGCTGCCCGGGCCCGCCTCGACCCAACTGGCCATCTACTGCGCCTACCGGGTGGG
Source organism: Solirubrobacteraceae bacterium (assembly GCA_036267215.1). Lineage (GTDB taxonomy): Bacteria > Actinomycetota > Thermoleophilia > Solirubrobacterales > Solirubrobacteraceae > Palsa-465. Next base: position 97,940 of record DATAWL010000067.1, on the reverse strand, counting down.
CGGACCGCTGGGGGCGGTGGTGGGCGGGCTGGGGTTCATCGTCCCGGCAGTCGTCGCCATCCTGGTCCTGTCCGCGGTGGTGCTCGGCCACGCGCCGCCGCTGTGGGTCCGCGGTGCCGGCGCCGGGGCCGGCGCGGCCGTCCCCGCGGTGGCGCTGCAGGCGGCCCGCGGTCTGGTCGGCCCCAGCCTGGAGCACGCGCGAGAGCGCGGCGCCGTGCCCTGGTGGGCCGCCTACCTGGCCGCCGGGATGGTCGCCGCGATCCTCATCGGTCCCTACCTGGTCCTGGTGCTGCTGGGCTGCGGGCTGGTCGAGCTGGTCCGTGTGCGCCGCCCCCGCCCCGTCGCGCCCGGCGGCGGCCCGCTTGCTCTCGTGTTTCCCGGCGCGGTCGTGACCGGTGGTTTCGGCGCCCTGGCCTGGACGGCGCTCAAGGTCGGGGCGCTGTCGTTCGGCGGGGGCTTCGTGATCATCCCGCTGATGCAGGGCGACGCGGTCCACGTCAACCATTGGATGACCAACGCCCAGTTCCTCAACGCCGTCGCCCTGGGCCAGGTCACGCCCGGGCCGGTCGTGGCCACCGTCGCCGCCGTCGGCTACGCCGCCCACGGCCTGGCGGGCGGGGTGCTGGCGGCGGTGATCGCGTTCCTGCCGTCGTTCGCGTTCGTGCTGCTCGCCGGGCGGCGATTTGACGGGCTGCGCGAGCTCCCGTCGCCGCGGGCGTTCCTCGACGGCGCCGGTCCGGCGGCGATCGGCGCCATCGGCGGCGCCGCCGTCACCCTCGCCCTCGAGCTCGGCGAGACGTGGCAGTTCGCGGTGCTGGCGGCGGCGATCGTGGGCCTGCTGGCGCTGCGAAGCGGGGTGGTGCTGACGCTGCTGGGCGCCGCCGCGATCGGGGTCGGGGTCGCGCTGGCGGGCGCCCCAGTGCCCTGAGACGGCGACGAGGACTTCACCGAAGATTCACGCCCCGGCGGCGCGATCCGCCTAGTGTCCCGTTGGGATGGTTGCCGCCCCGGCCCGCTCGCAAGCGCCCCGCATTCGTGAGGCGTCGTAGAGTGTTGGTGGCATGCTCTGGCTCCTGCGCCACGCCGAAGCCGTCGACGGTGTCCCTGACGACGAGCGCCCGTTGACCGAGCGCGGGGTCATGCACGCGGAGGCGGCCGGTCGGGCCCTGGAGGCGCTCGGCGTCAACATCGATGCCTGCCTGTCGAGCCCGAAGCTGCGGGCGCTGCAGACAGCGCAGCTGACGTGCGCCCCCCTGGGGGTCGAGGTCACGGTCGAGCGCCGGCTGGCCGGCGAGCCGTTCGACGCCTACGACCTGGTCGCCGGCCTGGGCGACGCGCTGCTCGTGGGCCACGACCCGTCCTTCACCCTGACGCTGCACGATCTCACCGGCGCCCAGGCCCGAATGAGGAAGGGCGGACTGGCCGGGATCTCCAAGGGCGAGCTGGTCGTGCTGCTGCGTCCGTCCGAGCTGAGCGCGATCGCGGGGCAGAGGGTCGCGTGACCGAGGCCGGCCCGGACCTCCAGGACATCGTCGAGCCGCCGCGCGACGGCCACGGGACCGATCTGCGCGACCGTTCGCTGTACATCAACCGCGAGCTGTCCTGGGTGGAGTTCAACGACCGCGTCCTTCAGCTGGCCGAGGACGAGACGATCCCGCTGATCGAGCGGCTGAAGTTCCTCGCGATCTTCGTCACCAACCTCGACGAGTTCTTCATGATCCGCGTCTCGGGCGTGCACGAGCAGATCGAGGCCCGGGTCGACGCGCGCGGACCCGACGGCCTCTCGCCCACCGAGGTGCTGGCCGACCTCCACGACCGCGTCCTGCACCAGGATCGCCGCCACGCCGACCAGTTCTCCCGCGTGGTCCGGCCCGAGCTGGCCGAGCACGGCGTCCGGATCGTCACCTGCGACGAGTCCGGCGCCCCAGCCGAGGCGATCGAGCGTCATTTCCGCGAGCAGATCTTCCCCGTGCTGACCCCCCTCGGCGTCGGCGCCGGGCGGCCGTTCCCCTACATCTCCAACCTGTCGATGAGCCTGATCGTGCACCTGCGCGACGCCGAGGCCGACCAGGAGGCCTTCGCCCGGATCAAGGTGCCCAAGGAGGTCCTGCCCCGGTTCGTCGAGATCCAGCGGGACACCTTCATCCCGCTCGAGGACATCATCGCGCGGCACCTCGACGCCCTGTTCCCGGGGATGGAGATCCTCAGCCACGATCTGTTCCGGGTCACCCGGGACGCCGACTTCGAGGTCTCCGACGAGGCCGACGACCTGCTCCAGGCGGTCGAGGACGAGCTGCGCCGGCGGCGCTTCGGCGAGGTGGTTCGGCTCGAGGTGGGCGCTGGCATGGACCCGTTGCTGCGCACCCGGCTGATCGAGTGGCTCAACGTCGACGAGGTTCAGGTCTACGACGTCGACGGGCTGCTGGACCTGGGCGACCTGTGGGAGATCACCTCGGTCAAGGACCGCCCCGACCTCCGCTGGCCCAACTGGACCCCCGTCACCCAGCCGGGTCTCGTCACCGCGCCCAGCGACGGCGACGCCCAGCCGGACATGTTCGCCATGATGCGCGCCGGCGACGTCATCGTCCACTACCCCTACCAGTCGTTCACCTCGAGCGTCGAGCGGTTCGTCAAGCAGGCGGTCGACGATCCCAACGTGCTGGCGATCAAGATGACCGTGTACCGGACCTCGGATGACTCGGCGCTGGTCCCGTCGCTGATCGAGGCCGCGGAGAAGGGCAAGCAGGCGGTCTGCCTGGTCGAGCTCAAGGCCCGCTTCGACGAGCGCCAGAACATCCGCTGGTCTCGCGCCCTGGAAGAGGTCGGCGCCCACGTCGTCCACGGCATCCCCGGCCTGAAGACCCACGCCAAGGCGATCCTCATCGTCCGCCGCGAGCGCGGCTCGGTGCGCAACTACGTGATGATCGGCACCGGCAACTTCCACGCCAAGAACGCCCGGCTCTACGAGGACTTCGGCTTCTTCACCACCGACCACGAGATCGGCCAGGAAGTGGCCAACCTGTTCAACACGCTGACCGGGTACGGCCATCCCCAGCGCCAGCGCGAGACGCTGGTGGCCCCCACGTGGCTGCGCCAGCCGCTGATCAACGAGATCGACCGCACGATCGAGGCCCACCGCGAGGGCCAGGAGACCCGGATCGTGATGAAGATGAACGCGCTCGTGGACCAGAAGATCATCGAGGCGCTGTATCGCGCCTCGCAGGCGGGCGTCCGGATCGAGCTCAACGTGCGCGGCATCTGCTGCCTGGTGCCCGGGCTCCCGGGCGTGTCGGAGACGATCGAGGTGGTGTCCGTCGTCGGCCGCTTCCTCGAGCACAGCCGCGTCTACTCGTTCCACCGTGGCGACGAGCACCGCTACTACATCGGGTCGGCGGACATGATGCCCCGCAACCTCGATACCCGGGTGGAGCTGCTGACGCCGATCGACAGCCCCGAGCTCCAGGCCGAGCTCGACGACACGCTCGAGCGCTGCCTGTTGGACGACACCTACGCGTGGACGCTGGCCGCCGACGGAACGTGGACGCGCCGCGATGGACGGACGCGGAGCGTCCACAGCGAGTTGATGGAGCGCACGCTGGCGCTCGCCGCGAGCGCCGCCGCCAGCTGACGTCGCCTCGGCTTCGTGCACAGCGACCTCCTGCTCGTCATCGTCGTCGTCGCGGCGGCCGCGTTCGACTTCACCAACGGCTTTCACGACACGGCCAACGTGGTCGCGTCGTCGATCTCCACCCGGGCGCTGGCCCCCCGGACCGCGATCGCGATGGCCTCGATCCTCAACTTCGCCGGGGCGTTCATCTCGCTGAAGGTGGCGGCCACGATCGCCACCGGGATCATCGACCCCGGCCAGGTGACCGAGATGATCGCCTTCGCCGGGCTGATCGGAGCCATCGTGTGGAACCTGGTGACCTGGGCCTACGGGCTGCCCTCGAGCTCATCGCACGCTCTGATCGGGGGCATCATCGGCGCCATGCTGGCCGCCGTCGGAGGCTCGGGGGTCCAATTCGGCGGGCTGCTCACCAAGGTCGTGATCCCGGCGCTCATCTCCCCGGTCGCCGCCTTCGTCGTCGCCGGCCTGGGCATCGTCGTCATCTACCGCGTGTTCGGGCGCCGGCGGCCCGGGGCGGTCACCCGCGGGTTCCGGCTGGGGCAGATCTTCTCCAACTCGGCCCTCGCCCTGGCCCACGGGACCAATGACGCCCAGAAGACGATGGGCGTGATCACGCTCGCGCTGGTCGCCCACGGCTCGCTGAACCCCCACCACGTCCAGGTGCCGGCGTGGGTGGTCGTGCTCTCAGCGACGGCGATCGCGCTCGGCACCTATGCCGGCGGCTGGCGGATCATCCGGACGGTCGGGAGCCGCATCATCAAGATGGACTCCGCCCAGGCGTTCTCCGCCCAGGCATCGGGCGCGGCGGTCATCCTCATCTCCTCGCACCTGGGCTACCCGCTGTCCTCGACCCACGTCATCTCCGGTGGGGTGATGGGCTCCGGAGCCGCCAAGCGCCTGTCCGCGGTCCGCTGGGGCGTGGCCGGGACCATCGTCGGCGCCTGGGTGGTCACGCTGCCCTGCGCCGGGCTGTTCGGCGCGGGCGCCTACGCGGTGGCCAGCGCGTTCGGCGCCGGGGCGCTGGGTCCGCTGCTGATCCTCGTGATCGCGGTCGGCGGGCCGCTGTCGATGGTGCTCGCGACCCGCCGCCGCCGGCTGGCGCAGGCCGCGAGCGCCTGACGGTGGGAGTCCGTCGCGCGCCCGGAGTCCGTCGCGCGCTCGGAGTCCGTCGCGCGCCCGCCTATCCGGCGGACGCCGTCCCGGACGGCCGCACGCCGAGCTTGACCTGGATCTGCTTGGTCTGGCCGTTGCGCTTGATCGTGAACGTCACCGTCTGGCCCGGCGAGTAGTTGTCGATCATCTCGATGAACTGATCGGTCGAGGTGACCGGCTTGCCGTCGATCGCGGTGATCAGGTCACCGTTCTGCAGGCCCGACGTGGTCGCCGGAGTGTTCGCCTGCACCTGGCTGATCTGGGCGCCGCCGGCCGAGCTGCCGGACAGCTCCACGCCCACGTAGGCGTGCTGCACCTTCTTGCCGCCGATGATCTGGTTGGCCACCTTGACGTCGGCGTTCATCGGCGTGGCGAACCCGACGCCGGAGCTGGATCCCTCGCCCTGGCCGTTGGTGTTGTTGGTCTCGATCTGGTCGTTGAGGCCGATCACCTGGGCGCTGGCGTTGAGCAGCGGGCCGCCCGAGTTGCCGGGATTGATCGCCGCGTCGGTCTGGATCGCGCCCGGGATCGTGTAGTTGTTGGGGGCGGTGATCGACCGGCCCGTCTGGCTGACGATGCCGGCGGTCGTGGTCTCCGGCAGGCTGAACGGGCTGCCGATCGCCACGACCGGATCGCCCACCTGAGCGCTGTCGGAATCGCCGAGCGGAATCGGGTGCAGCCACGAGCTGGGCACGTTGACCTTGATCACGCCCACGTCGGTCGAGGGATCAGTTCCCACGACCTTGGCCGACGCCGTCTGCCCGTCCTGGAAGGTCACCTTGACCGAGGTCGCATTGGCCACCACGTGCTCGTCGGTGAGGATGTAGCCGTGGGTGTTGTAGACCACGCCGGCGCCCTCACCCTCCTGCTGCTGGGTGCCGCCGCTGCCACCACCGCCGAAGAACCCGAAGCCGGGCGACTGACTCTGCGAGGTCACCAGGATGTCGACGACCCCGGGGCTGTCGGCCCGGTAGATCTGGTTGATGGTCATCCCACCGCTCGATTTGATCGACGTCGGCTCGCTCGAGGCGCTGGCGGGGCTGCTCTGCTGCACGACGGTTGTCGTCGTCACCGAGTGAGTGCTCTTGATTCCGCTGGCGATCACCAGCGCGATAACTCCCCCTGCAACGGCGCCGCCGATGATCGGAATCCATCGGCCGAAACTGCTCATGACGTGGTTCTCACTCCATCCGGACGTTCGGTTCTGTGATGAGTCATATGGGACCAACTACCCGTGAGGAACCTTTCAGAGTTCGGGAAGAAGTCCATAAGAGCAGGGTAGGACCCTCTCGTGGGGCTCGCGATTAACCCCTCTTTTCCAGGATCTTCCAGAGCCGCGCGGCCTCGCGCTCCGGGGCCCCGTGCAGGCGGACTTGCGTGATTCGCAGCGTCACCCAGCCGTCCGCGAGCGCGTTGGCGTCGCGCTCGCGGTCGCGCTCGAAGGCGTCCCGGTCCCGGTGAAAGTCCCAACCGTCGAGCTCCACGATGAGCCGGTGGCGCTCGAAAACGGCGTCGGCCTCGTGACCGGCGGTCCGGAGGTTGATAACCGGCATCGCGAACCCGTACTTCGTGACGAACTCCACGAAGTCGTCCTCGAGCGCCGACCGCGTCGGGTTGCGTTCCTCGGCCACGAACCCCCAGAGGTGCCGGGCGCCCGGATGGCGCGGATTGCGCCGCAGGAGGTCGTCGAGCGCATCGAGGCGGATCAGGCCGGCCCGGCGCCCGTCGTTGATCATCCGGGTCAGCTGCCGCACGGGCGTCCGCGGCGCGATATCCAGGCAGGTTCGGACCGGGCTGGTGGCCCGGATCCCTCGCTGGCGCCGGGTGTCCGCGCGCCTCAGGGTCCGGCATCGGTGCGTGACGATCCCCCGCGGCCGTCTGTCCCCCGTCGCCAGGGTGACGTGCATCGGGCCGCGCTCCCACCGGTCGCGCAGCCCCCACAGGCTGGCCGCCGAGCCGTGGCTGAGGACGGCGCTCGGGCCGCAGGCGAGCAGGACCGCCGATGCCCGAGCGAGCGCGTCGTCGCGGCCGGGGGCGATGGCGTAGACACCCGGAAACACGATCACGAAGAATCCGGAGCCCACCCGTCCGTCGATGAGCCCCCGGGTGGCGCCGAGATCCAGCAGTTGGGCTCGCGAGACGTACCCGTTCTGCCGTTTGGCGAGCGCCAGCATCCGAGCGTGGGAGATCGACCGGCTATTTCCTGAACGATCTCCCACACTTGTATAGAGCCCCCAGCCCCGCCGGTTGCACCCCCCTAACCCTGATCGTCAGCCAGGGCGACGAAGTAATCCAGCGCCTTCGGGTTGGCCAGCGACTCGCGGGAGGCGGCCTCGGCGACCGGAGTGCCCATCAGGATCCGCTTGACCGGGACCTCGAGCACCTTGCCCGACAGGGTGCGGGGCACCTCGGCGATCTGGCGGACCTCGTTGGGGACGTGGCGGGGCGAGCAGTCCTCGCGGACCCGCTTGCGGATCTCGGCCACCAGCGTGTCGTCGAGCGTGACCCCGTCGCGCAGGACGACGAACAGCGGCATCCATCCGTCGGTGCCGGCCCGCGGCAGATCGACGACCAGCGCGTCGAGCACGTCGTCGACGTCGAGCACGGCACGGTAGATCTCCGAGGTGCCCATTCGCACCCCGCCCCGGTTGATCGTCGAATCCGACCGGCCGAAGATGACCGCGGTGCCGCGCGGGGTGATCTTGATCCAGTCGCCGTGGCGCCAGACCCCGGGATACATGGAGAAGTACGCGTCGCGCAACCGCTCCCCGTCGGGATCGCCCCAGAAGTACAGAGGCATCGAGGGCATCGGCTCGGTGATCACCAGCTCGCCGACCTCGTCGATCAGGTCGTTGCCATCCGGGTCCCAGGCGTGAACCGCCGCCCCCAGCGACCGAGCCTGCAGCTCGCCGAGGTACACCGGCAGGGTCGGCACCCCGCCCACGAACGCCGTGCACATGTCCGTCCCGCCGGAGGTGGAGAACAGCCACGTGTCCTCGCCGAGCTGGTCATATACCCAGCCAAACCCCTCCGGCGACAGCGGCGAGCCGGTCGAGCCGACCGCCCGCAGCGTGCCGAGGTCGCGCCCCTGGGCGGGAACGATCTCGGCCTTCATGCACGACGCGATGAACGCCGCGCTGGTCCCGAACGTCGTGATCCGGGCGTCCTGGGCGAGATCCCACAGCGTCCCCAGGTCGGGATGGCCCGGGTTGCCGTCGAACAGCACGATCGACGCGTCGGTCAACAGCACGCTGACCAGGAAGTTCCACATCATCCAGCCGGTGGTCGAGAACCAGAACACCCGGTCACCGGCCTGCGCGTCGAGATGCAGGTTGAGGTTCTTGACCTGCTCGAGCAGGATCCCGCCCTGGCCATGGACGATCGGCTTGGGCAGGCCCGTCGTCCCCGAGCTGTAGAGCACCCACAGCGGGTGATCGAACGCCACCCGCGCAAACGACAGGTCCGCGTCGGAGCCCAGGAACCCGTCCTCCCACCCGCTCCCGTCCAGGTAGCCGAGCCGCACCACGCGCTTCAGGCCGGGCAGCTCCCCGGCGATCCGCTCCACGATCTCGGTGCGATCGAAGTCCTTGCCGCCGTAGCGGTAGCCGTCGATGGCCAGCAACACCGTCGGCTCGATCTGCGCGAACCGATCGATCACGCTGCGCGCGCCGAACTCGGGGGCCGCCGAGGACCACACCGCCCCCAGCGACGCGCAGGCCAGGAACGCCGCCACCGTCTCGGGGATGTTGGGCATGTAGGCCGCCACCCGGTCGCCCTCGCCCACGCCCGACGCCCGCAGCCCCGCCGCGATCGCCGCGGTCTGCGACCGCAGCCGCCCCCAGGACCACTCCTCCACCGCCGGACGGACCTCCGACGCATGCCGGATCGCGACCAGCTCATCATCCTTGCCGCGAAACACGTGCTCCGGATAGGAGACCCGCGCCCCCGGGAACCACCGCGCGCCCGGCATCGACCGGTCGCTCAGCACGGTGCCGTCGCCCCCCTCGATCTCCAGATCGAAGTACTCCGCGATCGCCGACCAGAACGCCTCAACCTCGTCCACCGACCACTGCCACAGCCCCGCGTAGTCGTCGAGCTCCCGCCCCCGCTCCTGCGCCAGCCACCGCCGGAATCGGGTGAGCGTCGCCCGCTCCACGCGCTCATCCGACGGTTCCCACAGCAGCGCCGGTGCCTCGCTCATGTCGCCAACAATAGACTCGCCGCGATGACCGCGACCGCCCTGGCCTCCGCGGTGCCCGCCGCGACATGAACCTGCTGGCGCCGTTCGCCGGCACGGTGGTGGCCATCCCGGCCGCGGCCGATGCGCACGTGGCCGCCGGGGCTCCCGTGGTGGTGCTCGAGGCCATGAAGATGGAGCACGAGGTCGTCGCCGAGCGCGATGCCGTCGTGGCCGAGCTCGCGGTCACGGTCGGGCAGACCGTCCAGGAGGGCCAGACGCTCGTCGTGCTCGCCGAGCCCGACGCGCCGTCCGCCGCGCCGGCAGCCGCGCCCGCGCCCTGGCAGCCCGCCGAAGGCGAGCCCGACGACGACGAGCGCGAGGATCTGCACCTGGTCCACGAACGTCACGAGCTGACCCTCGACCGGCGGCGCCCCGACGCGGTGGCCAAGCGCCACGAGCAGGGGCGGCGCACCGCGCGCGAGAACCTCGACGATCTGCTCGATGCGGGCACGTTCGTCGAGTACGGGCCGCTCGTGTTCGCCGCCCAGGAGCGGCGCCGGCCACGTCAGGAGCTGATCGAGCGCACCCCTGCGGACGGGCTGGTCGGCGGCGCCGGGGCGGTCGCCGGCGAGCCGGCCATCGCGATGTCCTACGACTACACCGTGCTGGCCGGCACCCAGGGCTGGCGCAACCACCACAAGAAGGACCGCCTGTTCGAGCTCGCGCAGCGCCGGCGGCTGCCGGTCGTGCTCTTCGCCGAGGGCGGCGGCGGCCGTCCCGGCGACGTGGACATGCCGATCATCGCCGGCCTCGACTGCCGCGCGTTCGAGCTCTTCGCCCGGCTCAGCGGGCTGGTTCCGCTCGTCGGCATCGCGTCCGGGTTCTGCTTCGCCGGCAACGCCGCGCTGCTCGGCTGCTGCGACGTGGTCATCGCCACCGAGGACGCGAGCATCGGCATGGGCGGCCCGGCGATGATCGAGGGCGGCGGATTGGGGACCTACGCGCCTCAGGACGTCGGGCCGATCGACGTGCAGTGGGCCAACGGGGTCGTCGACATCCGGGTCGCCGACGACGCCGCGGCGGTCGCCGCCGCCCAGCGCTACCTGGGCTACTTCGCCCGCACCCCGCCTGCCCCGTCCGCCCCGCCGGCCCCGCCGGCCGGCACGTCGGCCGTCCCCGACCAGACCGCCCTGCGCGACCTGATCCCCGTCAACCGCAAGCGGATCTACCGCATCCGCGACGTCATCGACGGGCTGTTCGACGAGCGCTCGGTCCTCGAGCTGCGCGGAGGCTTTGGCGCCGGCATGGTCACCGCGCTGGCGCGCCTGGACGGGCGGCCGCTCGGGGTGATCGCCAACGACCCGTCACACCTGGGCGGCGCGATCGACGCCGAGGGCGCCGACAAGGCCGCGCGGTTCATGGGCCTGTGCGATGCCTTCGGCCTGCCGCTGGTGTTCCTGGCCGACACGCCCGGGTTCATGGTCGGTCCCGACGCCGAGCGCACCGCCACCGTGCGGCACTTCAGCCGGATGTTCGTCACCGGCGCCAACCTGAGCGTGCCCACCGGGACCATCGTGCTGCGCAAGGGCTACGGGCTGGGCGCCCAGGCGATGGCGGCCGGCGGGTTCAAGGCGCCGGTGTTTACCGTGGGGTGGCCGACGTCGGAGTTCGGTGCGATGGGCCTGGAGGGCGCGGTGCGTCTGGGCATGCGCCGCGAGCTGGAGGCGATCGAGGACCCAGACGAGCGCGAGCGCGCGTTCGAAACGATGGTCGCCGCCGCCTACGAGCGCGGGCGGGGGGTCAGCATGGCGTCCTACGGCGAGATCGACGACGTGATCGACCCGGTCGATACCCGGCGATGGATCGCCACGCTGTTCGACGCCAACGCGCCGGGCTGGTGGGCGACGCCGGGCAAGCGCCGTCCCAACATCGACACCTGGTAGCGGTCAGCGCCGGCGAACGGGGGTTACCTGAGGACCGGCGGCCATGCCCGGACGGGAGTCGTGGCCCGAGCCGCCGCCGGAACCCCAGGTTGCGGGGAGGAGTCTCCGCCGCTGGCGACGAGGCGCACATTCGTCGCAATCGGCCGACGCCCGGAGATGACGGTGGGCAAGACACGGCGCGGGGATGCCTGAGCCAAACCCTCCGTCGCCTCGCATTGAGTGGCGCCGGCGCGACATGCCCGCAGGGTACGAATCGACCCGTCAGCTCTTCGTAAGACGACCCTCAGAATCCCCTGATAGTGCGGGATCTGCGGCCGGCGGGGCTCCGCCGCGCGACCCGTCCATGGCCGCGGCGGCTCCACCGCGGTTCGCGTCGGCGCCGTATCGAGCGGACTTGCTCCGCCGCACGCGCGGCAGCCGGACCCGGACCTGCAGGCCGCCGTCGGACGGGGCGGTCAGCACGGCGGTCCCCTGGTGGGCCGCGGCGATCGAGCGCACGATCGACAGCCCCAGGCCGAAGCCGCGCACCGACCGGTCCAGCCGCCGGAACGGCTCGGTCAGCTCGCGCACGCGCTCGGGGGGGATCACCGGTCCGCCGTTGGTCACCACCAGCTCGATCTGATCGCCCACCGTCCGGGTGCGCACGTCGAGATATCCGCCGGGGTGGTTGTGATGGATGCCGTTGTCGACCAGGTTGGCGATCAGGCGCTCGAGCAGGCCGGGATCGCCGCTGGCCCAGGCCGGCTCCAGATCGTCGCGGATCTCGATCTGCGCCTCCTGGGCGGGGGCCCACAGGTCGGTGATGCAGTCGGCGGCCAGCATGGCGATGTCGACCGGTTCCTCATGCCTGGCCGCGCCCTCGCTGCGCGCCAGCAGCAGCAGGCTGGCGATGAGCCGTTCGCAGCGGTCGATCGTGTCGCGGACCCCCTCTCCCATCTCGCGCAGCTCGTCGGCGCTGGCATCCGGGTCGGCCAGGGCGACGTCGACCTCGGTGCGCATGATCGCCAGCGGCGTGCGCAGCTCGTGGGACGCGCTGGCGACGAAGTGGCGCTGGCTGGCGAACGCCCCGTCGAGCCGGGTGAGCATCCGGTCGAACGTGTCGGCCAGCTCCTTGAGCTCGTCCGGCGGACCGCTCAGATCGATCCGCTCGCCCAGGTTCTCGCTCGAGACCCGGCGCGCCGTGGCGGTGATCTCGCGCAGCGGAGCCAGGGCCCGGCCCGCCAGCAGCCAGCCGATGACGACCGAGATCGCGGTCATCACGACCAGGGCGACCGCGTACTCGATGACCAGGCGGTGCAGGGCTCCCTGGAGGATCTGGTTCTCCGCGGTCCGCACCAGGTTGGCCCCGGGCGATCCCGGCGGGAAGCCGAACTCGTCGCCGTGGACGGGGTGGATGCCGAGCCTGTGCAGCTCGGCTCGCAGGTTGTGGCGGGTGCGCAGGTTGATGCGCACGAACACGTAGCCGACGGTCAGCAGCGCCGCGCCGGTGATGAGGAAGACGGTGCCGTACAGCGCCGTCAGGCGCAGCCGGATGGTCCTGGCCGGTCCCCGCAGCCAGCGCCGCCATCTGCCCCCGACATCCGCGTCGCCCGGGACGCCCCCGGCCGGCGCCATCACGCCATCCGGTAGCCCACTCCGATCACGGTCTGCACCACCGGGGGGTCGCCCAGCTTGCGCCGCAGAGTCATGATCGTCATCCGCACGACGTTGGTGAACGGATCGGTGTGCTCGTCCCATACGCGCTCGAGGAGCTGCTCTGCCGAAACGGTAGCGCCGTCGGCAGCCATGAGCGCCTCCAGCACGGCGAACTCCTTGCGGGCGAGCTCGAGCTCATGCCCTCCCCGGGTCAGCCGCCGGCGGGCCGGGTCGAGCTCGAGATCGCCGTGGTTCAGCACCGGCGGGCGGCTCGGCGACGTCCGCCGGGCGAGCGCGTGGATCCGCGCCACCAGCTCCGCGAAGCGAAACGGCTTGGGCAGGTAATCGTCGGCTCCGAGCGAGAGGCCCTCGATCACGTCCTCGAGCGCGCCGGCCGCCGTCAGCATCAGGATGCCGGTGTCGGGCCGCTCCTCGCGGACCGTCCGGCACACGTCGTCGCCGTGAACCCCGGGCAGGTCACGATCGAGCACCAGCACGTCGTAGCGGACCACCCGGGACTTGACCAGCGCCTGCTCCCCATCAGGAGCGAGATCGACCGCGAACCCCTGGCGGCGCAGGCCGCGCGCGATCGCGTCAGCAAGGCGCAGTTCATCTTCGGCGATCAGGACACGCACTGATTGAGCATGACGAGGCCACCGTAAGAACTGCATAAGAAGGGGTTGGCGTGACGTTGGGGCGGTTAGATATACGGTGGCGTTCAGCATTACATCGAACGACGTGACAACAAATCGTGATAACGTAGGAGAGAGATGGCATCGCCGCCCAACATCACCGAGCGGGGCATGGCAGTCGGCCTCCGGGCGCTGAACCGCGTCGCCTCCTCCGGCGCCATCGACCGCCTCGGACTGCGCGACCCGGTCACCAGCCTGATCCACGGGGCCACCAAGACCGGCGCGCGGACCGCCGCGACCGCGGGCCGCACGTTCGCCGCCGCGCAGCGCCTGTCGCGCCCCGCGCGCCAGCCCCGCGCCAAGCAGTCGGACCTGTTCGATCTCACCCCGTCTGACGAGCAGGTCCTCCTGCGTGACTCCGTCGGTGACTTCGCCGCCGATCGCCTGCGCGGCATCGCGCTCGACGCCGACGCCGCCTGCGCCACGCCGGCCGAGTTGCTCACCCAGGCCAACGAGCTGGGCCTGACGATGGTCGGCGTACCCGAGGAGCTCGGCGGCGCCGTCGAGCAGCGCGCGGCCACCACCACCGTGCTGATGAGCGAGGCGCTGGCCCACGGCGACATGGGCATCGCCGTCGCCTGCCTGGCGCCCGCCGCGGTCTCCACCGCGATCAGCCTGTGGGGCGACGCCCAGCAGCAGGCGACGTATCTGCCCGCGTTCGTGGGCGACGACGTCCCCGCGGCGGCGATGGCCGTGATGGAGCCCCAACCGCTGTTCGATCCCTTCGCCCTGCGGACCACCGCCCGTCCGGCGGGCGGCGGCTACGTCCTGGACGGCGTCAAGGCGCTCGTTCCCCGCGCGGCCGACGCCGAGCTGTTCGTCGTCGCCGCCGACCTCGAGCACGCGGGGCCCTCGCTGTTCATCGTCGAGTCCAAGAGCGCCGGCCTCGCGCTCGAGCCCGACCCGGGCATGGGCGTCCGCGCGGCGGCCACCGGTCGCCTCATCCTCGACGACGTCCAGCTCCCCGCCACCGGCCTGCTGGGCGGCGGCGAGCGCGAGGTGTTCGCCGAGTGCGTCGCGCTCAGCCGCCTGGCCTGGTGCGCGCTGGCGGTCGGGACCGGCCAGGCCGTCCTCGATTACGTCACCGCCTACGTCAAGGACCGCAAGGCCTTCGGCGAGCCGATCTCCAACCGCCAGGCGGTCGCCTTCGCCGTGGCCAACATCGCCATCGAGCTCGACGGCCTGCGGCTCGCCACCTACCGCGCCGCGGCGCGCGTCGACCAGGGGCTGCCGTTCACGCGGGAGGTCGCCCTGGCCCGCCGCCTGTGCACCGACCGGGCGATGACGATCGGCTCCGACGGAGTGCAGCTGCTCGGCGGCCACGGCTTCGTCAAGGAGCACCCCGTCGAACGCTGGTACCGCGATCTGCGCGCCGCCGGCCTGATGGAGGGAGCTCTGCTCGTCTGATGATCAACCTCGAGACCCCGAGAAAGTTCAACCAGCTCATCTCCCAGGCCAACCAGGTGGCCTCCGAGATCCTGCGCCCCAACTCGCGCAAGTACGACACGCTCGAGCACGAGTACCCCAAGGAGCTCGACATGCTGGCCGCCGCCATCGACGGGCTGAACGAGGGGGGTGGCCTCAGCGGAGCCGGGGCGGGCGCCGTTGGTGGCGGCTCCAACGGAAAAGGCCGCGACGTGGGCGGCCAGGCCAACTCCCGTTCCTCGGCGTCAGCCGGGGACGCGAACCGCAATGGCTCCAACATGGCCAGCCTCGTCGGCCTGATCGAGATGTGCTGGGGCGACGTGGGCCTGCTGCTGGCGATGCCCCGCCAGGGCCTGGGCCAGGCGGCGATCGCCGCGGTGGCCAACGAGGAGCAGCTCGCGCGGTTCGGCGGCAAGTGGGCGGCGATGGCCATCACCGAGCCCGAGGCCGGCTCGGACTCGGCCGCGATCCGCACCACCGCCGAGCTCGACGGCGACGAGTACGTGCTCAACGGCGAGAAGATCTTCGTCACCTCCGGCGATCGGGCCGATCTGATCGTCGTGTGGGCGACGCTCGACCGCAAGCAGGGGCGCGCGGCGATCAAGAGCTTCGTGGTCGAGCGCGACAACCCCGGGCTCAAGCTCGATCGCCTCGAGCACAAGCTCGGGATTCGCGCCTCGGACACCGCCAACTTCGTGCTCACCGACTGCCGGGTGCCCAGGGAGAACCTGCTCGGCGATCCCGAGATCGCCCCCAAGGGCGGGTTCTCCGGCGTCATGCAGACCTTCGACAACACCCGGCCGCTGGTCGCCGGCATGGCCGTCGGGGTGGCCCGCGCCTGTCTGGAGGCGACCCGCGAGCACCTCGAGTCGGCCGGGGTCGCCATCGACTATGACGCCCCGCCGTACCTCCAGTCGGCGGCCGCGGCCGAGTTCATCGCGATGGAGGCCGACTGGGAGGCCGCCCGCCTGCTCACCCTCCAGGCCGCCTGGATGGCCGATAACAGGAAGCCCAACTCGCTTCAGGCCTCGATGGCCAAGGCGAAGGCCGGGCGGGTGGGCACCGACGTCGCGCTGCGCTGCGTGGCGCTGTGCGGCGCCACCGGCCTCGGCGAGGGCGAGCTGATGGAGAAATGGGCCCGCGACGCCAAGATCCTCGACCTGTTCGAGGGCACCCAGCAGATCCAGCTGCTGATCATCGCCCGCCTGCTGCTGGGCAGGACCTCCGCCGAACTGAAATAGCTGTTCGGGTTGGCGCATGCGCCAACCCGGGCCGGCGCGCATGCGCGCCGGCCGGACGGGGTGCATGCACCCCGTCCCCTCAGATCAGGGCCGCTTCGCGGCGCAGCACGTCCCAGGCGATGGCGATGTCGGCCTCGCTGGTGTTCATCTGGCCGATGGCCAGGCGCAGGACGTAGCGCCCGTCGAGCGCGGCGTGGGAGATGAACATCTCGCCGCCGGCGTTGACACGCTCGAGCAACTGCCGGCTGCGCTCGTCGTCGCCCTCCAGGCGGAAGCACACCAGCGAGAAGTGACGCGGCGCGCACAGCTCCCACCCCGGCTCCTGCGCCACCCAGCCCTCGAACGTCTCGGCCAGCGCGACGCCGCGGCGGATGTGCTCCTGCAGGCCGCGGCGCCCGTAGCAGCGCAGCACCGCCCACAGCTTCAGCGCCCGGAAGCGGCGGCCCAGCGCCGGGCCGTACTCGCTCAGCGACAGCGCGTCCTCGGCATCCGGCGTGCGCAGGAACTCGGGGACCAGGCTGAACGCGGCCCGCAACTCGGCGGGACGGCTGGTCCACAGCAGCGAGCAGTCCATCGGGGTCAGCAGCCACTTGTGGGGGTTGGTCACCAGCGAGTCGGCGCGCGCCACGCCGTCGAACGCCCAGCGAAACTCGGGGCAGACCATCGCCGAGCCGGCGTAGGCGGCATCGACGTGCAGCCAGGTGCCCGCCCCCTGGCAGGCGTCGGCGATCGCCGGCACCGGGTCCACCGCGGCGCATGCCGTCGTGCCGACGGTGGCCACGACGAGCGCGGCCTGCGAGAGGTCGCCGAGCTCGTCGACGCGCAGGCGAAACTCGTCGTCGGTGCCGACCTCGCGCAGCCGCATCCCCAGCATGCGCGCGCCCTTGGCCACCGCCGAGTGGGTGTGCTCGGAGCACACTACCTCGTTGCGGCCGGTCGTCTCCCGGGCGGCGATCATCGCCGCCATCGTGCCCGTCGAGGCGGTGTCCTCGATGTGCCCGTGCCAGCCGTCGGGCAGCCCGAGCAGCTTGGCCGTCCAGTCGAGCACGACGCCCTCGAGCTCGGTGGCGGCCGGAGCGGTGCGCCACAGGAACGACACCGAGTTGAGCGTCGCCGCCAGCAGCTCGGCCAGGATCCCCGGCTCTGAGGCGCTGGTGGCGAAGTAGGCGAAGAACCGCGGGTGCTGCCAGTGGGTGACCCCGGGCAGGAGGATCTCGTCGAGATCGCGCAGCACGGCCGAGAACGGCTCGCCCTCCTGC
This sequence comes from Solirubrobacteraceae bacterium, assembly GCA_036267215.1. GTDB lineage: Bacteria > Actinomycetota > Thermoleophilia > Solirubrobacterales > Solirubrobacteraceae > Palsa-465. The sequence goes on along the minus strand of DATAWL010000067.1, from coordinate 80,785 downwards.
GGGGCCTCGGTGGGCAGCCGGGCTCGGATGTCGCCCGGCGCCACCTGGGCCAGCACCGGCAGGTCGGCCACCCGCTCCAGGTACGACGCCGCCCACTCCAGGGCCGCCTGCCCATCGGTGCGCAGATCGGCGGCGGGCCGCGGCCGGCCGGTGCGCAGGTCGGTCACGTCGCCGCCTCCTCGGACGTCGTGGTGAAGCCGATGCCGGCGGCGACCAGGCGATCGATCAGCGCCTGCCCCATCGCCACCGCCGGAGTCAGCTGGCCGGCGCGGTCGGGCAGGTCGTCGTGGGCCAGGCACAGCGCCGACTCGGCCAGCATCTTCGACGTCTCGCCGTAGCCGGGGTCGCCGCCGGTGACCTCGGTGACGACCCGGCGGCCGCCGGCCTGCGCGGCGAAGCGGACCCTGAACCACGCCTTGGCCCGCTGCTCGGGCGTGGGGCCGTCGCCCGGGTTCTTGAGCTTGAGCAAAAGGTTGCGGGCCGGCGGCACCTGGGCGAGGGCGACGACGGTACCGGCCCCCGCGACGAGCGCGGCGACGGTGGCCAGCCGCTTGGTCACCAGATAGTGGGAGTAGCGGAACTCGGGGCCGTAACGGTCCAGCGCCCGCGCCGAGCGCAGGACGGTGACCGGGTCGATCGTCGGGGCCGGCACGACCCAGCCGCCGGCGGTGGCGTCGCGATGGGGCGCGGCGGTGACCCCGGAGACCGTGCGGCCGTCGGGCCGCGGCTCCAGCCGGCGGCGCTCGGCGGCCACCCGGCGGCCCTGCCACAGCCGGCCGGCGATGTGCAGCGCCGAGTGATAGGTCCCGCCCGAGATCGTGCCCCCGGCGCGGACGAACCCCTCCAGCCGGATCGGGACACCCTCGGGCAGCCGGCCGACGGTGTACAGCGCGCCGAGGTCATAGGGGATCGAATCGAAGCCGCACGAGTGCACCAGGCGGGCGCCGGTGCGCTGGGCCTCGGCGTGGTGGTGCAGCCACATGAGGTCGACGAACTCCGGTTCGCCGGTGAGGTCGACGTAGTCGGTGCCGGCGGCGGCGCAGGCGGCGACGAGCGGCTCGCCGTAGTGGATATAGGGCCCGACGGTGGTGATGACCACCTTCGTCGACTCGGCCAGGCGCCGCATCGACGCCGGGTCGCCGACGTCGGCGACCAGCAGCGACCGCTCGGACGCGCGTGGGTCGATCGCCGCCAGGCGATCGCGCACGGCCTCCAGCTTGGACTGGCTGCGCCCGGCCAGCGCCCAGCGGGTGTCCGGTGCGGCGCGGGCCAGGTATTCCGCGGTCAGCCCGCCGGTGAAACCGGTGGCGCCGAAGACGACGACGTCGTGCTCGCGGTCACTCGACGGCGGAGTCGCCACCGGTCTCCTTCGCCAGCGCCAACGCCTCCTGCAGCCCGACTCCGGCCCTGGCGGCCAGCCAGCAGGCCACCGGCGCGGCGATGCGCTGCGAGGAGTGGGCGGCTTCGCCGGCGAGGTCGAGCACCGCCGTGAGCTCGTCTTGGGTGGGGGCGGGGATGCCGAGCTTCTCGGCGTAGGCGGCCAGCCAGTCGGGCGCGTTCACGTCCTCACCGTATCGTCACCGCGGCGACGGCGCTGGCAAGATGCCGGATCTCGATTCACCCGAACACGACGAAAGGTCAGGCACATGGCAATCCTCCAGGACAAGGTCGCGATCGTCACCGGCTCGGCGCGCGGCATCGGCCGGGCGACGGCCGAGCTGCTCTCCGAGCAGGGCGCCAAGGTGCTGATCAACGACCTCGACGTCGACGTCGCCGAGCAGACGTCCTCGGAGATCCCCGGCGAGACGATCGTGTTCGGCGGTGACCTGACCAAGCCGGGCGTCTGCGACGAGCTCGTCGCCCGGGTCATCGACGCCTGGGGCAAGGTCGACATCCTGATCAACAACGCCGGCTACACGATCGACCGCCCGCTCCACAAGATGTCCGACGACGAGTTCCAGCGCATGATCGACATCCACAACGTCGTCCCCTTCCGCATGTGCCGCGCGGTGGCTCCCCACATGCGCGAGCCGGCCAAGCAGGAGCGCGAGGAGGGCCTCGAGGTGTTCCGCAAGATCGTCAACGTCTCGTCGATCAGCGGCACCATGGGCAATGCCGGCCAGGCCAACTACGCGTCGGGCAAGTCGGGCGTGATCGGCCTGACCAAGACCCTGGCCAAGGAGTGGGGTCAGTTCAAGATCAACGTCAACGCCGTCGCGTTCGGGTTCATCGAGACTCGCCTGACCGCGGACAAGGTCGAGTCCAACACGATGGAGATCGACGGTCAGACCGTCCAGCTCGGCATCCCGGGCCAGTTGCGCCAGCTGGCCCCCGCGCTGATCCCGCTGGGCCGCCCCGGCACGCCCGCGGAGGCCGCCGGCGGCGTCTTTCTGCTGTGCACGCCGTGGGCCAACTACATCACCGGCCAGGTGCTGGGCATCACCGGCGGCCAGTTCGGGGGGATGATCAGCTGACGCGCGCCGCCGCGCACCGGCCGCGCGCCTATGCCCTGCGCACCCGGAGTGGCCCGGCTCGCAGCCGGCGTGGCCGGCCCCCGGTGGGCGTGTAGGTGACCGCCAGCGTGATCACCGTGGACGCGCCGCCGCGGTGCAGCAGCGCCCGTCCCCGCGCGTTGGGCTTGACGTCGATCGTCAACGCCCCGCCACGGTGGGCCCGGCGCCGGGCGGCGCCGTAGGCGAACCGGCGCCGGCCGGCCCTCCCGCCCGCGGCGGTGAACGCCTGGGCGTCGACCGCCACCGTTCCGGGGCCCGGCAGCCGCAGCCGCAGCCGCGCCACGCCGCCTCCGGCGAGCCGGAGCTGGCTGATGGTGAAATGGTTGCCGGTGCGCGACACGGTGTAGGTCACGGTCTCGGTCGTGGACTCGCCGCCGCTGTCGGTGGCTGACACGCTGAAGCTGTGCGGGCCCACGGTCCGCGTGTCGATCGGCTTGCCGGCCGCGACCGATCCGGTGCACGCCTCGAGCGCCGGCCCGGACCCTGACCCCAGGCAGGTGTAGCTCGCCTTGACCACCTGCCCGAGCAGGTACCTCGCCCCCTGCACCGGGCTGGTGATCGAGACCGGCGGGGGCGGGACCAGCGACACGATGATCGTGTAGGTGACCGTCGCGGTCGTGCTCAGGCCGTCCGTGTCGGTGGCGGTGATCGTCATCGTGTGCTTGCCGGCCGACGCAACCAGCGGCTGCCCGGTGGACACGGACTGGCCGTCGATCGCCGCCTTGCAGGACTGGAGCTTGCCGTTCTTGCCGGCGACGCAGCTGAAGTTGGCCTGCGGGACCTGATTCCACAGGTACGAGGCGTTGTTGACCGGCGCCACCACCGAGACCTGGGGGTGGTTGCCGACGACCGTGTAGCGCAGGGTGGCGACGCTGACCAGCCCGTCCCCGCTGATCGCGGTCACCGTGTAGGAGTGCGTTCCCTCGGTCGACGTGTTCAGGCTCCCGCTGGGGCTGGGGGCGCCGTTGGAGTCCATGCAGGAGCTGATGCCCGGCCCATTCGCCGCCTCGGCGCAGCCGAACCTGGTCGGTGCCCGCTGTCCGATCGTGTAGACCTGGTTGCCGGCCGGCGAGGCGATCGTCGCACTCGGGGGCCCGACCACGGTGACCGTCACCACCGCGTCGGCGGCGGTGCCGTTGCTCGACGTCGCGTGGTACCCGAACGTGTCGATGCCGACGAAGCCCGCGGCCGGCGTATAGACCACCGTGCCGGCGCGCGTGTCCAGCGAGCTGAGCGATCCCCTCGCCGGGGCGTGCGCGACGTAGGTCAGGGCGGCGCCGGCCGCGTCGCGGCAGCTGAGGCTGACCCTCAGCGGCCTGCCCTCGTCGGCGGTGACGTTGACCGCAGCGCAGGTCGGCGCAGCGTTGACGGTGTAGGCCACACTGCGCGAGTCGGTCAGTCCGTCCTGGTCGGCGGCGGACACGGTCAGCGTGTGGGACCCGACCGCGGTCGGCAGCGCTCCGCCGGTGCTGACCGGCGACCCATCGACCGTGGCGGTGCACGACGACAGCGGGGAGTGGGGGTCCGCCGTGCAGGCGAACGCAGCGGCCGGAACCGCCGCCGCACCGTACGCGGTGGCGGCCGGGGCCTGGATGCTGATCGCCGGTGGCCCCGAGACCGTGTAGGTCACGGTCTGCGGTGTCGACAGGCCGTCGGCGTCAGTGGCGGTGACCACCATCGAATGCGAGCCCACCCCGTCGGGCAGCGGCGCGCCACTTGCCACCGGCGCGCCGTCGACGGTGGCCGTGCACGAGGACAGCGTCGAACTCGGATCCGCGGTGCACGAGTAGTCGGCGGCGGGCACCGCGGTGTCCGGGTAATCCGGCGTGTTGGCCGCCGGCGTGTTGATGGTGACCGTGGGAGCAGCCAGCGCGGAGGCCGGCACGAGCAGCGCGAGCAGCGCGAGCAGCGCCGGCGCGACGCCGAGCGCCCACCCCAGGCGAGATCGAATGATTCTCAACAGCATCCCGAAAACGTCGTCGATCGCAACTCAACCCGATTCCCAGCCAACCAACGCCGGGATGCGCGGTCAACATTCGACCCCCCGCCCTTCCGGGCGGTCCGGCGCGGGCCCGACCGCCCTTCCGGGCGGGTCACTCCGGGACGCCGCTGTCGAGCCGCGCGCGGCGCTGGGTCTCGTACATGTCCTCGCGGTTGCGGATGTACTGGATCCCGGCGTCGACCCGGGGCTCGTGATCCCACGACGTGGGCCGTCCCTGGCGCAACGCGGCGCCGACCAACCTCCGCTCGCGCTGGCTCTCGCGTACGCGCCCGTCGATGTCGTCGAGGTCGAGCCGGTCCGCCAGCTCCTGGCGCAGATCCTGCACCACCGCGGCCGCGCCCGGGTCGCCGCTGCGATCGGCGAGCTCCAGCGGATCCGTGGCCAGGTCGTAGAGCAGGTCCGGGTCCTCGAGGGAGACGATCAGCTTGTGGGTGCCGTCGCGGATCATCGCCGACGGGGCCTGGACCCCCTCCGCGTGGTACTCGGAGACGACCGGATGGCTCGGCGCCGCCCCACCCGCCCCGAGCGCCGGAACCAGGCTCACCCCGTCGCCCGGCCCGGCGATCGCGTCGGCGGGCAGGCCGGCCAGCTCGAGCAGGGTCGGCGCGACGTCCACGAGCGACACCGGCGCGCGCACCCGGTGGCCGCCGGCGTCGCCCGGCCGGCGCACGATCAGCGGGACCCGGGCCGACGGCTCCAGGAACGACATCTTGTACCAGAGCCCCCGCTCGCCCAGCATCTCTCCATGGTCGGCGCAGAACAGCACGGTCGTGCGGTCCTCCAGGCCGGACTCGCGCAGCGCGCCCAGGACCTCGCCCACCCGTTCATCCAGGTAGCTGATGGCCGCGTAGTAGCCGTGGCGCGCCCGGCGGATCTGCTCCGGCGTCAGCCCCGCCGCGTCGACCTGGCACATCGCCCGCAGCCGCCGGCTGTGGGGGTCGACCTCATCCAGCGGCAGCGAGCCGACCGCGGGGTCGTCGATGTCCTCGCGCCGGTACCGGTCCCAGAACCGGCCGGGGATCTCCCACGGATCGTGCGGATCGGTGAACGAGACGAACAGCAGGAACGGCTGGTCGCCGCGGTGGCGCGCGATCTCATACAGCTTGCGCGTCGCCTGGAAGCCGACCTCCTGGTCGTAGTCGGTCTGGAGGCTGGCGGCGCAGATGCCCGGCGCCAGCACGCTCTCCATCGTGTGGTACCAGGGCAGCGGCTGATCCAGTGGCCGGCTCCAGTCCGGCGTCCAGTCGACGTCGGCCGGATAGATGTCGGTGGTCAGGCGCTCCTCGAAACCGTGCAGCTGGTCGGGTCCGACGAAGTGCATCTTGCCCGACACCGCGGTGTGGTAGCCGGCAGCGCGCAACGCGTGCACGACCGTCGGGGCGCCCGCCCGCAGCTCGGCGGCGTTGTCATAGACCCCCAGGCGCGAGGCGTAGCGCCCGGCCAGCATCGCGGCGCGGGCCGGAGCGCACAGCGGAAACGGCGTGTAGGCGCTCTGAAACGCAGTGCCCTCGCGGGCCAGTGCCAGCAGGTTGGGGGCCTGCACGATCGGGTGCCCGTAGACCGGCAGCCACTGCGCCGCCAGCTGGTCGGCCATCAGGACGAGAACGGACTGCGGGGCGGGCGCGGTCACGGGCCCGGGGAGGATAGGCGGTCGCTACCGTGCCCGGGATGCCGCTCGTCGTCGCGCACCGCGGAGCCTGGGGCGCGGCGCCCCAGAACTCGCTGGAGGCGTTCGAGCGCGCCATCGCCCTGGGCTGCCACGGCATCGAGATCGACGTGCGGCGCACCGCCGACGGCCGCATGGCCGTCATCCACGACGCGCGCGTGGCGGGGCGACCGGTGTCGCGCCTCACCCACGAGCAGCTCCGCGAGCGGATGAGGATCGGCCAGGCGCCGCTCCTGGAGGACGTGCTGGAGCTCGTCGCCGGCCGGATCCTCGTCGACGTCGAGCTCAAGGAGGACGATCACGTCGCCCAGGTGATGGCGATCGTCGCCGGGCGCCTCGATCCCGACCAGTACGTCGTCACGTCGTTCCGCGACGCCGTGCTGCCCCAGGTCAAGCGCCACGCGCCCGACGCGCGGACCGGGCTGCTGGTGGGCGCCCGCCTGCGTCTGCGGGAGCTCGATCGTCGCGTCCGCCGGACCCGGGTCGACTTCGTGGCCCCGCACGCCGCGCTGCGACGCCGGCGGATCCTGGCCTGGGCGGCCGACCGGGGGCTGCCCGCGTGGCTGTGGACGGTGAACGATCCAACCGTGCTCCGCGCGCTGCGCGGCGACCCGCGGGTGGCGGCCGTGATCACGGATGAGCCTGAGCGCACGCTGGGTGTTTTCACAACTCATTGACATGCACCTACAGTCGGGAGTAGGTTGTCGACAACTTGGCTGCGAACGCTGACTGGGGCCTGGGCATCGTCGAGCGCCGCTCGACCACCGATCAGGTGCTGCACGAGCTGCGCACCGCGATCCTCGAGGGCCGGATCAAACCCCAGGAGCAGCTGCCCGAGGTCGCGCTCGCCCAGGCCTTCGGCACCGGTCGCAGCGCCATCCGCGAGGCCCTGCGAGACCTCGTACAGGAGGGCCTGGTCGTCACCGAGATCAACCGCGGCGCTCGCGTCCGGCCGATCTCGACGCCGGATGTGATCGACGTCTACCGGGCGCGGACCGCGATCGAGGTGGCCGCCGTCGGAGTGCTGCTGGGGACCGGCCCGTTCGACGTCGAGCCGCTGCGCCAGGCCCAGGAGACGATCCGCGACGCCGCCCCCGCCGACGGCTCACAGACGCCGTCGCAGGATTTGATCGCGGCGGACATCGACTTTCACCGCACGATGGTCGCCCTGGCGGGCAGCCCCCGGCTGAGCCGGGCGCACGAGCCGCTGGCGGCCGAGTCCCAGATGATGCTCAACTGGCATCCGGTCTACTCGGTGTCCGACTACGTCGCGGACCATCAGGAGCTGCTGGAGGTGATCGCCGCGAGCGATCCGGGCGCCGGCGAGGTCGTGCGCGCCCATCTGACGTTGACGGTCGAACTGATCGTCGGCGAGGCGACGCGGTACGCCAGCCGCGTGGCCAGCACGGAGAGCATCGTCCACAACGACGATCACCACAACGAGGGGAGCCTGGGGTGACTGATCACAACAATTCCGGCGAGGGCCTGACCCGGCGCCAGGTGCTGCACGGCGCGATTGCGGGCGCCGGTGTGCTGAGCGCGGGCGGCCTGATCGCCGCCTGCGGCGGAAGCAGCGGTGGCAGCAGCAACCCATCGGCCGGCGCCGCCTCGGGCAGCAAGCCGACCACCGGCTCGATCAAGACCGGCGGCAGCCTCAGCGTCGGCGCCACCGGCGGGGGCGCCAAGGACACGATCGATGCCCACCTGCCGACGGCGGACACCGACATCATGCGCTGCTGGAACCTGTACGAGCCGCTGGCCGTCCGCACCCCGGACTTCGCCACGCTGGAGATGATGGTGGCCGAGTCGATCGAGGCCGAGCACGGCAAGACCGACTCGTGGCTCGTCAAGATCCGTCCCGGCATCGAGTTTCACAACGGCAAGACGGTCACCGCCGACGACGTCGTCTTCTCGCTGCAGCGGATCCTCGACCCCAAGGACCCCAAGGTCGGCGCGGCGTCGATCGGCTACGTCGACCTCAAGGGCGTCAAGGCGCTCAGCAGCTCGCAGGTGCGCATCCCGCTGAAGTTCGCCAACGCGGGCTTCCTGGACGACATCGGCCAGTACTTCAACGCGATCGTGCCCGTCGGCTATGACCCGACCAAGCCGGTCGGCACCGGCGCGTTCATGTACGAGAGCTTCACCCCCGGCCAGCAGAGCGTGTTCAAGAAGTTCCCCAATTACTGGCAGCAGGGCCGGCCCTACGTCGACACGCTGACGATCATCGACTTCACCGATGACACCGCCCGGGTCAACGCGCTGCTGGGCGGCCAGGTGCAGGCGATCGACAACCTGCCGACCGGCCAGATCGCCCAGGTCGAGTCCAACTCGGCGCTGAAGGTGCTCATCTCCCACACCGGCCAGTGGCAGCCGTTCACGATGCGCGTCGACCAGGCCCCATTCTCCGACGTCCGCGTGCGCCAGGCGATGCGCCTCATCGTCAACCGCCCGCAGATGGTCGAGCAGGTCCTCTCGGGACAGGGCCGCATCGCCAACGACATGTACTCGCCGTTTGACCCGTCCTACGACACCTCGCTGCCCCAGCGCGCTCAGGACCTCGAGCAGGCCAAGTCGCTGCTCAAGCAGGCCGGCCACGCCGGACTGACCGTCCAGCTGACCACCGCCCCGGTATTCCAGGGCGTGGTCCAGGCCGCCGAGGTGTTCGCCCAGCAGGCCACCGGCGCCGGCGTCAACGTCAAGCTCCAGAAGCTCGACACCGGCACCTTCTACGGCCCCAACTACCTCAAGTGGACGTTCGCCCAGGACTTCTGGGCCACCCGCGAGTACCTGCCGCAGGTCGCCCAGGGCAGCCTGCCCGACTCGCCGTTCAACGAGACCCACTGGGCCGACCCGACGTTCATCAAGCTCATCAACCAGGCCCGGGCCACGCTGGACGAGAGCAAGCGCAACGAGATCCTCCGCCAGGCTCAGACCATCGAGTACAACACCGGCGGCTACATCATCCCCTACTTCTCCAACCAGATCGACGCCTACAGCTCGAAGCTGACCGGGTTCGTCCAGGCCAAGTCGGGGTTCCCCCTGGGCAACTACTGGTTCAAGAACGTGGGGTTCATCTCCTAGGAACCGAGCGAAAGAAGCCGCCATGGCCCGCTTTCTCGTCAAGCGCATCCTCCTCGGCCTGCTCACGCTGTTCCTGGTGTCGATCGTGGTGTTCGCGGCGACCCAGGCGCTGCCGGGCAACGCCGCGATCGCCATCCTCGGCCGTAACGCCACGCCGGCCCGGGTGGCGGCGCTGACCCGTCAGCTGCACCTCAACGAGTCGGCGATCTCGCAGTACACCCACTGGCTGGGTCACATCCTGCAGGGGAACCTGGGGATCTCGGCCGCCACCGGGGAGCCGGTGTCGCAGTACATCTCCGGGCGCATCGACAACTCCGCGTTCCTGGTGCTGGTGTCCGCGATCATCGCCATTCCCCTGTCGATCGCGCTCGGCGTGTGGATGGCGGTGCGCCGGGACAAGCCGGCTGACCACATCCTGTCGGTCGGCACGCTGGGGCTGGCGGCGCTGCCCGAGTTCGTGATCGGGATCGCGCTGGTGCTGCTGTTCGCGACCAACGCGTCGCACATCCTGCCCGCGGTGTCGCTGATCCCGCCGGGCGAGCACGCCTGGAACGTGCCCAAGGAGGTGATCCTCCCGGCGGCGACGCTGATCATCGCCGTCACGCCGTACATCAGCCGGATCATGCGCGCCTCGATGGTCGAGGTGCTCGAGTCGGACTACGTGACGATGGCGCGGCTGAAGGGCCTGCCCAACCGCACGGTCATCTGGCGCCACGCGGTGCCCAACGCGATCGTCCCCGCCATCCAGGTCTCGGCGCTGCAGCTGGCCTACATGGCGGGCGGGGTGGTCGTGGTCGAGTACGTGTTCTCCTACCCCGGCATCGGCGCCGCGCTGGTCGATGCCGTGGGCAACCGCGACGTGCCGCTGGTCCAGGCGCTGGCCCTGATCATCGCCGCCGTCTACGTCGTGGTGAACCTGGCCGCGGACGTCATCACCATCCTGGTCACCCCGCGTCTGAGGACGGCGGCACGATGAGCACCTCGGCCGTCACCAGCGAGGCGCTGGCCGCCGCGCAACCGCCGGAGATGCGCCAGCGCCAGTGGGCGGTGCTGGTGCGGAGCACAATGCGCCAGTGGCGGTCGCGGATCGGCCTGACCATCTTCGTGATCATGGTCCTGCTCGCGCTGGTCGGTCCGCTGTTCGCGCCCCACTCGCCCGACGCGTTCGTGGCCGCGCCCAACAGCCCAGCCGGCGTCGACGGCCTGCCGTTCGGATCTGACTCGCTGGGCCGCGACGTCTGGAGCCGGTTCCTCTACGGCGGGCGCACCGTGCTGGGGATGTCGGTCTCGGCGACGATCATCGGGGTCGTGCTGGGGCTGGTGGTCGGCCTGACCGCCGCCTACATGGGCGGGCTGACCGATGAGATCCTGATGCGGATCGCCGACGTGTTCATGGCGTTCCCGCAGATCGTGCTGGCCCTGCTGCTGGTGGCCGCGTTCGGTCCCAGCGTGCCGCTGATCATCCTGATCGTCGGCGTCTCCCACGCGCCGCGCGTCGCCCGCGTCATCCGGGGCGCCGCCATGCAGATCGTCGAGCGGGACTTCGTCCAGGCCGCGGAGGCGGTCGGCGAGCCCCGCCGGCGGATCATCTTCGGCGAGCTGTTACCGAACGTCACCAGCCCGCTGCTGGTGGAGGTCGGCCTGCGTTTGACCTATTCGATCGGGTTGATCGCCGCGCTGAACTTCATCGGCGACGGGCTGCAGCCGCCGACCGCCGACTGGGGCCTGATGATCAACGAGAACCGCCTGGCGGTGACGGTGCAGCCATGGGGCGTGCTGCTGCCGGTGCTGGCGCTGGCGCTGCTGACGATCGGAACCAACCTGCTGACCGACGGCTTCGCCCGAGCGGCGATCGGCCTGGACCGGGGAGAGTGACATGAGCGTCGCCGAACAGACCGTCGCGGTCACCGTGCGCGAGCTGAGGATCGACCTGGTCTCCAGCGGCGCGGACATCGTCGACGGGATCGCGCTCGAGGTCCGCGCCGGCGAGGTGCTCGGCCTCGTGGGCGAGTCGGGCAGCGGCAAGACGACCGTCGGCATGGCCCTGATGGGCTACTGCCGTCCCGGCGGCCGGGTGACCGGCGGGGAGATCCTCATCGACGGCCGGCCGCTGGCGGCGATGGGCGCGGGCGAGCTGCGCAAGCTGCGCGGCGGGACCGTGTCCTACATCCCGCAGGACCCGGGGACCGCGCTGAACCCGGCGCTGCGGATCAGCCGGCAGCTGTCGGAGATGCTCGACGCGCACGCCGCCGGCTCCAGCGAGGACGAGCGCCGGGCGCGGGTGCGCGAGACGCTGGAGGAGGTGGCGCTGCCGGCCACCGACGACTTCCTGCGCCGCTACCCGCACCAGCTCTCCGGCGGCCAGCAGCAGCGGGTGGCGATCGCGATGGCATTCGCCTGCCGTCCGCACGTGATCGTCTGCGACGAGCCGACCACCGGCCTGGACGTGACCACCCAGGCTCGGGTGCTCGAGACGGTGCGCGACCTGTGCCGCAGCCATCAGGTGGCCGCGGTGTACGTCAGCCACGACCTCGCCGTCGTCGCCGAGCTGGCCGACCACGTCGCGGTGATGTACGCGGGACGAATCGTCGAGCAGGGGCCGCGGGATGCGATCTTCTCGACGCCGCGCCACCCCTACACCCGCAAGCTGCTGCGCGCCGTCCCCGATCTCGAGGGCAAGCGCGCGGTCATCGGCATCCCGGGCCGCGCCCCGCTGCCCGGCCATCGCCCCGGCGGATGCTTCTTCGCCCCCCGCTGTGACCTGGCCGTCGACCAGTGCGTCCAGGAGTTCCCGCCGGCCACGCAGCTCGGCGCCGGCCACTCGGTCTACTGCTACCGGGCCGACGACGCCCCCGGCGAGGTGCCGACCGCCGGGGAGGCGGCCACCGCCGCGCAGGCCGGCGACGTCGTCATCTCCGTCGAGAACGTCAACGCCAACTATGGCTCCAACCACGTGCTGTTCGACATCGACGTCGATGTGCGCCGCAACGAATGCGTCGCCCTGGTGGGCGAGTCGGGGTCGGGCAAGACGACGCTGGCCCGGTGCATCGCCGGCCTGCATCGCGACTACAGCGGCGACATCAAGCTGTCGGGCGACCGCCTGCCCGAGAGCGCCCGCTCCCGGTCCGCCCAGGCCCGCAAGCAGATCCAGTACGTGTTCCAGAACCCATACGCGTCGCTGAACCCCCGCCGCACGGTTGGCCAGACGATCGCGCGCCAGCTCCAGCTGTTCGGGGCGGCTGGGTCCGGTCGGCGCGAGGTCGGCCGGCGCGTGGGCGAGTGCATGGAACGGGTGGCGCTGTCGGCCGCGGCCGCCAACCGCTATCCGGACCAGCTCTCCGGCGGCGAGCGCCAGCGCGTGGCCATCGCCCGCGCCCTGGCCGCCGAGCCCTCCCTGCTGGTCTGCGACGAGGTGACCTCGGCGCTGGACGTGTCGGTCCAGGCGGCGATCGTGGAGCTGCTGCGCGAGCTCCGCGTCCAGACCGGGCTCAGCATGCTGTTCATCACCCACAACCTGGCGCTGATCCGCACCATCGCCGACCGGGTCGTGGTCATGACCGAGGGCAAGATCGTCGAGGCCGGACCGACCCTCGACGTGTTCAACTCGCCCAGCGCCGAGTACACCCGGAGGCTGCTGGCCAACACGCCCACCGTCGAAGCCGCGCTGGACCGATGAATACCGAGGCCTTCATCACCTGTGCCGTCACCGGCGCGGGCGACACGACGTCGCGCTCGGACCAGGTGCCGGTCACCCCGGAGCAGATCGCCGCGTCGGCGGTGGACGCGGCACGGGCCGGCGCCGCCGTCGCGCACATCCACGTCCGCGACCCGGCGACCGGGCAGGGCACGCGCGACGTCGAGCTCTACCGGCGTGCGGTGGAGCTGATCCGCGCCGCCGACGTCGACGTGGTGATCAACCTGACCTCGGGGATGGGCGGTGACCTCGTGCTCGGCGGCACCGACTCACCCCTGCCGGTCAATGACGAGGGCACCGACATGGTCGGCGCCGGCGAGCGCCTGGCCCACGTCTCCGACCTGCGCCCCGAGATCTGCACGCTGGACTGCGGCACGATGAACTTCGCCGCCGGCGGCGACTACGTCATGACCAACACGCCGGACATGCTGCGGGCGATGGCCAGGCGGGTGCAGGCGCTGGGCGTGCGGCCCGAGCTCGAGGTGTTCGACACCGGTCAGCTGGTGATGGTCAAGGATCTGATCGCCGAGGGTCTGATCGAGGACCCGGTGCTCATCCAGCTGTGCATGGGGATCCGCTATGGCGCGCCCGACGACCCCGGCACGCTGCTGAACCTGGTCGCCGCGCTGCCTCCGGGGGCGGTCTTCAGCGCCTTCAGCATCGGCCGGATGCAGCTGCCCTACGTGGCCATGGCCGTTCTGGCCGGCGGTAACGTTCGGGTCGGACTGGAGGACAACCTGTATCTCGGACCGGGAGAAAAGGCCACCAACGGCCAACTGGTGGCGCGCGCGACCACCATCCTGCACGCGATGAACGTTCGCGTGCTCGGTCCCGAGGACGTTCGTCAGCGGCTCGCGCTGCGCGGCCGTGGCTGACGCGCGGCCGGCCCCGCGCACCGCCGGGGTGCTCGGCGCCGGTGTCATCGGCGGCGGCTGGGCGGCGCGCCTGCTGCTGGCCGGCGTCGACATCCGCCTGTATGACCCCTCCCCCGGCGCCGCAGCGGCGGTGCAGGACACCGTCGAGCGGGCCCGCCGCGCCTGGGGCCGGCTGACCCTGGCGCCGCTGCCCGCCGAGGGCACGCTGACCCTGGTCGACACCGTGGAGGAGGCGGTGAGCGGCGCCGACCTGGTGCAGGAGAGCGCCCCCGAGCGCGAGGCGCTCAAGGTGGGCCTGCTGGCCCAGGCGAGCCGCGCGGCGCCGCCCGACGCCATCATCGCCACCTCGACCTCGGGACTGCTGCCCTCGCGGCTGTCGGCGGAGATCGAGCACCCGGAGCGATTCCTCGTGGGCCATCCGTTCAACCCGGTCTACCTGCTGCCGCTGGTCGAGATCGTCGGCGGCGAGCGGACCGCTCCGGAGGCGATCGCACGGACGGCCGAGATGTACCGGGCGGTGGGGATGAAGCCGCTCATCGTCCGCCGCGAGGTCGACGGGTTCATCGCCGACCGCCTGCTCGAGGCCCTGTGGCGTGAGGCCCTGTGGCTGGTGGCCGACGACGTGGCCACCGTCGCGGAGATCGACGACGCGATCCGCTTCGGCGCCGGGCTGCGGTGGTCGTCGATGGGAACCTTCCTGACCTACCGGCTGGCCGGCGGCGACGCCGGCATGCGCCACTTCATGGCCCAGTTCGGCCCTGCGCTGGCGCTGCCGTGGACCCACCTGATGGACGTGCCGGCGATGGACGACGGGCTGCTGGACAAGATCGTCGCGCAGTCAGACGCCCAGGCGGACGGGCAGTCGATCGCGGACCTCAAGCGGATCCGCGACGACTGCCTGGTGGCGGTGCTGCGCGGCCTGGCCGGCGCCGGGTACGGCGCGGGCGAGGTGCTGGCGCTGACCGAGCGCGAGCTCTACGAACGCGCCGGCGACCACGACGGCCGGATGCCGCTGTCCGGCGGCCGGCTGGCGCTGCACGAGGTGCTGGTCCCCCCCGCCTGGATCGATTACAACGGCCACATGACCGAGCACCGGTATCTCCAGGTGCTGGCCGACAGCACGGACGCCTTCCTGCGCCGGATCGGCATCCTGGGGCCCTACATCGATACCGGCCGCTCCTATTACACGGTCGAGACCCACATCCGCCACCTCGGCGAGGCCCACGCCGGGGACCGCCTGCGCATCGCCACCCGCCTGCTGGGCCACGACGAGAAGCGCCTGCACCTGTTCCACGAGCTGCTGGCGGCCGACGACCTCGACGCGCCGATCGCCACCGGCGAGCACATGCTGCTCCACGTGGACCGGACGGCCGGCAAGACGACCGCGGCGGCCCCGGCGGTGCTGGCGGCGCTCGACGCGATCGCCGAGGCTCAGCGCGAGCTGCCGTGGCCCGAGGCGGCCGGCTCGAAGATCGGTCCCGCCCGGCCCTCCCGCGTCAGCGCCTGACGGTGTCCGCCCCCGCCCCCGCCGCCGACCGCGCCGCGGCGTCCACGAACCACTCGAACACCCCGGCGAACCGCGGATCGATCCGCCACTCCTCCTGGAGCTCCCACTGCACGCCCAGCACCGGCCGGCCATCGAGCTCGATCGCCTCGACGACGCCGTCCGGCGCGATCCCGGTGGCGCGCAGTCCCGCGCCCAGCTCGGCGATCGCCTGGTGGTGAAACGAGTTGACGGTCGCCCCGTCGGCGCCGAGCGCCGCGCCGAGGATGCTCGGGTTCGCGATGGCGATCGGGTGGCGCGGGTGGTCCGGGATCGCCGGCTCGCCGTCCCCGTTGAGGGCCACGAGCTCCATCTCCTTCCACGCGCGCCAGCCCGGGTCCGACGGATGCTCGCGCCAGGCCTCCTGCAGGCGCACGTCCTGGACCATGGTGCCCCCGAGCGCCACGTTGAGGACCTGCATCCCGCGGCAGATGCCGAGCACCGGCAGGCCGCGTGCCAGCGCCGCCGCCGCCAGGGCGAACTCGAACGCGTCGCGGCGCGGTTCGATCGCCGCCAGCAGCGCGTCGGGCGCCTGCCCGTAGCGCGCCGGGTCGATGTCGCGCCCGGGAGCCAGGAGCACCGCGTCGACGCGGTCCAGGGACTCCTCGATCGCCTCGGGCAGCTGTGGCAGCATCAGCGGCAGTCCCCCGGCCGCATACACCGGCCGCTGAACACCCACGCCGCCGTAGTCGCCGAAATCGTGCATGCTGACCGACAGCCCGACGACCGGGCGGGAGGTGCGGTTCTGCCGTTCCCGGTCAAGAGAATTCATTGAACATATTTGTGCATTGCGGCCGTAGGGCCTAGTCTACGTCCGCCGTTTGAGTCGTACAACAACGCGCCCGGAGGAGCACATGTCCGACAAGATGTGGAACGGAGAGCCTTTCTGGGGCCTCGGCTACGAATGGGATCCCGAGTGGGTTCTGACCGATCGCCAGCGTGAGCTGCGCGACCTCCTGATCGAGCTGTCCGAGAAGGAGATGCGCGCCAACGCGAAGGTCTCCGACGACAACCTCGAATACCCGCGCAAGAACCTGGAGCTGCTCGGGGAGCACGGCTTCCTGGCGCTGACCGTCCCGACCGAGTACGGCGGGCTGGGCGAGGATCACGTCGCCTTCCACATGACCTGCGAGACGATCGCGCGCTACGGCTGCGCGTCGACCGCCATGTGTTACGTGATGCACATGGGCGCGGTCAACACGATCATGCTGCGCCCCACCGACGAGCTGATCGACAAGTACATCCGCCCGCTCAACAGCGGCAAGATCGGCACGCTCTCCTATTCGGACCCCGAGACCGGCTCGCACTTCTGGTACCCGTTCTCGTCGGGCGCCGAGCGCTCCAACGGCGGCTACACGGTCAACAAGAAGGCGTCCTGGACGACGTCGGGCGGGTTCGCCGACTTCTACGTCGTGCAGACCACCAGCCCGGACTTCACCGGCTATGACGACCTGAGCGTGTTCGTCATCGACGGCGAGGACGTCAAGGCTCAGCCGTCCACCTGGGACGCGCTCGGCCTGCGCGGCAACCAGTCAGGGCCGATCCAGGTCGACAACGTCTCGATCCCGGGCTCCCAGATCGTCGGGCCCGAGGGCGACGGCGCCGCCTCCAACGACGAGGCCGTCGACCCGTGGTTCCTGATCGGCTCCTCGGCGGTGTGGAACGGCCTCGCGCTGGGCGCGATCGACATCGCCAAGCGCCAGACGACGCGCAAGAAGCACGTCGACGTCGGCCTGCGCGTCGCGGACTACCCGACGATCCAGGACTACGTCGGCGAGGCCGTGATGGACACCAACGCCTGCCGGCTGTTCGGCTTCTCCGTGGCCCAGGCGATGGACAACGCGACCGACCACAACACCAAGCGGATGGCGCCGGGAGAATTTGCCCGGGCCAACTTCCTGCACTGGGCATGGCAGATCAAGTTCGAGGCGGCCAAGAACACCGCCCACGTCGTCGATAAGATGCTGCACGCCTGCGGCGGGACGGGCTACAAGCGCGACATGGAGATGGAGCGCTACCTGCGTGACGCCAAGGCCGGCTGGGTCATGGGCCCGACCAACGAGGTCCTGCGCCAGTTCGTCGGCAAGGCCGTCCTGCTCGGCTTCGACAGCCTCGACTACTGGAACCAGACCTACAACCGCCGCGCCGTCGAGAACGAGGTCAAGAAGCTCGACGCCGACGGCAAGAAGCAGCTCGCCGAAGAGCTGCTCGCCCAGGTCGAGAAGGCCTCGGCGCCCGCCTAGGCATGGCGACGCTGGCGCCATCGGGTCTGCTCGTCGTCGATCACGCGGTCGAGCGCTACCCGGTTCGGCCGGGCGGCGTGACCGTCGTCGCGCTCGGCGGCGACGACGAGCTGACGATCATCGATCGCTACGGCGGCCAGGTCGCGGAGCTGACCGCCGTCGGCGCGCCGCTCGGTCCGCCGGCGGACGCCGACGCGACCGTCCTGCGCGGGTGGGCGGAGCACAATCCGCCGGTCGATGGGCTCGCTCCCGACCAGGCTCGCTGCGTGCGGCTGTTCGGGCCGGAGTCCGCGCCGGGCTCGGGGCTGGCCTTCACCGCGGTGGGAGACACCACGGTGGCGGTCGGTGCGCCCGGTGGACGGGTCATCGACGGCGAGTCGCCCGCGACCGAGCTCGCGCTGGAGGTGCGGCGGGCGGCACCGCGCCCGGCCGTCGACGTCGAGCTGCCCGCGCCGCTGGCCGAGCCCCGGCTGGACTTCCGGATCGACCCGGCGAGCGCTCAGAGCTACGAGGTGCGGGCGGGCGAATACATCCAGATCATCGACGTCCGCGGGAAGCAGTGCTCGGACTTCCTGGCCTTCCAGGCTGACAAGCTGCAACGCGGCATCGAACGCGGTCTGGACTCCACCGTCACCCGCACGCTGATGGGCAACGCCTATCCCCAGCCGGGCCTGCACGGGAAGTTCTACGACCTCGACATGGACCCGCTGGTCGAGGTCGTGCGCGACACGGTCGGCCGCCACGACACGTTCGCCCTGGCCTGCCAGGCCAAGTACTACGAGGACATGGGCTACCCGGGCCACGTCAACTGCACGGACAACTTCAACGGCGTCCTGCGGTCGTTCGAGATCGCCCCGCGCAAGGGCTGGCAGGCGCTGAACTTCTTCTACAACACGGCCTTTGACGGCAACATGCAGCTCGCCTTCGACGAGCCGTGGTCGCGACCGGGCGACTACGTGATGCTGCGCGCGATGAACGACCTGGTGTGCGCGTCCTCGGCCTGCCCCGACGACATCGACCCATCGAATGCCTGGGAGGTGACAGATGTCCACGTGCGCGTCTACTCGCCGCAGAACCGCTTCTCGACGGCCATCGCGCGGCGCGTGACCGCCGACGCCGAGGCGGTCCTGACCCGCGAGACCGGCTTCCACCCCAAGACCTCGGAGCTGACCAAGAGCTTCGTCGAGTACCGCGGCTACTGGCTGCCCCACTGCTTCAACAACGAGGGCGGGATCGCCGAGTACTGGGCGTGTCGCGAGAAGCTGGCCGTCATGGACCTCTCCCCCCTGCGCAAGTGGGAGGTGCTGGGGCCCGACGCCGAGACCCTGATGCAGCGGATCGTCACCCGCAACATCCGCAAGCTGTCGGTCGGCCAGGTGGTCTACACCGCGCTGTGCAACGAGACCGGCGGGATGATCGACGACGCCACCGTCTTCCGCCTGGGGCAGGACAACTTCCGCTTCATCGGCGGCGACGAGTACGACGGCGTCTGGATGCGCCAGGTGGCTGACCGGCTGGGCCTGAAGGTGTGGATCAAGCCCACCACGGACCAGCTGCACAACATCGCCGTCCAGGGGCCCTTGAGCCGCGAGGCGCTGGCCGAGTTCGTGTGGACCCCACCGGACCAGCCCGCGCTCGAGGAGCTCAAGTGGTTCCGCTTTCTGGTGGGCCGGATCGGCTCGTATGACGGGGTGCCCATCGTGGTCTCCCGGACCGGGTACACCGGCGAGCTGGGCTACGAGATCTTCTGCCACCCGTCCGACGCCGAGGCGGTGTGGGACGCGGTGTGGAAGGCCGGCGACCCGCGCGGGATCAAGCCGCTGGGGCTCGAGGCGCTCGACCTGCTGCGCATCGAGTCCGGCCTGATCTTCGCCGGCTATGAGTTCGACGACCAGGTCGACCCGTTCGAGGCCGGCATCGGCTTCGCCGTGGGTCTCGACGACGAGGAGGACTTCGTCGGCCGCGCCGCGCTGCTGGAGCGCCGCGAGCATCCCCAGCGTCGCCTGGTCGGCCTGGAACTGCACAGCAACGAGGTGACCGGCCACGGCGACGAGGTCTACGTCGACCGCCGCCGTGTCGGCGTCGTCACCTCGGGCATGCGCTCGCCGCTGCTGCAGAAGTCGATCGCGCTGTGCCGCATGACGGTCCAGTACGCGGAGCTGGGCACGGCGGTCGAGATCGGCAAGCTCGACGGGGTGCAGAAGCGCATTCCCGCCACGGTCGTACGATTCCCCTTCTATGACCCGGAGAAGAAACGCCCGCGGTCGTGACTGAACGGGAGGGTGTGGCGCGGCTCACGCGGGTGGCCAAGCTGGCGCCGCCCACGGACTCGACGGGCATGATGCCGCCGATCCGGCCCTCCGGCGCGCGGCCGGCGGCGCCGTCCGCGGCCTCCACCCCGCCGTCCGCGGTCCTGGGCGCGCCCACCGGCGTGGCCAAGCTGACCCCGCGCTCGGCCGCGGCCGAGGCGGCCGCCCGCGAGCTGCGCAGCGTGATGGGCCGCTTCGCCACCGGCGTGACCGTGGTGACCACCACCCACCGCGACATGATCCACGGCATGACCGCCAACGCCTTCCTGTCTGTGTCGCTGCGGCCCCCGCTCGTCCTGGTGTCCCTGGGGCGCTGCCGCATGAGTGAGATGCTGCCCCGCACCGGCCGCTACGGCGTCAGCGTGCTGGCCGCCGACCAGGAGCAGTTCGCCGCCCACTTCGCCGGCCAGCGCGTCGCCGAGACCGATCCCTCGTTCGTCTGGCAGAAGGACCTCCCGCTGCTCGACGGGGCCCTGGCCCACGTCGCCTGCCGCGTCGTCGACGTCCACCCCGCCGGCGACCACGTGCTGTGGATCGGCGAGGTCGAGCACCTCTGGCATCGCGAGGGCGAGCCGCTGCTGTTCTACACCGGCCGGTTCGGGACGCTGCGAGAGGTGTCTGACCGGGAGTCCGGCAGGCGCTGACACCGGCTTGGCCGCCGGCCGGCGAAGCGACAAACGGCGGCGATCGCAGGGGGCTGACGCAGCTCCACGGCGCGCCGGACGCCTCGCGAAGGAGACCGGTCGCTATCGCTCCCTCCCGCCGGGGACCTCGCTTCGCTCGGTGAGGTTGACGCGGCCGTTGTGTTGCCCATCGCACAACACCCGGCTGGTGTCGACCGAACCGACACCAGAGACCACACGTCCATCTGATTTCGGACGTCTGGTCTGAGGGGTCGGGAATCCGAGCCTGACAGACCACACCCCTCGAGAACCAGGCACGTGTGGTCTACAGAGTCTGTTTTGTTGCCCAGGACGCAACACCGGTCAAGGCAGCCGCTCATCTCACTCACGACCGGGCGCTGTGATGCCCGCGAACGCCGCGCGCTGGACCACGGTGATCCGCCGGGCCGCGACCCTGGTTCAGATGGCGCGGAATCCGCGCATTTGCAACCACCGTCTCCCGAGAGGCACGGTCCGTGGTCGAAACCGCAGGTTTCGTTGCCCATGACGCAACACCCCCTCGGCGCGACCCCAGGGCAACCGCCGAACCCGCTACTCGATAGCCAAGCCGTTCCGCCGATACCCCTCTCAGCGCCCCACGGACGACCACAAGCGCCGACAGCAGCGTCGTGCATCCGTTCGGAGGCACAATCCCTCAGCCCCCCGGAGCGATCCACACCAGACAATCGGCCCGCCGCCGGATCCGCCGCGCCGCCATCGACCGCCACCACCGCGGCGAGCGCCGCGGATCGGGCCCGAGCACGACCAGCCCGGCCCGGCGCTCGGTCAGCAGCTCGATCAAGGCCGCCAGCGGCCGCCGCGACGAGATGCGCAGCAGCTCGGTGGGCACCCCGCGGGCCGCGGCCCGGGCGGCGGTCTCGCGCACCGCGTCGAGGTCCTCCTCGTGGGGCAGCACCGCCACCTCGCGGGCCAGGACGAGGGTGGTCGGATGGGCCGGCAGCCACAGCATGTTGGCGATGATCAGCTTGGCGCCCGTCTGCAGGGCGGATTCGATGGCCATGCGCTCGGCCTCGGGGTCGATGCGCACCGAGAGGGTGGCCAGGACCACCGGGCGCGGGGCCACCGAGCCCGAGACGGCGGGCGAGTCCCGGCGTTCACGGTCCCGGAGCTGAGGCATAGCGCGTCGACTCGCAATGGTGCCACGGCCCGATGGAGTACGCGGCCCGATCACTGCGCTCCCTGCGGACAAACTTGTTCAAAGCGCGTTGACCCGTTTTGTACCAACTGGTATAACCGCGTCCACTAGGCGCCGGGCGAAGAGCCCGAGAGGAGAGTGGCTTCCCGGCGCGTGCCGCCTATACAGGAGGGACGAGGCTTGGCTACTGCCACCGTCGAGGAGGTTCAACTCCTCAAGACGCTGCGCTGGTGGGATGGATTCGTCATCGCGCTCTGTAATCCCGGCTTCCTACTCGGCAGCCTCGGGTTCACGCTGGGGCTCTTCGGGGTCGTGGGATCGATGATCCTGTGGGGGTGTTCGGCGACGATCGGGTTGCTCCAGGCCTGGATCTACTCCGAGCCAGCGACCATGTTCGGGTCCCGCAGCGGTGGCATCGCGCTGTACGCCCACGAAGGGTGGCGCAAGTACACGACCCTCGTCGGTCCGCTGTCGGCGTTCGGCTACTGGATCGGTTGGTCGGTCGTGCTGTCGATCTTCGGCAACCTGATCGGGTCGCTCGCCACCTCGCAGTGGTGGCCGCACTCCGGACTGTCGATCGGGTTCCTCAGCAACACGCTGACGCTCGGCTCGTTCATCGCGATCGGCTGCATCATCTTCGTGTGGAGCTTCAACATCTTCGGCCTGCGGCCCGCGGTGTGGTTCACCTACGCCTGCGCCGCGCTGCTGATGGTGCCGCTCGCGCTGTTCATCATCTACCCCTACTTCAGTGGCGACTGGCACGGCTCCAATGTCCACGCGACATGGCCCGGGCCGTGGGGCGGGATCAAGCTGGCCATCGTCTACATGTTCATCCTGGCCTGGTCGGCGTACGGGACCGAGGCATGCGCGACGTTCGCGCCGGAGTACAAGAGCATCCAGGACACCCATCGGGCGCTGCGCTCGGCGGCCACGTTCATGCTCCTCGTCTGCCTGCTCCTGCCGCTGGGCCTGGGCGGCGTCGACGGCGTCGCCAAGGAGGTCGCCGGGCCGGCCGCCGCCGGTCAGTTCTACACGCAGGCGATGGGAACGCTGGTGGGCCATGGCGCCGCCAGCTTCTTCACCATCTGCATCATCGGCAGCCTGCTGCTGTCGATGACCTCCTCGACGTCGGACGCCGGCCGAGCACTCTATGGGATCTCCCGCGCCGGGATGACGATCAAGCAGTTCGGCGTGCTCAACCGCTTCCACGTGCCCGCCCGCGCGATGACGCTGGACCTCGTGGTCAACGTCCTGCTGGTCCTGCTGATCAAGTCCAACCTGGCCATCCTCTACATGAGCAACATCGGGTACGTGCTGGCACACGTGTTCGCGCTCAGCGGCTTCCTGTTGTTGCGCCGTGACCGGCCCAACTGGCCGAGACCGATCAAGGTGTCCAGCGGCTGGTTGCCGATCGCCGGCTTCCTGTGCGTGCTGAACCTGCTGTTCCTGGTGGTCGGAGCGCTGGCGCCCAACCTCAACGGGTACGGCGACTGGACCGATTTCGCGATCGGCATCGGCATCCTGGTCGGCTCGCTGGTGCTGTTCGTGTATCGCCGCATCGTCCAGGACGGCGAGGGCGTGCACATGCGTGAGGACATCCCGCAGATGCCCGACGCCGCTGAAGCGGCGGAGCTGGTGGGCCCCCCGGCGGCGGTGGTCGCATGATCAAGACGATCGTCGTCGGCTATGACGAGACCGAGGCATCGCGGCGCGCGCTGGAGCGCGCCGCGGCGCTGGCCAAGGCGTTTGAATCAAAGCTGGTCGTGACCAGCGTGGCCCCGGTGATCGTCACCGCGTCCGCGCGCTCCATCGGCACCGACCCGGTGGAGACGGGAGCCGATCACCGAGCGGAGCTGGCGCAGGCTCGCGCCTACCTGGACGGCGAGGGCCTCAGCGCCGACTACGTCGAGGCGCTCGGCCACGAGGCCGAGTCGATCCTGGACGTGGCGCGTGAGCGCTCGGCCGACATGATCGTCGTCGGTTCCCGGGAGGTCTCGGGCCTGCACCGCCTGCTGGGACAGAGCGTGTCCAACGCCGTGGCCCACGGCGCTCGGTGCGATGTGCTGATCGTCCACTGAGGCCGCGCCCCGCGGAAGATCGGGCCCGGTGCTATTCGGGCTTGATCTTCCAGGTGGGCAGCTCGGCCAGCGCCCGGCGGTACTTGCGGCGGTGCAGCGGGCGAAAGAACATGCTCCAGGTCGTGGCCAGGACCCCCACCACGAGCAGGCCGCCCAGCGCCTTGCCGACGACGATGCAGGCCACCACCGCCAGCAGGGCGAAGACGCTGATGGCGATCGGCACGCGCCGGTAGCGCAGTTGCGTGGCGCGGATCGCCGCGTACTGCTCGATGGGGATCCGGGTCGTGTTCCACGTCTTGCCGCACTGCTCGCACGTCCAGCGCTCCCCGTAACGCAGGTAGCGCTTCTCGCCGCAGTCGCAGGCCAGCGTGATCCGCGGTCCACGGCGGACCGACCTCGGGATTTCAGACGTCTCGGTCAGTGCTCGGGCGGTTCCCAGCCCTCCAACACGGAGGGCTTGTAGTGCGTGCCGACGGTGGCGGAGTTCTCCACCCACGGGCCCAGTTCGGGCTGCGCGAACTTGGC
This sequence comes from Solirubrobacteraceae bacterium, assembly GCA_036267215.1. Lineage (GTDB taxonomy): Bacteria > Actinomycetota > Thermoleophilia > Solirubrobacterales > Solirubrobacteraceae > Palsa-465. The sequence goes on along the minus strand of DATAWL010000067.1, from coordinate 56,438 downwards.
GTGGCGCTCCTTGAGCACGATCCCGTAGGAGTTCCCGTCCTGGAGGTGCTTGATCAGCACCTTGCGGGCGATCTCGTCCTCGCGACCCTCGGGGATGTCGAAGTAGATCTTGATGAACGAGTTGGAGTAGCGGTCGAACACCGCCGGCACCCCGTCCTCGGCCAGCAGGCTGATGTCCTCGAGCCAGTTGATGTCCTCGCCCGGCGTCGCGGCGATCAGGTCGACGTCCTGCACCAGGGACATGTCCTCCTGGTAGGGGAAGCGGCGGCCGGACAGGTACTCGGCGTCGATGGCGACGACCTTCTCGGGCTCGTCGGGGAGGCGGCGGACCTCAGCTTCACTCATGAGCGGTCACCCCCTCGGGCTGGGCCAGGTAGTCGATCGGGTTCTCGATGTGACGTTCCAGCAGCCGCTCGATCCGGGCCAGCGTCCGCTCCTCGGAGACGCCCGGGATGTAGTCGGTGCCGGCCAGCGGGACCCGGGCCATCGCCGAGGCCTCGACGGTCAGCGCGCACAGATCCTCGGGCTCCAGCGAGTGCACGTCGGTCTTTCCGCACGCCCGCGCCAGCATCTGGCACTCCAGCGTCAGCGTGTGCAGGAAGTTGTAGACGCGAGTGGCCGCCTCGTCGACGACCAGCCGCTTGCGCAGCTCGGGATCCTGGGTGGCCACGCCGACCGGGCAGCGCCCGGTGTGGCAGTGGTAGCAGCGGCCGGCGGGCACGCCGACCGTGCCCTCGTAGTCCGTCACGCCCGGGATCTCCCTGTTGCAGTTCAGCGCCATCAGCGCCGAGTGCCCGATCGCGATCGCGTCGGCGCCGAGCGCCAGGCACTTGGCGACGTCGCCGCCGTTGCGGATCCCGCCGGCCACGACCAGGTCGATCTCGTCGGCCAGGCCGACGTCCTCGAGCGCCCGCCGGGCCTCGGGGATCGCCGCCATCAGCGGAATGCCGGTCTCCTCCGACGCGGTGTGGGGACCGGCCCCGGTGCCGCCCTCGGCGCCGTCGAGGTAGATGATGTCCGGCCCGCACTTGGCCGCCATCCGCACGTCGTCGTAGACGCGGGCCGCGCCCAGCTTGAGCTGGATCGGGATCTCGTAGTTGGTGGCCTCGCGGACCTCCTGGATCTTCAGCGAGAGGTCGTCGGGGCCGAGCCAATCGGGGTGGCGGGCCGGCGAGCGCTGGTCGATCCCGGCCGGCAGCGAGCGCATCTCGGCCACCTGCTCGGTGACCTTCTGGCCCATCAGGTGCCCGCCGAGGCCGACCTTGCACCCCTGGCCGATGAAGAACTCGCAGGCGTCGGCCAGCATCAGGTGATGCGGGTTGAAGCCGTAGCGGCTCTGGATGACCTGGTAGTACCACTTGGTCGACAGGTCGCGCTCGGGCGGGATCATCCCGCCCTCGCCCGAGCAGGTCGCCGTCCCGGCCATCGACGCGCCCTTGGCCAGGGCCATCTTGGCCTCCAGCGACAGCGCTCCGAACGACATCCCGGTGATGTAGACGGGGATGTCGAGCTCGATCGGGTTGGAGGCGAAGCGGGCGCCCAGGACCGTCTTGGTCAGGCACTTCTCGCGATAGCCCTCGATCACGAACCGGGTCAGCGTGCCCGGCATGAACATGAGCTCGTCCCAGTGCGGGATCTTCTTGAACATCGAGAAGCCGCGCATCCGGTAGCGGCCCAGCTCGGACTTGACGTGGATGTCGTCGATCACCTCGGGGGTGAAGATGCTCGAGTGGCCGAGCACGTTGCGGGCCATCGGAGCGTTCTCGTCAATCGCCATTGCGGACACCTCCCCTAAAGAACGAGTTTGCGCTCGGAAGGCTCGAGCGAGTCGTAGTTGTAGAGCTTCTTGCCGCACACGAACTTCTGCAGCGACGGCGGCGAGCCGAGCCCGTAGATGCGGAACTTGCGCTCCACGAACTCGGCGTCAGCGTCGGTCCACTCGCCCTCGACGCAGTCGATTCCCAGCGCCTTGACCTTGCCGCCGACGTACAGCGTCCCGTCGTACATCGAGTCGCCCAGACCCGGACCGACGTTGCCGCAGATGATCTGGCGGCCGCGCTGCATCATGAACCCGGTCATCGATCCGGCGTCGCCGAGCGCGATGATCGTGCCGCCCTTCTGGTCGATCCCGGTGCGGGCGCCGACCTGGCCCTTGATCACGAGGTCGCCGCCGCGGATGGCGGCGCCGGTCAGCGAGCCGGCGTTGGAGTTGATGACCACGACGCCGGACATCATGTTCTCGCACGCGGACCAGCCCACGCGCCCGGCGATGTGGACCTCGGGCCCGTCGATCATGCCCAGGGCGAAGTACCCCAGCGATCCCTCGAAGTTGATCTTGCAGCGGGTGAGGATTCCCGCGCCGAGCGAGTGCCGGGCGGCCGGATTGAGCACGGTGACCTCGCGCACTCCCTGCTCGTAGAGCAGCCAGCGCAGCTCGAGGTTGATCTGACGCGTCGTCAGCGGGCCGGCGTCGAACGTGGCGCTCTGACCGTCGACCTCGGACACCCGCGGGACGCGCGCGTTGAGCTCGACCAGGCCGCGGGCGTCGAACTGCGGCTCCTCGGCGCCGGTCTGCGGCGCGGACTGGTTCATCGTGTCCATACCATCACCGTGCTCTCATAGGGGTCGTAGGTCTCGATCTCGCGGTCGATGACCGCCCGGATCGCCATCTCCTCGGACGCCAGGGCGACCATGTCGTCGCCCTCGTAGAGCACCAGCGGCTTGGCCGCCAGCTCGTCCTTGGCCACGCCCAGCGCGTCCTCGGTCACGCACACGTAGGTGAACACTCCGTCGAGGTCCTCGAGCGAGTGGTGCATGGCGTCCTGTAGCGAATCGCCCTGTGCCATGCGATCGGCCAGGTAGACGGCGATGATCTCCGAGTCGCACATCGACGCGAACCGGTGCCCCCGGGACTCCAGCCGCCGGCGCCACTGGTGGTAGTTGGTCAGCTGCCCGTTGTGCACCACGGCCACGTCGGAGAACGGATAGGCCCAGTAGGGATGCGCGTTGGCGATGTCCACGTCGGACTCGGTCGCCATCCGCACGTGGCCGATGCCGTGCGAGCCGAAGTAGTCGTCGAGGCCATAGGAGGTCGAGACCGTCCGGGCGTCGCCCAGGTCCTTGACGATGTCCAGCGCATGGCCCAGCGACAGCACCTCGGTGTGGGGCACCGACTCGACATGATCGGCCAGGCGCTTGAGGTCGCCGTGGTAGACGACCGTGGCGCTGAACGTGTAGTCGTTGACGTCCTCGGTGCCCTTGATCTCGGCCCCCGCGCCCCGCAGTCGGGCCTCGACCTCACGCCGGCGGCGCCGGACGTCGTCGGCGAAGTCCACGTCGCGCGGAGCGGTGGACTCGGCCAGGTTGATCCGGATGTTCAGCTCCTGGCTGGGCGCGTGGTACAGCGCGTACCCGGTCGAGTCCGGACCGCGGTGCTTCATCGACTGCAGCATGCTGGTCATGTCGCGGCCGATGCGATGCGCGCCGTTCCCGTTCTTGTAGATGATCCCTGCAATTCCGCACATAGTCGTGTCTCCGTTACGCGAGGCGACCCCGCCTCGTCAAGGCAGGACCTCCAGGTACTCGTCGCGCTCCCAGTCGGTGACGGCGGCGAGGTAGCGCTCCCATTCGTCGCGCTTGTAGTGGTTGAACACCTTGTAGAGCCGCCCGGGCATGGCGCTCTTGACGACGTCGTCGGCGGCGAGCGCCTCCAGCGCCTTGCCGAGGCTGTCGGGCACCTTCTCGATCTCCGCGCCCTCGGCCAGCAGGTCGTAGGTGTTGCCCTGCTGCGGCGGGCCGGGGTCGATCTCGCGGCGCACGCCGTCCAGGCCGGCGCGCAGCAGCGTGGCCACGGTCAGGTACGGGTTGCACGACGAGTCCACGCCGCGGTACTCGAAGCGACCGCCGGAGGCGACGCGCACGGTGGTGGTCCGGTTCTGCCAGCCCCAGTTCTTGTAGATCGGCGCCCAGAATCCGGTGTCCCACATACGGCAGTAGGAGTTGACGGTCGGATTGCCGACGCACATCAGCGCCGGGAAGTGCTCGAGCATCCCGCCCAGGAAGTGGCGGGCGAACTGCGACAGCTGGGCCGGGCCGTCCGGGTCGTAGAAGACGTTGTTGCCCTGGTCGTCCATCAGCGTGAAGTGGTGGTGATGGCCGTTGGCCGACACCCCGGTGAACGGCTTGGGCATGAACGACGGCAGCAGGTCGTGCTTGCGTCCGACCGCGGCGCACACCTGGCGGTAGGTAGTGATGTTGTCCGCGGTCCGCACCGGACGGTCAAACCGGAAGTTGAGCTCGAGCTGGCCGGGCGCGTCCTCGTGATCGCCGTAGCTCATGTCCAGGCCCAGCGCCTGCCCGTACTCGACCACGTCGAGCAGCACCGGACGGAGCTCTTCGAACTGGTGGATGTGGTAGCAGTAGGGCTTGGTGACGCCTTGGGGCTCCTCGCCGTCGCGCGGCCTGCGCAGCCACATCATCTCGGGCTCGATCCCGATCAGGAACTGGTAGCCGAGCTCCTGCTCGAAGTCGTTCGCGATGCGCTTGAGGTTCTGGCGCGGGTCGGCGTCGAGCAGCTCGCCGGTCTCGGTGTCGTAGCAGTCGCAGTACACCCGGGCCACCCGCTTGTCCCAGGGCAGCACCGCGAAGGTGTCGAGGTCGGCGACGGCGGCCAGCTCGGACTCCTCGGGGCCGAACCCGATGTAGTTGCCGTAGCGGTCGGTGAACAGGTTGGCGGTCGCGCCGTAGACCAGCTGGTAGCCCTTCTCGGCCACCTGCGAGAAGAACGACGAGACGACGCCCTTGCCCATCACCCGGCCGGTCACCGATACCTGCTGGAAGAAGACGTACTTGATCCCCTCGGCCTCGATCCGCCGGGTCAGCGCCTCGATCCTCTCGGCCCGGCCCGGGGCGTGGCGCGCCTCCTCCAGGGTGGCCGGGGCCGGCTCGATCCGCGGACTGGAGAGGACCGTCTCCACGGTGCCGCCGAATTGCGGCTGCTCCACTGCAATCGCCATCTCCACTCCTTCCTCAGGGCCGCCGGATCGACAGCCGAAGTGACTCGCGTTCCCTTACGGCGTGGCCGCCCGCGCGGCGTCCCTGGCTCGATCCAGCTTGGTCCGCGTCACCGCGCGGCCCCGATGCCCGCGCAGCCTGACTGGACAAATTGGTACACGGCGGCTTTATACCAAGCGGCCGTGCCCACCGCAAGCGCGGCGCCTTGACGCCGGCCTCGCGTCGGCGATAGACTGTTGCGTCATTCCCAAGAGTATTGCGTAATACGCAACAGCAGCGACAGCTAGGAGCAACCTCGTGCCCGACCGCATCCCCTCCTCCATCGAGACCCTCGTGATCGGCGCCGGGGTCCACGGCCTGTCCACCGCGTGGCACCTGGCCCGCGCCGGCCGGCCGGTGCTCGTTGTGGACAAGTCCGACGTCGCCGCCGGCGCCTCGGGCATCGCCTGCGGGATCGTGCGCAACAACTACTTCCAGCCGGCGATGCAGGAGCTGATGGCCGCCTGCGTCGAGGTGTGGGAGTCCGAGCCCGAAGCCCTGCACTATCACTCCAGCGGCTACATCGCCCTGGGCCCGGGCGCCCAGGAGGAGGACCTGACCGCCGTCCATGAGCGCCAGCAGCGGATCGGCTACCCGTCCGAGCTCTATCTCGGCGCCGATCAGGTCGCCGCCCACATGCGCTCGCTCTACGACGACTGGCGCGCCCCCGGCCTCAGCGTGTGCCTGCACGAGCGCGCGGGCGGTTATGCCTTCAACCGCGAGTCGATGCTGGGGCTGGCCGACCTCGCCCGCACCGCGGGCGCCCAGATCGCGACCGGCGTCGAGGTCCTGGACTTCGCCTCCGACAACGACGGAGCCATCACCCGCGTGCGCACGAGCGCCGGCGACATCGATGTCGAGCAGGTCGTCGTCGCCGTCGGGCCGTGGATCGCCTCGATGTGGTCGATGCTCGGCCTGCCCGACCGCCTCGACGTCCGCCAGCCCGACGGCAAGCTCGTCGCCGACCAGCCGATGTGGACCTACTGGTACCTCCAGGAGGGGGAGGCCGCCTTCGACCCCGCCGCGTTCGTCACCAACGACGGCGCCTCCTCGCCGGTGCTGCACGTCGATTCCGACCAGCCGCTGCACGCCGACGACGGCACGCTGATCACGGACGAGTTCTGGGGCGTTTACTTCAAGCCTGACCGCGACAGCGTCCAGGGCGGCGCCCAGCCGATCAGGCTCGGCCACACCTTCGACGTCGACCCCTATCCGACCGGCACGGTCGACGCCGGTTTCCCGGACATGTGGTCGGCCTCGCTGTCGCACTGCCTCAAGCGCTTCGAGGGCGCGCGCGGCCGTTACCGCCAGGTCCGCTCGGGCGGAGTCGGCGCGTTCACCGTCGACAACTTCCCGGTGTTCGACTACATGCGCCCCAACGTGTTCGTCGCCGCCGACTCCAACCACGGCTACAAGATGATCGCCGTCGGCAAGGAGATCGCGCGGGTCCTCCAGGGCGAGCACTCCTCGCTGCTGCACCCGTTCCGCTACGAGCGCTTCGCCACCGGGGACCTGCACCCGGTGTCGCACAGCCCATACCCCTGGAGCTGACGGCCGCCGCGGGCGGAGCTCAGGTCCCGCCCGCCGGCGCCGTACCCCCCAATCCGCGGGTCAGCTCGGCGGTCGCGGCCAGCAGCGGCTCGCGCAGGGTCCGGCGCGTCGCTGACGGCAGGCGCGCCGCCGGCCCCTGCACCCCCAGGATCGCCGCCAGCTCGCCGCCGCGGCCGAACGCCGGCGCGGCCAGCGCCGCCAGATCGGCCTCGCGCTCGCCGACGGCCTCAGCCCAGCCCCGCTCACGGACGGTGGCCAGCTCGCCGGCCAGCGCCGCGGGGTCGACGATCGTGCGCTCGGTGAAGGCGGCGAGCGGCCCGTCGGTCAGGCCCGGGCCGGCAAAGGCCAGCATCACCTTGCCGGCCGCGGTGGCGTGGGGGACGCTCGGCCGGCCCACCCGGGCCATGCTGATCACGCTCGAGGGCGAAGGCACGAAGTCGACGGTGACCGCCTCCCCCTCCCCCGGCACCGACAGCGTCGCCGTCTCGCCGGTCTGGTCCACCAGCCGCGCCAGCAGCGGCCGGGCCAGCTGGCGGACATCGAGCTGGGCCAGCACCCGCTCGGACAGCGTGACCAGCCGCATCCCGAGCCGGTACGGGCCGCCGGGCGCGCGCGCCACCAGGCCGGCGTCCTCCAGCGTCGCCAGCAGTCGCGAGGCGGTCGACGCGTTGACGCCGATCCGCCGGCCGAGCTCGTTGACGCCCAGGCCGGCGTCGCTCTCCGCCAGCGCGTCGAGCAGCGCCATGGCCCGGGCGACCGAGCCCACGCCTCGACCCGAGGAGCTCTGACCGCCGGCGTTCACTCAGGGGCCACCAGTGGTTGGGGCCACTACGCGGCCGAGCCCCGACCGCGGCCGCCACGACCGCGCCCGTTGCGGGCCCCGCTGCGCTTGGCGGCGATCCGGGCCGGCCGCGGCGAATCGAGCGAGCGCATCACCATCACCTCGATCCCGCCAGGGGCGAACAGGTCGCGCGAGTAGGCGACGCGATCGTCGCGGCCGGCGAAGATCAGCTCCTCCAGCTCCAGCCCGGCGGTCGTCCCGTGGATGCCCAGCAGCTTTCCGGCTCGCTCGCGGGCGGTCAGCACGGTCGGCATCACGCGCGTGCGTGCGTAGGTGACCGGCACGCCGATGTCGATGAGGACGTCGAGCACCATCTGCCCCTGGACGAGCGCGATCTGGAGATCGTCGGCGCCGGGCAGCGCGATCTGGGGGTGCACCACGTCGAACATGACCGCCACCGGCGAGCCACCGGCGACGAGCGTGCGGGTGATCGTCGTCGTGGTCGCCGTCGGATCGAGACCCAGGGCCTCGCCCGCCTCGCCGCCGACGGCGCGGTGCTCGATCTTGACGTCGACGGCGGCCAGTGTCAGCCCCCGCCGGGCCGCCACCGACGAGTAGGGCTCCAGCCGCTCCAGCCGCTCGCCGAACGCCGTCGGCACCGCCATCCGCCCGACGAATGTCCCGCTGCCCTGGCGCCGCACGATCTCGCCGCTCTCCTCCAGGCGCTGCAGCGCCGAGCGCAGCGTCCCGCGCGAGACGCCGAGCATCGCCGCCACCTCGTGCTCGGGCGGCAGCCGGTCGCCTTGCCGGTAGCGGCCGGGGGCCAGCCAGTTGCGCAGCGCCCGTTCGGCGCCGTCCACGAGCGACGGGCGATTCGGTGGCGCGCTCACCCCATTCTCAGCGCCGTTGCCGGCCGCGGTGACCGCGGTCGCCTTCCCTGGTGAACCTCCGCGTGCTATCTCGACACTCCTGGGCCGCAGTTCAGTGCAGGCCCAATCGTATGTGTCTGGCCGGAGGTTTGGTCAGATACTTTTCAGCGGCCCAGCTTGTGCGCGGCCTCGTTGAGGCTGCGCTTGCGAGGCGGCTTGGGCTCGCTGGGGGCCTTGTCGGTGCCCGAACGGCCCTCGCCCGAGGGTCGCCTGACCGGGGGTATCCGCACTGAGAGTTGCGATCGCAGGGGGCGCATCGGTTCTCCTTTGTTCAGGGTCGAGCTACCCGTTGACATCAGCTTTCATGCGTCTTGGTCAGTGCTGGTGAGCACAGTTCGCCGGTGTCGCCCTGTCACTGTGTCGCGCGCCCCGGACGGTCATCCGGGGCGCCCGGGAGCCGCGCCTAGAACAGCCCCACCGTCCGGCCGTTCTCGTCGATGTCGATGTTCAGGGCCGCGGGCGTCTTGCCCAGCCCCGGCATCTGGACGATGTCGCCGGCCAGCGGCACCAGCCAGCCCGCGCCGGTGTAGGCCCGGATGTCGCGGATCGGCAGGGTGAAGTTCTCCGGCGCGTTGAGCAGGGTCGGATCCGCGGAAAGCGACAGGTGCGTCTTGGCCATGCAGATCGGGAAGTGGCCCAGGCCCTCTCGGGTGAACTGGGTGATCTTGGCCTCGGCCTCGGGGTAGAAGTAGACGTCCTTGGCGCCGTAGACGTTCTTGGCCACCGCCTCGATCTTGTCCTGGATGGGCTCGTCGTCCTGGTAGAGCTGGTGGAACGTGTTGGGCTGCTCGCAGGCCTCGACCACCGCAGAGGCCAGGTCGGCCGCGCCGGCCCCGCCCTTGCTGAAGCCCTCGTTGGCCTCGGCCGCGAAGGCGCCCGCCTCGAGCGCCAGCCGCTTGACCAGCTCGACCTCCTCGTTGGTGTCGCCGGGGCGGCGGTTGACCGCCACCACCGCCGGCACGCCGAAGGTGTTGATCGTGTTGAGGTGATGGCGGACGTTGGCGAAGCCGGTCTCGATCGCGTGCAGCGCCGCCGAGCGGTCGGCCCGCGGGTCGTCCTCGAGGCCGGCGTGGTGCTTGATCGCGCGCACCGTCGTCACCAGCACCGCGGCCGACGGCGTCAGCTTGCCGAAGCGGCAGACGATGTCGAAGAACTTCTCCATGCCCATGTCGGCGCCGAAGCCGGACTCGGTGACGACGTAGTCGCCGAGCTTCATCCCGATCAGGTCGGCGATCAGCGAGTTGTTGCCGTGGGCGATGTTGGCGAACGGGCCGCAGTGCATCAGCACCGGCTGGCCCTCGAGCGTCTGGACCAGGTTGGGCTTGATCGCGTCCTTGAGCAGCACCGTCATCGCGCCGGCGGCGCCGAGGTCCTCGGCGGTGATGGCCTTGGCGCCGTCGAACGAGTACGCCGCGGTGATGCGGGCGATCCGCTTGCGCAGATCCTGCAGATCGCGCGCGACGGCCATGATCGCCATCACCTCGGAGGCCGCGGTGATGTCAAAGCCGGTCTCGCGCGGGTAGCCGTTGGGCCGGCCGCCCAGTCCGACGGCGATCTGGCGCAGCGCGCGATCGTTCATGTCCACGGCGCGCCGCCAGCCGACCCGCAGGGCGTCGATCTTGTGCGGGTTGCCGTGCAGGATCGAGGCGTCGATCATCGCCGCCAGCAGGTTGTTGGCGGCGCCGATCGCGTGGATGTCGCCCGTGAAGTGCAGGTTGAGGTCCTCCATCGGCACCACCTGGGTCAGCCCGCCGCCGGCGGCGCCGCCCTTGATGCCGAACACCGGGCCCAGCGACGCCTCGCGCAGGCAGGCCACCGGGTTCTTGCCGATCACGCCCAGCCCCTGGGTGAGGCCGACCAGCGTGGTGGTCTTGCCCTCGCCGGCCTTGGTCGGCGTCATCCCGGTGACGCACACCAGCTTGCCGTCCGACACGCCCTTGAGCCGGTCGAGCACCGACAGGGCGACCTTGGCCTTGTACCGGCCGTAGGGCTCGATCTCGTCGGGTTCGAGCCCGGCTTCAGACGCGATCGACTCGATCGGCTGGAGTACGGCTTCCTGGGCGATCTCGAGGCTTGACTTCATCTCACTCCCTGCTCTCAGTAGTGGTCACTCAGTGGCTGACGGCCGCCGCGGCGAGCTCGGACACGAGTTTGTCCTCATAGAAGCGCTCCAGCGCGAACGGTGCGATCAGGTCGGGCTGACGCCCGGTGGCGACCAGCTCGGCCAGCGTCTTGCCGACGATGGGGGCCGCCTTGAAACCATACGTCCCCCACCCGGCCGAGACGTGGAAGTTCTCGACCTCGGTCTTGCCCAGGATCGGGCTGTAGTCCGGGCTGAGGTCGCACAGGCCGGCCCAGCTGCGCAACAGGCGGGCCCGCTCCAGCTGGGGAAACAGCTCCAGCGCATGGCGGGACACGTCCTGCAGGAAGTTGAGCGTGCCCTGCATCCGGTAGGTCGTCCACGGCTCGATCTCGGCCCCCATCAGGAACTCCCCGCGGTCGGTCTGCGACATGTAGACGTGCATCTGGGAGGAGACGATCACCACGTCGAGCAGCGGCTTCATCGGCTCGGTGACGCACGCCTGCAGGATGTGGGTGGTGATCGGCATCGGCACGTTCGCCATGTCCGAGATGAGCGTGCTCCAGCCCGCGGTGCAGTTGAGCACCTGGCCGGCGTTGATCGTGCCCCGGTTGGTCTTGACCTTGGTGATCCGGCCGTTCGAGCGCTCCATCCCGAGCACCTCGGTGTTCTGGTGGATCTCGGCGCCGCCCTGATCGGCTGAGCGGGCCAACCCCCACACCACCGCGTCGTGACGGATGATCCCGCCGGGCGGGTGATACAGCGCGCCCATGATCGGATAGGTCGCGTGCGGGTTGTCGACCTGCATCGCGGGGGCCAGCTTCTTGATCTCGTCCGGGTAGATCAGCCGGCTGTCGATGCCGTTGAGCCGGTTGACCTCGGCCCGGTTGGCCATGACGAACATCGCGCGGTCGGCGTGGGCCAGCGTCAGGTGGCCGCACTGCGAGAACAGCAGGTTGAAGTTGAGATCCTCGGACAGGCCCTCGTAGAGCTTGACGCTGGCGTCGTAGAACTTGGCCCCCTCGGGGGTCTTGTAGTTGGAGCGCAGGATCGTCGTGTTGCGCCCGGCGGCGCCGGAGCCGATGTAGCGCTTCTCCAGGATCGCGATGTCCTTGATCCCGTGCTCGCGCAGGTAGTGCGCGGTGGCCAGGCCGTGCGACCCGCCGCCGACGATGACCACGTCATAGGAGCTCTTCAGATCGCGCTGGCGGCGCCACATCCGCCGCTTGCGGAAGATGTCAAGCACCGACGGCCACCTTGGCCAGGGCGTCGGTGCCGACCGGGCCGCCGCCGAGATGGGTGGCGGCGTCGTGGACCACCGACCACATGTACTCGCCCGTCGCCCACCCGAACAGGAACAGGTAGCGATCCTCGTCCTCGCGGATGAGGATGCCGGGCTGGCGGCCGATCGACCCGGGCCGCAGCGCGTTGACCGGCGTGACGTGCGGGCGGAGGTCCAGCGCGCAGAAGCGGGCGAACGTCTCCCGGGCCAGCGGCCCCATGACCGTCAGCGCGGCGAAGTTGGAGGTGACGTCGAGCGTGTTGACCCCGTCGGCGCTCTCGAGCGCCGGCCGCGCACCGACGATCAGGGCCCGCGTGCCCGTCAGCCGGCACCACCAGGCGTCGCCCTGTCGCACGGCCGTGCCGAATGGCAGCTCGACGCCGGCGGCGGCGTCGATCGCGGCCGAGGCGCCCTGCAGCTCGACCTTGGGCAGGTGCGAGACGTCGGCCCAGGTGACCGCGTCCTCGGCCGCCGATCGCGATGGGAACTCGACGGCCACGTTCCAGCCGTCGCGCACCTCGAAGCGGGCGCCCGCCTTGCGGGCCGGCGGCTCCATCGGCGAGTGGGCCAGCGCGCCGTCGTCGGCGGCCGGTATGAGGAAGTCGAGGTTCATGAGCGCAGCACCTCGCCGTCGGGGTCGTAGAACGGCCGGGTCTGGATATCGGCCACGAGCGTGACCCCCTCGTCGGAGATCGTGATCTTGGCGCCGTCGTGGGCCAGCGCCTCGGGGACCCAGGCCATGCCGATCGTCCGGTCGAGCACCGGCGAGTGGCGGGCGCTGGTCACCTGGCCGGCCGGCGTGCCGGCCGCGTCGACGACGACCGCGCCCTCGGTGGGCACGTGGCCGTTGGGCAGCGTGAAGCCGACCAGCGCCGTCGTGGGCGTCTGCTGGGCGTAGTGCTCGAGCGCCCACTTGCCGATGAAGTCGTCCTCCTTGTCGAGCTTGACGATCCACGGCATCGCCGCCGCGAACGGCGTGGACTCCGAATCGGTGTCCTGGCCGACGAGGATGTGCATCTTCTGCAGGCGCAGGATGCGCTGGGGCTCGAGCCCGAACGGCCGCAGCCCGTGGGGCTTGCCCGCGTCCATCAGTGCGTCCCAGACGTGCTCGCCGTAGGCCGACGGGAAGTGGATCTCGTAGCCGACCTCGCCGACGAAGCCGATGCGCAGGATCAGGCAGTCGACGCCCGCGATCCGGGCCTGCTTGCCGTCCATGTAGGCGAACGCCTCGTTGGAGCAGTCCAGGTCGGTGACCGCGCCCATGATCTCGCGGGCCTTGGGGCCGGCCAGGTTGACCGCGCTCAACCCCTGGGTGACGTCGGTCAGCTGGACGTCGTCGCCCCAGTCGGCCAGCCACCATGAGAACCACTCCTCGACCGCGCCGGCGCCGCTGGAGGTCGTCGTCACGTAGAAGGTCTCGTCGTCGATGCGGCAGATCGTGCCGTCGTCGACGATCCGCCCGGCGTCGGAGCTGATCACCCCGTAGCGGATCCGGCCCGGCTTGAGGTTGGCGAAGCGGTTGGGGTACAGCCGATCCAGGAACGCGCCCGCGTCGGGCCCGCGGACGATCAGCTTGCCCAGCGTCGAGACGTCGATCAGCCCGGCGGCCCGGTTGACGGCCAGGGCCTCGCCCTCGGGGTCGCCGTAGTCATAGGCCCGCCGCCAGTCCCCGGCCCACTTGACCGTGGCGCCGAGCTCGCGGTGGCGGTCGTGGATCGCCGAGCGCTTGGCCGGCTCGACCGGGCGGCCGCCGAGGATGCCCATCGGCACCGAGACCCACGGCGGGCGGGCGGTCGTGGTGCCGACCTGCTGCAGGCTCTGCCCGGTCTCCTGGGCCATCAGGCGCACCGACGGCAGCTGGCACATGCGGCCCTGGCACGGGCCCATCGTCACCGTCGTGTAGCGCTTGGACAGCTCGATCGAGTCATAGCCCTCCTCGATCGAGAGGTGCACGTCCTTGCTGGTGACGTCCTCGCACAGGCAGGCGAAGCACTTGCCGCGCCCCTCGCCGCTGACCGGCGGGGCGACGGCGATGGCGACGGCGTTCGGCTGGGCCAGGAGCCCCTCGAGCTCCGTGACCCGGGCGGTCGACTCGTCAGTGGCGCGGCCGAGCGCGTGGGCCGCCTGCAGGCCGGCCAGCTCGCCCGACCAGGCGACGGTCTCGTCGGTCTCGGCGCCGGCCACCTCGCCGGCGGCGTGCAGGCCGTCGGGCAGCGCGGCCAGCGCGAAGTGGCCGCGGGCCGGGTCATACGCGCTCTCGGCGCCGGCCTGGAGCAGCAGCGAGGAGGCGGGGGTGGCGCCGCCCGAGACGACGATCAGGTCGCATTCGAACTCGTGCTCGTCGCCGCCGGACCCGATCCCGGCCGCCCCGATGACCGCGTGGTCGACGTGCTTGGAGCCCCGCGCCTCGATCACCGTGTGGCCGGCGAACACGGGCACGCCGTCGGCCCGCAGCGCCCGGGCGGCGTCGCCGGCGTCGGGGCGCAGGTCCGCGATGGCGACGATCTGGACCCCGGCGGCGCGCAGCGCGACGGCAGCGTCCAGTCCGCGATCGGACGTGGTGGCGACCACCGCGCGGCGGCCGGGGCTGACCGCGTACAGCGACACCAGCCGGCGAGCGCCGCCGGCCAGCATCACCCCGGGCAGGTCGTTGCCGGCGAACACGAGCGGCTGCTCGATCGCCCCGGTGGCGAACACGTGCTGGGCGGCCCGCACCTGATGCAGGGTGTCGCGCTGCCACACCGGGACCATGCCGTCGAAGTAGCCGAGCGCGGAGCCGTGATCGATGATCTCCACCCCGGCTCCGCGCACGCGCTCCACCAGCGCGGCGATCTCGTGGACCTCGCCGCCGATCAGCCGCTGGCCCCCGGGCTCGGCGCCCTCGTCGGCCAGCACGACGTCCGCGCCCAACTGGGCGGCGGCGAGCGCGGCGTTCAGCCCGGCGATCCCGCCGCCGGTGACGAGCACGTCGGCGTGGCGGCGGCGGTACTCGGTGCGCCACTCGCGCTCGGGCTGGGATTTGCGCAGCTTGCCCAGGCCGGCCGCGTTGCGCAGGATCTTCTCGTACAGCGGCCACAGCCGGCGCGGCTTGATGAACGTCTTGTAGTAGAAGCCCGGCGGCGTGAACGGTCCGCCGAAGATGTCGGTCGCCCGCATCGCGTCGAACTCGAGCGACGGCGTGGCGTTGACGTGGGTGACGGTGATGCCCTCGCGGGCCGGCTCGGTGCAGGCCCGGGCGCCGGGGGCGCCGTCGACGGCGCAGATGCAGTTGGGGCACTGGCCGGCGACGCACATCAGGCCGCGCCGGCGGTGGTACTTGAACGAGCGGCTGAACGTGCGCTGGCCGGCGGCATAGAGCGCCGAGGCGATCGTGTCGCCCTCGTGGGCCTGCACCTGCTTGCCGTCGAAGGTGAAGGTGACCGTCGTGTCGCGAGCGATCCGCTCGCCGGGCTGCTTGCCGAGCCGGCTCATGGCAGCGCGGTGAACTTCACCTCGTTGGTGGTCGTGTCGCGCTCGGCGATGAACCAGGCGCGGCACCCAGAGCGGTGAAACCACCATTCGCGCTGGACCCCGGCGACGTTGCGGCGAAAGTAGTTGTAGGTGTTGAGCTCGCGAAAGCTGGGGCGCTCCTTGGGACGCGGTGAGATCTCGCCGCCGAACCCGAAGTCGGTCACCTCGCGCACGCCACAGTTGGGGCACTCCAGAACGAAGGACATCGGCGGCCACGGTATGCCCGGGCGTTGATCCTGTCCAATATCGAATTAGGATGTATTGATTTTGTTTCCGAATCAGTCGCACGACCGGCGACTGCCATTGGTCCACCGTGGAACTCCGTCAACTGCGTTATTTCGTCGCCGTCGCCGAGGAGCTGCATTTCCGGCGGGCGGCGGCGCGCCTGCACATCTCCCAGCCGCCGCTGAGCCAGCAGATCAGCGCGCTGGAGGCTGAGCTCGGCTGCGTGCTGCTCGAGCGCACCCGCCGGCGGGTCGAGCTGACCCCGGCCGGCGAGGCCTTTCTGCGCGACGCCCGCGCGGTGCTCGCCGAGCTCGACGCCGCCGTGTCCACCGCCCGGGCCATCGCCGCCGGCCACGCCGGATTTCTCCGGGTGGGGTTCGTCGGCTCGGCGCTGCTGTCGATCGTGCCCGCCGCCGTCCAGGCGTTCCGGCGGGCCCGCCCGGGCGTCGAGGTCGAGCTGCGCGAGCGCTCGACGGTCGACGTGCTGCGCCTGCTGCGCAACGGCACGATCGACATCGGCCTGGTGCGCCCGCCGATCGAGTCCGACGAGGACCTGCGCACCGAGCTGGTGCTGCGCGAGCGCACCGTCGCCGCCATTCCCGCCGATCACCCGCTGGCCGCTCTGCGCCGGATCCCGCTGCGGCGGCTGGCCGCCGAGCCGCTGGTGCTGTTCCCCCGTCCCCAGGCCCCCGGCTTCCACGACCTGCTGATCGGCCGCCTGGCCGCCTCGGGCCCCACCCCCCACGTCGCCCAGTACGCGCCGGAGATGACCACCATCATCGGGCTGGTGGCGGCGGGGATCGGGGTCTCGCCGGTGCCCGCCTCGGTGGCCCACCTCGAGATCGAGGGGATCACCTACCGGCCGCTCAGCGGCGCCCCGGACACCGAGCTGGTCGCGGTCACCCGCGCCCACGAGGACGCGCCGCTGGCCCACGCGTTCATCGCGGGCGCTCGGGACGCCGCCCGGGGTGAGCTAACGTCGCCACCATGAGCGATCTCCCCATGCCGATCAACCCTCCCGAGCGGCTGCTCTGCGGCCCCGGCCCCTGCAACGTGTCCCCCGCCGCCCTGGCGGCCATGAACCGCCCCCTGCTGGGCCATATGGATCCGGACCTCGCGGACATCCTGCTCGAGGTCGTCGCCCTGTTGCGCAGCGCCTACCAGGCGCAGGGCGGACTGGTGCTGCCGCTGCAGGCGACCGGCACCTCGGGGATGGAGTGCGGCCTGGCCCACCTGCTCGAGCCGGGCGAGACCGCGATCGTGGGCGTCAACGGCTTCTTCGGCCGGCGCATCGTCGAGATCGCCCGCCGCCTCGGCGCCGAGGTCGTCACCGTCGACGCCGGCTGGGGAGAGCACGTCCCCAACGATCGCCTGCTCGCCGCGCTGGACGAGCACCCCGACGCGCGGCTGATGGCCGTCGTGCACGCCGAGACCTCGACCGGCGTCCAGCACCCGCTCGCCGAGCTGGGCGCGGCCCTGCGCGACCGCGATGTCCTGCTGATGGCGGACTGCGTCACCTCGCTGGGCGGGGTCGAGCTGCGCTTCGACGACTGGGGCCTTGACTACGCCTACTCGTGCTCGCAGAAGTGCGTCGGCGCGCCGCCCGGGATGTCGCCGGTGGCGGTGTCGGACCGCGCGCTGGCGCGCATCGATGCCCGGACCCATCCGGTCTCCTACTCGTTCGACCTCGGGCTGCTGCGCGATTACTGGATCAAGCGCCCCAACGCGTATCACCACACCGCACCGGTGCTGCACATCTACGCGCTGCACGAGGCGCTGCGCGAGGTCGCCCTCGAAGGTCTCGACGCCCGCTGGGCCCGTCACCTCGAGGTCGGGCGCCACCTGCAGGCGGCGGTCCGCGACCGCGGCCTGGAGCTGCTGGCCGAGCCCGACCACCAACTCCCCCAGCTGACCGCCATCCGCGTGCCCGAGGGCGTCGACGCCAAGCGCGTCCAGACCGCCCTGCTGCGCGAGCACGGCATCGAGATCGGCGGCGGGCTCGGCCCGGCCGCTCCCTCGATGTGGCGGATCGGCCTGATGGGCGTCAACGCCACCACCCCGGTCGCCGATCGCGTTCTCGCCGCTTTCGACGCCGTGCTGGCCGCCGAGCCCGCGTTCGCCTGACCGCCCCGGCGCGTCGTCTGGCCGCGTCTCCACAGCGCTGTTCTGGGAGCGTGGGAGATCGACCGTCACATAGGTGGACGATCGCCCACGCTCGCCGGCCGTGCGTGCCGACCTCCGAGGCGACGGAATTCGGGGCGCCGGGTCAGGAGGCGGCCCGGAGCCGCGCGTCCTGCGCCTGGGCGGCCAGGAGCGTGTTGCGCAGCAGCATCGCGATCGTCATCGGCCCCACCCCGCCCGGCACCGGCGTGATCAGCCCGGCCACCTCGACGGCGGCGGCGAACTCGACGTCGCCGACCAGGCCGGCGTCGGTGCGGTTGATGCCCACGTCGATCACCGTCGCCCCCGGCTTGATCCAGCTGCCGGTGACCATCTCGGGGCGGCCGACGGCGGCGACCAGCACGTCGGCGCGGCGGCAGACCCCCTCGAGGTCACGGGTGCGGGAGTGGCACACGGTCACCGTGGCGTTCTCGGCCAGCAACAGCGCGGCCACGGGCTTGCCGACGAGATCCGACCGGCCCACGACGACCGCCTCGGCCCCCTCGAGCACGACGTCGTGGCGGCGCAGCAGCTCGATGCAGCCGGCGGGCGTGCACGGGCGCAGCCCGGGCAGCCCCTTGGCCAGCAGGCCGGATGACACCGGCGTCAGTCCGTCGACGTCCTTGGCGGCGTCGATCAGCGTGGTCAGCCGCGAGCCGTCGATGTGATCGGGCGTCGGCAGCTGAAGCAGGATCCCGGACACCGCGTCGTCGGCGTTGAGCTCGGCCAGCAGGACGGCGACGTCCCCCTCGGGCGTGTCCGCGGGGAGCCGGTGGACGGTTCCGTTGATGCCCACCTCGGCCGCCGCCTTCTCCTTACCGCCGACGTACACCGCGGACGCAGGGTCGTCGCCCACCAGCACCACGCACAGCCCCGGCCGGCGGCCGCCCCCGCTCACCCAGGTCTCGATCTCGTCCCGCACCTCGATCCGGACCTGCTGTGCTATTGACTTGCCGTCGATGAGTGTTGCCGTCATAGAACCAATTCGTCCATTATGTTCGGGGTGTCGATCATGGGCACCTTAGCGTCGGCCGCAAGTCCCTCCAGCGCGCGACTCCTGCGGGTCGCGCTGGACTGCCGGCTGGCGCCGACGCGGGTGCTCGACGCGCTGAGCTCCGAGCCGCTGCCGTTCGCGCTGGTCGGCAGCTGGGCCGGCGGCGGGGCGATCGTGGGCTCTGACCCGGTCCGGGTGGCCGGCGACGCCGACGACCCGTTCGCCCTGCTCGATGAGGTTCCGGCGGTGCCGGCCGATGGCGCCCCCGCCGGGGCGGTGGGCGGCGGCTGGTTCGGTTGGCTGGGCTACCGGCTGGCCGCGCGGGTCGAGCGGATCCCGCTGGCGGCCTACCGGCCGGTGCCGCTGCCCGACTTCCACCTCGCCTATTACGACAACGTCCTGCGCTGCGACGGCGACGGGCGCTGGTGGTTCGAGGCGCTGGTCACCGGCCCCCGCCAGGCGGTGCTGGCCGAGCGGCTGGCCCGCGTGCGGGCGGCGCTGGACCGCCGGCCCGCGGCGCCCGCCGGCCCGGCCCGCACGCCGTCGCCGCTGCGCCTGTCAGCGGCCGACGCCCGCCACCATGTCGACGCCGTCGCCCAGTGCTGCCGTCGGATCGCCGCCGGCGAGATCTTCCAGGCCAACATCTGCCTGCGCCTCGACGGCCGCTTCGACGGGTCGCCGGCCGCGCTGCTCAGCGCGGCGCTGAAGCGGGTCGCCCCGCCCTACGCGGCCGCGTTCACCACTCCGCGCGGAGGCATTGCCTCGCTGTCGCCGGAGCTGTTCCTGCGCCGCCGCGGGCGCGAGCTCGTCACCGCCCCGATCAAGGGCACGATCGCGCGCACTGCCGATCCGGCCGCCGCCGCGCGGGCGCTCGAGCAGCTGCGCGGCTCGGCCAAGGACGCGGCCGAGCACGTGATGATCGTCGACCTGATGCGCAACGACATCGGGCGGGTGTGCGCCTACGGCACCGTCCAGGCTCCGCGCCACCCGACCGCCGAGGCCCATCCCGGGCTGTGGCACCTCGTCTCCCACGTCGAAGGCCGGCTGCGGCCGGGCGTCGGCGATGGCGACCTGCTGCGGGCCACCTTCCCGCCCGGTTCGGTCACCGGCGCGCCGAAGGTCCAGTCGCTGCGGGTCATCGCCGAGCTCGAGCGCGCCGGGCGCGAGGTCTACACCGGGGCGATCGGCTTCACCAGCCCGGTGGCCGGCCTCGAGCTCAACGTCGCCATCCGGACGCTCGAGTGCAGCGGCGGCCGCCTGTGGATGGGCGCCGGCGGCGGGATCGTGGCCGACTCCGATCCCCGCCGCGAACTCGAGGAGGCGCTGGCCAAGGCCCGTCCGATCGCCGCCGCGGTCGGTACGACGGTGGAGGTGCAGAGCGGCGAGCCTCGCCCGCGGAGCGTCGGCGCTGTCGCCTGAGGCGCCGCGCCCGGACCCGAGCAGCGGCGTCTACGAGACGCTGCTCGTCCGCGACGGGCGCATCCAGGCCCTGGACCTGCACCTCGACCGCCTGGCGCACTCGCTCGACGCGCTCTACGGGTTGGCGCTCCCGGTCGATCTCCCCGGCGCGATGCGGGCGCGCGCCGGCTCGCTCACCGGCGAGCACCGGCTCCGGGTCGACGTCACCGCTGCGGACGGCGCGGTCGGCTGGGAGTGCATCAGCTCGCCGCTGGCGCCCGGTGCGCGCCGCGCGGTGGCGCTGGCGCCGGCGACCGTCCCCGGCGGCCTGGGCGCCCACAAATGGGCCGACCGGCGGCTGATCGAGGCGCTCGGAGCCGACCCTGTCCCGCTGCTGGTCGACGACGACGGCAGCGTGCTCGAGGCAGCCTGGGGCAACCTCTGGATGCTCGACGGCGACGCGCTGATCACCCCACCGGCGGACGGGCGGATCCTGCCCGGCGTGACCCGCCACCTGCTGCTCGCGCTGGCCGGCGGCCTGGGCCTGACCGCCAGGCAGCGCGCCATCCCCATCGACGAGGCGCGGGCGGCGCCCACGCTGTTTTTGACCTCGTCGCTGCGGCTGATCGTCGCGGCGGGCTTCGACGCGCCCCCGGCCGACGAGCATCCGACGCTGGCCCGCATCCGGGACGCGGTCGCGATTTTCTAGAGTGGCGGCCCTCATGCGCATCCGCCACGCCGACCCTGACCGCGACGCCCCGGCCTGCGCGGCCATCTACGCCCCCTCGGTGACCGACGGGGTCGCCTCGCTGGAGGAGCGTGCGCCCGAGCCCCGCGAGATCGCGGACCGCATCCGGATCATCTCCCGCGACTACCCGTGGCTGGTCGCCGAGATCGATGACGAGGTCGTCGGCTACGCCTACGCGTCGCGCCACCGCGACCGCGCCGCCTATCGCTGGGCCGCCGACGTGACCGTCTACATCTCGGCCGCCCATCACCGCCGAGGCGTCGGCCGCGGGCTGTACGGGGCGCTGTTCTCCCTGCTCGTGCGCCAGGGCGTCTACGAGGCCTGCGCCGGCATCACCCTGCCCAACGACGCCAGCGTCGGCCTGCACGAATCGCTGGGCTTCGTCCCGGTCGGCGTCTACCACGACATCGCCTACAAGTTCGGCAGGTGGCGGAGCACCGGCTGGTGGAGCAAGACGCTGCGGCCCCATCGCGATGACCAGCCGCCGGCCGAGCCGGGGCCGCCGGTCCGGCTCGGCGAGGCTGACCAGCGACAGCTCTCTAGCGAGGGCTGACCAGCGGCAGCTCGAGCGTGAACGTCGCGCCGTCGACGAGCACGCGCCCGCCGTGGGCCGCCGCGATCGCGGCCACGATCGACAGCCCCAGCCCCGACCCCGGCCGCTGGCTGGCGTCCCCGGCGCGCCAGAAGCGCTCGAACAGCCGGTCGTGCTCGGCCGGATCGGGCCCGGCCCCCTCGTCGGCGACGCTCAGCCGCGCCCGGCCCGCGGCCCGCTCCAGCGACACCGTCACGTGGCCGCCCGCCGGGCCGTGGACCAGGCCGTTCTCGATCAGATTGCCGACGGCGCGGCGCAGGGCGTCGCGATCCCCGAGCACGATCACCGAGTCCACCTGACCGAGGTGCACCCGGCCGGGATCGTGCCCGTCAATCGCCGCGTGGACGAGCTCGCCGAGCGCCACCGGCTCGTCGGGCGCCACGGTGGCACCCACGCGCTCGAGCTCGAGCAGAGAATCGACCAGCCGCGCCAACCGCGTCGCGTCGTGGTGCAGGTCGGCCAGCACGTCGGGGTCGGCGCCGTGGCGGCGCGCGTACTCGACGTTGCCCAGCAGCGCGGTGACCGGCGTGCGCAGCTCGTGTGAGGCGTCGGCGAGGAACCGCCGCTCCCCCACCCGCGCCTGCTCCAGCGAGGCCAGCATCCGGTTGAGCACCCCGGTCAGCTGCTCGATCTCGTCCAGCGTCGCCGCCTCGGGCAGCCGCCGCGAGAGGTCGGCGGTGCGCTCGATCTCGCCCGCCGCGCCGGCCAGCGCGCGCAGCGGCTGCAGGCCGCGGCGCGTCAGAAACGCGGCCGCGGCCGCCGCCAGCAGCGCGATACCGGCACCGGTGAGGGCGAGCAGGACGCCGAGCCGGCCGGTCGTCTGGGCGATGTCCGAGGTGTCGGAGGCGACCAGCACGGCGCCGCCGGCCGCCGGACCGGCGACGTCGGCGATCGGCGCGGCGTACAGCCGCAGCGGCCGGCCGGCCAGTTCGATGGTCTCCGAGCCCGGGCGACCGGCGACCCGCGCGGCGCGTTCGACCGCGTCCTCGGGCAGCACCTCGGCGCCGAGGTCCAGCGAGCGGGCGACGATCCGGCCCCGGCGATCGACGACCTCGACGAGCACCTGGCGCCCGGAGACGGGACTCTCCAGCGCCCCGGGATCGGTCAGCACCCCCGGCGTCGACACCGCCAGCTGGGCGACCTCCTGGGCCCGCTGGCGCAGGGCGGTGTCCAGCGACCCGCGCAGCTCGTGGTCGACGAGCAGCACCGTGACGACGGCGAACAGCAGCACCGCGGCCAGGATCGAGACCCCGGCGGCGAGCGCGATTCGTGCGCGCAGCGAACGGAATGCGCTCAGAGCGAACTCCTGAGGGCTCTAAAGCGCGTAATGATCAATTTTCTGTTTTCATGGCTAAACCTCACGCTTCCGGCTAAAGTCTGCAATAAGCAACACGGAGGTTTGCAAGGTGGTGATGGATCAGGACGGGCTTGGCAAGCCCGCCCGGGTGCTGCTCGTCCAGCAGGACCCCAAGGCAGCAATGATGGTGTGCGAGATGCTGCGGGCGATATGGACCCGGGGGCTGGTGGTCAGCCATACCCAGGCGGTCGCGGACGCGACCCACGAGCTGGTGGACCACGGGGCGACCTGCGTGGTGATCGAACTGGCGACTGCGGCCGAGACGCTGGCCGCGGTCGAGCAGCTGGGCGCCGCCTCGCCGGAGACGCCGATCATCGTGCTCTCCGACGAGGACGACGAGGAGGCCGGCGTGGCCGCGTTGCGCGCCGGCGCGCAGGATCACCTCGTCACCCGCGAGCTGACGCCGGAGGCGCTCAGCCGGGCCGTCCGCTACGCGACCGAGCGCAAGCGATCCGAGAGCGCGATCGCGCTTCAGGCACTGCATGACCCGCTGACCGCGCTGCCCAACCGCGCGCTGTTCCTCGACCGGCTCCGCGGCGCGCTGGACCGCTCGCGGCGCACCGACACCCCGGTGGTCGTGCTGTTCGTCGACGTCGACGGCTTCAAGGAGATCAACGACTCGCTCGGCCACGGCGCCGGCGACCAGCTGCTGACCGTCCTGGCCGAGCGCTTCCGCGGCCTGCTGCGCCCGATGGACACCGTCGCCCGCTTCGGCGGCGACGAGTTCACCTTCCTGTTCGAGGGCGTGGAGACCGAGCATGAGGCGGGGCTCGTGGCCCAGCGCATCAGCAGCTCGGCGGGGCAGCCGATGGCGCTCGCCGGCGAGAAGGAGACGTCGATCGGCGTCAGCGTCGGCGTGACGATCGTGACCGACCCGGAGATGGCGATCGAGGACATCATCCGCCACGCCGACACCGCCATGTACGCGGCCAAGGAGTCGGGCGGCGACCGCGTCGAGGTGTTCGACCGGATCATGGGTGGGCTGCCGGGCCCGCGCTCGGGCCTGGAACGCGCGCTGCGCCAGGCGCTGGCCCGCTCCCAGCTGCGCGTGCACTACCAGCCCCGGGTGTCGCTCAACGGCGAGACCGGCCTGGTCGGGTTCGAGGCGCTGGTGCGCTGGGAGCACCCCGAGCTGGGGCTGATCGAGCCGATCGACTTCATCTCGATCGCCGAGGAGACCGGGCTGATCGTCCCCATCGGCGACTGGGTGATCGAGCAGGCGCTGAGCCGGGTGCAGCGCTGGCGCGAGTCGCGCCCGGGGATGACGATCTCCGTCAACCTCTCGGCCCGGCAGCTGGGGGACCCGGGTCTCGTGCCCCGGCTGACCGCGGCCATCCACGACGGCGGCCACGATCCGAGCGCGCTCTGCCTGGAGGTGGCCGAGGGCGCGCTCGAGGCCCAGCCGGAGCTGGCCGCGCGCCAGCTGGCCGCGCTGCGCGAGATGGGCGTGACGGTGGCGATCGACGACTTCGGCACCGGCACGTCGTCGACCGTGAACCTGTCCGAGCTGGCGGTGGACGTGCTCAAGATCGACCAGACGCTCATCTCGCGGCTGGGCGAGGACCGGGCCGACGGCGACGTCGCCAGCGTCAGCGCGGCGGTCGAGCTCGGGCACATGCTCGGCCTCAGCGTCGTCGCCGAGGGCGTCGAGACCGACGCTCAGCTCGCCCAGCTGCGCATCCTGGGCTGCGACGGCGCCCAGGGCTACCTGTTCAGCCAGCCGATGCCCGAGGAGGGCGTCTACTCGCTGCTCGCCACCGCCTGAGCTCACGCCCGCAGCACGAACCCCGTGCCTCGCAGGGTCCGGATGAGCGGCGGGTCCCCGAGCTTGCGGCGCAGGCGCGTGATGTAGCGGTCGACCACGTTGGGCTCGGCGGCGTGGTCCCAGATCTCATCGAGCGCGCGCTCACGGGTGACGATCTTCCCCGTCTCGCGCATCAGCAGCTCCAGCAGCGCCGCCTCGCGACCGGTCAGCTCCAGCTGGCGCCCGCCGCGGCCGGCGGTGCGGCCGGTGACGTCGAGGGTGAGGTCCGCGTAGGACAGCAGGCCGTCGGACGCGCGGCCCCGCCGGGTCAGCGCCCGCAGCCGGGCGACCAGCTCCTGGATCGCGAACGGCTTGACCAGGTAGTCGTCGGCTCCCGCCTCCAGCCCGGCCACCCGGTCGGCGACGGCATCGCGGGCGGTCAGCATGAGGATCGGCGTCGGCAGGCCCTTGCCGCGCAGGCGGCGGCACACGGCCAGCCCGTCGAGCGTCGGCATCGCCACGTCGAGGACGATGACGTCGGGCGCGAAACGCTCGGCCGCGGCCAGCGCGGCGCCGCCGTCGCCGGCGACGGTGACGTCGAAGCCCTCGGCGGTCAACGTGCGCCGCAGCATCCGCTGCAGCGGCGGGTCGTCGTCGACGACGAGAACCCGTTCCAGATCGCCGTCGGCCATCGCGTCGCTGCCCGGCTCAGCCGCCGGCCACGTCGCGGCGGATGAACACCAGGAACGCGGCCGCCAGCGCTGGGACCGCGTACAGCGCGCACACCCACAGCGCCTGGACGATGGGAGCCCAGTCGGTGGGGGTGCGCAGCAGTCCCTGCCAGGCGTTGAACTGCGTGCTGAGCAGGTACGGCTGCAGCCCGCCGAGGCCGGGCAGGATGCCGATCAGCTGGATCAGCAGCGACACCATCAGCGTGCCGACGACCGCCGCGGCGCTGTTGCGCGTCACCGTCGAGAGGAGCAGCCCGATGCAGACGATCGCGGCGATGGGCACCAGGTAGACGACCAGCGCGACGTAGACCAGTTCGAGCCCCTTCGGCGCCGACACGATCGTGCCCGAGAGGCTCTGCAGGGAGTTGAACCCCGACTGGATGCTGCCGGCGACGACGGCCACCGTCCCGCACAGCAGGATCGCCACCACCGCGTAGGTGCTGGCGGCCAGCGCCTTGCCCGCGAACAGCTGCCAGCGCTCCAGCGAGCGGGTGAAGATCGTCTTCAGCGTGCCGTTGTGGTCCTCGGAGGCGAAGATGTCGCCGGCCACCAGCGCGGTGATCAGCGGGAACATCCACACCGCCCCGAACAGCAGGATGACCAGCGGCACGGCCAGCCCGCTGCGGTCCAGGTAGTCCGAGAACGCGAAGCCGCCGCCGCGCTGGTGGTTGTGGCGCAGGTGGATCGCCAGCACGAACAGGATCGGGACCAGGATCGCCGCGCCCAGCCCCAGGTACGTCCGCTTCTGGTAGCGCAGCTTGAACAGCTCCCACCGGTAGACGGTGGCCACCCCGGGCATCAGCGGGCCGCCTCGGCGGGCTGGGTGGGCGGCGCCGGGTCGTCGGTGGCGAGGACGGCGCCGTCGCCCTCGGTCAACGAGAAGAACAGGTCCTCGAGCGTCACCGTCTGCGGGGCCATCGCACGGATGAGCGCGCCCGACTCGACCAGCGCCTGCGACAGCACGCCGGCCGCGGCGTCATCGGCGGTGAATGTGATCCGCCCGTGGTCGGTGGTCACATCCTCGATCCCCGGCTGGGCGCGGCACACCGCCAGCGCGCGCTCGTCGTCAGTCGTCTGCAGCCAGTAGCGGGTGCCGGCTCCGCGCTTGAGCGCCGCGATCTCGCCCTCGTAGACGATCTTGCCGGCGCGGACGATCGCCACCCGGTTGCAGACGTCCTCGACCTCGTTGAGCAGATGACTGGACAGCAGCACGGTCATCCCCTGGCCGGCCAGCCGGTGGATGAGCAGGCGCATATCGCGCATGCCGGCCGGGTCCAGGCCGGTGGCGGGCTCGTCGAGCAGCAGCAGCTTTGGGTCGCGCAGGAGCGAGGCCGCGATCCCCAGGCGCTGGCGCATCCCGTGCGAATAACCGCCGACGCGGTCGCGCTGGCGGCCGCTGAGCTCGACGGTGTCGAGCGCCTCGTCGATTCGGTCCGCCGCGCCGCCGCCGTCGTAGGCGGCCAGCATCTCCAGGTTGCGCCGGGCGCTCAGATAGGGGTAGAAGGTGGGCGCCTCGACGAAGCCGGCAACGCCCTGCAGCGCGTGCACGCTCTCCATCGGGTCGCGCCCGAACAGGCGGACGCTGCCGGCGGTCGGCCGGATCAGCCCCAGCATCATCCGCAGCGACGTGGTCTTGCCCGCCCCGTTGGGCCCGAGGTAGCCGTACACGTCACCGGTCTGAACGGTGAGGTCCACGCCCCCGACCGCGGTCAGCTCGCCGTAGCACTTGACCAGTCCCCGGACCTCGAGCGGGGGTGGCTGCGCGCCGGTGCTGGCCGGCGCCGAGCCGTCGTCCCTGCTATCCGAGGGCGAGCTCATGGGGCGGCCGGGCTCAACCGATCAGCGCCCGGGCCGCCGCCTCCGCCGCGTACGGGGTCACCGACCCGACGACGGTGTAGGCCACGCCGTTGCTGGTGAAGCGCAGCAGCGTCCCCAGCTCGGTGGCGAGCTCCTGGCCGGTGGTGCCGTTGATCGACACCGTCGGCAGGCTCAGGTTGCCGCCCGGGCCGGACTTGGCGGAGCCGGAGCCGGCCGGGGCCTTCTGCTCGATCACCGCGACCCCGCCCAGGTCCTTGCCATAGGTGACCAGCGCGGCCGGCGACCCGCCCCAGTTCATCAGCGTGACGCCGTGACGCGGCAGCCCGACGACCGACCCGGGCGCGGTCAGCGCGAACGAGAGATGCCTGGCCACCGCCGCGGCGCCGGACACCTGGGCCTGGGCGTGGCCCTTCTTCAGCGCCCTGGATGCTCCCGAGGTCGAGCCGGTGTCGATCTTGACCACCTCGTCGCCGGCCGGCGGGGTGATGTCGAAGTCCGACGGCGAGCTCGCGAACGAGATGTCGGTCACCTTGAGCTCGAGCGCCGGGGTCGAGTTGCCGCGAGCGTAGACCGCGACGTCGAGCGGGATGCCCTTGACCGCGTCCCACGCCAGCGCCAGCGAACCCAGCTCGCCCCCGGAGTGCTTGGGCGAGATCCGGACCGAGTAGGCCGGGCGCCCGGCGATGTCCTCCGGGTTCGACGTCGCGACCCCGGCCAGGTCGACGCGCGCCATCAGCCGGGTGATCTCCTTCTGGAGCTGGGCGATCGACGGCGGGCTCTGCGCCTTGCCGGCGGCCTTGGTCGACGAGTTCGACGCGTCCTTGGGCAGCGTCCCCTCGTAGACGGTGTTCGACGCCGGGTCAGAGATCCAGAACGAGCCGTTGCGCACCAGGACCTCGGCGTCGCCGTTGTCGGACTGCAGCTCCAGCCGCAGCGCGTCCTTGGACATCCACAGGCGCCCGCTCGGCGCGCCCTGCAGCAGCGGGTCGGCCGTCTGGCCGGTGAAGTCGGCGGAGCTGATCAGGTTGTTGGTGAAGCTGATCCGCGCGCTGATCTCGGTCACCCCGGGCGCGGACAGCGCCCGGTGCAGCGCGGTGGCCAGCGGCTCGCGCTTGGGGACCGGTCCCGACGATGTGGCCGCGACGGCGATCGCGGTGCCGGCGGCGATGGCGATCACCAGCCCGGCGATCATGGCCAGGAGACGGCCGGTGGGAGCTGAACGAAGGAATCTCATGACACGGTCTGCCTTTCTCGGGACGAGCCCAAGATCGCAGACGAGCTTGAAATTACTTTGACACACGCGCCGGGCCGGCCACGCGCGTTCGCAATACTGCTCGCATGTGCCGCCTGTTCGCCATGAGCGGCGGCCGCGAGCCGGTCCAGGCCACGTTCTGGTTGCTCGAGGCCCCCGACTCGCTCGCCCGGCAGAGCCGGCGCGAGCCCGACGGGACCGGCCTGGGCTCCTACGACACCGCCGGGGACCCGGTTATCTCCAAGCAGCCGGTCGCCGCCTTCCAGGACGCGCGGTTTCATCGCGAGGCCAAGGACGTCAGCTCCCGCACGTTCGTGGCCCACGTCCGCTACGCCTCGACCGGCTCCCTGTCGCTGGAGAACACCCACCCGTTTCAGCAGCGCGGCCGCGTGTTCGCCCACAACGGGGTCGTGGGGGGGCTGGACCGCCTGGAGCAGGAGCTGGGTGACGCGATGTCGCTGGTGACCGGGCAGACCGACTCCGAGCGGCTGTTCGCGCTCATCACCCGCGAGACCGAGCGCACCGGCGACGTCGGCGAGGGCATCGCCTCCGCCGCGCGGTGGGTGGCGGAGAACCTGCCGCTGTTCGCCATCAACCTGGTGCTGATCGACGCCTCGGACCTGTGGGCGCTGCGCTACCCCGACACGCACGATCTGCTCGTGCTCGAGCGGTCCGCCGGCGGGCCCGGCGGCCACCGGCACCTGGAGCACTCGAGCCCCCGGGCGAGCATCCGGGTGCGCTCCGGAGACCTGGCGTCGCGCCCGGCCGTCGTCGTGGCCACCGAGCAGATGGACGAGGACTGCGGGTGGCGGCCCCTGGCCTCCGGCGAGCTGCTGCATGTCGACGGCGACCTCACCGTCACCGTCCGCCAGGTGCTCGACGCCCCGCCGGCCCACCCGCTCACCCTCGCCGACCTCGGCGAGCGCGCGGCCGCCTCGCAATCGCCCCAGGCGGCGTCATGAGCACGGCGACGCGCCCGCCGCGGGCCCCGGCGCTCAGCGCGGTGCGGCCCCTGCCGCCGGGGCCCCGGCTGCCCCGATGGGCGCAGACCCTGGGGTTCGTGGTCGGCGGCGTGCGGTTCCTGGAGGCCTGCCGACGCCGCTACGGGGACGTGGTGACGATGGGCACGCTGTTCGACGACCGGTTCGTGCTGGTCTTCGATCCGGCCCTGGTCAAGGATCTGTTCCAGGGGCCGCCCGGCCAGCTGCGCGCCGGGGAGGCCAACGCGCTGCTGGGCCCGATCCTGGGGGAGCGCTCGGTGCTGCTGCTCGATGGCGACGAGCATCTGCGCCACCGGCGGCTGATGGCCGGGCCGTTTCACGGGCGGCGGATGCTGGACCACGTGGAGACGATGCGGGCCTGCGCCGACGCCGAGATCGACGCCTGGCCGGTCGACCAGCCGTTTCGCCTGCTCGACCGGTTCCAGGCGCTGACGCTGCGGATCATCGTGCGCACCGTCTTCGGCTACTCGCCCGGGGCCGCCGAGGACGAGCTCAGCGCGCGGCTGCGGGCGATGGTCGAGCCGCTGTCGCGGGCCCGGGGGCTGCTGATGGTCTCGGCGGCGGTCCGCGGCGGCCGCGAGCGCGAGTCCCAGCGCCGGTTCGAGGCCCGCAAGGGCGCGGTCGACGAGATCATCTACGCCGAGATCGCCCGCCGCCGCGCCGACCCCGACCTCGATCAGCGCGACGACGTGTTCTCCGCGCTGGTCGGCGCCCGCGACGAGGACGGCGTCGGCCTGAGCGATCGCGAGGTCCGCGACGAGCTGGTCACCCTGCTGCTGGCCGGCCACGAGACGACCGCCACCGGATTGGCCTGGACGCTCGACCTCGTGCTGCACGACGACCGCGTGCGCGAGCTCGTCCGGGCGGGCGACGAGGCCTACCTGGACGCGACGGTCAAGGAGGCCCTGCGGCTGCGGCCGGTCATCCCCGGCGTGGGCCGGGTCGTGCGCGAGCGGCCGTTCGCGCTCGGCCCCTACGAGGTGCCGGTCGGCGTCGAGATCAACCCGTCGATCCGGGTCATGCACCGGCGGGGCGACCTGTACCCCAGCCCGCGCGCGTTTCTGCCCGAGCGCTTCCTGGGCGACGACGCACCGGACACCTACACCTGGGTCCCGTTCGGCGGCGGCAGCCGGCGCTGCCTCGGAGCCAGCTTCGCGCTGACGGAGATGCGCATCGTGCTCGGCCGGGTGCTCGAGCGCGCGGCGCTGGCGCCGGTCGACCCCGAGCCGGCCAAGACCCAGTTCCGGGCGATCACGCTCGCCCCCAAGGGCGGCGTCCCGGTCGTCCTGCAGCGGGCCCCGGTGCCGGCGCGTCCGGTTTCCGCCGGCGCCGTCGTTTAACGTCCGGAAACCATGCTCCTCTACGACTCCGCCGTCTCGGGCAACTGCTACAAGGTCCGCCTGCTGCTGCACCAGCTGGGGCTCCCGTTCGAGCGCCGGGAGCTGAGCGTGTTCGACCGCTCGGACCGCCTCGAGGTCCTCGGCGGGCGCAACCCGGCGCTGCGGGTGCCGACGCTGGTGCTCGACGACGGCCGCACGCTGGGCGAGTCCAATGCGATCCTGTGGTACTTCGGCGAGGACACGCCCTACGTCCCCACCGACGCCTTCCAGCGCGCCCAGGTGCTGCAGTGGCAGTTCTTCGAGCAGTACGACCACGAGCCCAACATCGCCGTCGCGCGCTTCTGGCAGCTGGCGGACATGCATCTGCCCGAGGCCGACGTGGCCGCCAAGCGGGCCGGCGGGGAGCGGGCGCTGGCCGCCATGGAGCGCCATCTGGCCGAGCACGACTTCCTGGTCGGCGACGGCTACACGATCGCCGACATCTCGCTGTACGCCTACACCCACATCGCGCCCGAGGCCGGCCTCTCGCTGACGCCCTACCCGGCGATCCGGGAGTGGCTGACCCGCGTGGCGGCGCAGCCCGGGCACGTCGCGATCACCGACTGACCGGGGTTGGGCCCCCGCCCGGGGGGCGACAGCCTGACGGAGCTAGCTAAGCTGGCTCGCCCATGCGCGATGCCCTGATCTGCGAACCGCTGCGCACGCCCGTGGGCCGGTTCGGCGGGATGTTCCGCGACGTCCCGGTCACCGAGCTGGCCACCACCGTGATCAAGGCGATCCTGGAGCGCACGGGCCTGCCGCCCGACCAGGTCGACGACGTCCTGCTCGGCCAGGGCTACGCCAACGGCGAGGCCCCCGCACTCGGCCGGGTGGCGGCGCTCGACGCCGGCCTGCCGGTCGAGGTTCCCGGCCTGCAGATCGACCGCCGCTGCGGCTCCGGGCTGCAGGCGGTGATCGAGGCCGCCATGCAGATCCAGACCGGCGCGGCCGACGTGGTGCTGGCCGGCGGCGCCGAGAGCATGAGCCAGGCCGAGCTGTACTCGACGACGCTGCGCTGGGGGGCGCGCTCGGGCGGGGCGATGCTCGAGGACCGCCTGGTCCGCGGCCGGGTGACCGCCGGGGGCGAGAACTTCCCGGTGCCCGGCGGGATGATCGAGACCGCCGAGAACCTGCGCCGCGAGTACGGGATCCCCCGAGAGGAGCAGGACGAGCTGGCGCTGCGCTCGCATCAGCGGGCCGTCGCCGCCCAGGACAACGGCACGTTCGCCCAGGAGATCGTGCCCGTCGAGGTCCGGGAGCGCAAGACCGGCACCCGGCTGATCGATCGCGACGAGCACCCCCGCGCCGACGCCTCGCTGGAGAGCCTGGCCGCGCTGCGTCCGGTGATGGGCCGCAAGGATGGGGAGGCGACCGTGACCGCCGGCAACGCCTCGGGCCAGAACGACGGCGCCGCCGTCTGCGTGGTCACCCACGCCGAGCGCGCCGCCGAGCTGGGCCTGCGGCCCATGGCCAGGCTGGTCAGCTGGGCGGCGGCGGGCGTGCCCCCCAAGACGATGGGGATCGGGCCCGTCCCCTCGACCGCGAAGGCGCTCTCGCGGGCCGGCCTGACGATGGACCAGATGAACCTGATCGAGCTCAACGAGGCCTTCGCCGCCCAGGCGCTGGCGGTGCTGCGCGAGTGGAACCTGCCCGATGGCCTGGAGCGCGTCAACGTCAACGGCTCGGGGATCTCGCTCGGGCATCCGATCGGCGCCACCGGGGGCCGGATCCTGGCCACGTTGCTCCGCGAGCTGGACCGTCGCGGCGCCCGCTACGGCCTGGAGACGATGTGCATCGGGGGCGGCCAGGGCCTGGCCGCCGTCTTCGAGAACGTACAGGCCGCCTGACGTGACGCCCGGCGCACCGGGCGAGGCGACCCTGCGCGAGGTGATCGAGTCCCTGGCGGCGCTCGAGCGGGCCCCCGGCTCCGAGGGTGAGCGAGCGGCCGCGCACTGGATCTGCCAGCGCCTGCGAGCCGTCGGCTGCGACGCCGCGATCGAGGAGGAGGAGTTCCTCGACGGCTATGCCCGCCAGATGCGATCGCTGTCTGTCGTCAGCGGGATCGCCGGCGCCGCGGCGCTGGGCGCCCGCCGCGCCCGCCCGGTCGCGGCCGCGGTGGCCACCGCCGTCGCCGCCGCCATCGCTGACGACGTGTCCAACGGCCCACGGCTGTTTCGCCGCGCGACATCTGCCCGGCGCCGCACCTGGAACGTCGTCGGGCGCTGCGGCCCGGAGACCGCGCCGCGCACGCTGGTGGTCCTCGCCCACCACGACGCCGCGCCGACGGGCCGGATCTTCGACCAGAGCGTCCAGGCGTGGCTGGGCGAACGGTTCCCGGGGATCCTGGAGCGGATCGACACCTCGGTGCCGCTGTGGTGGACGCTGATGGGCGCACCGGCGCTGGTCGCGCTCGGGGCCGCGCGCGGTCGCCGCGGACTGCTCGCCGCCGGGACGGCCGGCTCGGCGCTGGGCGCCGCGGTGTTCCACGACGTCGCTCGCAGCCCGATCGTCCCCGGGGCCAACGACAACCTGTCCGCGGTGGCCGTGCTGGTCGCGCTGGCCGAGCGCCTGCGAGCGGCGCCGGTGGACGGGCTGCGCGTGCTGCTGGTCTCCTGCGGCGCCGAGGAGGTCATCCAGGGCGGGATCTACGGCTTCGCCCGCCGCCACTTCCCGGCGCTGGCTCGCGATCGGACCTGGTTCGTCAACGTCGAGACGGTCGGCTCCCCCCGGCTGATCATGCTCGAGGGCGAGGGCCCGGTGGTGATGGAGGACTACCACGACCGGGGCTTCCGGGACCTCGTCGACCACACCGCCCGGGTCGCCGGCGCCCCGCTGCGGCGCGGCCTGCGCGCCCGCACCTCGACCGACGCCGTGATTCCCCACCGAGCCGGGTACCCAACCGTCACACTGGCGTCGATGAACCGCTACAAGGCCCTGTCCAACTACCACCTGATGAGCGACACGCCGGAGAACATCGAGTACCGGACCGTCCGCCACGCGCTGACCGTCGTCGAGGCGGTGGCCAGGGAGCTCGCCGTCCACCCCTGGATCTGAGAGGCGGGACGATGCCCCTCGCCGCCGATCTGGAGCTGCCCCACTTCGACCACACCGACGCCGCCCTGCGCGGCGATCGGTACCGCGAGGCGATGGCCGAGCTGCACGGCCACGACGGCTGGCTGGCGGCGTGCCCGTTCGGTTTCATCGTGCTCGAGCGCGAGTCCGCCGAGTTCTTCCTGCGCACGCGCGACGCCACCTTCCCCGGGCTGACGATCGCGCAGCTGTTTCAGATCTCCGACGGCCCCCTGTACGAGGAGATCGTCAAGAACATCATCAACGTCAACGGCGACGACCACTGCCGGCTGCGCAACCTGGTCAACCCGGCGTTGGCCCCCCGCGCGGTGGCCCGCTACCGGCCGGGCATGCAGGCGTACCTGGCCGAGCTGCTCGACGGCCTCTCCCCCGATGGCCACTGCGAGTTCATCGCCGCCATCGCCAAGCCGTATCCCTCGCTGGTCATCGCCCAGGTCATGGGCGCCCCGCGCCGGTACGCACCCAAGCTGCACGAGTGGTCCAACCTCATCCAGCGCCAGTTCGACCCGGCCAGCCTGATCGCCGAGCGGCCGGCGATCGAGGCGGCCGTGGCCGAGTTCTACGCCTGGGCCGACGAGCTGATCGCCGCCCGGCGCGCCGATCCCGGCCAGGACCTGATCACCGACCTGATCGCCGCCGAGTCCGAGGGCGAGCGCCTGAGCCACGACGAGCTGCGCAACCTGGTCCTCAACGTGCTCGTGGGCGGCGTGGACACCAGCCAGAGCCAGCTGGCCCACGCCGTGCGCCTGCTGGCCGGGCGCCCCGACCAGTGGGAGCTGCTGCGGGCCGACCCCGACGGCCTGGCCCTCGCCGCCGTCGACGAGGCGCTGCGATTCGAGCCGATCACCCCGTTCACCGCGCGCATCACCACCGCCGAGCTCGAGCACCGCGGCGTCACCTTCCCCGCCGGCTCGATCGTGCTGGTCTCCGCCTGGCACGCCAATCGCGAGGGCATCGAGCCCGACGCGTTCGACATCACCGCCGATCGCGGCGGCGCACGAGTGCTGACGTTCGGCGCCGGCATCCACTACTGCGTCGGCGCCAACCTGGCCCGCGCCGAGATGCAGGAGGGCCTGGCCGCACTGGCCCGGCGCGCCCGCGACGTCGAGCTGGTCGGCGACCCTGAGTTCGGGACTCCCAGCGGGATCTACGGGCTGGAGTCGCTGCCGCTGCGGTTCGCCTGGGCCGACGCCTAGGCGGTGGTCCAGAGGGCGTCGTCGCCCAGGGACAGCCGCGAGGCCCTGCCCGCCGACACCAGCTCGATCAGCGCCGCCTCCGCGGCCCGCCGGTCCGGAGCGTCGTTGCCGCGGGTCATCAGCGCCGCCACCTCCTGGGTGGTCAGCCCGCCGGGGAACGCGGCCAGCAGCGGCTCGGGCGTCTCCGGCGGCGCCGCGCGTCGCAGCGTCGCATCGAGGTTGGCGACGAGGATGTCGTAGGCCTCGACCGGCTGAAACCCGCCGGCGACCAGCGCGGTGCCGTTGGACTGGAACACGATCGACGGGGCGGTGAAGCGGACCGGGCCGTCGGTGGTCGCGGTCTTGCCCTGCAGCTCGGCCGCCGAGCCGGCGGCAGCGCGGGTCGCCGCCTTGTCAGCCTCGTAGGCCTCGGTGACCTCCGGGGCGTCCAGCGCGGCCACGATCGCCGCGGCGTCGACGCCGGGCAGGCCGTCGAGCGCGTCGCGCAGCTGGTCGTCGTCCTCGAGCACCAGCGGGGTGGTGAAGTTGGCCAGCTGGATCGCCCGGAACACCGCGAACTCGCTGCCGGGGTTGGCCAGCCGGGCCGCCACGACCGCCCGGCAGGCCCGAGCGGTGGCGCTCAGGCGGGGCTTGGGCGCCGGCGAGAACGGCATCCCATAGCGTCGGAACGAGAGCTGGCCCAGCGCGCCCCGCAGCGTGGTGTAGCCGCGGGCGGCGTACTGATCGGCGCTTTCGGTGAGCCCGACCACCACGAGCTTCCAGTCGAGCTGGTCGCCGTAGCGCCACTCGATGACCCGCAGCGCGGGGCTTTCGGAATAGGCCCAGGGGCAGGCCGGATCGGAGTACAGGGTGGCGGTGATCATCAGACGGCGCTCCCGAGGTCAGGTGGTTGACGCCTCAAGGATATTAGCCAGCCACCCCGCCTGCCCCTGCGCCGCGTCGGTCACGCGCCCCGCCGGCCGGACCGCCGCCGTGGCGAACCCGCAGGCACGCAGCTGGTCCTCGGCCTCGGCGGCATCGTGAAAGTGCAGATGGACCCCGCCGCGCACGAACGCCGAGAGCAGCAGCCGGAAGGCCCTCACCGCCGGGGTGATCGCGCTGCCCAGGTGCAGGTCGGAGATGTAGCGCCCGGTGGGGAAGGCGTCCAGCGTGTCGTGAAACCGGGTCCACAGGTCGACGACCGCGCCCGTCTCCAGGTAGCCGAGCAGGCCCTCGGTGATGATCGCCAGCCCGCGCGAGCGGTCCAGCTGCACCGCCGCCGCCTCGAGGCTCTGGGGACCGCCGGCGTGCAGCGCGTCGAGCTCGACGACCCGATGCTCGGCGGACAGGGACCCGATGCGCGCGAGCGCGCGGCGCTTGCGCGCCGCCATCGCCGGCAGGTCGGCCTCGACGTAGATCAGCCGGTCGCCATAGCGGTTGGCGAACCGCCAGCCGCGCGGCGACAGGCCGGCGGCGATCTCGATCACCTGGCTGACGCCATGGCGCTCGATCGCCGCCTGCAGCAGCGCGTCGATCGCCCGGTGGCGGGCCAGCAGGTAGGTCTCCAGCGACGGCGCGCCGGCGGCGGCGCTGGCGGCCATGACCGGGTGCAGCGCGTCGTACATCACCCGCCCCTCGGCGGTGCCCAGCCACGGATGCGACAGGCCGTTGCGCCGCCACACCTCCCCGGTGTAGTGGGCCGTCGGGCTGATGTTGTCCGATCCGCTCATGCCGTCAGCGCTCGGAACCGGGTCGCCGGGCTCACGCGGTCAGGGGTCGCCGGGCTCACGCGGTCAGCGCCTGGACCAGCCGGTCGAGCAGCTCGGCCTGCGCCGGGTTGATCCGCCGCCGCGCCTCGGCGATGCGAAACCACTCCGCGCGATCGACCTCAGGGAACTCGTGGGCGCGTCCGGAGCGCGGCGGCCATTCCATGCTGAAGGTGTTGCTGGCGGTCCGGCTGACGTCGAAGTCGCCGGCCAGGGCCCAGGCGCTCACCCGCTTGCCCGACCTCTGGCGGATCTCGCCCAGCGCGATCGGCTCCGCACCGTCCTGCGCCGGCGGCGGCGAGCCCAGCTCCTCCATGAACTCCCGGCGGGCGGCGGCCAGCGGATCCTCGTCGTCGTCGTACTCGCCCTTGGGGATCGACCAGGCCCCAAGATCCTTCTTGGCCCACAGCGGGCCGCCGGGATGGACGAGCAGCACCTCGAGGACCGTCGACTTGTGGGCCGGGGTCCGGTACAGCAGCAGACCGGCGCTGCGCCGCCGCGCCCGGGAGCGGGCCGCGGGGCTCACGCGGCCCCTCGGCAACACGATGTCAACCAAATGTCAGCGATCACGTGTTCAATCGATGACGTACGCGGGCGAATACATGAGCGTCGTGACTTTTGTCATGGCCGATTTCAGCGGGACGGCACTACCGCGAGCGCGGAGTCGTCCCTAGCCTGGTGGGCACCTTAGATTCGGAGGTTGACCGACACATGAGAAAACTAGCCACCTGGGCGTTTCGGCACCGGTGGGTGACCCTGGGCGCGTGGATCGTGTCCCTGATCGCGCTGGTCGCGATCCATTCGGGCGCGGGCAGCGCCTACACCGACAACTTCAAGCTTCCCCATACCGGCAGCTTCGACGCCATCCGGCTGCTGCAGCGCTCCAGCCCGCGGGCGTCGGGCGAGACCGACCAGCTGGTGGTCGCCGTCGATCAGGGCAAGGTCACTGACCCGGCGGTCAAGGCCCGGGCCGAGGCGCTGTTCGACAAGGTCGCGGCCCTGCCGGAGGTCGCGAGCGTGACCTCGCCATTCTCGCCGGCGGCGAGCAAGCAGATCGCCCCGGGCGGCCAGGTCGCGTTCGCCAACGTGACCTTCACCAACGCGGCGAACCAGAACAAGATCACCGCCGCGGACGCCCGGACGTTCGACAACACGATCACGTCGGCGTCGGGCGATGGAGTCCAGTTCCAGGCCGAGGGCAACATCGCCGAGGCCGGCAACGCCACCAACTCCGGCAGCGGGCTGGAGTTCGGCTTCCTCGCCGCCGCGATCGTGCTGTTCATCGTGTTCGGCTCGTTCACCGCGATGATGCTGCCGCTGCTGACCGCCGGGCTCTCGCTGGGGTCGGGCATCTCGGTCGTCGGGCTGCTGTCGCACGTGATCGACATCGCCACCTTCTCCAACGAGCTGGCGCTGCTGATCGGCCTCGGCGTCGGCGTCGACTACGCGCTGTTCATCGTCACCCGGTACAAACAGGCGCTGGCCCGCGGCGACAGTCGCGAGGCGGCGGTGGTCGAGGCGATCGACACCTCCGGCCGCGCGGTCCTGTTCGCGGGGCTGATCGTCTGCATCGCGATGCTCGGCATGTTCGCGCTGGGCGTCAGCTTCCTCTACGGCGTGGCCATCGCCGCGACCGTCACCGTCGCCTTCACCGTGCTGGCGGCGCTGACGCTGCTGCCCGCCCTGCTGGCGATCGTGGGGAAGTGGGTGCCGCGGCGCCGGGAGCGACGCGCCCTGCGCGAGGGCAAGTTCAGCACCTCGGTCGAGTCCCCGCTGTGGGTGCGCTGGGCCGGGGCGATGAGCAAGCGCCCGGCGGTGTTCGCGGCCGTCGCCGCGCTGGTGATGATCATCATCGCCATCCCGTTCTTCTCGATGCGGCTGGGATCGGCCGACGCGGGGACGGACCCCTCCAACACCACCACCCGCAAGGCGTATGACCTGCTGGCCAAGGGCTTCGGTCCGGGCTACAACGGCCCGCTCGAGCTCGTCGCCCAGGTCAACGGCGAGGCCCAGGTGACCGCGTTCACCAAGGTCGAGCAGGCGGTGGCGGCCACGCCGGGCGTCGTCGGCTCCACCGGGGTCCACGTGCTCGAGCCAGGCCACGGCCGGCCGAACGTCGCCATCGCCAGCGTGTACCCGAAGGGGTCACCGCAGGCGGCGTCGACGTCGACCCTGCTCAACCACATCCGCCAGGAGGTCATCCCGGCGGCGAGCAAGGGCAGCGGGCTGAATGTGCTGGTGGGCGGCACGACGGCGGTGTTCGAGGACTTCGGCCACATCCTGTCGGCCAAGCTCCCCCTGTTCATCGGGATCGTCGTGCTGCTGAGCTTCCTGCTGCTGATGGCGGTGTTCCGCAGCATCGTCATCCCGCTGACCGCCGCGGTGATGAACCTCCTGTCGGCCGGCGCGGCCTTCGGGATCATCACCGCCATCTTCCAGAAGGGCTGGCTGGGCGGCACCACCGGGCCGATCGAGACGTTCGTGCCGGTGCTCATGTTCCCCATCCTGTTCGGCTTGTCGATGGACTATGAGGTGTTCCTGGTCAGCCGCATCTACGAGGAGTGGCACCGCCGCGGGGACAACACCGAGGCGGTGACCCACGGCCTGGCGGCGACCGGCCGGACGATCACCGCCGCGGCGACGATCATGGTGCTGGTGTTCGCCTCGTTCATCCTCGGCGGCGAGCGGATCATCGAGCTGTTCGGCGTCGGCCTGGCCAGCGCCGTTCTGCTCGACGCGCTGATCGTCCGCTCGGTGCTGGTGCCGGCGCTGATGATCCTCCTCGGCGACGCCAACTGGAAGATCCCCAGCTGGCTCAACCACAGCCTGCCGCGCCTCAACGTCGAGGGGCGGTCGGCCCGCGAGCACCAACGCGACCGCACGGTCACGCCGGAGCCCGCCGCCGGCTGACGCACGACTCCCTCCCCCGGGCGGCCGGCGGCGCCGATGCCGGCCGGCCGCCCGCCGGGGGTCTCACGAGCTCAACGGTGGCGGGGCGCCGATCGCCCCGCCACTGGCCTCGTTCCGCGTCCCGCGTCCCGCGTCCCGCGTTCCGGCGGGTGGGCGGCCGTGAGCGAGGTCGCCGCTCGTGCGGAAAAACGGCGGCAACGAAGGGTGCTGACGCAGCTTGTGCTCGCGCCGCGCTCCGCGCGGATGAGACCGGTCGCTGACGCTCCCTCCGCCTGGGACCTCGCTTCGCTCGGTGAGGTTCACGCGGCCGTGCCCGTCGTGCCGATGCGTTCGTCGCCCATGACGCAACACGCGAGCCCAACCGTCGGCAAACGTCCCAACCGACCACTCCTCCGAGCCCCTCGGGGCGTTTGCCTTCCTCACGACGGCAAACACCCCACCCAACTCTCAGCGGGCACCGCGTGGGACGTTTGCCTACGCCACAGGGACCCGAGACACCGCCCGTGCCGCACTCGATAGCCGCCGTTGACGTTCGCCGATACCCCTCTCACCGCCGCACGGACGACCATCAACGCCGCGGCAGCGCCCTCTACGGCGTCGACGTGATCAACGCCCCCGGTGCATTGGCGCCGGTCTGGAAGTTCGTGCCCAGCGTCGAGGCCAGCTGCTGATCGAGCTGCTGGCAGTGGGCCTCGCCCGGGCCGGGCCCGTCGGCGGTCGACTGGCTGGCCGCCCGGGCATCGCAGTCGAGCAGCTGCTGCGCCTGGTGGGCGGCGTGAACGCTGCCGGCCGCCACCGAGTAGAGCCCCGGACCGGCGACCGGGCCGGCGGCGGCCAGGACGAACACCATCATGAGGAGTCCGCGCACCACGTACCTCCCGTGAGCCTCGATGCTCACCGTTGCGTGTAATCCGTTACTCCGGCCGACCCCGTCCCCCGCCGACCGGACACCTTTAGCGTACCGGAATCCAGTGGACGAATGGACGAGTGGTCAGCGCGGTGACCGGGTCGGCGGACGGCGCAAGTTCCGCGTGTGCGCGCGCGGTTGGGGGGTCAGCCCTGCCCGGGGGTCAGCCCTGCCCGCGGAGCTCCTGCACCGACCAGCGGTTGCCGTCCGGATCGGAGAAGAACACGAACTTGCCCCATGGCAGCTCCTGGACCGGCGAGGCGTCGACGCCCCGCCCGCTCAGCTCGGCGTGGGCGTCGGCCGCGCTGGGGACGACCATCATGAGGCCGGCCACGCTGCCCGGCGCGGTGTCGACGATGCCCTTGGCGATGGCGATCGAGCAGCCCGAGCCGCGGGGGGTCAACTGCACGAATCGGGTGTCGTCGTCCGGCGACTCGTCGAGGTCGGCGTTGAAGCCGACCTGATCGGTGTAGAAGGCCTTCGCCCGGTCCACGTCTGAGACCGGGACCATCACCAGCTCCAGCTTCCAATCCATCATGGGCTCCTTGGATGGCGGTTGATCGGACCCCCGGAACGGTATGTCCGGTCTAGGTCAGCGTCTGTCCTATTTATCTGGAATTCTCCGATCCATGCTCGAAACATCGGCCCGCCTGCTCGACCTCCTCGGCCTGCTCCAGTCCCGCCGCCAGTGGTCGGGGGTCGAGCTGGCCGACCGGCTCGAGGTCGGTCCCCGGACGATCCGTCGCGACGTCGAGCGCCTGCGCCGGCTCGGCTATCCGGTGGAGGCGGTGACCGGCGCCGCCGGTGGCTACCGCCTGCGCGCGGGCACGTCGCTGCCGCCGCTGCTGCTCGACGACGAGGAGGCGGTGGCCATCGCCGTGGGGCTGCGCACCGCGGTCAGCGACGGCGTCGCCGGGATCGAGGAGACCTCGGTGCGCGCCCTCTCCAAGCTCGAGCAGCTCCTGCCCGAGCGGGCGCGGCGCCGGGTGCACGCACTGCAGGCGGCGACGGTGCCCTACCCGGCGACCGGGCCGCTGGCCGACCCCGAGACGCTGCTGGCGATCGGTACCGCCTGCCGCGACCACGAGCGGCTGACCTTCGGCTACCGCGCCCACGACGAGAAGCGCAGCCGGCGCCTGGTCGAGCCGATCGGCCTGGTGCACACCGGCCGGCGGTGGTACCTGGTGGCGTGGGACCTGGATCGCATGGACTGGCGCACCTTTCGCGTGGACCGGATCGAGCCCACCCCGGCGGCCGGCCGCCGCTTCGCCCCCCGGACCCCGCCGGCCGCCGACCTCGCCGCCTATGTCGCCCAGCGGGTGTCCGCCGCCCGCGACCGCTACCAGGTCGTCGTGATCCTCCACGACAGCGCCGACGCGATCGCCGCCCGTCGCCGTTTCGCGATGGGCACCCTCGAGCCGGTCGACGAGGGCCGCTGCCGGCTGTGCGCCGGGATCGACTGGCTCGACGCGTTCGCCATCTACGTCGCCGGGCTCGGCGTCGACTTCGAGGTCGTCGAGCCGCCCGAGCTGGCACAGCGCATCGCGGCACTGGCCCAGCGCCTGGTCAGAGCGACGGCACCGGGCGCGCCCCCGGCTCAAGGCTGACCCGTGAAGGTCGACCACTGAGACGACGCCCACGACTTTGGGAAGGGAACGATCCGCCCGCGGTGCCCGGCACGTCCGGTCCGGCCGGGCGCCGCGGGGGATCGCGTCAGCTTCGTTCAGGCGACCAGGACAGTCGGCTCCTCCGCCTCCGCGGGCTCGGGGACCTCCACGACCTTGCTGACGGTGGCCGCCGGCCGCAGCGTGATCGCCGCCACCAACGCGCCCGCCAGGGCGAAGCCGGTGGCGACCGTGAACGCCAGGTCAAATCCGCTGGACAGCGCCTGCCCGGCGCTGACGCCGATGTCGCCGCGGGTCTGGCTGGCGGCGATCGTGCTGAGGATCGCCAGCCCCAGCGCGCCGCCCATCAGCCGCGAGGTGTTGAGCAGCCCCGAGGCCACGCCGCTCTCGGACCCGGCGACGCCGGACATGGCCACGATCGTCGAGGGCACCAGCG
Organism: Solirubrobacteraceae bacterium; assembly: GCA_036267215.1. GTDB lineage: Bacteria > Actinomycetota > Thermoleophilia > Solirubrobacterales > Solirubrobacteraceae > Palsa-465. The sequence continues at coordinate 13,945 of DATAWL010000067.1, read as the reverse complement.
AGAAGCCCATGCCGAGCGCGGTCAGCAGCGCGCCGGCCAGAACGTCGCCGACGTAGGTGCCCCCGGGGGCGATGCCCGACAGCAGCAGCATGCCGGCCGCCATCGACGTCATCGCGGGGACGATCACCGGACGGGGGCCGAACCGGGCGACCACGCGGGGGGCCAGCGTCGACCCGGTGAAGATCGACAGCGTCATCGGCAAGAACCCCAGGCCCGCCTCGATCGCACTGAAGTGCAGCACCTGCTGCAGGTACAGGGTGATGAAGAACCACGCCGGGAAGTTGGCGGCGTACATCAGCAGCACGATCAGGTTGGCCGAGCGCAGCCGGCCGATCCGGAAGATCGACAGCGGGACCAGCGGCGCCTTCGCCACCCGGGCCTCGACGTAGAGGAACCCAGCCAGCAGGGCCAGCCCGGCGGCCAGCGGGCCGAGCACCCCGGTCGAGCCCCAGCCGAGGGTGTCGGTGCGCACGATGCCGAACGTGATCCCGAACAGCGCGGCGGTGATCAGCGTCGCCCCCAGCGCGTCGAAGTGGCGCCCGTGCTGATCGACCGGCGCGATCTGCGGGATCGCCACCAGGCCGAGGGCGACCACGATCGCACCGAGCGGAACGTTGACGGCGAAGATCGCCTGCCAGCCCAGCCACTGGGTCAACACGCCGCCGAGCAGGGCGCCGGAGGAGGCGCCGAGCGCGCCCATCGCGCCCCACAGGGCCAGGCCGCGGTTGCGCTCCCGCCCCTCGGGAAGCGTGCTGGTGATGATCGACAATGTCGCCGGCGAGCTGATCGCGCCGGCGATGCCCTGGACGCCCCGGGCGCCGATCATCATCCCGCGAGAGCTGGCCAGCGCGCATCCCAGCGAGGCCAGCGCGAACATGGCGGTTCCGGCCAGGAACACGCGCCGGCGGCCGAGCAGGTCGGCCGCGCGCCCGCCGAGCATGAGCAGGCCGGCGAACGTCAGCGTGTAGGCGTTGACCACCCACTGCAGACCGGTCGTCGAGAAGCCGAGTCCGTCGCGGATCGACGGCAGGGCCACGTTGACGATCGAGACGTCGAGAAGAACCATGAACTGGGCGAGGCAGACGACCGCCAACAGCGCGTTCGTCGAGGCCAAACGCCGCTTCAGAAGATTTCGAGTTGCGAGCATGAGAGTATGATGCGATGATGCTTATCCAGGTACAAGAGAAGGAGTTATCCTGGTAGTAGCACTCCCCCCCACCGCCACTGAGACCCCATCCCTACCGGCCTCGGAGATCGTCGGCGCCAATGCAGAGCGGCGCCGCGAGGAGCTCGCCGACTTCCTGCGCAAGAAGCGCGCGTCGCTGAAGCCCGATGACGTCGGGCTGCCCGGCGGCGGACGCCGGCGCACCCCCGGGCTGCGCCGGGAGGAGGTCGCACACCTCGCCGGCGTGGGCGCCACCTGGTACACGTGGCTGGAGCAGGGCCGCGACGTGCGGGCGTCGCTCGACGTGCTCGAGGCCATCTCCCGCGCGCTCCGTCTGTCCTCGGCCGAGCGCACCCACCTGGTGCTGCTCGGGCGCGGCGAGGAGCCGCCGCCCTGCAAGTCAGACGAGCGGGTCTCCCCCACGGTCCGGCGCCTGATCGAGAACCTGGGGCCCAACCCGGCGTTCGTGATCGGCCGCCGCTGGGACTACCTGGCCTGGAACGCGGCGGCGTGCGCCCTGCTCGGCGACTTCGGCGCGGTGCCCAAGGCGGCGCGCAACCACGCGTGGATGCACTTCATGGACCCGGCCCGGCGCGAGCTGTTCGACGACTGGGACACCAGCTCGCGACTTCTGGTGGCCAAATTGCGGGCCGACAGTGCCCGCCACCTCGGCGACCCCGAGTTTGAGGAGCTGATCGCCACCCTGCGCAAGTCCAGCCCCGAGTTCTGCACGGCCTGGAAGAAGCACGAGGTGGCGCGGCAGGGCACCGGGCGCAAGACCATCCACCATCCGGTGGTCGGCACCATGCGGTTCGAGCACGCGGTGTTCAACCCCCAGGACGACCCCGAGCAGCGGCTCATCCTGTACTCGCCGGTGGCCGAGGAGGACACCCAGGCCAAGCTCGCCCGGCTGCTGGCCACGCCGGTTTAGCGTTGGGCGCCGCCGGGCCGGGGACGTCCCCGCCGACCCACGCGCGCCTCCGTCGGCCGGGCATTCGGTACGTTTGTACCAATTATTGGTACAGTTGTACCGATGATGACGGCGACCACCAATACACCGGAAAATCCTCGCCCGCGCGGCGCCGCGCGGCGCGAGGCGCTGCTCGAGGCGGTGCTGAAGATCGTGGCCGAGGTCGGGCCCGATGCGGTCACGCACCGGCGGGTCGCCGAGGTCGCGCAGCTGCCGCTGGCGAGCACGACGTACTGGTTCGATTCCAAGGAGCACCTGCTGACCGCGGCGCTGGAACTGGCCGCCGAGCGCGACACCGCGCGGCTGCTCGATTCCGCCGCGGCGGCGAGCACCGGCGGGACCGATCCGATCGACGCGGTCATGGACGCGATCGTCGACTGCGACGACCCGGGCTGCGCCGGCCGCGGATCACTGATCGCCACCTTCGCCCTGCTGCTGGAGGCGGCCCGGCGTCCGGCGCTGCAGGAGATCGCGCAGCGCTGGACCGAGGTCTACCTGCAGACGCTCAGCCGGCTGCTGGAGAGCGCGGGATCGGCGCGCCCGCGCGACGACGCCGAACTGCTGCTGGGCGCCGCTGACGGACTGCTCATCGAGCAGCTGGCCACCGGCGCCGACGAGGATCTTCGACCACGGCTGCACCGCCTCGCCGCCGTGCTGCTGGCGAGCGCATGAAGGCCCTGGTCAACACCCTGCGCCCGCGCGCCGGATCGGCCGCTGGCCCGCGGCACGCCCCCGAGCGCGGCACCGTCGTGCTCGTCCGCGCGCTGCTGCTGTTCGAGGCGGCCATGTACTCGGCGGTGACCCCGGTGCTGCCCCACTACGCCCACGAGCTGCACGCCGCCAAGCCGGCCGTCGGCGTGCTCGCCGCCTCCTACCCGGCGGGGATCATCCCCGGATCGCTGCTGGGCGCCTGGGTCGCCACCCGGGCCGGCGTCCGGCGCACCACCCTGATCGGGTTGCTGCTGTTCGCCGTCTCGATCGCCGCGTTCGGCTTCGGCACCAGCATCGTCACCCTCGACGCGCTGCGGTTCGTCCAGGGCATCGGGTGCGGCTTCATCTGGGGTGGCGGGCTGACCTGGGTCATCGCCGTGGCCCCCCGGGCGCGCCGCGGGGCCGTGCTGGGCTCGGTCATCGGGGCCGCCATCTTCGGCACCCTGCTGGGGCCGATCCTGGGCACCCTGGCGGTGACGCTCGGCACCCGCCCGGTGTTCATCCTCGTCGGCGCGGTGTCGATCGCGCTGGCCGCCTGGACGGTGCGCCACCCCGAGCCGCCCGCGCGCGCCGACGGTCCCGAGCTGACGGCCACGCCGTTGCGCGCGGTGCTGACCAACCGCCACATCCTGCTCGCCTCGTGGCTGATCCTGCTGGAGGCGGCGACGATCGGCGCCACCGGCACCCTGCTGCCGCTGCGCCTGGCGCGGTTCGGCGGCTCCGGCGTCCTGATCGGGGCCACCTTCCTGGTCGCCTCGCTGATCAGCATGCAGGTCGCGGGCCCGGTCGGCCGCGCGGTGGATCGCCGCGGCGCCGGTGTCCTGGTCTGCGTCGGGCTGGCGCTGACCGCCGTCCTGCTGGCACTGCTGACCCTCCCCCACTCGGCCATCCTGCTGGCGGTCGTCAGCGTGATCGCGCTCGGCGGCCCGCTGACGATGTACACGATCCCGTCGATCTCGGTCATCACCGAGGCCACCGAACGAGTGGGCATCCCGCTGGCGGTGGCATCGCTGATGCTCAACCTCGCCTGGGCGGTGGGCGAGACGGTCGGCGCCCCGGCGGCCGCCAACCTGTCGCAGGCGACCAGCGATGCGGTGCCGCTGCTCGCCCTCGCCGCCATCATGGTCATTACGCTTCGCCCCGTGATCAAGGCCCGTCTCACCCCGCCGGCTCCCGCGGACCCCGCGCCGGCCTCGGCTGAGAGCGAGGCCCGCATCGGCAGCGAAGGCACGATGACCGTTCATGCCTGAGCGCGTCGGCGGTCATCTGGTGGCCGAGAGCCTCGCCGCGCTGGGCGCGGAGGCGGCGTTCGGAGTGCCCGGAATCCACGCCCTGGCGATCTGGGAGGGGCTGCGCGAGAGCTCGATCCGCGTCTACGGCAATCGCACCGAGCTGTCCGCCGGCTTCGCCGCCGACGGCTACGCCCGCTCGAGCGGACACCCGGCCCCACTCCTACTCTCGACCGGCCCGGGCGCGCTCAACTCGCTGACGGCGATCATGGAGGCGGCCAGCTCCCACGTTCCGGTCGTCGCCATCTCCAGCCAGATCCCCGCCGACCTCGTCGGCCGCGGGCGCGGCTACCTGCACGAGCTGCCTGACCAGCTGGCCTCGTTCGCGCCGCTGGTCAAGTACGCGGCCCGCGCCCACAGCGTCGAGTCGATCCCCGGGCTGCTGGCCCAGGCATGGCGCATCGCGCTGACCCCGCCCAGCGGGCCGGTGTTCGTCGAGATCCCGGTGGACCTGCTCAAGGCGCCGGCGGTCATCGCGCCGGTGACCGAGCTCGAGGCCATGGTCGCCCGCCAGTGCGCGCCGCTCGAGCAGGTGGGCCTGGCCGCCACCGCCCTGGCTCACGCCCGCCGGCCGGTCATCTGGGCCGGGGGCGGCGTGATCCGCTCCGGAGCCCGCCCCGAGCTGCGCGAGCTGGCCGAGCTGCTCGACGCGCCGGTGGCCACCACGTACATGGGCAAGGGCGCGCTGCCTGACGAGCACCCCCTCGCCGCCGGCAGCGGCTGCGACGAGGCCGCCCTGCAGGAGCTGCTGTCAGGCGCGGACGTCGTGCTGTGCGTCGGCACCGAGCTCGGCGCCGAGACGACCGCCGACTACAGCCTGGACCTGCCCGGCCAGGTCATTCACCTCGACGCGGCACCCGAGCGCATCGGGGTCACCTACAGCGCCCTGCCGCTGGTCGGCGACGCCAAGCTGACGCTGCTGGCGCTGGTGGCCGAGCTGTCGCCCCGCCCGCCGCGGCCGCCGTCGGACGCGCCCGACCGGGTGGCCGCCGTGCGCCGCCGCATCCGCGACGGACTGGCCACTCAGGACCGCGCCGTCGAGATGGGGCTGTTGGCCAGCATCGCCCAGATCCTCCCCGCCGACGCGATCACCGCCTGGGACATGACGATCCTCGGGTACTGGGCGGCGCCGCATCTCCCGGTGAGCGGCGGGCAGCAGTTCCTCTATCCGCTGGGCTCGGGGACGCTGGGCTACGCCTGGCCCGCGGCGCTCGGCGCCCGCGCGGCCCACCCGCAGCGTCCGGTGCTGGCCGTCGTCGGCGACGGCGGCCTGCAATACGCCCTGGCTGAGCTGGGCACGGCCGCCCAGCACCGGATCGCCGCCAAGCTGCTGGTCATCGACGACGGCGGCTACGGCATCCTGCGCGAGTACCAGCGCGACGAGTTCGGCGAGACGACCGCGGTCGAGCTGCCGGGCAAGGACATCGAGGCGATCGCGGCATCGTTCGGCGTGCCGGTGCGCACCGCCACCCCCGAGGACCTCGCCGACCAGCTGGCCTGGGCGCTGGCCCTGGACGGACCGGCCGTCGTCGTACTGCACCAGCGGATCGCCGCGGCGCGACCGACCGCCTAGCGGCGGCCGGCCCCTGCTGGAGCACCCATGGGGCCGGATCCGCTGGTTCGTCGTTCGGGTTTTCACCGCCCGCCGTTGAGGCCCAGCTGTCCCAGGTAGGAGCCGAGTCGATCTTCGGCCTCTCCAGGCTCCTGGAGCCCTTGCTCCAGAAGCGCGTTGAGTCTCTCCTGCCCCGCCGGTCGCTGAAACGAGGCCAGGAAGGCGTCCCAGCCCGCTCTGATTTCGACGTCGGGCGGCAGGCTGGCCGCGTTGACGAGGCGCTTGGTGTTGGCGATCGCCCACTTGTCAAACGAGGCGATCCGGGTTGCCAGCGCATCGACAAAACCGTCGAGCTCGGCATCCTGCAGCGCACGGTTCACATACCCCAGGCGCTCGGCATCGGCGCCTGCGATGTCGTCTGCACCCAGGAGCACCTCGAGGGCGCGTCCCCGTCCCATGACCCGGGGCAATCGCGCCATGGGCCCTCCACCGGCGACAAAGCCCACGCCCACCTCCCACTGCGACAACACCGCGTGCTCCCGACTGGCGAAGCTCATGTCGCACGCGAGCGCCAGCTCACTGCCGTTGCCCGTCGCCCGCCCACGGATCAGCGCGATCGACACGAATGGGGCGCGCGTCAGGCGCACCAAAACGTCGGGCCATGCCTCCAGGCCGGTCAGACCCTGCGGGATGCTGGTCAGATCCTCGAGCTTCGCGCGAAAGTCGGAATGATTGAGAAAGAAGCCGTCGACGGCACTTTCGAAGACCACCACCTTCACGTCATCGTCGTTCTCGAGGTCCGTGACGATCTCTCGGATCTGCAGAACGAATTCCGGGCCCATCAGGTTGAGCGGCGGGTTGTCCAGTACGACTCGACGGTATGAGGACGTGACCCGACCGAGCCTGATCTGCGCGACCTTCGATTCTGAGGGCATGACGCTCCTGCTTCCGGCGTAGGGGAGAACGGTGCGACCGTGATGTTCAGCGAGTGAGCACCCGCTCGCGCCCGGGCACGCCCGGGTCAGGTCCCTGGTCTGCCGTGGTCTGCCGTCCACCGCTGTCTCGATCCGGGACGGTGGTCATGACCAGGGCCACGGACCAGGGACTCCACGGGCGCGCGACGCGCCGCAAGGCGTCACGCTGTGGGGCGTCAATCAACCATTGGAGGCCGCTGTGAGCATCACCGGCGCAAGCAGCGATACGTCGGCGGAGGTCCCGGCATCCGGGCGCATGACCGCCACCACCCCGGCCGGTCCCACAGGCCGCGAGCCGGAGCTGCTCGGGCAGACCGTCGTCGTGATCGGCGGCAGCGCGGGCATCGGGCTGGCGACAGCCACGCGCGCCCGCGCCCAAGGCGCGAACGTCATCCTCACCGGACACCACCCGAGCGACGCCCTGCAGCGCGCGGCGCTCGATCTCGACGCGCTCAGCACGGCTGCCTTCGACGCCAATGATCCGGCGGAGCTTGCGCGATTCTTCGCGGGCCTGCCGAAGGCGATCGACCATGTCATGGTCACCGCCGGCGGTCCGCACTACGGACCCCTGCTCGAGACGAAATCAGACGCGTTGCGCCACGCCCTCAGCGACCACCTCCTGCTCGCCGTCGAAACCGCCCGCAACGCTGTCGACCGGGTCAGGCCGGGAGGGACGCTGCTGTTCATGACCCCTGAGGGCGGCCGGCCAAGCGTCGGCTCCGGAAGCGAGTTGACGGTCGCCGCCGCGTTTCCCGCGCTGACGGCCAACCTGGCGGTGGAGCTCGCGCCGGTCCGCGTCAACCTGATCGCCGCCGGCTTCGTCGACACCGGGCTGTCGGCATCGCTGCTCGGCGGCGACCTCGAAAAGCGGCGTGATCAGCTGCGCGCCACGCTCCCGATCAGACGCGTCGTCGGGCCGGATGACGTCGGCGCGCTCGCCGTCCACATCATGAGCAACACGGCCCTGACCGGAGCCACCTACACCATCGACGGCGGCCAGCGGCTCGTCTCGGATTAGCCAGGCGGCCCGGGTGCGACCGATGCACCGGCGGCCCAGACGGCGTTGGCCCGGGCCTGCGATGAGGCCCGGGCCCTGCCGTTGTTGCCGGCGCTCGCCGCTCGAGTTAGCTCCCGACCGTGTACGCGTAGGCAAAGTCGTGGAAGTCCGAGGCCGACGCCGGGAATCCGACGGCGGGCTCAGAAGCTCCCCAGTCCGTTGAGTCGACGACGCTGAGGGTGCCGTCCACCACGGAGCCCGCGGCTGCCCTGGGCGACAGCGTCGCCGTCAGCGTCCCCGTGGCTCCGGGAGCCAGCTCTTCCGGCGTGACGGTGTTGCCGCCACTGATGTCGTTGCCCGACGGTTGCAAGTACCCGAGGTGGTTCGTCGTGTTCTTGACCGTCACCGTGATCGGGACGCTGGCGCCGGTGTCGACGGTCGTCGACGTCGATGTCGGCAGACCGGTCTCGGTGACGGGTGCGAGCTGGTTGTAGGCAACGATCCCGGTGACGTTCTGGGAGAACACCGTCCCGTCGGTGACAGCGCCCTGCATCACGTCGATCTCCCACAGACCTGGCTGGGGATCGGGGGCGATGAGCGAGGCGTTTCCAGTCGGGTTGTCGGGCGTCGGCGTCGTGTCGGTGGCCGTGGCATCGATGTTCCCGGACTCCGTGACACCGGGCTCGAGGTCGGCCGGCGAGAACAGGTAGTAGTACACCGGATCGTCGACGGCGTGGCCCGGCGCGTGGAGCGACACGTCGAGGTCGTTCTCGCCCGCCGGCACATCGATATAGAACGTCTTGATCTGCCCGGGACCGCGAGATACCGAACTGATCAGTGTCGCGCTGAACGAGCCACCGGCCGACGGGATGAGGGTACGCCGGGCGATCGGCACGGAGCTCTGGACAAACCCGTTCAGCCCCGTGAACTGCACCGACTCGGGGGCATCGCCGGGAGTCCGGGGGAGCGCGATGCTGAGGGGCACGCTCACCGAGCTGCGGGGCGGGATGGTGACGGGCGCGGCCGCCGGGCTTTCAGTGAAGTTCTGTCCGCCGGCCTGGAACGTCACGGTTCCGGTGTATGGCCCCGGGGTGTCCGGCGCGGTCTGCACGTGGCCGCGGCCATTGGCCCACAGGATCTGGACCGTCCAGGTTCCGGCCATCGGATGCTCGACCGTGCTGTGCTGGATGTCAGGGCTGGCGTTGTTCCCGTTGGAGGCGCCGTAGTCGTACGACATCTGGGCCAGCTTCCCGGCCGGGTCGGTCAGGAGGAACGTCCGGATGTCGTCATCGCTGTTGGTCGGGTCCGGCCAGCGCATGTCGGCATCGAGCACGCTGACACCCCTCGGCACCGTGAAGCGGATCGGTGCCGCCGCGGTCGCCCCCTGGGCGGGAATCGGGGCGCTCGCCGACGGGGCGCTGACGTTCTCGGTGACCGGCCTGCCGAGGCTCGTCTCGTTTCCAAGCGACCGCTAGGTGCCGAAGACCCTCTCGGTGGAGGAGGAGGCGTTGTACAGCGTGACCGATTGGTGGACCGTTGAGCCGCCCGGGCCCTGGACGTCGAGCTGTGTCGGGTTGTCCACCACTGCGCCAGCGCTGGAATGCGTCTGCGACGCGCCCGGCATCTGGCGTGCCGCCTCAACCGCTGCGTACACGTTCAGGAGGCCGGCGCCCTGCTGGTCTGCCTCAGCCCCGATGTCAGTTGCGGTGCTGGTGAGGATCTGCTTCACCTCGGCCGGCGTCGGGGATGTAGGGCCGTGGCTGTCACGGTATGCCTGGATCACGTCGGCGGCGGCGCCGGAGATGAAGGGGGCCGCCTCGCTGGTGCCGCCAAAGACCTCGGTCGGAACGGGCGGGTCCTGGCCGGCGCCGACGGGGGCGAGCGCCAGGTAGCCGGGGGCGACCAGGTCGACCACAGCGCCGTTGGGAGCGGTGCCGCCGGACGACAGGATCGTCATGTTGTCGTCTTCCCAGCCCTTGGTGTAGCCGTCGGCCTGGGCGAGGAGCCTGAGGTCGTTCGTCCCACCGGCGTCGATGACGTTGGGGTCGTCGGCGGGGGCCTCGACCGTGCCGGACGAGCCGCTGTCGCCCGCGCTCTCGACGACGGTCACACCCGCTTGCACCATCGCGTCGTTCGTCGGGGCGAGCAGGTCGTCGTTGGCACCCGGCAGAGCGCCATAGCCGTAGGACTCCGACACGACGTCGACACCCTCGTTCACCGCCTGCTGCAGCCCGGCGATGACCTACGACTCGGGAGCCACGATCTGACCCAGCGAGTTGGTGTCCGTGAAGTAACCGGTGGTGAGCAGCGAGGCGCCGGTGGCGTCACCCACGACTCGGAAGGTGCAGTTCGCGGGGAAGTTCGAGTAGGGCAGCTGAGACGCGTAGGTGTAGGTGACCGTGCCCTGCGCGGCGATGGTGGACACGTCTCCGTTGAACTCGTCGCTGTAGACGTTCTCGGTCGGGTCGGGAGCATCGATGACCACGTGCTGCCCGTTGGGCCGGATGAGGTTGGGGTTGCCGGCCAGCGAGTCCGCGTCGACGTTCCCGACGATGACGCCCTTGCCCGTTGCGATCGCGGACGCTTCGAATGTCGCCCGGGTTGTCGGACGCGTCGTGGATGCTGGTGAGGGCTTCGGGCTCCAGCAGCGGCTTGCCCGGAGAGGTACTGCACAATTGATGCCCGTCGGCCGCGGTTCCCGGGATGGTCGACGTCGGCCTGCGCACGCGGGAGGCGGCCACCGTCGGCGTGTTCCAGGCGCCGCCCCCGATGATGATGGTGCCGTCGGGGACGACCTCCTTGACCCCAGGGGCGTGGCTGAGCGCCTGCGCCTCGGCCGCCGGCATCGTCGCCGCGACGGCGTTGAGGATCGAAAGGCTGGTGATGGGCGTCGCCCCGACCTGCTTGAGCTGGGCTACCAGGGGAGCCTGCATCGACGCGGCCGCCACTGCTCGGGCGTGCCGATGGGCCCGGTTCGCCGGCAGGTTGGTGAGCTGGTTGTTCAACACGACCACCACACGCTCTCGATTACCGGACAAGCGGGCCTTGACCTGGCTCGAGCTCAACCTGGAAAAGCTGGGCCTCGCCACGCTGGCTCGGGGGGAACCGGCCGCCGAGCCGACGCCCGCGATCGCTGTGACACCAAGCGCGGCCGCACCGAACAACGCAGCAGCCTTACGGGGGGTCGACGACGTTCTCCTGCCTCCAGTCCGGCCCGCTCCGGGCGCGCTGACGCGACCTTACTCCCCGCCGGGCAGCGCCAGTCAACACAACACGCGCACGCCTAACCATGCGTCGCCCGCGCGATCGCGCCTATGCGCGCGAGCACCGTGCCGCTCCCCTCCGCAAGCGCCGTCCGCCGCGGCCCTGAACTCAGGAGAATCTCCATCCCCCGGCGGCCGGCATGCGGCACCTGCGAACATATGAGCATGAGCGATCACGACAGTTTTGAAGATCGGCTGCGCGCCATTGCCGACGAGATCAGCCGGTCGGTCCAACGGTTCTCCGAGCTTGACGTGGACGAGCTCTCCCAGCGCTACGGAGTTGACGCGGACCGCGCACGTGCCCTGGCGGACGCCGCCGGTCAATGGCTGAACGACCGTTTTTCAGCGGGCGATCCGCTGTTCGGCCACGTCCAGCGCCGTGATGAGGACAGCGCCGTGCGCCCCTTCAGCGCGGATCTCGATCTGGAGGGGTCGACCGAGGCCGCCCAGACACGGCCAGACTCTGGAGCCGGTCCGCATCCCCTGGACCTGCCGACAGATCAGCAGGGCGTGGCGCTGAGCGCGCTGGACTCTGGACGCTGGACGGCTCGGCCGGGCAGCAATCAGCTCGCCGGCACCGGCACGGGCGCCGATCCGATGCCGTCCGACGTGGTCGGCGAGCTCCGTGGCCGGGATTGGATCACGGCCGACGGCAGGCTGACGCTGGTGGGCCGTCATGCATTGGGTCGGTGGTGCCGCACCGTAGAGGATCCAGCGCCGGCGTCGCCCGAGTCAGACGCGCCGCCGGCGTAGTCGCCGTTGGCGGCCTCGCCGACGGCGCTGGCCCGGAGCTGCGGCGCGAGCGCGCGCGACGTCTGCGCACAGCAGCGCGAGCAGGGTCACCACGCTGATCGCGAACAGCAGCGCATATCCGCGAAACCCGGCGTAGCGGAATACGACCCGGTGGGTTCCGGCTGGCACGGTCGTCGCGACCAGTGCGGGTGCGACCATCTCGGTGGGCTGTGGGCGTCCGTCGACGGTCGCGGTCCAGCCGGGGTCAAACGAGGCGCTCAGGACGACGACGCCGCGCCGGCGCATTGCCACGGTGGCGGCGGCCCGGCCCACGGTGAGACGGTCGGCTTGCGCGACCACGGTGCCGGCTGACCGCCCCGGCGGCGGCACGGTCGACGATCGTGAGGATCGAGCCGGGACGCCGGAGGCGGACTGGTCAAATCGCACCTGTTCGTAACGCTCCTGCTGGGCCAGCCCGGAGTGCAGCACGGGGAGCGTCCGCGTGCCGATGTCGGTTCGGTTCGCGCTCAGGTGACCGACGATCGTGCCAGCGTCCAGGACGCCGGCGGCGCCCAGCAGCGTCCACAGCGAGTAGGGGCCAGCCCGGAGCTCGAGCCGAGCCCGGACGGGAGGTCTGGAGCCGGCGGGGAGGATGAGGTAGCGGATCCCGAACAGCCGGTAGTCGGAGGGGTCGCGGTCGTCGAAGTAGTCCTCGGGGTCGGTCATCAGCGAGGCGGTACGCAGCGTGTAGCCGACCTCGTCGACGTCGCGGCTCTCCAGGTACTTGAACACCGGGACGGCGCCGACGGTGAACTCCTGGCCCCAGTTGGACCGCATCCCCGCGTAGGTGCGGCCGCCGCCGTCGCGGTTGATCACCGCGAGCAGGCGGTCGAGCTGGGCGCCCTGGGTGGCATCGGCCCGGCGCTGGGCGGCGATCGCGGCGCCGTCACGTCGGTCGAAGGCGCCGAGCTGAAGCCAGGCGGGCGCGAGCACGACGACCGCCGCCACGAGGACAACGGCCGCCGACAGGCCGGGCCGCCACCGCGCGACCTGGGTGTTGAGCCGTCGGATGGCGCCGGTGGCCAGCCATGCCGCGCCGCGGCCGGCGAGCAGCAGGGCGGCGAGTTGGACGCCCATCATGAAGCGGCGAAAGAACAGGTCGGCGCTGCCGGGGATCAGATTGACGAGCGACCCGAACGTCGTGCGACCGAACGCGAGCAGCAGGCACACCGCGAGCGCGACCAGCACGGCGCGGGCGTCGGCGTCCGAGGACCAGGCAAGCCACGCCAATCCGAACCCGAGCGCCGCGAGCACGGTCACGACGGACAGCCGGCCGTGGTCGAGCAGCTGCCCCGAGACCAGCCAATCGAGCACGCGACGCGCGCCATAGCCGTTGACCAGTCCTGTGCCCCGCAGCGGCTCGTTGACGGCCGCCCACCCCCGCTGCGCCACGAGCGGGACGATCACCCACGCCGCCGCGAGCAGCGAACCGCCGAGCACGACCGCGGCACGGCGCAACCGGGCCATCAGTGGCCTGCCGGCGACGAGCGGCCAGACGAGCAGCACCGAGAGCGCCAGGTAGCCGGTCTCGAAGTGCAGCGCAACGGTGAGCGCCGTGAGCAGGACCGCTCGGAAGTAGCCGCGCCCGTCGCGAATCGCTCGCCAGCTGTAGCCCCATGCGAGCGGCAACGTCCACGACGCCCACAGCTGTGTCCAGACGCCGAACCCCGTCCACACGTAGGCGTGCTGCTCGTACCCGACCCCGGTGGCGCTGACCAGGAACGGGGACAGCGCGGCCGAAGCGGCCGCCGCCGGCCGGCCCGCCCCGAACGCGCGGGCCGAGAGGTAGACGCTGATCGGCCACAGCGCCAACAGCAGGTACAGCGACCAGCGAAACGCCGCGTCGGGGCCGACCGCGAGCCCCACCAGCCCCGTCAGGATCGCCGGCAGGCTCTGGTAGTGCAGAAACTGCGGCGACCCCTCGCCGAGGAACGGGAACCAGCTCGTGAGCGGCAGGTGTCCGGCGCGCAGCTGCGCCGTCGCGAAGCGCACCATCTGCTCGTGCAGCGAGCTGTCGTTCAGGTAGGTGACCCCGAGCGTGAGCGCCCGGAGACTCGCCAGGTTCCAGCCGACCGCCGCGGCGACAAGCAGCCACGACCACCACGTCGCGGTCCGGCTCCCGCTATCACCCGGGGGCCAGACCGCCAACCGCGCCAGCGCCGACGCCCGCAACCGGCGGGCGCCGGCGGTCATCACCCGATCAACCAGCGCCCGTATTGCCCGTGTTGCCGG